>CAVGOA010000039.1:0-19666 GCA_963630635.1 Paludibacteraceae bacterium
TCACCGGCGGCGGCGTGCTGGTCTACGGCATCCCCGAGTTCCGTCTGCCCAAGGCCGTTGTCAAGCGCGAGATCGATGGCCTTGAGGCGATGGGCGTCAAGTTTGAGTACAACGCTGTAGTTGGCAACATCACCAACGCCGAGGAGCTGTTTGAGGAGGGCTTCGATGCCATTTACGTGGCCACCGGCGCCGGCCTGCCCAAGTTCCTCAACGTGCCCGGCGAGAACCTCCCCAACGTGTTCTTTGCCAACGAGTACCTCACCCGCGTGAACCTCATGAAGGCCAACAACTTCCCCGAGTACGACACTCCCACCAAGCACGGCAAGAACGTCGTGGTCTTTGGCGGCGGCAACGTGGCTATGGACGCCGTGCGCACCGCCAAGCGCCTGGGCGCCGAGCACGCGATCATCGCGTACCGCCGCACCGAGGAAGAGATGCCCGCCCGTCGCGCCGAGCTGCACCACGCCAAGGCCGAGGGCGTCGAGGTCATGCCGCTGGTCGCGCCGCTGGAGTTTGTGGCTGGCGAGGACGGCACCGTGTGCGCCGTGCGCGTGCAAAAGATGGAGCTTGGCGAGCCAGACGACTCTGGCCGTCGCCGTCCCGTGCCCATCGAGGGCGCCATCGAAGAGATTCCCTGCGACGTGGCGATTTCTGCCATTGGCACCAACGCCAACCCGTTTGCCGCCAAGATCGGCGGCCAGATGGAGCTCAACAAGTGGGGCTACATCGTGGCCGACGAGGAGACCGGCCAGACGACCGACCCGCGCATCTGGGCCGGCGGCGACATCGTGACCGGTGCCGCTACGGTCATCCTGGCCATGGGCGCCGGCAAGAAAGCCGCCGCAAGCATCACCGCGAGCCTGGTGGGCGACGCCGAGTAGGGCTTCTCGCCGTTTGATTTTTATCCTGGTTTGTCACACCGGGTCGTGCGCTTTTTTAGGCGCGCGACCCGGTTTTTATGGCCTTATCAGCCGTAGAAACCCACGTTCATATGCCTTTTTCTACAATAGCGGCGCGTCGTGGCCTATATTGAAGGCAGGCACGCCGGAGGTGGCATATGACAGGCTTACGCACAGAGTTTGCAATCGATCCCAGCGCTTTGCTGGCCTTCGAACAGGCTGGTCTAACGCCGCGCGAGGCCGATTCCGCTGCATCTGCCCTTGCCGGCCTGACCGCCGAGGAAGCGGCTCGCAAGATGGGCATCTCCCCTTCTTCTGTTGGCAACTACCGGGCGCGCGCCTATCGCAAGTTAGGCGTACGAAATTCCCGCGAGCTAGTTGACCGGTTTGGGGAATCTCGGCGCGCCGAGGCCCCGCAACCCCAGCCACACACCCGTCTGACCGCCTTAGGTCTAAACGAGTCCCAGGTAAATGTAGCCGCGTGCATTCTTGTCGGCCTGTCAACACGAGAGATTGCCGCAAAGCTCAACATCGCCGAGGGAACAGTCAACTCAAACCGTTCAAGAATTTATGCAACTCTCGGCGTTCATTCGCGGGACGAGCTTGCCCAATTGGTGACGCAGCCAGAGGATTCACCCAAGGGCAGCCATGACATGGCGAGAAGAATCCTTTGTGCGGCCGCACTGGCTCTTACCTGCGGCGCATTGCTATTTGGAGGCTGGCACCTCACTCACACGCGCGCTATCAACGGCGTGTCCTTCTCGGTAAATGTGGCTGGAAAGTCGTACGGAAATTACGACGATGCTCAAATTCCCGATGGCGTGACCGGCAAATCCATCCTCGGCTACTGCCCAGACTTGATCGAGGTCACTGCCTCAAACGGCAAGCAGGGATACGCAAACGCCGAGGAGGTGATTTTTGACAGCACCGCCCCCACCCCCGTGTACGACGCCACCGGCCTGCACATCATCGGATCCACGTAAAGGAGAGGCACCATGGATCTCTATGTCGCTGCCATCACGATTTCATCTGGTCTGTACGAGGCTTTGAAGTTCGTCTTCCTTGTCTTGGGAATTTGCGCGCTGGTTAAGTACTTGCGGGCTAAGTAGCCATCGACGGTGGGTCTTGTACATCTTGGGACGTACAGGACCCGGCGTTTTTCTCCGTTTGTGGGGCTAATTGGCTTGTTATGTACATGCCAGGATGTACATGATGTGGCTAGAGATGAACTTGGACGGCTCCGGCGGGCACGGGGACGCCAAACAGGACCGAGTTCATCCCCCATCCAAACCGAGTCATGCCCAATAACCTGTCGAGAAGAACCTTTGCGGCCGAAACCGGGGCCCGGCCGTCGGCGTGATGCGGCACCGTTCCCTCGAGAAGGCCAACGACTTTGGTAAGTCCGCGATACGACGTGATGTTGCCCGCGTCAACGGTAAAAATCGACCATCCCATACTCCGCAGGGCCTCGGCACGACGACGGTCCTTCTCGGCGTCCTGGTGAAAGGCCGCGCCGTTGTACTCAAGCCCCACGCGCTGTTTGGGCCACGCAACATCAATAAGGCACCGGTAAAGACCGGCAAGCCGCGACGCGGTCTCGTCGAGTGCCACCTCATAATTGAGCTGCGGTGCCTCAAACGAGAACCCGCCGAGACGAACCGGGAACGACAACATGCATGCCAGGACCGTCTCCATGGGAGAGCGCGCGCTATCAATAACAAGCCTCAACGCACGCTGCGCCGAGGACAATCCATAAAGACCCTTTAGCTGAGCCAACGTTTGAGCGATCTGCTCTGTACTTGTAATCGCCGACCGATCATAAAACCCCGAGATAGGCGCTGAGAAGTGCGAGTAATCGCCGCACAACTCAAACCCCACAAGCGCCGCGCCCACCTCTCCAAGACCCCACGCCATCTGGGCAAACGTGAACTCGGGGCTGCTTACGTAAACCTGGGGCGCGATCGCGCGGACCGCCGAGGCCGGCAAAGACGCCAGCGCGCAGGTATGCGGCTTGACGTTGGCGGCAGCACTTCTCCGTACATCCTTGCCGCCCAAAACGTGCAAGGGGGTTCGAGAGATGCCGTAGTCTGCCGGGTCAAAAGCTGCCAGGTCGGTCGCGGCGGTTGAGTACTCGGCCACAGAGAGCGGCGCCGGGACCTCTGTCGACGTATCTACCTGGGGAGGAACGGCCCGCCAGTAATCCAGCGCCGAGTCGTGACTTATGAGCACAGGCATGAGCCCCCCTTCCAGTTGGCACGCGTGGGCAGAACTCTACGACAACGGCAAACAGCGCTCCGTACGAATCGGTAGAGGGCGCTTCTCGCCAGGTCGAATGGGTTATGTACGCCTCTACATGTACACAACTAAGCTTTTCTCGGCAAAATCACCAAGGATTGCCCAGTTTTGTACATGCTGAGAAGTACACGATTTTTTACCCCGGCGCCTTATCGAATTACGTGTTCAACTTTGGCCCTCCTGGGGTATAACAAAATACAGTCTGCGGCGAGGGGCCGCAGGCCTGGTCAGTCCATGTTTTCCCAGTTGAGAGGGGTACAAATGTCCAAGTACGAGGGAACCCAGACCGAGAAGAACCTGCAGGCCGCCTTTGCCGGCGAGTCGCAGGCCACCAACAAGTACGTCTACTTTGCCTCGGTTGCCAAGAAGGAGGGTTTCGAGCAGATCGCCGAGATCTTCCGCAAGACCAGCGCCAACGAGCAATACCACGCCAAGATGTGGCTGCGCGAGCTTGAGGGCATCGGCGACACCGCCCAGAACCTGGGCGCCGCGGCCGACGGCGAGAACTTCGAGTGGACCGACATGTACGACGAGTTTGCCAAGACCGCCGAGGAGGAAGGCTTCCCCGAGCTTGCCGAGAAGTTCCGCCAGGTGGGCGCCATCGAGAAGCACCACGAGGAGCGCTACCGTGCCCTGCTCAAGAACGTCGAGACCGCCGCTGTCTTTGAGAAGAGCGAGGTCAAGGTGTGGGAGTGCCGTAACTGCGGCCACATCGTCGTAGGCACCAAGGCCCCCGAGGTCTGCCCCGTGTGCAACCACCCGCAGGCCTACTTTGAGGTCACGGCCGAGAACTTCTAATAAAGCTGTAACTCAATCCAGTTGCTCCCCTTTGTTTCTGTGCTCAAACAGTCCTGACTCGCACGAAGGCCACATTAAGTGGCCTTCGGCTCATGCGGAACTGCGCCATAAACAAAGGGGAGCAACGTTGTATCGTTTTACTATTTAAGCGGCGGCATGGGCTGCCACTCGGGGTCACGCAGGATGACCTTGGACTCCTTGTAACCCGCCCACAGGCGCGCCCAGCCGCTCTTAAGGTGGCTGCGATCCACGATCAAGATGCGCAGCAGCTCCTTAGAGAAGTTGGCCAGCGTGCCCACCGCATAGCCAACGGGGTTATAGTCGCCGTAGACCTTGTAGTAGCGGGCCAGGTAGCCGCGGTTTCGTGTGATGTAGTAGCGCGTCATGTCGCTTGTACTGTTAAGCTGGCGCACGCTGCCTATCTCTTTGTTTGCCACCTCGCGACGGCGCGAAAGCATGTAATCCGGTACGTAATACACATCAAAGTGTTTACTAACTACGTAGCCGTAGCAGGCGTCATCAAGGTAGATAAAAAACCGCGGGTCCGGCAGGCCCACCTCGTCCACCACGCGGCGAGAAAAGCACGAACCCTCGAAGCACAGCGCATTGGCAGCCTTAAAGCGCTCACCCTCGCGCCAGCTGTCGCGCGAGAACGGGTTATAAATGGCCAGCGAGGTCCAGAAACGGTGCTGCCAGTAGAAGTGCCCGCCGTCAAAGTCGCGGCGACGCCCCATGAAAGCCTGGGTCTCGGTCGACCAGCGGCGCATCGTGGCCAGGCCATCCGGCTCGACCGCCACGTCGTCGTCCATGACCCAAAACCAATCGGCGCCCAGGTCATAGGCCACGCGCACGCCCGCAGAAAAGCCGCCGGCCCCGCCGGTATTCTCGGTCATGGGATGATAGACCACGCGGTCAACGCCGCCCCGGGCATCCGGGTCGTCAGTCGCCTGGCCCCAGCGCTCCCCCACCCGAGCAGAGAAATCCTGCAGCATCGCGGCCGTCTTTGGCGAGTTCTCGTTGTCCACCACCACAACACGCCACGGGGCCTCGTCCAGCCCCAGGATAGAATCGAGCAGCCCGGCGAGCAGGTCTTGCCTCTTGAAGGTCACTATGATGATCGCGGGCCGCTTCATGAACATCCTCTCGTAGCTTTTGCTGCCTTATTATAGGGTACACACTTGATGGTTTCTTGGGCGCCGCGCCGCGCCCGCGCCGGGAGGGCACATGAGCACAGCCAACGATATGGTTTCGATAATTATCCCCATGTACAACGTGGCAAGCACTCTTGACCAGTGCCTTTCTAGCATCGAGGCGCAAACCCACACCAACCTTGAAATCATCTGCGTAAACGACGGCAGCCCCGACGACAGCTCGGCCATCGCGCACGCCCACGCCGCGGCCGACCCCCGCATCACCGTGGTCGACAAGCCCAACGAAGGCTACGGCGCCTCGTGCAACCGCGGTATGGCGCTGGCCCGCGGCGCCTGGACGGCCATCGTCGAGCCCGACGACTACCTTGAGCCCACGATGTTCCAGGAGTTACTGAGAAAAGCCTCGGAGCTTTCCCAGACGCCCGACGTGGTCAAGTGCGCCTACTGGCGCGTCTTTGACGAGAACGGCCGCTCAAGCCGCGTCGTGTGCCCGTACAAGGGCCGCGTAAAGCCCAGGGCCCAGCCCTTTGCCGTAGGCGATGGCGTTGAGCTGCTGCTTCACCACCCCGCCATCTGGGCGGCCATCTACCGTACCGATTTTTTGCGCGCCCGCAACATCACCATGGTCGAGGTCCCCGGCGCCGGCTGGGCCGACAACCCCTTTATGGTCCAGACCCTGTGCGCAACCACGGCAATCGCTTACGTCGACCTGCCGCTCTACAACTACCGAGAGCACGACCTCAACGATGCCGAGCACTTGGCGGCGAGAAGCCCCCTCGTTCCCCTCACTCGCTGGAACGAGATGATGGATGCTGCCCTTGAGCTGGGCGTCGTTGACCGCCGCGTGCTGGAAGCCCTGGCCCTTCGCGGCGTCAACTATGCCTCGATCACGCTGGGCGCGGCACCGACAGACGCGCAGGCACGTGAGCTGGCGACGCGCTCGATGGCGCGCCTGGACGCCTCGTTGGTGTTGGAGAACGACAGCGTGAGTCCCAACGGCAAGCGCCTGTACGCGCAGCTCTTGGGCTTGCCCGAGCCGCAGATCAACAAGGCTGCCTGGACGGCTCATCTGGCAAAAGAGGGGTTCTATCGCGTAAAGACCAACGGGCTGGGATTCGCTGTCGACCTAGCCAAGCGGCGTTTGGGCAGGTAGACGGCACGCGCCGACAGGCCGCAGTGCCTCGCTCCGCGCTCTTCTCGCCAGCCACAACCTATAAGTAGAAATCCGGCATCAAGCTGGCCGGAAGGCCGCCGTGCAGCACGTTCCACACCTTGGCCTGAGCGCCCGCCAAACCCGGTTTGCCCGCGTTGACCACCATGGCCATCGTCTTTGCCGCGCCCGACTTGGGGTTGGCTACGCTCGCCGCAAACCGCGCGCGCTCGGACGTCACCGCCTGCGCGAGGCAAGCCTGGCGCTCCTTGGCCTTGTCCTTCTCAACGGGAGCGCACGCCAGCATCCACACGACATTGGCAAGAAACTCCAGATAGCGGTTTTGCAGCGCCTCCATAGACGCCGCGTCGCCCTCAAGGCCCCAGTGGCGGTACAGCTCGATGGCGGCCGTGTACTCGGCCTCAAGGCAGTCCAGGCCGCGGCACTCAAACGTTTGGCGGTCAAGTTGGCTCATAACGGGAACTTGGCGAGAAATGCGCTGCGCGTAACCCTTCGAGACGCCCACGCGCTCGACGTCTGCCAGGTAGGCGCGGGTGAAGTTGTGATCGGTGAAGGCGTCCTTGTCAAAAGAAAGCCCCAGGTCAAGGACGCGCCGACGCAGGAAGAGCTTGCCGCACGCGGGCGACAACTGCCCCTGGGACAAATAGCGCCAGGCGTTTGCCCTAAAGTCGTGCTGCGTCAAGAAGACGGTCTCTTGCGTAGGGGCATCGATCACGGCACAGCGACGACCGCAGGAAAGCTCGACGTACAGGCCGCCAAAAACCAGCTCAAGGTTTTCGTCGTCGGCCAGCTTAAGCATGTGGGCAATTGCCATGGGCTCTACCCAGGCATCTTGCCCCATGACCATGACGTAACGACCGTGGGCCATGGCCAACGCGTGGTTGAGCGCGGTGGCATAGCCGTTGTCCTCCTCATGGCTCACAACCACGCGAATGTCGCGCTCGCTCATGACGTCCAGCATGCGGGCCGTGTTGTCACGCGAGCCGGCGTCCACCACCACGACCTCGATGTTCCTCTCGCCCTGGTTCTGCGCACTCTCAATCGCGCGCTGCAGGGTCTTCTCGCCGTTGTGAGCGACGACAAGAACCGAGACCGCAGGGGATTGAGGCGAGAAGTGCGTCATGTGGTGGGGTGAACTCCTTGATAAAACGTCGTATCAAAAAGCAGGCAAAAGAGCTTGTAGAGATTATGCCGCCACCAGCAGGCCAACGGCCGTGCCCATCTGAACCTTGTCGATAACCACATAACCGGTCTCGCTCACGGTGCCGTCCTCGGCCGTAGCGGTCTCGGCAGTGGTCACAGCGTCAAAGCGCGTGCAGTTTTCCAGACCAATGTTCGAGAGGTTGGTGGCAAACGTGATGATCTCGTCGGCTTTGAAATCGGTACGCATCTTGCCCAGAAGCTCAGTCGCCTCTTTAACCAGGGTGGACTTATCGGCGCTCTTCAATGCCGCAACGTCTGCGATGACGTCCTCAGTCGAGACCACGACGTGCGTGAATTTGAGGCCCGCGGCCTTAGAGAGAGGCTGGACGCAGGCCATGGCGCCGGCCTGAGCACAGTAATCGGCCAGCGAGAAACCAACCTCGTTGACCACGATCTTTACGTTGGTGGGGACGTTTGCCAGGGTCGCCGTGCCCTGGGTGTTGTTAACCACCAGGATCTGGGCAGACGTAAGCGTAGACGGCGAGTCGGCCTTCGAGATGTCTGAGACCGTAAGGAACAAAACGCGCGTGAGGTCATCCGAGGTGGTGGTATAGCCGTCCGGGATAGAGAGGGAGGCCTGGTCATCGATAACATCGCTTAGGTCGAGGTCGCCCAGGCGGGTCTCGGTCTGGACGCGGCCCCAGACGGTGCTTACCACAATGGCCAGCGCCACGAAGACCACGACAATGACCCCGATGCCAATAAACGTGGAGTAAGGGCTCTCACGCGGAACATCGGTACGCTCAAAACGCTCGCGCTTGTGGAACATGGTCGTGCCCTTCTATCCAAATGGACCGCAGCTTGCCCGGCCCGTATCGTTAAGTGTTTTAAGCGGCAGCCGGCGTCTTGTTTACAGCAACACCCGCATCCGCTTTACCTACAACAGAATACCTAAGCCGTTGACGAGAAGTCCGATGACTACGCCGACCGCATAGACAAACCCGGTAATAGCAGCGTTTTGTTTAAGATTGTCGTTGGTTCGCCACAAGACCAACAAACCCACGCCGCCCGAAACCAAAAGACCGGCGACCATGGGGCCGGTGGCCAGGGTCCCGTCCAGGAAGAGCTCGGTGATGGCAACGCTGGCGCCGCAGTTGGGAATGAGGCCCACCAAAGCTGCGACGAACGTGGCCCTTACTGGGTGGTTGGCGAGAAGTTCGCCAATAGCGTCCTCGCCAACACCCTCGATAAGCAGGCCAAACACAAAGGTGATCACAAAAATGAAAAGGGTCACCTGGATGGTGTGGACAGCCGCGGAGCGGACGACGCCGCCAATGCCGTGGCCGTGGTGATGGTGGCCGCAGCAGGCGTGGTCGTCGTGGGAGTGGGCGTGGGCGTCATGGTCGTGATCGTGACCGTTCTGGCAACCATGGTCGCAGTTGTGGCCCTCGCCTGCCTCCTCGTCCTCGTCGCAGTGGCAGTGAGCGCGCTCGCACAGGTCGTGGATGTGCTCATGGGCGTCATCCGCACGGTGGGTAGCGCGAAGCACCAAGTCAACAGCAAAGCCAACAACCAAGCCAGCAACAACCTTCACACCCAGGACCGCAAAGAGGCGCTCCGGGGACTCCTGGTGGGCAACAAAAACGGGAATCATCTCGTCGGAAGTGGAAAGAATCACGGCAATCAACGTACCGGCTGTCACGACTCCGCCGGCAAACAGGGTTGCCGCCATGGCCGAGAAGCCGCACTGGGGCAGGGCACCCAAAACTGCGCCCACAATTGGGCCGGCCTTTCCAGAACGCTCGACCGCCGCCTTGACCTTGCCGCTGGCAAAGTGCTCAAGGGCCTCCATGGCCAGGTAGGTCACAAACAAGAATGGAATGAGCTTCAGCGTGTCAAGAACACTGTCAGCAAGCACGTCGCTCAGAAGTTCCAAAAGTAACACCCTTCTAACTTACCTAGTTTACCTGGGGTTTATTTAACCTTAAGCCCACTTTTCCAGCCGCGAGGCACCGTAGTCCACATCAATAAAGCAAAGGCCTTTGGCAGGCGCGCAGGGGCCGGCGGTCTTACGGTCGCAGGCCGCCAAGACATCGGCCACCCACTCGGGTTTGCGGTGACCACGGCCAACCTCTACGAGCGTGCCCGCGATCGTGCGCACCATGTTGTGGAGAAACGCGTTGCCGCGGATGTCGATGGCAATGAGCTTCTCGCCGGCTTCCTCGATCTGGTGGACGTGCAGGCTCTCGACAAAACGGCAGGTAGGCTTGTCCACGGCGCTGATTGCCTTGCAGAAGCTCTTGAAGTCATGCTCCCCCACCAACAGCTGCGCGGCGTCGTTCATGGCGTCAACGTCCAGCGAGCCCTTGTACCACCAGCTGTGGTCAAAGGCCATAACGGGACGAGCCTGTCCTGCGCAGATGCGATACCTATATGCCCTAGATTGCGCATCAAAACGCGCCGAGAAGCCCTCAGGGGCCAGGAACAGCTCGCTGACGCTTAAGTCGTCCGGGGTCAGCGCCACGAGGCTGCGCAGGAGCCCCTGGCCCGTGGCAGGAAGCTCTTCTCGCCGCACAGGAACGCTCACAAACTGAGAGATGGCGTGCACCCCGGCATCGGTACGTCCGGCGCACACAAGCTCGCAGGGCCTGCGCAGGGACGTCTCGAGCGCGCGACGCAGCTCCCCTGCCACCGTGCGCTGCCCGGGCTGCTCGGCAAAACCGCAGAAGGCCTCTCCGCGGTAGCCCAACTTGACCACCAACGTCGCGTCCATCTCACCCTGCGTGCCCTCTTTATCGAGAAGCTCTTCCAACCTCGACTCCTTAACAAAATGGGGCCCCGGCAAAAGCCAGAGCCCCAGGCAAAACATATGAGAACCTAAGCGGTTTAGGTTACTCGGCGTCCTCGGCGGCGGGAGCCTCCTCAGCGGCGGTCTCCTCGACGACCTCAGCAGCCTCCTCGGCAACCTCAACGGTCTCCTCGGCAGCAGCCTCGACCTTGGCAACCTTGGTGGCAGCCTTCTTGGCCTTGACCTTGGGCTGGACGGGCTCGGTGACGAGCTCCATCAGGACCATCTCGGCAGCGTCGCCCTTGCGGGGGCCAAGCTTCATGATGCGGGTGTAACCGCCGTTGCGGTCGGCCCACATGCCCTGAGCGGCCTTCTCAAAGATCTCGCGAACGAGCTCCTTGTCGCCCATGTGGGCGATGGCCAGACGGCGGCTGTGAACGTCGCCCTTCTTGGCCCAGGTGATGATGTGGTCAACGTCGCGACGGATGGCCTTGGCGCGAACGTCGATGGTCTTAATGCGGTCGTTCTCAAACAGGGCGCAAACAAGGCTCTTCTTCATTGCCTTGGTGTGAGAAGCGTCGGTGCCGAGCTTCATGCCCTTCTTCTTGTTGTGTCGCATTTCTAACTTCTCCTAAGCGATGCGCGATAGCGTCTAAGCCTTGAGAGACAAGCCCATGGTCTCGAGCTTATCCTTGACTTCCTCGATGGACTTGACGCCAAAGTTTCTGATGTTGAGAAGGTCGTTCTCGGAGAACTCGACGAGCTGGCGCACAGAATGGATGCCAGCGCGCTTGAGGCAGTTGTAGGAACGGACAGAAAGGTCCAGGTCCTCAATCTGCTTATCAAGCTCGGCGTTGTCCTCGACGATACCCTGAGCAAAGATAGAAGTATCCTCGACGGGCTCGTCCTCATCGGCCAGGCTCATGAAGGCGCTCATGTGCTGGTTGATGATGTTGGAAGCCTCAACCACGGCATCACGCGGGGTGATGGAACCGTTGGTCTCGACCTCAAGAACCAGGCGGTCGTAGTCGGTGTGACGACCGACGCGGCAGGCCTCGACGACCTTGGCGCAACGACGGACGGGAGAGTAGAGCGAATCGACGTGAATGATGCCGATAGGATCGCTCTCGCGCTCGTTCTCCTCACCAGAGACATAGCCGCGGCCAACGCCGATGCGCATCTTCATGGTAAGGTGTGCGCCCTCGCCGAGGGTGCAGATGACCTGGTCGGGGTTGACGAGCTCAAACTCGGCGGGAACCGAGAAGTCACCGCCGGTGACGACCTTGGGGCCGTCAACGGAGATGGAGGCCTCAGCCTCGTCGCCAGTGCCCATGGAGCTAAACACGAGATTCTTGACGTTCAAAACGATGTCGGTGACATCCTCGTAAACGCCCTCCACAGTCGTGAACTCGTGCTGGACGCCATCGATCTGGATAGCCTCAACGGCAGCGCCCGCAAGAGAAGAGAGCAAGACACGACGCAAGGAGTTACCAAGCGTGTCGCCGTAACCGCGCTCGAGCGGCTCGACGCAGACACGCGCGAGGTTCTCGCTAATCTCCTCTACCGACACAGTGGGTCGGATGAATTCGGACATTGATACCTCCAAACAGGGTCGGGCTTACTTGGAGTAAAGCTCGACGATCAGCTGTGCGTCGATGTCGAGGTCAATCTGATCACGAGTGGGGGCCTGAAGAACGGTGCCCTTGAGCTTCTCGATGTCAACCTCAAGCCAGGCGGGAACAGCCATGTGCTCAGAAGAAATCAAGGCCTCCTTGATGGGGAGAAGATCCTTGGCCTTCTCGGCGACGGCGACGACGTCGCCAGCCTTAACCATATAAGAAGGAATGTCGACGCGACGGCCGTTCACGGTGATGTGACCGTGACGGACGGTCTGGCGAGCCTCCTTGCGGGTGCGGGCAAAGCCGAGACGGAAAACGACGTTATCAAGACGGCTCTCGAGGATGGTCATCAGGTTGTCACCGGTGATGCCCTCGCGCTTCTTGGCGGCGTCGTAGTAAGCGTGGAACTGCTTCTCCAGAACGCCGTAGATGAACTTAGCCTTCTGCTTCTCACGGAGCTGGATGCCGTACTCGCTCTCTTTGCGACGACGCTTGGGCTCGCGGTTGGAAGTCTTGTTAATACCCATCACAACGGGGTCGATGCCGAGCTGGCGGCACCTCTTGAGGACAGGAGTCCTGTCAACAGCCATTGTTTATCCTCCTACCTACACGCGGCGACGCTTGCTCAGACGGCAACCGTTGTGCGCGATGGGGGTCTTGTCCTGAATGCCCGAAACCTCGAGGCCAGCAGCCTGGAGAGAACGGATAGCGGTCTCGCGACCAGAGCCGGGGCCCTTGACGAAGACGGCGACCTTGTGCAGACCGTGCTCCATGGCAGCCTTAGCGGCGGCCTCGGCAGCAAGCTGAGCGGCGAACGGGGTGGACTTACGGGAGCCCTTGAAACCCACGGTGCCGCCGGACTGCCAAGAAATCACGTTGCCCTGAGGATCGGTGATCGAGACGATCGTGTTGTTGAAAGTGCTCTTGATGTGGGCCTGACCCACAGCAATGTTCTTACGCTCGGAGCGACGGACGCGGGTGTTACGAGCGTTCTTTTTCTGCGCCATGTGTTATCCCCTTGTCCTACTTCTTCTTGCCGCCGATTTGACGCTTCTTGCCCTTGCGGGTACGAGCGTTGGTGTGGGTGCGCTGGCCGCGGACGGGAAGACCCTTGCGGTGACGCAGGCCACGGTAGCAGCCGATCTCCATAAGACGGGCGATGTTCTGACGCACCTCACGACGAAGGTCACCCTCGGTGGTGAAGTGAGCATCGATGTAGTCACGAATCTTGGTGACCTCGTCCTCGGTCAAATCCTTGACGCGGGTGTCGGGGTTAACACCGGTCTCAGCGCAAATCTTGGTAGCGCTGGTCTGGCCGATGCCGAAAATGTAAGTAAGACCGACCTCGACGCGCTTCTCGCGCGGCAGGTCGACGCCGTTAATACGGGCCAACTTGGAGCTCCTTCCTTAGCCCTGACGCTGCTTGTGGCGCGGGTTCTCGCAAATGACGTAAACCTTGCCGTGGCGACGAATGACCTTGCACTTGTCGCACATCTTCTTGACCGAAGGACGTACCTTCATTAGTCATTCCTTTCGGTAGTTCTAATACATCTATGTCATCGCCCAGCCGCTGGCGCTTATATCCCAGGCTGTGGAGGACACCTTACTTATAGCGATAAGTAATGCGGCCTCGGGTCAGATCGTAGGGAGAAATCTCCACCACAACCTTGTCACCAGGCAAGATACGGATGTAGTTCATCCTAATCTTGCCAGAAATGGTGCAAAGAATGGTCTTGCCGTTCTCAAGCTCAACATTAAACATTGCGTTGGGCAAAGGCTCGATGACCTTGCCCTCAAGCTCGATAGCGTCTTGCTTGCTCAAGTTAGTACCCTCTCTACGCCGTGACAGCGACCATCAATCTTACCGAAACATCAGAAAAATTTCCACGGGCATGTAAAAACGTCCACAACGTCAACAACACCCGCGCGTTTTGTGCTATAGGGGCTTACTGTTGCCCGCCTTGCATCTCACACCAAGGACCCTCTTCGTCTGCCGTCAAGATAACCGGACCGTCATTGGTAATGGCCACGGTGTTCTCGTAGTGGGCAGCCGATTGGCCATCGCGCGTGACAACCGTCCAGCCGTTTTGCAGGGTCTTGCACTCGTACGTGCCCAAGGCAATCATGGGCTCGATGGCAATGACCATGCCAGCCTGAAGCTTGACGCCGCGCCCGGGACGCCCGTAGTTTCGCACCTCGGGATCCTCGTGCATCACGTGGCCAACGCCGTGACCAACGTAATCGCGCACGACGCCGTAGCCGTTCTCCTCGGCCAAGGTCTGGACTGCAGCACCAATATCGCCCAAGCGATTACCGGGAACAGCCTGCTCGATGGCAGCCTTAAGGCAGTCGCGGGTGCACTCGCAAAGGCCGCGATCAGCCTCACTTACCTCGCCCACATAGAAGGTCCAAGCGTTATCCCCTACCCAGCCGCCAAAGGTGGCGCCGGTATCGATAGAGATGATATCGCCCTCGTTAAGGACAACCGCCGGAGACGGAATGCCGTGGACGATCTGCTCGTTAACAGAAGCGCAAATGCTGGCAGGAAAACCGCTGTAGCCCTTGAACGTGGGCACGGCCTGCTGTGAGCGAATGAACTTCTCGACAGCTTGATCCAGGTCGTAGGTCGAAACACCGGGCTTGATAAGAGAGCCACACAGACGAAGAGCCGCCTTGGAGATTGCTCCGGCGGCCTTCATCTGCTCGATCTCTTGGGGAGACTTGATGCGAATCATAGACCGAGAAGATCCTTCACCTGAGCGTAGACCAAATCAACCGCACGGTCGCCGTTGACCTCCTTGAGGATGGAGTGGCCCTTGTAGTACTCAACCAGAGGAGCGGTCTGAGTGTGGTAGGTGTCAAGACGGCGCTGGATGGTCTCGGGCTTATCGTCGTCGCGCTGGTACATCTCGCCCTTGCAGCGCGGGCACTCGCAAGTGCCGGCAGGAGCGGTGTAGCCGCAGCTCTTGCAGGTGCGGCGAGAGCTCAGGCGCAGAACAACAGACTCGTCGGGGACGTCGACGAGAAGGGCGGCGTCAAGCTTGAGGCCCATCTCGGCAAGCTCAGAGTCAAGGGTAACGGCCTGTGCAGTGTTGCGGGGGAAGCCGTCCAGGATGAAGCCCTTCTGGGCGTCATCGGCAGCAAGGCGCTCCTTGACCAGATCGATGACCAGGGAGTCGGGCACGAGCTGGCCAGACTCCATGTAGCCCTTAGCCTTGACGCCAAGCTCAGAGCCGGCCTTAACGGCCGCGCGCAAAAGGTCGCCGGTAGAGATGTGGGCAAAGCCAAACTCGGCAACGAGCTTCTGGCCCTGCGTTCCCTTGCCGGCACCGGGTGCGCCGAGAAGAACAATGTTCATGTCTTCGTGCCTTTCTCCTAAAAAAGGGGCAGACGAGAAATTACGTCTGCCCCTACAAAATGCTTACTTGAAGAAGCCGTCGTAGTTATGCATCTTAAGCTGACTCTCAATGGAAGACAACGTATCCATTGCAACGCCAACCATGATGAGGACCGACGTTCCTCCAAAAGCCTGGATCAGGGAGTTACCCGTGAACCAGAAGATGATCGTTGGCACCACAGCCAGAACAGACATGAACAGGGCACCAGGCAAGGTGACGTGGTCGATGACGTTCTTGATGTAGTTGGCGGTAGCCGTGCCCGGACGAACACCGGGGATGAAACCGCCCTGCTTGCGCAGCTGGTCTGCAGTCTCGGTGGGGTTGAAGACCATCGAGGAGTAGAAGTACGCAAAGGCAACGATCAGGACAACCGAGAGAACCCAGTTGATCCAACCAGACGAGAGCGCGTTGGCAAAAGCCTGGACCCAAGCAACGTTGGGGAAGAACACAGCGATTTGGGCCGGCAGATACAGGATTGCAGAAGCAAAGATGATCGGCACGACGCCCGCGGTGTTCACCTTGATGGGAAGGTAGGTGGACTGGCCACCCATCATCCTGCGGCCAACAACACGCTTAGCGTACTGGATGGGAATGCGCCTCTGGCCGCGCTCAACGTAAACGATGAGCGGGATGATCGCAACGATGACGACCATGGTGACAACGGTCAAGATGATGTTGCCGCCAGAGGTCACAGAAGAGATCAGAGACGTGGGCAGGCCGCTCATGATGTTCGCAAAGATAATGAGCGACATACCGTTACCAATACCGCGCTGGGTAATGACCTCGCCCAGCCACATGATGATAATCGCACCAACAAGCATGGTAAAGATAACGATGAAGTCTTCCAGAAGCTCGGGGATGCCCATGTTCTGGAAGGAAACGCCGTAGCTCCTAAAGAGGAACAGGTAACCAACGGCGTTGAGCAGAGCAAGGCCAATGGTGAGGTAGCGCGTGTACTGCGTAATCTTACGCTGACCGGCCTCACCCTCCTTGGCAAGCTCGCCAAGAGACGGAATCACCGTCTGCATCAGCTGCAGAATAATCTGCGCGGTGATGTAAGGCATGATTCCGAGGCTGAAAACCGACATGCGGGAAAGCGCGCCACCAGAGAAGAGGTTAAGCACGGCCATAGCTCCGCTCGAGGACAGACCGGACTGATAAGCGCCCAGCATGTCCTGGAACGGTGCACCCGGAACGGGGAGATAAGCGCCAAACCTGTACAGCAGAAGAATGCCTGCGGTAAGGAGGAGCTTATTCCTCAGTTCCGGAACGCGAAACGCGTTGGCAAGTCCCTTTAGCACGCCTGCTCGACCTTTCCACCGGCCGCCTCAATCTTAGCCTGGGCAGAGGCGGAGACCTTGTCGACCTTGACGGTGAGCTTCTTGGTCAGCTCGCCGTCGCCCAGAACCTTCACGAGCTCAAACTGGCTCTTGATGACGTTCTTAGCGAGAAGAGCCTCGGCGTCGACGGTCTCGCCGTCGGCAAAGAGCTCCTCAAGACGGGAGACGTTGACCGGGGTGTACTCGGTGCGGTTGTGGTTAATGAAGCCGGGGAGCTTAGGAAGGCGCATAGCCAGGGGCTGCTGGCCACCCTCGAACCCGGAACCCTTGCCGCCACCGGAGCGGGAAAGCTGGCCCTTGTTACCGCGACCAGCGGTGGTGCCGTGGCCAGAAGAGTTGCCGCGGCCAATGCGCTTGCGGTTCTTGCGCGAGCCCTCAGCGGGACGCAGATCGTTGAGCTGCATAGTGAGTGACTCCTAGTTCTCTACAACATCGACAAGGTGCTTGACCTTGAAGATCATTCCACGGATGCTCGGGTTGTCCGGCTGCTCGACAGAATCGCCGATCTTGCGCAGACCAAGAGCCTTGCAAGTAGCGGTCTGATCCTTCTTGACGCCACAGACGGCGCTGCGGACAAGAGTAATCTTGAGGGACTGAGCCATTTTTAGTTCTCCTTCCCGACGAACATCTCGGAGACGGTGATGCCGCGACGCTCGGCGACCTTCTCCGGGCTGGAGAGCTCCTTCAGGCCCTCGGCGGCGGCCTTAATCATGTTAAGGGCGTTGTCGGTGCCGAGAGACTTAGAAAGAACGTTGGTGATGCCAGCGAGCTCGAAAAGCGGACGGACGGGGCCGCCGGCGATGACACCAGTACCCTCGACAGCCGGCTTGATGAGGACGCGGCCTGCACCGTAGTGGCCCTCAACGGTGTGAGGAACGGTGCCGGAAGCGGTGACGTCCACGTGGAACATGTTCTTCTTGGCGTCCTCGACAGCCTTGGAGATAGCCAGAGGCACCTCAGCGGACTTGCCCATGCCAAGACCCACGTTGCCCTTGCCGTCGCCCACGACCACGAGGGCGAGAAGGGACATACGACGGCCGCCCTTGACGGTCTTAGAAACGCGGTGAATGTAGACGACGCGCTCCTGAAGATCCGTATCCTGCTGGCGCTTACGATCACGTGCCATTGAATCCTCCTAGAACTTCAGGCCCGCGTTGCGGGCACCGTCTGCCAGAGCCTGGACACGGCCGTGATAAAGACGACCGCCGCGGTCGAAGACGACCTCGGTGATGCCCTTCTCGACAGCACGCTTGCCCACGAGCTCGCCAACAAATGCAGCTGCGTCCTTGTTGGAGGCAACCTTGCCGGTGGCACGGAACTCAGGATCAATGGTGGAGGCAGAGCACAGGGTGGTGCCGTTCACGTCGTTGATGACCTGAGCATAGATGTTTGCGTTGGTGCGGTGCACGCTGAGACGCGGACGCTCGGCGGTACCGGAGACCTTGGCGCGGACGCGGCGCTTACGACGCTCGAGACCGGCCTTCTTGGCCTGCTGCTTGTTCATTCCTTCTCCTTAGACTCGCCCCCACCTGACGGGGTGAGGGTACTTAAGCTATGGTCTAGGTGCTACCTACTACTTGGCGGCCTTGCCGAGCTTGCGGCGGATGTGCTCGCCCTCGTAGTGGATACCCTTGCCCTTGTAGGGCTCGGGCGGACGCTTCATGCGGATCTCGGCGGCAACCTGGCCGACCTGCTCCTTGGAGATACCCTTAACGGTGATGTGGGTGTTATCGGGCACCTCGAAGGTGATGTTCTCGGGAGCGGGGTAAACCACGGGGTGAGAGTAGCCGAGGGAAAGGTCAAGGTCCTTGCCCTTAAGAGCGGCACGGTAACCAACGCCGGTGAGCTCGAGCTTCTTCTCGAAGCCCTCGGAAACGCCGGTGACCATGTTGAAGATGAGGGTGCGGGTGAGACCCTGCTGAGCGTTGGAAGCGGTGGACTCGTCAACACGCTCAACGATCAGCTCGGAGCCCTCCTCCTTGATGGAGATGAGCTCGGAGAAGGTGCGAGTAAGCTCGCCCTTGGGGCCCTTAGCGGTGACGGTGGTGCCGTCGACTGTCACAGTGACTCCAGCGGGAACCAGGACAGGCTTCTTACCAATACGAGACATTTGTGTCTCCTTTCATTCCTGTCGAAGTTACCAAACGTAGCCGATGACCTCGCCGCCGACGCCGAGCTTGCGAGCGTCGCGGTCGCACATCATGCCCTTAGAGGTAGAGATGATGGCGATACCAAGGCCACCAAGAACGCGAGGAAGCTTGTCTGCGGTGGTGTAAATACGAAGACCCGGCTTGGAGATGCGCTTGATTCCACGGATAACCTTGGAGTGACGCTCGCCGTACTTCAGAGTGATGTGAAGGGTCTTCTGGGGGGTCGTATCCTCGACCTCGTAACCAGCGATGTAACCCTCCTCAGCGATGACGCGCGCAATCTCAACCAGAACCTTGGTCGAGGGCATGGAGACCTCAGCCTTGTTGGCAGAGTTGGCGTTGCGGATGCGCGTCAGCATGTCCGAAACGGGATCGGTAATCTGCATTGATTCTTCTCCTTAGATAATGATGAAACTACGTGCCCGGTTCGCTCAAACCCGTGGTAAGAGCGCCTGAGCGGTAGAGCCCTTACGTCCTACCAGCTTGCCTTGCGGACGCCAGGAAGCTCGCCCTTGCTCGCGAGCTCGCGGAAGCACACACGGCACAGGCCGAACTTGCGATAGACGGAGTGGGGACGCCCACAACGCTGGCAGCGGTTCTGCTTGCGAGTCGAGTACTTCGGCGCGCGCGACGCCTTGACGATCATCGAAGTCTTAGCCACAAATCCTCCTTCAAAAGCTATCTTGGAGCCCCGGCCAACCGGGGCTTCCTAACAAAATATTGGCCTACTCCGCCTTGAACGGGAAGTGGAAGGCGGTAAGAAGCGCCTTGCCCTGCTCGTCGTTGGGAGCGGTGGTCACGATGGTGATATCCATGCCGCGGGTGTGGTCGATCTTGTCGAAATCGATCTCGGGGAAGATGAGCTGCTCGGTCACGCCCATGGAGAAGTTGCCACGGCCGTCGAAGCTCTTAGC
>CAVGOA010000040.1:0-19420 GCA_963630635.1 Paludibacteraceae bacterium
CCGCGTCCAAGAAGGGCACCCCCTCCACCGGCGACGCGACCTGGGGCGGCTTCGCCGGCCTTCTCGCCGTGGCCGCCGTCTGCCTGGCAGCCGCGCGCCTGTCTCGCCGGGAGCACTAACGACAGCGCCGATGTTTGTACAAACTTCGGCCCATTTAAGGAAATCGGGGCCAAAAGGTACAAACATCGGCGCAAATCGAGAAGGTTTGTACAAACATCGCTCAATGCATGAGCCGGGGGTCGCGGGGACGCGCCCTACGCCAGCGGCAACAGGATGGACACGCGAAAGATGCCGTCAGAGGTTTCGAAGTTGCAGGACCCGTTGTACCGCTCGGCAATGAGTCGCAGCGATTTGGTCCCGTACCCGTGCAGCCCGCCGTCGCGCTTGCTTGTCGCAAGGCTGCCGTCCTTCTCGACCGCGATCTGTCCGTCGTAGCAGTTGCGAACTTGCACGCACACCATCTGACCTGCCGCGCGGGTGCTCACGTCGATGAGGCGCCGCGCGGGGTCGGCGACCTTCTCGCATGCCTCGATGGCGTTGTCCAGGGCGTTGCCAAACAGCGAGTAAATGTCCTGCTCGGCCATGAAGCTCAACAGTCGGCCATCAACAGGGCAGGTGAGTTGGATGTTCTTGCTGCGTGCCAGCAGGCTCTTCTCGGTGAGAATAACGTCTAAGGCCTTGTTGGATGTGTCGATGCCGGTGTCGTAGATGCTTACCAGATCGTCCAGATTGGCCATGAAATCGACCTGCGCCGCGCCGCCTGCCGACATGGCCCTAATTTGATGTTTGATGTCGTGGCAGCGCACGTTGATTGCCTCGATGGTGCTGGCAGAAAGCTCGTACTGGCGGCGCTGATCCTCCATCATCTGCCGGGTAGCCACGGCGTCTGCCTGCATTCGGTTGCTAAACAAGATCTGGTAGTCTAAGAGCAGCGTAAGCGCACTTACTAGCATCTGCGTGCCGCATAAGGCGAGAAACTCGACCTGATGCAGGGCATTTGCCTTGTTGATCTCGTTGATCAAAGTGCTTAAGGTGATGTTGACGGCCATGACGCCCGCGAGCACAAGGATGGTCTTGGCATCGCCTTCGCCCTCTAGGCGGTTGGCGTGAATGTTCTTGATTACCGTGCGGTATACCAGGGCAAACACGATTGCAAAGACGCCGAGCTGGCACACGGCTGCGGCAGGGGAGGGTAGCGCGTCAAGCACGGGCGCAACGGCGCACAGCACGACCCAAACCATGTGTCCAAAGTTCTGCACGATGTAGCCTGCCGTACAGCAAAAAATTGAGTCCCATTTGCTTAGCTCAAAGGCATAGCGAGAGAGCCCCAGGCAGCAGACGAGAACCACCAGGAAGAAAACGGTCGTCAATAGCCCCGAGGCATAGCTGCCCAAAAGGCCGACGGCAACCGGTCGCAGGAACATGACGTTACAGGTACTTAGGACCGCAAGGCCCGTGCTGGCAAGAAGGCAGAGCCCAAGACGAAGCAGAGTCCGGTTCTTCTTTGGGTACAACGAGCAAAACAGCCCGATTCCCACAAAGATGGAAATCAGGTTGGGAAAGCTGTGAAACGCCGCCCGAAAGAGAAGTGTCCCAAAGTCAATCAAAACGTCCGCCCAATGTATGAGGAGAAACGCGCGACCACGTCTTTCTTGCGCGCTCGGCTTACGGCCAAGACGGTGCCGTCGGCCAGCTGCACGTCGTTGCCGCTGATGAGGCTGATGTAGTCCATGTTGACCAGGCAGCCGCTCGAGACCTGCAAGAGCGGCCCCTCGGCGTCAATGCTGTCCAGGACCTGCTTGATGGTGCCGCGGATCTTGATCGGCTCCTTCTGGCCGTGCAGGTGGATCATGAGGTCGTGGCGCACCAGCTCGACATAGACGATCTCGCGCGTGAGAAGGACGCGCACGCCGCCGGCCTGCGGCAACACGATCTTGGCGTCGCGGGCGCGCTGCAGGCTGCCCATGACCTTGTCCATGCACATCTCGAGCTTGGGCAAGGTGACGGGCTTGACGATGAAGCCCGCGGCGTCGACCTCGTAGCTTTTGGCCGCGTACTGAGAAAGGCTCGTCGTGAAGATGATAGGCGTCCCTTTGTCAAAGGAGCGCATGAGGGTGGCTGCGTCCATGCCGCTCATGTCGGGCAGCTCGATGTCAAGAAACACCAGGTCAAAGGTCTTCTCGCCAGATACTAGGGCTTGGGCTTTCTCGCTCCATACTACCGAGAAGTCAACGTCGTGCTTTTTGGCATAGGCGGCCAGGGCCTCGCGCAGGGCGTCGGCCTCGTCCGGGTAATCCTCGACAATTAAGACCTTGATCACGGCGGTCCTCTCTGTTGGGAACGGCCCTATTGTAGCCTGTCGCGCGCCGCGCCGGTAAACGGCCGCCGCGTCCCAAGTGCGGTCAGAAAAACGACCGAATGCCCCAAGGCTCTTCTCGCCTTAAGCCCCCTTTCATACAGTTGCCTTGTTAACCTGCGCAAATGCGCAAAGACAAGCATCTTTAACAAGGGAGGAGAAGACATGCTTGAGATCAACATGGACGACGTCTGGGCTGTTTTGCAGTCTGTGGCACCACAGCTGGCCGCGATCGTCGTCGCGCTGGTGGCTGCGATCGCGGTGACGCTGGCGTCCGGTAAGGGCCGCATGCCCCAGGAGGCTCGCCGCAAGCTTACCCACTCGGTGACCTGGATCGTGGCGGCCGCGGTGGCCGTGTGCTCGGTCAACCTTATGCTGGTGGGGCCGCTTAAGAACGTGGTCACTATGGCCACCGCCGAGAAGCTCTCGCTTTCTCAAGAGAGCATCGAGAAGACCAACAAGCTGGCCGTCGACATCGAGGGCGAGGGCATTACCCTGCTCAAGAACGACGACGCCACCTTGCCGCTTTCTAACACCGGAAACATCAACGTCTTTGGCTGGGCCTCTGTGAGTCCCATCTATGGCGGTACCGGCTCGGGCTCTTTGTCCGACGCTTACGACACGGTGTCGCTTCTTGACGGCCTTAACATGGCCGGCTTCAACACCAACCAGGAGCTCACCGACTTCTACAACAGCTACGGCGCGACCCGCGGCAAGATCACCGTCACCACCGCCGACTGGACCCTGCCCGAGCCCCCGGCTGCAACCTACAGCCAGGAGCTTATCGATAACGCCAAGGCTTACTCGTCGACCGCCGTCGTGGTCATTGGCCGTGTGGGCGGCGAGGGCCTTGACCTGCCCACCAACATGAAGTCTGCCGACGTTACCTACAACAATAACTCGGCCGATTACGAGGACTTTACCCAGGGCCAGCACTATCTGGAGCTTGACCAGACCGAGCGCGACATGCTTGACCTGGTGTGCGCCAACTTCGAAGACGTCGTGGTTGTCTATAACGGCGCCAACGCCTTTGAGATGGGCTTTGTTAACGACTACCCGCAGATCAAGAGCGTTGTGTGGGCCCCGCACCCCGGCCAGGCCGGCTTTGAGGCCCTGGGCAGCGTGCTGAGCGGCCGGACCAACCCCTCGGGCAAGACGTCCGATACTTTTGTCTATGACCTGACGACCTCGCCCAGCTGGAACAACTTTGGCGACTTTGCCTACGACAATGTCGAGGAGTTCCAGATCGAGAGCGCCCGCGGCACCCGCTCGCCCCGTTTTGTCAACTACGACGAGGGCATCTACGTGGGTTACCGCTTCTACGAGACCGCGGCCGACGAGGGCCTGATCGACTACGGGGCAACCGTGCAGTACCCGTTTGGCTACGGTCTGTCTTACACGTCCTTCTCGCAGCAGATGGGCGCCGTGACCTATGCCAACGGCACCGTGAGCTTTGACGTTACCGTGACCAACACCGGTAGCGTGGCCGGCAAGGACGTTGTTGAGGTCTACTCTAACCCGCCTTACGCCAACGGCGGCATCGAGAAGGCCACGGCCAACCTTATTGCTTACGAGAAGACCAAGCTGCTGGAGCCCGGTGAGTCCCAGACCATCCAGATCAGCTTCGAGGACGACGAGCTGGCCTCTTACGACTACCAAAACGCCCGGGCCTACGTGCTTGAAGCGGGCGACTACCAGGTCTCGATCAACGGCGACAGCCACAACGAGATTGCCTCGCAGACCGTGAGTGTTGCGCAGACCGTGACCTACGACTCGGACGACAACACCCATAGCGACGACGCCGTGGCGGCAACCAACGCCTTTGACGATGTCAACGGCGGCCTGACGTACCTCTCGCGCGCCAACGGCTTTGCCAACTATGCCGAGGCCACCGCTGCCCCCACCAACTACAGCATGTCCGATGAGTACAAGGCCACCTACTACAACAACGGCAACTACGACCCCACCGAGTTCGATAACGCCGATGACCAGATGCCCACCACTGGCGCCAACAACGGCCTGCGCCTCTATGACCTGCGCGGCGTTGACTACGACGACGAGAAGTGGAACGATCTTCTCGATGAGTTGACCGTTGATGACATGAACAACCTCATCGCCAACGGCGGCTACTCCAACGCGGCCGTGGACTCCATTGGCAAGATCCGCCTGTCCGACGTCGACGGCCCCGCGGCCCTGAAGGACAACTTCACCGGCGTGAGCTCGATTGGCCTGCCCTGCAACGTGGCGCTGGCATGCTCTTGGAACAAGGAGCTGGCCCGCGAGTACGGCGAGACGATCGGCGACATGGCCCACGAGCTGCAGGTTTCTGGCTGGTACGCGCCTTCTGTCAACATCCACCGCTCGGCCTTTGGCGGGCGCAACTTCGAGTACTTCTCCGAGGATCCCGTGCTTACCGGCACGCAGGCGGCCCAGCAGGTCCTGGGCGCCAAAGACCGCGGCGTCTATGCCTTCATCAAGCACTTTGCCTTGAACGAGCAGGAGACCCAGCGCAACGGCCAGCTGTGCACCTGGTCCAACGAGCAGGCCATTCGCGAGATTTACCTGCGCCCCTTCGAGATCGCCATCAAGGCCGACGGCGACGCGCAGGCCGTCATGGGCTCGTTCAACTACGTGGGCAACACCTACTCCAGCGCGAGCCTGGCCCTAAACCAGACCGTCCTTCGCGACGAGTGGGGCTTCAAGGGCATGGTCGAGACGGACTACTTTAGCGGCTCCAACTATGGCTACCAAAACGCCGACCAGCTCATTCGCGGCGGGACCGACATCATGCTGGCCAGCACCGAGACGACCAACTACGTGACGGACCTCTCGGCAACCGCCGTGATCCAGATGCGTCGCGCCTGCCACAACATCTTGTACACCGCGGTCAACAGCTGGCGCTACGCCGACGGCGACCCGACAAGCGTGACTCCCACCTGGATGTACGTGATGTATGCGACCGACGCGGCCTGCGTCGTCATCCTGGCGGGCCTGGGCTTCGTGGCGATCAAGCGCTACCGCAAGCGCACGTCCGCGTAACGCGCAGTGCGGCAGGGCACGGCCGCGAGCGAACCGACCCCTCTTCCCAACGTGCGCCGACCTCTTCTCCCAGGTCGGCGCACGTTTTTATTGACGGTGAGAAGCGCCAGCGGGGTGGGGGAGAGACCTGCGGTTTGTGGTGGTATGTGATGCGGTCAAAGCGCCGACACCTAAGCACGGCTTGCAGCAAAATTTCGATTGTGCGGCAGATTGGGACGCGGATCTGCTCCCGAGAATCCTATGCACGGCCCTTCGCAGCGCATATTCCCAGTTGGCAGACGGAATGTCCGAGCGTATTGGCTCGGATTTGCCGCAAAACCGTAGTTTAGTTGCAACAGATTTCTCCGGCAGCAGACTCTTGCCGGGACTGCAATTTTGGGGCTTGTCTGATGCTCGGATATCAGACAAGCCCCATTTTTGTGCCCAAGACATCAGACAACCCTATTAATTGCAGGTGATAAGCCCTAAAACCATCAGACAAGTCCCTATTTTGCAGGGAAAGGGGCAGGGCCGCGCCCGCGGTGGAACTCGCGCTTTTGCTCGTACATGCGCTCGTCCATGTGGCGCAGAAAGGTTTCGGGGGTGTCACCAGGGTTGAGCTGGGCGTATCCCATGGCGGCTTCAAGGGTGAAGGCCTCGGCGCCCGAGTTGTTAAGGCGTTCAAGCGCGTCGTGGATATCGGCCATGGTGGTCAAGGTCTTCTCGACGTCTGCGTTGGGGAGAAGGACGATGAACTCGTCGCCTGCGTAGCGCAGGGCTAGGGCACCCTCGGGGATGGAGCGGTAGAGAATGTCTCCCAGCACGTAGATGGCTCGGTCGCCGGCGCTGTGGCCAAAGGTGTCGTTGATCGCCTTGAAGTCGTTGATGTCCATCATGATGCCGTAGAGGGACTTGGCCCGCGCGGTGCCTGCGCCGAGTTTCTCGAGCATGCGGTCAAGGTAGCGGCGGTTGAAGAGACCCGAGAGCGCGTCTCGGTAGATGTTCTCGGCGTAGACCTGCATCTGGACAAAGGTCATCGCAATGGCAACCGATATCCACGACGTCGTGATTCCGTAGCATAAAAACTGGCCCACGACGCCCGCCACGCACGGCCCCACAAAGTACTGGATGGGGAAGAAGTGCAGGTTGACGCCTTGTTTTTGCGTGTGGCGCACCACGTAGGTACTGTAGACAAAGTAAATCGCGAGCGAGATGTAGCCAATGGCCGCGCCCGGCCCGCGCCGGTAGACGTTGTCGGCCGAGATACTAAAGAGAAAGCCGGTGCCGCACAGGGTGGCCAGCACGCTTACGACCTCGATCGCCCAGGGGATGATGAGGAACTTCGCGTCGCGCATCGTTCGGCTGCGGTTTTGGAAGATGCGCATGTTGACGTAGGTGCCCCACAAAAGGCCGATGGTCACGGTGCCCAAAAAGCACAGGCTGTTGGCCAGGTAGTTGAGGGCGATGGCCCCGGGGAAGGTCCTGCCGTCGATCAAAAACGAGACGGTCTCGAATAGGGCGCCAAGGATGTTGACGATGCACATCGCGTCGTAGACGCGGTCCTGCGTGTGGGCGCTCTCGCGGTTGCGGTGGCGGCAGCTTAGGAGGAACCAGATCATGAGAACGGCGATGCCGTTTGCGACTATGATTTCTTTTAGGTCGATCAAGCGACACTGCCCCCCAGCATGTTCGCCTCGGCCGGCGTGCGCCCGCCGCATCCCATCCTCTCTGCAACAGCAAAATTCTAACGCTTGGCTGCGGCGCGCCTGTGCTGAAACCATTAACCTGTCGGTGGGTGGAAAAGTGGCGAGAGGAGCCGCCAATGGCGTTTTACGCGGTTTATGAGTCCGCGCTGGTAGGGCGGCTTACGTTGACCTCGGACGGAGAGGCGCTTACCGGCTGCTGGTTTGAGGGTGGGCGGTTTGCGGGTCGCGACGCGGCGACGGGGCTTGTCGAGAAGGGCGGCCTGCCCGTCTTTGCTAAGGCCCGCCGCTGGTTGGACCGCTACTTTGCCGGCGAGAAGCCCGTGCCGGACGAGCTGCCGTTGCGCCCCGTGGGCAGCGAGTTTCGCCAGCTTGTGTGGGACGAGCTGCGACGGATTCCCTATGGGCAGACGGTTTGCTACGGCGACATCGCGCGGGCGATCGAGGCCCGCACGGGCCGGCGGGCCTGCGCCCAGGCCGTCGGCGGCGCGGTGGGGCACAATCCCTTGGGCGTCATCGTGCCGTGCCATCGTGTGGTGGGGGCAAACGGCGCCCTCACGGGATTTGCCGGCGGCTTGGATGTCAAAGTGGCCCTTCTCGGCTTGGAAGGTGTGAAAGTTGAGGGTGCCGGGCAAATGCCTACGCGCGTAGCCCGGGTACGTCACAGCAAGTAAGCGGAGTTTTTGCACGACCCGATTGCGTTTTGTCGAGTAGCCGGGCACCCGCAAGTCGCTCTCAACTGGGCAAACGCCGGGTGAAAGCCGAAGGCTACTTGGCATTTCCCAATCGGGTCGTGCAAAAACTCCGGATGGTCGGGCGCGGGTTGGCCTTAGTGTTTCAAAGGGTGCCAAAAGGGTGCCTGGCGGCGGGCGGGTGCTACAATCGGGCGCAGGTCGCGGGCCGGATGGCTGCTGCGCCTCCCGTTTTTTGCCCGGCGCAGTTCGCCGCGCCTCGCCACAAGAGAAAGGCCGCCTGCATGTGTGAGCTCTTTGCCGTCAACGCGGCCAATCCCGTCGAGGTCAACGCCTATCTAACCGAGTTCTTCACGCACAGCACCAAGCACAAGGACGGCTGGGGCATAAGCTGGCGAGAAGACCGTGCGGCGCACTCCGGGGCAGCCGGGCTCAGCGAGGTCGACGAAGAGGATTCGGGCGTCTTTGTTCACCGCGAGCCTGTGCCAGCCTGGACCAGCGACTACATTCCGCGCCTGCTAGAGACTCCGTTGGCCGCCACTATGTTGGAAGCCCACATCCGTCTTTCTACCTGCGGAAACACGGTGCGCGAGAACTGCCACCCCTTCTTTGGCTGCGACGTCTCGGGCCGAGAGTGGACTCTCATCCACAACGGCATCCTCTTCAACGAGCAACTGTTGGCAACCTACGATCTTAAAGAGACGGGCCAGACCGACTCGGAGCGCGCCTTGCTCTTCCTGCTGGACGTCGTGGACGAGGCCGCCGTGCGCTCGGGCGGGCTGCTCGACTTCCCGGTGCGCTTCCAGGCCCTCTCGGGCGCGGTGTCGCAGATCAGCAACCTCAACCGGCTGAACCTCATCATCGACGACGGCGAGTACACCTACGTTCACACCAACACCGATGTCGATACGCTGCACTTTTGCCAGCCGACAGACGACGCCATTGTCTTTAGCACCCAGCCCCTGGGCGGCCCGGCCCAGGCCGACCTGTGGAAGCCGGTGCCCAAGAACCGCCTGATCGCCTACCGCAACGGCCGGCTGGTGCGCACCTCGACCCCGCACGGCTATGTCTTTTGCGAGGCCATCCTCGACCTGCGCCGCAAGTTTGGCGACGACTGGGCAAGCGTTCTTTCGTAAGGTGAGGCTGTGGCGGCATTGCCGCCGTACTGTCGCTCACCTGCAGCCGCGCACGTCTCGCCGCCTTGTTGCACTACAATGTCCCAAGTGAAACCCGGGCCGCAGCCGCCCTGCGCCCATAAACGTCAGGAACGCAGCATGGATATCTCCCCACAGCACGATGCCGATCGCGAGGAGCAACTGCTGGTTTTTGACTGCCTGGCCCGCAACTTTAAAGACGTCTACATGGTCGACGTCGAGAAGGGCACGGCCAAGGTTCTAAAGATCGAGGACGAGTACGCTAACGACCGCTTGACCAGCCTTACCGACCAGCCCTTTTCTTACGAGGAAGTCCTCAACGCGTGGATCGAGGAGGCCGTCCATCCCGATGACCGCCAAACCCTGGCCCTGTCCTTAAGCGTCGACCATCTGCGCGAGGTATTCTCGGCCCAAGACGAGTACGTGGGCAACTATCGCCTGCTGGTTGACGGCAAGAGCGTCTATTACCAGTTTCGCCTTAGCATGGCGGGCGACAAACAGCACGTCGTGGCCGGTTTCCAAAACGTGGACGACGTCGTTCGCCGCCGCCTGGACGACGAGCGAAAGCAACGCGAGAAGGACGAGGCTCGCCAGCGCGAGCTTGAAGAGCGGATGGCCGCCTATGACATCCTCACTCGCAACTACCGCAACGTCTACCTGGCAAATGTTGAGGACGGAACGGCCAAGATCTTGAAGGTGGCCAGCGACTACGACCTTAAGGAAGTCATTGACCTGCGCAACAAGGTCTTTCTCTATGAGGACGTTTTGGGCCGTTGGGTGAGCGCCCGCGTGCACCCCGATGACAGGGAACGCCTTCGTCATCAGCTAAGTACCAGCAACATTAGGCAGGTCTTTGCCAGCGGGCAGACCGAGTACTCGGGCACCTATCGCAGCCTGGACGGCGGCGTGATGCACAACTACCGGTTTAACGTGGTCAAGATGGGCGACTCGGGCGACCTGTTGCTGAGCTTCCAGTTTATCGACTCGATTATCGAGGAGCACCTGGCTCAGGAGCGCGAGCGCCACGAGCGCGAAGAGGCCCACCGGCGCCGCTTGCTGGCTGCCAAGCAGGAAGCCGAGCGCGCCAACAGGGCAAAGACCGACTTCCTTCTGCGCATGAGCCACGACATTCGCACGCCGCTCAATGGCATCATGGGCATGCTCGACATTGCCGAGCGCTGCCAGGACGACCTGGAACGCCGCGACGACTGCCGCCGCAAGATTCGCGAGTCGGCCCAAGTGCTGCTTGAGCTCATAAACGAGGTCTTGGACATGAACAAGCTCGAGAGCGGCAAGATTGTGCTCGAGCACGTGCCGTTTGACCTGGGAGAGCTTTCGGTAAGCGTCTTCAACATGATCGTGCGCCAGGCCGAGACGCGCTGCCTTGAGATTGTGGAAGAGGACTGCCGCGCCCCGCACCGGCGCTTGGTGGGAAGCCCCACGCACTTCAAGCGCATCATGACCAATATCTTGAGTAACGCGATCAAGTACAACGTTGAAGGCGGAAAGATCTACGTCACGTGTCGCGAGGTCTCTTGCGACGGCCGTGTGGCTCAGATCGAGTTCAAGTGCCGCGACACCGGCGTGGGCATGTCGCCCGAGTTCCTGGACCGGCTGTTCGAGCCCTTTACGCAGGAGGACGAGTCGGCGCGCTCGGAGTATGGCGGGACAGGCCTGGGCATGTCGATTGCCAAGAGCCTGGTGGACAAAATGGGCGGCACGATTACGGTTCAAAGCGAGAAGGGCGTGGGCACGACCTTTGACGTCGTGTTGCCGTTTGAGCTTGACCTGAGCGAGCCGGCGGGCGCGGCGACGGACGGCGGCGAGAAGGGCGCGGCCACGCTCGCGGACAGCGTCGAGGGGCTGACCATCCTGTTGGTCGAGGATAACCTGCTCAACCGCGAGATCGCCGAGTTCCTGCTGGCAGAGGGCGGCGCACGCGTGGTTACAGCGACTAACGGCCAAGAAGCCGTTGATGCCTTTGCGGCCAGCGCACCTTTTGAGATCGACGCGGTCTTGATGGACATTATGATGCCGGTCATGAACGGCTACGACGCCACTCGGGCAATCCGGTGGATGGACCGCGCGGACGCTGCGGTTGTTCCTATCATCGCGATGACGGCCAACGCCTTTGCCGAGGACCGCATTGCCGCCAAAGAGGCCGGCATGAACGAGCACCTGGCCAAGCCCCTTGAGACCCGAGTGGTCACCCAGGCAATCTCGCGCTGCGTCGCGGCCGCACGAGCTGCGCGCGGGTAGGGGGCGCGTAGGGCCCCGCGAGAAGAACGTTTTTACGGTTGTGGGAAGGTCGGGAGCGCACGGTCTTCCCACAACCGTTCTTTATGCCGGGAATCTTCCCATAACCGCGCGGTTCTTCTCGGCAAGATTCCCATAACCGGCGACTTTGCCGCTGGCGAGAAAATCGGGCGGTTCGCGGAATTTCTCCTTTACATTTGAAGCGCTTCAATTCATACTTCGATACAACGGAATTGAAACGCTTCAATCCCGCAACGCACGCAATAAAGCACCGCACTTAAGCACGCAAAAGACCAGGAGGCCAATATGCTCGTCGACACTAAAGCAAAGGTGGGCGTCTTCTCGATTGCCCTGGGCGCGTACCTGCCGCAGTTCCCGCAGCTCGTTCCCGAGTTCGAGTCCCAGTACGCCGAGTTCAAGAAGACCATCCCCGCCACGGTCGAAATCGTGGACGGTGGTATGGTGACCACCAAAGAGGCCGCGCAAGAGGCGGGCGACCTTTTCCGCGCCGCCGACGTCGACCTGGTTATCCTGCAGATGCTCACTTATGCCACCAGCTACAACGTTCTACCTGCCGTGCGCGACCTGGACGTGCCCGTGGTTGTGGTGAACGTCCAGAAGAAGGCCCAGCCCAACTACGCCGCCACCGATATCCCTACCTGGCTGGGCGAGCTTTACGCCTGCGGCGCTCCCGGCGAGGTCGTGGCCGACCTCAACCGTGCGGGCAAGCGCCACGCCGTGGTGACCGGCGTTGTCGAGGGCGGCGACCCCGAGGTTGCCCGCCAGCTTGACGAGTGGTGCCGCGCCGCCAACGTGCGCCGTCGCCTGCGTCGTACCAACATCGCGCAGATCGGCCGCCCGTACCCCGGCATGATGGACCTCTACATCGACGAGACCAACCTCTACAACCGCCTGGGCCTCTACACCAAGCAGTTTGACTGGGAGAAGATGTGGGCCATCGCAGACGGCATCGATGACCAGGCCTCCATTGACGCCAAGGCCGCCGAGATCCTGGACACTTTTGATGTCGAGGGCGGCGCTGCGGTTTCTGACGAGCCCATCCAAGAGATGGCCAAGTACGTCTTGGCCTTCGAGCAGTGGGTGCGCGACGAAGAGATCGGTCTTGTGGCCAGCCACTACGACGGCTATGCCCAGGGCCAGGCGGGCGTGCTTGACTCGATGCTGATCCCGGCCTTCTCGATGCTGATCAAGCAGGGCACCGCGTGCGCCGTCGAGGGCGACATGAAGGTTGCCGTTGCCATGAGCATCCTGAAGACCATCTCGGGCACGGGGCAGCTTTCCGAGATGTACTCCATCGACTTCCCCGAGGACGTCGTGATCATCGGCCACTCTGGCTCGGGCGACGCCGATATCTCGACCGCCAAGAAGCCCACGCTCAAGGTTGTTCCCGTCTTCCACGGCAAGACCGGCGGTGGCTACCTTACCCAGTTCTATCCCGGCCTGGGCACCGTCACCTACCTGGGCATTACTCAAGACGGCGACGGCAACTTCAAGTTCGTTGTGGCCGAGGGCCAAAACGTCGAGGGCCCGATCTTCACCTTTGGCGACACCAACATGCGCATGAAGTTCTCCATTGGCGCCCGTGAGTTCATGAACCGCTGGAACGAGACCGGCCCCACCCATCACATGGCCGCCGCCCTGGGCAGCCACACCGAGACGATCCTCAAGGTCGCTAAGATCTTGAACGTCCCTTGCGAGGTCGTGTGCCGATGAGCGACAACAGCCAGAAGTACTACGTCGCCGTTGACATCGGCGCATCGAGCGGCCGCGTTTTGACCGGCCGCGTGACGGACGGCCTTATGTCCTACGACGAGGTCTTTCGCTTTGATAACACGCAGGTGCTGAGCTGCGGCCACAGCTGCTGGGACATCGAGGGCCTCTACGAGTACGTGGTCGAGGGCCTGGCCGCGGCAGGGGAGAAGGAAGGCTGCGCGCCCGCGTCGATCTCTATCGACACTTGGGGCGTCGACTTTGTTCTTCTCGACGATCAGGACCGCATCTTGGGTGACGCCGTGGCTTACCGCGACGGCCGCACCGACGGCATCTTTGAGGTTGCCGATAAGATCATGGACCCGGCCGAGGTCTACTCTCGCACCGGCATCCAGCGCCAGCCGTTCAACACCCTCTATCAGCTGTTGGCCCTGGGCCGCGAGCATCCCGAGCAGCTTGAGGCCGCCCGCAGCTTCCTGATGATTCCCGATTACCTGGTGTGGAAGCTCACCGGCGTCAAGACCAACGAGTACACCAACGCCTCGACCACGGGTATGCTGGACGCGCGCACCTGCACCTGGGACCAGGGGATTCTTGAGGCCTTTGGGATCCCGGCTAGGATATTCCTTGAGCCCACGATGCCGGGCGCCACGGTTGGCGGGCTTCTCCCCAGCGTCGCGCAGGCCGTGGGGTACGACGCCCCCGTTGTCCTGTGCGCGAGCCATGACACCGGCAGCGCGTACCTCTCGGTGCCTGCGGCAGACGAGCACGCGGCGTACCTTAGCTCTGGCACGTGGAGTCTGCTGGGCTGCGAGCTTGCCGAGCCCGTGTGCGGCCAGGCGGCCCGCGAGCAGAACTTCACCAACGAGGGTGGCTACCAGCGCCGATATCGTTTCTTGAAGAACATCATGGGCCTGTGGATGAACCAGTCGGTGCGCCGCGAGGTCAACGGCGTCGACTACGTGGAGGGCAAGACCTCCCACAAGGCGATGCTCGACCACCAGATTGGCTTTGGCGAGCTGATTGAGCTCACGCGTGCCGCCGAGCCCTTCTCGGCGTATGTGGACGTTGACGACGAGAGGTTCCTCTCGCCGGATTCGATGTACGAAGAGGTGCGTGCGGCGTGTGCCGATGCCGGGCAGCCTGTGCCGGCGACAATCGGCGAGGTCATGCGTACCGTGTACTGCAGCCTGACCGCCTCGTACGCCCGTGCCGTGGCCAACCTGGGCGCCTTGACCGGCCACGAGTACACGAGCATCAACATCGTGGGCGGCGGCTGCCAGGACGCCTATCTTAACCAGATGACCGCCGACGCCTGTGGACTGCCGGTCTTTGCCGGGCCCATCGAGGGCACGTGCATCGGAAATTTCATGGTTCAAATGATTTCGGACAACGTTTTCCCGGATTTAGCTACCGCTCGCGGATGCGTTGCGAAAAGTTTTGACATTCGCCGCTTCGAACCGCTTAAATAGAGACGGAAAATTTTTTTCCAAATATTGCCGAGAAAGGAAATCAAAACCATGGCAATGGAAGATCTGCAGTTTATCAAGGGTTTCACCCGTATGTGCGACGACGGCTTCAATCAGGGTTGGCACGAGCGCAACGGCGGCAACCTTACCTACCGTATGACCGACGCCGAGGTGGCCGAGGCCAAGCCGTTCTTTGACGCCGAGCCCCGCGAGTGGGTCAAGATGGGCGTTTGCGGCGAGAACCTGGCCGGCCAGTACTTTGTGAGCACCGGCAGCGGCAAGTACATGCGCAACGTCGCCGGCGATCCGGCCCACAACATTGGCATCGTCGAGATCAACGAGACGGGCGACGCGTTTCGCGTGGTGTGGGGCCTGCTTGAGGGCGCCCGCCCCACCTCGGAGTTCGAGAGCCACTACATGAACCACTGCGTGACCGCCGCCCGTACCAACGGCGTGAACCGCGTGATCTACCACGCCCACACCCCCGGCATCATCGAGATGTCCTTCATCGTGCCGTTGGAGGATCGCGCGTTTACCCGCATCCTGTGGCAGATGATGACCGAGTGCGTCGTGGTCTTCCCCGGCGGCGTGGGCATCGTGCCTTGGATGGTTCCCGGCGGCCCCGCGATCGCCGAGGCCAGCTCGGAGCTTATGAAGAAGTACGACACCATTGTTTGGGCGCACCACGGCCTGTTTGCCGCCGGCCCCGATTTTGACACCACCTTTGGCCTGGCCCACACCGTCGAGAAGGCTGCTGAGCTCTACGTGGCGGCCCGCGCGGCCAACGGCGGCAGCGACAAGTTCCTTAACGCCATCTCTGACCAGGGGCTTAAGGATACGTGCCGCGACTTCAACATCGCCATCAACGAGGAGTTCGTGGACTAACCTCGCGGCTGGACCCCCTAACGCGGAAGGCCCGCCCTCCCTTTCCATGTTCGGCGCTCGCGCTGCGCGACTCACATGGCAAGGCAGGGCGGGCCTTCCGTGTTAGGGGTCTCTCGGCTGGTCGACGGAACAGGCAGGGAACGTGCGGGTTGGGAGTCGATCTTCTCGGCTGGGCGTGGGTCTTGTACGGGTCTAGATGTACAGGACTCCGGGTTTTGGGCGATTTTTCGCCGAGAAGGGCCTGTTGTGTACGTCTGGGCATGTACACGAATCGGAAGCTCCGGGACCCTGGCTTCTTGTCCGGTTCCGTTGCCCTTACAGATACTCGCCCAGGTTGAGGTCGGGGGCGGGAGCGCGGCGGGCACCGGTGCTGGCGCGCTCGATGAGGCCGGTGGTGATGAGGTCCATGTGGCTCTGGGTGGCGTTGGCGCGCTGCTGACCTATGCGCTTGACCAGTCGTTTTATGCCTTGGCGGCCAATCTCGGCCCCGGGCGAGGCAATGGTGGTAAGAGATACGTCGCCCGTCCAGGCCAGAGGGTTGCCGTCGCCGCCGCACACGCGGATGTCGCCGGGGACGTCCAGGCCCTCGGCCATGATGCCCGCGATGACGCCGGCGGCCAAAACATCGGTCAGGCAGATCACGAAGTCGGGGCGCACCCCGGCCTCGCGGCGGGCCAGTGCGCGGCCCAGCTCCAGGCCGTCAGACGCCGTGTTCCACGCGCCCGTCTCAATAACCTCCAGGTCAAGGCCCTTCTCGGCTGCTGCTTCTTGGACGCCCTGGGCGCGAAGGAGCAGCTGAGTGAAGTCGGCCGCGCCCACCAGGCACACGCGGCGCGCGCTCTTCTCGGCTGCATGGTCAAGGAGCATCCGGCCCTCGGCCTTGTTGTCGGCGGCCACGTAGATGCCTGGGGCCTCGCTGTGGACGTTGAGGTAGACGGTGGGGATGGGGGTCTTTGCCAGCGGGGGCTCCCAGGTGGGGCCCGCAGCCATGGGCTGGACCAGGACGCCGGCCATCTGGGCGCCCATGAAGTAGCGAAGGTAGCGGCCCTCAAGGACGTCGTCATTGTCGGCGCTGGCGATCAGCAGGTCGTAGCCGTGGGCGCGGGCCTCGGCCTGGGCACCGTTTGCCACCTGCAGGCTAAAGCCGTGGTCAAGGCGGGGAAGCACTAGGCCAAAGACGCGGTTTTGGCCGCCGGCCAGTGTGCGGGCGGTCTGCGAGGGGATGAAGCCCAGGCGGGCGACGGTCTTGTTGATGAGCTCGAGAGTCTCGGGGCGGACCTTCTCGGGATGGTTGAGGGCGTTGCTCACCGTGCCCAAAGAGACGCCGGCCTCGCGCGCGACGTCGCTGATTTTAACCTTTGCCATGGACTGCCCGTGCCCTTCTCGCCTGCGCCGTTAGCGGGGTTGCCGCCGGTTGATGCGCTTCAATTGCTGCCGAACAGTGTAGCAAATGGGGCAAGATCGGCGCCGCGCGGGCCCACGGGGTGCCGGAAGCGTCACTTGGAGTGACGCGCAAATCAAAAAAGTACGAAAGTGAGGACCAGTCTAGCGACTTGGCGAGTAGCCGGGCGTTTCTGGCGACAAAAGCCCAGTTGGCTAGAGGGCAAAACCGGGGTCTACTTGCCAAAACCGTGGACTGGTCCCCACTTTCGTAAAAAATGGCCCGAGGCACCTGTTTCCAGGGTGCTCCGGGCCATGTGCCGGGCGGTCGGGTGGCAGCGTGCCTCGCCGCCCCTGCTGCCTCGCCGTCGCGCTACGGCCTACTTGCGGTCGAGAGCCTTTGCGGCCTGGCCCATCGCGGCCGGGGCGATGACCATCGCGTAGGCGGGAATGCCGGCGAACATGATGGTGTAGCGCACGGCCGCCGCGACCTGGGCGCCCGGGCCGTACTGCCATGCGTACAGCCAGATCGCCAGCGGCACCAACGCCACGACGGCGGCGATGATGCGGGTGCGGCCCGTGAGCTCGCGGTCAAAGTCGCAACCGCGGCGCTCGAAATAGCGGCACACCACGTAGCTGCCCAGGTAGCCGATGCCCTGGAACGAGTCGTTGATCATCGCGGCCGGATCCACGATCAGCGAGCCATCAGCCGCATAGTCCATGGGGTAGGGCTTGACCATGTAGAACACGGCCGCAGCCACCACCAGCACCAGGCCTCCGATAAGAACGGGCAGGTCGCGGGAGGGATCCTCGTCGGTCCAGTCCTCCAGCTTGCATACGGCCCACATCGCCAACAGCGTGGCGCCAAAGCCCACCACGACGTCTTGCGGCGTGTGGACTCCCAGGTAGTTGCGCGAGAAGAGCACCAGGCCCACAAAGATCCAGAACAGCGCGCCCGCAACTCGGCGCTCGTTGCGCCACAGCCACGCGCCTACGCCACCAAAGTTCGAGGTCGCCCACGTCGAGTGCCCGCTGGGGAAGGAGTACCCCGTGGCCGCGACCTTCGAATCGCCGTACGGCAGCACGCGGTCGTCTCTAATCCAAGGACGGTAAACGCAAAAGACCAGCTTAAGCACTCCGTTGATAAACAGCGAGAAGGCTGCGCCGCCAATCAGGCGCCGCCCCGCCTTACGGTCGAAGGCCCAATAGACAAAGCAGATGAGGAAGATGGGGATGCCTGCGACGGCGATTTTGCTCACCGCGCTTAAGAACGGAGACAAGACGTTGCCCGTCGCCTCGCGGAACTGCTGAAGCAGCAGGAGGTATTCGATATCCATGGAAGGCCTTTCTCGGTGAATTCGCGTTGTGGGCATTACTCTAGCGAAAAAGTGGCCTTATTGCCGCGCTATAATCGCCCACGTTTGAAAGCGAAACCCAGGTGAAAACCTGCGAAAACGGGAGCGAAGTTTTGGAAAACAAGGGCATTACGCTGCGGCAATGGCTGCCGCTTTTGGGCCTTACGTGCGCGGCGTTTGTGTTCAACACCTCGGAGTTCATGCCCATCGGTCTTTTGACCGACATCGCGGGGTCCTTTTCGATCAGCGAGTCGACCGCGGGCGTGATGATCTCGGTCTACGCGTGGGGCGTCATGCTGCTGTCGCTGCCGCTTATGGTGGCGGCGTCGCGCTTTGAGTTTAAGCGGCTGCTGCTGTGCGTGGTGGCGGTCTTTGCGACGGGGCAGTTTCTCTCGGCGGTGGCGCCCACCTACCCCATCTTGGTGGTCGCGCGCCTGGTGGTGGCCGCGGCCCATGCGGTCTTTTGGTCGATCGCGGCTGTGATGGCGTCGCGGCTGGTCGACGCGAGGCACTCGTCGCTGGCGCTTTCGATGGTGGCCACGGGCTCGTCGATCGCGCAGATCTTTGGCCTGCCGCTGGGCCGAGCGATTGGCCTGGCCGTGGGCTGGCGCATGACGTTTTGCGTGGTAGGGGCCGTTGCAGTGGCCGTGCTTATCTACCAGGCTGTCGTCTTCCCGCCCATGCCCGCGGGCGACCCCTTTAGCCTGCGCGAGCTGCCCGCCTTGATGCGCAACCGCCCCCTGGTCTCTTTGTATATAGTTACGATTTTTATGGCCACAGGGTATTACGTGGGCTACAGCTACATCGAGCCATACCTGCAGCAGGTTGCGGGTATGGACGCCGGCCTGATCACGATGGCGCTCACCTGTTTTGGCTGCGCGGGACTTTTGGGGTCGCTCTCGTTCACGCGCTTTTACGACGGGCATCGCCGCGGTTTCTTGGCCGTGATGCTGACGGGCGTGGCGGCGTCGCTTGCGTTGATGCGCCTGAGCGTCGCGGCACCTGTCCTGGTCTTTGCGGTTTGCGTCGTGTGGGGTCTTTGCGCCACGGCGTTTAACGTGGCCTTTCAGTCGCAGATCATCGACTTTACCTCGGCCGATGCCAGCGCGGTTGCCATGTCGATCTTCTCGGGCCTCTTTAACTTGGGTATTGGCTGCGGCACGGCGATTGGCGGGGCCGTGGTGGCGAGAGGAGCGATCGGCGGCATCGGGTATGTGGGCGCCGGCATCGCGGCTGTGGGCGTGGCGCTGGCCGTGGCGACCCTCTTCCCCGCGATGAAGCGCCGGGCGGCCGCCGCCGAGGCGGCGGGGGAGTAGGGCCGGGGCCTGGTTGCGGGTCCCAAAACTAAAAATGACGAAAGTTAGGACCAGTATTGGCTTTTGGCGAGTAGGCCCCTGCGCGGCCCAAAATTTACCTGGGCT
>CAVGOA010000041.1:0-12056 GCA_963630635.1 Paludibacteraceae bacterium
AGAAAATGGCGCCCCAGTCGCGGTTTTGTAGCGAGAAGCCCTTCTCAATGCGCCCGAGTCGCGATTTTGTAGCGAGAAGACCACGGCGCGGCGCCCGACCCCCGGTTTTGTGGCGAAACCCAATGCCCTACGCCCGGTGAAAAGCCGAAGGCGTTGCCCCCATACAGTCGGTAAAGGCACGCGCGAACTTGGACGCGTTGGCGTAACCCACCTCGCGGGCCACCTCCCCCACCGCGCGCGAGTCATCGCTAAGCAGGTCCGCGGCACGAAGCATCCTCAAGCGTCGATACCACTCGTAGACAGGCGCACCAAACTCGCCGCGAAACGACTCCTTCAAAACCGTCGGTGACGTCTCACATTCGCTGGCCAGCTGCGAAATGCTAAGAGCTACCGAGAAGTGCCGCCCCATTGCCTGGCGCGCGGCGCAGGCGACCTTTCTTCGAGCGAGGACCCCACGGGCCTTCTCGCCGCCATGCCAACAGCGCGCGACAAGCTCACTCACCCGCAGGGCCAGCGCTGCGTCATCGCCCGCAAGCCAGGCCACGGCAACGTCGTCGAAGGCCTGGGCCACTTGAGTTCCCCAAGCATGGACGGCAACGCGCCCCTGCGCACGCCCTTCGGCATAGCTCACGACGGCGATTGCCTGCACCGGTGATTCCTCGACGTGCACATCGACCGCTTCTCCCCACTCAAGGCAAGAGCCGACGCCCACACGCTCGCTGCCCGCGACAAGCGAGCCCCGGCAACAACGGATAAGCACACGGCTGCCCTCGCCAGCCGCCTCGCCCAAGACGCGCGCGAGCGAATACCTCTCGCCGGTGCCCACGGCAAAGACGCGACAACCCGCAACGCAGGGCTCGACTGCGCCGCCGCGCGACTCGTGAACCGACGACAGGCTAATCATCAGGCAATCCGCTCCAAATCCAGAGGGGCTAAAGAAGAAACGCGCCGCCGACACCCACGGTTGTGAAGCGTCGGCGGCGCGCCGTTCTTCTCGGCGCCGGCATAAGGTCAGCCGGATATGCCGAGAAGGTCTAACAGATCGAGGTCAAGGTTTAGGCCTCGGTAAGGCTGGTCAAGATCTTGTCGTCGGCCTTGTCGTACTTGGGCGCCGGACGGAAGAGCTGGAAGAGGATACCGGCCAGGGCGACAAACGCCACGACGGTCCAGAAACCAAAGTTGCCCAGGACAAAGAGCTCCCACAGCTGGTTGATGATCAGGCCCACGACCCAACCAAAGACGCACTGGTAGGCAATGGCAAACCAGAACCACTTGGCGTCGTCCATCTGACGACGGATGGTGCCGATGGCAGCAAAGCACGGGGCGTCCAGCATGTTGAAGGCCACAAATGCGCACATGGCACCGACGTGCATGATGCCGTTGGCATCGGTGAACATAGCGGCAAAGCCACTCCACATGGACAGGGAGTTCTCGGTCACATCGCCCAGGCCGTAGAGGGTACCAAAGGTGGAGACCAGGTTCTCCTTGGCGATAAGGGCGCTGATGGAGGCAGCGGTGGCCTGCCAGTAATCGCAGCCAAGGGGCGCGAAGATTACGCCAAGGGCGCCGCCGATAACAGCGAGCAGCGAGAAGTCTCCGGAGTTCTCGGCAACGTCGGCCATGCCGGCGAGGTAGCCAAAGGAGCCGTCGCCGCCGTCCCAGTTAGCGAAGCCAAAGGCAGAGAGGAACCACACCACGACAGAAGCGGCAAAGATGATGGTCGCGGCCTTCTTGATGTAGCTCGAGACGCGCTCCCAAACGTGCAGCCACCAGGACTTGAGAGTCGGGAAGTGATAGTTAGGAAGCTCCATCACAAAGGGAGCGGGCTCGCCCTGGAAGGGCTTGGTCTTCTTGAGCATGATGGCCGAGATGATGATCGCGGCGATGCCCATGAAGTAGAACATGGGGGCAACCCACCAGGCCTCGGAGCCGCCGATAAGCACGCCCATGACCAGGGCGATGATCGGGGTCTTGGCGCCGCAGGGAATCATCGTGGTGAGCATGGCCGTCATGCGACGGTCCTTCTCGTTCTCGATGGTCTTGGTGGCAAGGACGCCGGGGACGCCGCAGCCGGAGCTGATCAGCATGGGGATGAAGGACTTGCCCGAAAGGCCAAAGCGACGGAAGACGCGGTCCATGACAAAGGCGACGCGCGACATGTAGCCGCAGTCCTCAAGGAAGCAGAGAAGGACGAAGAGGACGAACATCTGGGGAATGAAGCCCAGGACAGAGCCCACGCCGCCGACGATACCGTTGACAACGAGGTCGATGACCATGTCAGAGGCACCGGCGTTGGTGAGCCAGCCCTCAACGGCAGTCGGGATGGAGGGAACGAAGCCGTCGTAGTCCTCCATGGCAGGCTCGTTGGCGACACCCTCGACGGCGGCCAGGAAGGCATCGGCGTCGACGGAGTCGATAACCTCGTCGGTCTCGTTGCCGTCCTCATCGGTCACGGGGACGTCGGTGGCAACGACGCCGGCCTTCTCGCAAGCCTCGGCGAAGTCGGTGATGACGGCCGTGGAGTCGGCGTCATCTGCGTCCTCGGCCAGAGCATCGGAGGCGTCGGTGGCCTCTGCGGCCTCGTCCTCGTCAAAGGCACCCTGCTCAATGGCGGCAGCGATGAAGCCGCCCACCTGGTCGGCGTAGTGGTTGTCGGCCCACTCCTCGTGGTCGGCGTCATACTGCTCCTGCGAAGCGCCGTTCAGGAAGAAACCGTCGCCAAAGAGGTTGTCGTTGACCCAGTCGGTGCCGGCGGTGCCCACGGTCGAGATGGCGATGTAGTAAACAAGCACCATGACGCAGACAAAGATGGGCAGGCCCAAGATTCGGTTGGTGACGATCTTGTCGATCTTCTCAGAAGTGGTGAGCTTCTTGGGGGCCTTCTTGACGCACTCCGCCATGGTCTGGGAAATCCAGTCGTAGCGGTCGGAGGTGATGATGGACTCGGAGTCGTCGTCGCGAGCCTCCTCGACGGCGGCGATCACGGGCTCGATGGCCGCGAGCTGCTCCTTGGAAAGGGACAGCGGCTTGATGGCCTCGGCGTCGCGCTCAAAGACCTTGATGGAGTACCAGCGAGAAAGCTCGGGCGTGCAGGCGTCGGCGATCTTCTCGGCGATCTTGGCCAGGGCCTCCTCGACCTCGGCGGAGAAGCACTTGGTACCGGTCGCGGGGGTCTTGGCGGCCACGGCGGTCTTCACGAGCTCGTCGACGTTGGTGTTGTGCAGAGCCGAGACCTCGATGACGGGGGCACCCAGGCGCTCAGAGAGCTTCTTGGTGTCGACGACGTCGCCGCGCTCCTTCAACAGGTCGCACATATTGAGGCCGATAACGACCGGGCGGCCGGCCTCGAGGACCTGGGTAGCCAGGTAGAGGTTGCGCTCCAGGTTGGTCACGTCGATGAGGTCGATAAGGGCATCGGGGCGCTCGTTGACGATGTAGTCGCGCGAGACGACCTCCTCGGGGGTGTACGGGGAGAGGGAGTAGATGCCGGGCAGGTCGACAAAGGTGACGTCCTTATCGGCACGCCACTTGGCCTGCTTCTTCTCAACGGTGACGCCGGGCCAGTTGCCCACATAACCGTTGGAGCCGGTCAGCTCGTTGAAGAGCGTGGTCTTGCCGCAGTTGGGGTTGCCTGCGAGACCAATGAAGGTTTCTGCCATTCCTAACCTTTCCTTGCTTAACTGATCCTACTGCCGAGAAGAGCCCGGCAGTTAGATAACGGTAACTTGACTGCCATTAAAAAAGGTTCGCTACCTGGGCAAACCTTTGCGGCTACTCGCCGTCCTTGACATCGGTGACGTCGACGTTGGCAGCCTCGTCAAGACGGATGGAGAGCTCGTATCCGCGAACGGTGAGCTCGATGGGGTCGCCCAGAGGAGCTACCTTGTTGACGTAGACGTGGGTACCCTTGGTAAGGCCCATGTCCATGATGCGGCGCTTCAAGGCACCGGTGCCGTTGAGCTTGGCGACGGTCGCGCTTTGACCCACCTTCACATCCTTAAGAGTTGCCATTGATTTCCCTTCTTTCCTTACGGCCCGGGCATATTAGGCCCAGGTCGCTTTAATTAAACCCAGATTTGATGCGCCGAGAAGGGCGCGAGGCCGCATGCCCCTACAGGGACACCATGATGTGCGAGCTCATGGTGCGGTTGAGCGCCAAGCGCGCACCCTTGACATTGACGATAACGTCGCCGTTGACGCGCGAGACGACCTTGACCTCGGCATTCTCGACCAGGCCCAGGTCAGCCAAGTGCTTACGCAGCTCGGCGTTGCCCTTGACCTTGGCGACGGTCGCCGTCTCGTCCTCGCCCAGCATGGCAAGAGGAAGGACACCAGACACGCTCGCCGGTGCCGCGGAGTTCGTTGCCACACCTTGCATTGCGTCCTCCAGAGACATATTTCCTCCTAGCCTCATACGCTGACGGGCGATTCTCGACCGCCCACCGGCAAAAAGTTGGCCAAAGTAAACAATAAATACGCTAAGTAACCTAGTACTAACTCGTACTGAATTCAACCCAAACCAGCGAAAAAGTTCGAACGGGGTGACTTTTACACGAGACGAACGCCTGGCGCCTTTACGTATTTGGGGTTGTCGGAAATAGAGCAAAGCGGCCGAGTTTCGAGTCGCCTCTATTCGTGTCTTCGCTCCCCCGCTGCACACACATACCGGCCTATGCGCCAGAAGAATTGGCCCGCTTGGAAAACCAAGCGGGCCAATAGCGATTCTTACCGCGTCTCTTAGAAGGGCGGAAGCACGGGGAAGTAGGTGCCGTCTTTGTCTCGTTTGGGCTTTTTCCCGGAAGGGGCGGTATCTGTCGTTTCGTCCTTCGTCACTGTCTCGGTCGACATCACTTCGGCGCCACCCGTAACCCCGGCAAGCGCTCCGTCCCCGAGGGCCTCGTCGGCTTGAAAGCGGGTCTTCTCGTTATCGAACGCGGACATGGCACTCCCCTTTCTGTCGCGGCGTCTAGCGCATCTTGCGCACTTTTGATTCTACAGAGACGCACGCAGATTGCCATAAACACCGTGTTGAGTGCATAGACCCACCGTATAAAACATCGAGATTGCGAGCCTGCTTTGTAAATTAAGCAAACTGCGGCGAGAGGAAGCTCATGACCAGGGCGACCATTGCTTCTTTCTCTTTGGGATTAGACTCGGCGATCATGATGGTCACAGCCACAAGGACGCTGTCGGGCACGCGCTTGCGCCCATCCACCCACAGTGCCCCGTTCACATCAAGAAAGTATAGGAACAGCGAAGCGGCGATTCGTTTGTTGCCGTCCAGGAATGAGTGGTTCTTCGTGACAAAGTACAGCAGGTTCGCGGCCTTCTCCTCTAAGCTTGGGTAAATCTCTTGACCGGCAAAGCTCTGGTAGATAGCCGCAATGCTCGACTTAAACGACCCGTCCTTCTCCACTCCAAATAGGCTGCTCTCGCCAGCGAACCGCATGGATTCGATAAGCTCTCGGCACTCGTCGTACTCAAGAACGTGAACGGCCTTGGCACTCCCCTGCGGCTTTCCAACGCGCTGGTGATCATAGTCGTCGAGAAGATCAAGCGCGCTCGTATAGGCCTTTACCACCGAGAGGATATCCGACGCGCCCAGCGACTCCGGTACGCGGTCCATCACACTCACGATCTGCCCCAGCTGCTCAAGCCGGCGGCGGTTCTCCGTGTGACCCTTCATAACGTACTCGCGCAGGACTCCCGTGGCCCAACGCCGGAACTCCACGCCGCGACGCGACTTGACTCGATACCCAACAGAGATTATGACATCGAGGTTGTAAATTGAAATTGAGCGCTCTGAGCTGCAATTATGCAAAATTTGCATACTGCTCTCTTTATCGAGCTCGCCTTCTGAAAAGACGTTCTTGATGTGCCTAGCGATAACAGACTGGTCGCGACCGAACAGCTCAACCATTTGCGCTTGAGTGAGCCAAACGGTCTCTTCATCCACGCTCACAGGCAAAGAAACCTGCTCGTCAGAAGACTCGAACAAAACAATCTCGTTGGCATTCTTAGGCATAGTTATGCACCCCGTTCTTCCACGGTCTATAAAACATCTAATGGAATTGGATGCCAGCTTTTATTCTGCTGGCGCACAGGGGCGCGTGCCTGCGCGGGGCTCACCAGTGCAACGGCCTTGCCGTCACCCGCATACACGTACCATTGGGGGCCTCCGTGCAGCTCTGGCTACCTCGTAGCTTGAGAACAAGTGTACCACAACCATGAACACGTGTTCGCTAGAATTCGAATTTTCTATTAAGCAAAATCCGCCTCGCAACAAAAAGGCGAGAAGCCCGATCGGACTTCTCGCCAGTTATTCTAGAGCGACGCGATCTTGAGTTCCTCTTCGGTTCCGGTCCAGGGCACAAGGGTAGGCCAAAGCGTGGCTGTATGGCCCTCTTCGGTGCATTTCCAGTACAGCACATCGAGCCTCATGGGCTTCTTGCAAACATGGCAGGGCTGATAATACAGGATGCCGTCAATATACTCCCCGACCATCACCCCTGCATTGTTCTCGACGGTCGAAGTGGCGCGACGTATGTCAAAAACATCGAGGTCCGTGTCTCCGCCGCACGCACTGTCAAGCTCCTGGTCGGTAAGCTCACGTTTGCTCTCGGTCATGACGTACTCCAATCCGCCAAAAATATGGATTCCAGTAGCTCAGATACTAACACCATGATTTTGCCAAATCGCCGCAAACCCCTGCTCAACAGGTTGTCTAAAAAGGCGAGAAGCCCGATCGGACTTCTCGCCATCTAGAGAATCGCGGTATCGCGCCCGTGGATCACCCGGTGTTCTGCAGGCCGGCGGCGACGCCAGAGACGGTGCACAGGATGAGGTAGATGAAACGCTCCTTCTCTTCGGGCGTCAAGGTGTCGCCCTTGGTGCGCAGCGTGCGCAGGACCAGCGCCTGCGTGACCGAGAGGACGTTCACAAACGGCAGGCGCATACGGATGACCGGGCCAAGGACGCGGCGGTTCTGCAGCGGCCACTCGTCACCCACGATGGCCAGGACCCACTTGCGAGTGAGTTCCATCTCGTCCAGGACCTTACTAGACAAATCGTCGCGGTCGCCCAGCGACAGGTACATCTTGCCAATGCGCTCGTCGGTCTTGGAAAGCGACATCTCGATGTTGTCGATGAAGGTCGCGAAGACCGGCCACTCTTTGTAGGCGGCCTGTAGCAGCTCAAGGTCGCCCAGCTTCTCGCAGGCGGTGCCCAGGCCGTACCACGCGGCCAGGTTGATGCGCGCCTGGCTCCACGAGAAGATCCAGGGGATGGTGCGCAGGTCGTCCAGGCTCTTGGCGCCCAGACCTCGCTTGGCGGGACGGCTACCAATGGGCATAAGGCCAACCTCGGCGAGCGGCGTGACGGTACTAAACCACGAAGCAAAGTCCTCGGTGTTGAGAAGGTCGAGGTAGCGCTCATGCGATGCCTCGTCCAAGACGGCCGCCAGGTCGGCGTACTTCTCGGTGGACTCGGTGTTGGTCCACTCGACCGAAGGGGCGCTCTGCAGCAGCGTGGCGCCGGCGACAGACTCGACGTGGCGGCGGGCCAGCGTGGGATCGCCGTAGCGCGCGAAGATGACCTCGCCCTGCTCGGTAAGCTTAAAGCGGCAGTTGACCGAGCCCTTGGGCTGCGAAAGAACGGCGCGGTTAGCGGGGCCGCCGCCGCGGCCAACAGCGCCGCCGCGACCGTGCATGAGGATAAGGTCGATGCCGTTGGCGTCGGCCCACTTGGCAATGGCGGCCTGCGTCTCGTGCAGGGCCAAGGTAGCCGAGGTGGGGCCGGCGTCCTTGGAAGAATCGGAGTAGCCCAGCATGACCTCAAGGCGGCCGCCCGTCTGGGCCAGGCGACGGCGAACCTCGGGAAGCTTGATCATCTCGTCCAAGGTGTCGACGGCGCCGAGAAGGTCCTCGAGCTGCTCGAACAAGGGGATGACGTCCAGCACCGGCACGTCGTCCTCGTGTGCAAAGGCCAGGCGGGCCAACTCGTAGACGTCGGCGACGTTTTGGGCCGACTTAGTAAACGAAATGATGTAGCGGCGGGCGGCATCCACGCCGTTCTTGCGCTGAATCTGGCCGATGGCGCGGAAGGTGTCCAGCACCTCGTGCGTCATGGCAGAAAGCTCACCGCGCTCGCCCCAGCGGCCGTGCTCCTTGATGTCTGCCAGCGCGCGGCTGTGGACCACGGAGTGCTGACGGAACTCCATCTCGACCATGTGGAAGCCAAAGGACTGGGCCTGCCAGATGAGCTTCTGGACAGGACCGTACGCGGTACGTGCGGCGCCCGAGCCGGCCAGCGACTCTTGAACAACACGCAGGTCATCGATGTACTCGTCGCAGCTCTCATACATGATATCGGCCGTGCGGTCGATCGTGGCGCGCAGGCGCTCGGCGATAACCAGCATGCAGGCGCGGTGCAGCTCAGAGGCCGAGATGCCCATGGCACGGTCGGTGATGGCCTCGCTCATCTCGCACTGATGGCTCCACAGGTTCATGAGCTTGGCCGACGGCTCGGTCGAGATAGCGTCCATCGTGAGGTTGCGGCCAATGAAGTGCGTGGCATCGGCCAGGGTCTCCAGCATGTGGGAGCGGAACTTCTCGGCCACCGCACGGCTCACCTTAGCGGTGACGTTGGGGTTGCCGTCGCGGTCCGAGCCGATCCAGCTGCCGGGGTGGAAAAACGCCGGGCACACAGGCGGGACGGTGCCGGCCTTCTCGCCAAGCTCCCAGTCGTCAAAGCGGCGGTAGACCTCGGGGACCATCTCGAACAAGGTGTTGTCAAAGATGTCGATGATGGTATCGGCTTCCTCGACGGGCGTCGGCTTCTTGTGGGCGATGGGGCTGGTGCGGAAGAGCGCGTCGATCTCTTGCAGCAGCATACGCTCGTTCTCTAGCGCGGCCACGCCGCCCAGGCCCTCGTGCTTCTCAAGCAAGCCTGCGATGCGGCGAATCTTGCCCTCGACGGCCTTACGGCGCGCCTCGGTGGGGTGGGCGGTAAAGACCGGGCGAAACTCCAGGCGCTGGAGCAGGGCGTTTGCCTTGCCGCGGCCGCACTCGTCCACCAGCTGGCGATAAGCCACCGTGATGTCGTTGATGGGGTCTGCGGGCGAATCAATCGCGACCTCGGACTCGCGAGCGCGCAGCGACCCCACACGGTAGTTCTCCTCGCAGATGTTGGCCAGATGGAAGAAGGTCACGAAGGCGCGCATAAGCAGCGTGGTGTTCTTCTCGTCCAGCTCGTCGATAATCGAGGCAATGTCGTCCAAGTATTCGCTTGACTCGCCGGATAGCTCGGACTCGTCGTTCATGCCAATTGCGTCGTACAAAAGCACGTCAAAGATGGCGCGCAGGTCCTGGTCGGCCTCCTCGAGAACCTTGCGCACAAGGCGCAGGAACAGGGCCATGTTGTTGCGGATCTGCTCTGGCACATCGACGCCCTGAAGCGCGCTAAGCGCCGCGGTTTCCTCAACGGTGAGCTGTTTTGTCAACGTCTCTCCCCTCTGGATGGCCAAAACGCAGCCGTTTAGCCTATTTAGTCTTTATAAAGATAGCGCGAAGTCCTCTTACCGACAAAAATCAGCCGTTCACGAAACTGATTGTTCACGCTGGTTTTGACCAAACCTCAAATTTGGCCCCGTAGCCTGCGATACAATCTTTGCTTCACACATAACAAAGCGGCGAGAAGAGAGTTGCGACAAGCATGCTTGATAACCCGTTCAAGAAAAAGCAGATCACCGTAGGCACAGGGCGGCGAAAGAACCCCGCGAGCAAGCCGGGAATGCAGCCGCAGGTCCCGGCCGCGCACTCCCCCGCCACGCCGCGCTACGGCGTCAAGCGCCCGCAAGAAAAGAAAAGGCCCAGCAAGCAGCCCGGTTTTCTCAGCCGCGCGGTTAACAACTGGTGGAACCGCCTGATCGGTTCGGTCTTTGGCGGCGGCCTTTCCGAGCAGACCGAGCAGTACCTGGCCCACCAAACCACCCGCGACTACGTTCTTAATACCGCGGGTCAAGCCTCTTGGGGCGCCTTGTTCCCGCTGCTCACCATGGTCTGCACATGGTTTGTGGGCGCCGAGCAGGCCGGTCTTTTCTCGATGGCGTTTACCATCGGCACGCTGCTGCTGTTTGTTGCCAACTTTGGCGTGCGCACCTACCAGGTCTCCGACCTGGACGAGATGCAGTCGTTCTATGACTACCAGATAAACCGCGCCATCACCTGTGCGGCTATGCTGCTTGTGGGCTTTGCGTACTGCAAGATCCGCGGCTACGCCGAGCCGATGATCTCGATCTGCATGGGAGTCTTGTGCTTTAGGGCCGTCGACGGGCTGGCCGACGTCTATGAGGGCCGTCTGCAGCAAAAAGACAAGCTCTACCTGGCCGGCCTTTCCCAGGCTATTCGCTGTGCGGGATCGTTCATCGCCTTCTTTGTCGTGCTTCTTATCACCCGCAACTTGGTTTTTGCCAGCTTTGGCATGGCAATCGCAGCCGTAGCCAGCCTGGTTCTTCTCAGCATCCCCTTGGCCTACTTCGAGACCGACAAGAGCTTCCCGGCAAGCCCGCGCGGCGTGAAGGAGCTCTTTGTCCAGTGCTGGCCGCTGTTCATCGCGCTGTTCTTGTACAACGTAATCGACTCGGTCCCCAAATTTGCGATGGAAGGCAGCCTTTCCTACGACAACCAGCTGTACTACAACGCGATGTATTTCCCGGCGCACTCGATTTTGATGATTGCGGGTTTTATCTATAAGCCGCAGCTGGTGCGCCTGGCCAAGATTTGGGACGACCCCGAGAAGCACCGCCGCTTTGACCTTCTCGTCTTGGCCATGATCGGCGTCGTGGCTCTGATTACCGCGGCGATGGCGCTCTTCATGGGCACGCTGGGCATCCCTCTTTTGGGCATCATGTACGGCCTGGACTTCGAACAGTTTCGCCCGCTGGTCTTTGTCATGGTGGGCACCGGCGGCGTGTGTGCGTGCATCGACTTTTTGTACCAAATCATCACGGTGCTGCGCGCGCAGGGCGAGGTCACGCGCCTGTACCTTATCGCGTTTGTCTTCGCGCTGCCAATCGCAATGCTGCTGGTCAACTTCTCGGGCCTGTCGGGTGCCGTGGTGGGCAGCCTGGTCTCGATGGCCATCTTGCTGTTGCTGCTGGTGACCGAGTACCTGACCATCCGCAAACGCCTGGACAAAGAGTTCTAGGCGCAAAGATGTGCGCCGAGCGGTGCACACCGACAAGCACGGCCGGTAGGCGTCACTCGTTTGGACGGGTGGCGCCTACTTCTTTTTGAAAGCGTTCGCGGTCGAGCCAGGCGCTTTGGCGCCCTTGGCCACAAGGCGCACCTCGATGGCCTCGGCGCGCTTGCTGTAGCCCTCGGTGCCTGCCGCATCGCCGTTCTTGGCCCAGCCCAACCAGCCAAAGTCCTGGGAGTGGACGCGGTAATAGACGTCGTACTTCTCGGCCAGTGTGCCTGTTAGGCGAATCTTGACGGCCTCCATGCGCAGGCTTCGGCCGGTGGTCCCTGCCGTCCCCGAGGTGAAGCCCTGCCAACCGATATTGGCCACGTGGGCCGAGCACTGGACGGAGCCGCCGGGGTTGTTGGCCACCGAGAAGTTAAGGGCCTCGATGGAAAGCGAACGGCCCGTCGTGCCGGCGACGCCGGTCGTGAAACCCTGCCAGCCGATGTTGGCCACGTGAGCCTGGACCTTGAGGGTGGGTGCCGGGACGTATTGGTGATTGGCGATCGAGCCCGGCAGGATGCTGCCCTTGATAAGGAGCTTCACCTCGATGGCCTCGACGCGCAGGCTCGCGCCGGTCGAGCCCGCCACCTCGCCGTTCTTTGCCCAGCCCAACCAGCCTTGGTTCTGGATATGCACGCGGTAGTAGACGTCGTAGTTCTGGGCCAGCTCGCCCGTCAGGCAAATCTTGAAGGCCTCGGTCTGCAGGCCGCGGCCCGTGGTCCCCGCCGTACCCGAGGTGAAGTCCTGCCAACCGATATTGGCCACGTGGGCCGAGCACTGGATCTCTCCCCCGGGATTGTTGGCCACCTTGA
>CAVGOA010000041.1:12496-18126 GCA_963630635.1 Paludibacteraceae bacterium
TCGGCATAGGCTGCGACCGGCGCGCCCACAGGAGCAGCCGCGACCAAAACCGCCATCGAAAGGGCGAGCAACCTTGAACCCCTGTACATATGAACCCCCAGCAAAACGTCGGTAGACCAAACCCGAGTGTAACAGGCCGTCCGCGGCCCAACGTGCCCCGACACGCCGCCGAAACCTCCCCGGCCAAGCCCGGAATCCCCGCCAAAATCAAAAATAGGTCGTGCAAAAACTCCGCGTTATTTAGACCAAACCAGCAAAAGGCCAGGTCAATTGAAAAACGCCGCGAGCTTTTGCACGACCAAAACGCGATCTACCGAGTAGCCAACCCCTAATCCAGTTCCTTGGCGCCGGTGTAGAGCTGCCAGTACTCCCCTTTTTGCGCCAGAAGCTCGTCGTGGCCGCCGCGCTCGATGATCTTGCCGTGGTCAAGCACCATGATCGCGTCGGCGTTTCGAACCGTGGACAGGCGGTGCGCGATGACAAAGGTCGTGCGGCCGGCCATAAGCGCGTCCATGCCCTTTTGAATTAGCGCCTCGGTACGCGTGTCGATCGAACTGGTGGCCTCGTCCAATATCAACACCGGCGGGTCGGCGATCGCGGCGCGCGCGATGGCGATCAACTGGCGCTGGCCCTGGCTCAAGTTGCTGCCGTCGCCCACCACCGGCGTGTCGTAGCCGCGCGGCAGGCGGCTGATAAAGCCGTCGGCGCTGGCCACCTTTGCCGCGGCCACGACCTCGGCGTCGGTGGCGTCGAGCTTGCCAAAGCGGATGTTGTCCGCGATCGTCCCGGCAAACAGGTGGGTGTCCTGCAGCACGATGCCCAGGCTCTGGCGCAGCGACGACTTTGCGATATCGCGCACATCGATGCCGTCGTAGGTGATGACGCCGTCGCGCACCTCGTAGAAGCGGTTGATCAGGTTAGTGATCGTGGTCTTACCCGCGCCCGTCGAGCCCACAAACGCGATCTTCTGCCCCGGCTTGGCAAACAAAGTGAGGTCGCCCAAGACCGTCTGCCCCGGCTTGTAGCCAAAGTCCACGCCATAAAAGCGCACGTCACCGGCCAAAGGCACGTCCTCGCCGTCGATGCGCCAGGCCCAGCCGGCCGCGCCCGACGCCGTGCGGGCCGCCTGCACGTCAGAGGCCACCAGGGTAACCTCGCCCTCGTCCACCTCGGGCTCAAGCTCCATCGCGCCGAAGATCCTCTCGGCGCCGGCAAGCGCGGTGAGAAGGAAGTTGCCCTGCTGCGTCAGCTGGTTCAAAGGCATGCAGGCCTGGCGAACAAACACCAGGTAGGAGGCCAGGCTCGCTACGTCTGCCTGCCCGGCCAACGCCATCAAGGCACCTAACACGGTCACCACGGCAAAGTTCACGTAGCTGATCGACACGGTGGCCGGCACCATCGTGGCCGCGTAGGCCTGTGCCGTGGTTCCGGTGTCGCGCAGGTCCTCGTTCAAAAGGTCAAAACCGGTAAGGCTCGCCGCCTCGTGGTTGAAGGACTTCACGACCTTTTGACCGGCGACCATCTCTTCGATGTAGCCGTCAAGCGCGCCCAAGGTCTCCTGCTGCGCCTTGAAATACCCGCGGCTGCGGTGGCTGGCGTGGCGCACGTACGCCACGACAACAACGTCGCAAACCAAGGTAACCAGCGTCAGACGCCAGTCCAACACCACAAGCAGCGTGAACGTGCCCACCGTCTGGATCAAGGCCTGCACCGCGCCGGCAAAGCTGTTGTTAAGGGCCTCGGACACCGTGTCAACGTCGTTGGTGAAGTAGCTCATCACGTCGCCGTGGCGCGTCGAGTCAAAAAACGACAGCGGCAAGCGCAAGATGTGCTCAAACAAGTCGCGGCGAATGTCGAAGACCACCTTCTGCGCCGCCCGCACCATCACCTGCGTGTAGCCCGCAGCCGAGGCCACGCCCACGGCATAGATGACGGCTGTGACCGCAACCAGGCGAACAAACCCCTGGTAGTCGCCGCGTCCCACCGCGCTCACAACCGGCTTGATCATATAGGTGCCCGCCAGGTTGGCCCCGCCCGAGAGCGTGACCAGCACAGCCACGGCAAGCAGCTGGAACCTGGCATGGCCCATGTAGGCCAAAAGCGTCCGCAGCGTGCGGCCCAGGTCCTTCGGGCGCTTGGGCGCCCCACCCTTACCGGCCATCTAGCACACCCCCTGAGATTCGCAAAGTTCCTGATAGATCGGGTCTGTGGCGAGAAGCTCCTCGTGCGTTCCCTGCGCGTGCACCCGGCCGTTCTCCAAGATGACGATCTTATCGGCGTCCTTGACCGAGGCCACACGCTGCGCGATGACGATCTTGGTCATGCCGGTAAGGCCTGCCAGGCCCGCGCGGATCTTAGCGTCGGTCGCCATATCCACGGCGCTCGTCGAGTCGTCAAAGACCAAGACGCGCGGCCGCTTGAGCAGGGTGCGCGCAATGCACAGGCGCTGCTTCTGCCCGCCCGAAACGTTGACGCCTCCCTGGCCCAGGTCGCCCTCCAAACCGCCAATGCGGTCCAGGAACTCGTCGGCGCAGGCCACGCGACAGGCGGCGAGAAGCTCCTCGTCGCTCGCATCGGCACGTCCCCAGCGCAGGTTATCGCGCACGGTGCCCGAGAAGAGCACGTTGGTCTGCAGCACGATGCCCACCGCGTCGCGCAACGCGGTCAGGTCGTAGTCGCGCACGTCTCGCCCGCCTACCAGGACCTGCCCCGCGCTCGCGTCGTAAAGGCGCGCGATCAGCTGCACCAGCGTCGTCTTTCCGCTGCCGGTGCCGCCCAGGATGCCCACCGTCGAGCCGGCATCAAAGCGCAGGTCAATACCCTCGAGCACGTTCTTCTCGGCGTCGGCGCTGTACTTGAAGTCCACGCCGCGAAACTCCACGGCGCCGTCTGCGACCTGGCGCACAGCCACGTCTGCTGCGGGCGAGACGATGGCCGGGACCTCGTCTTCCACCTCGCGGATGCGCTCGATGCTGGTCAAGGCGCGGGCCAGCAGCAAGAAGACGTTCGAGATCATCATCAGCGAGTTCATGACCAAAAGCACGTAGCTCATGAAGCCCGTGAGCGTGCCCACCTGCAGCTCGCCAGCCATGATCATCTGGCCGCCAAACCACAAAAGCGCCGTGGCCGAGACGTACATCGAAAGCTGGAAGATAGGCGTGTTGAGGACTGCGCCCTTGAAGGTGCGCGTGGCCGTGGCGGCAAGCTCGCCGTTGACGGCCGAGAAGCGCTTAGAGACGTAGCCCTCACGCACGTAGGCGCGGAGGGCGCGGATTCCCACCAGGTCCTCTTGCAGGGTGTCGTTGAGGGCATCCATCGTGTGCTGCAGCACGCGGTAGAGCGGGCCCACGTGGCGCACGATCAACCACAGGGCCACCGCCAAGAACGGCAGGACAACAAAGAAGACAACCGCCAGGCGCGCCGACATAAGGCAGCTCATAACCAGGCCCATGACCAACATGATGGGCCCTCGCATCATGGGGCGAAAACCGTTGACCATAGCGTTTTGAATCACCGTGACGTCGGTCGTCATGCGCGTGACCAGCGACGACGCGTCAAAGTGGTCAAGGTTCTCAAAGGCGTAGGCCTGCACGCGGGCAAACTCCTCGCGGCGAATGTTAGCGCCTAAGCCGGTGGCCGCGCGGGCCGCGAAGCGCGCGAAACCCTGCCCCAGCACAAGCGAGGCCACCGAGCAGGCCAGCATCGCCGCGCCACAGCGCCAGACCAAGGCAACGTTGCCCGCCAGCACGCCGTCGTCGATCACGACGGACATCAACACGGGGATCAAAAGCTCGAGGCTCGTCTCGACAAAGATGCAGACGGCGGCGAGAAGAACGTCCTTGCGGTACGGGCCAAAGCTCTTGGCCACCCATTGGATGTCAGTCATCGAGGCCCACCGCCTCGTGGCCGTATGCGGCGCGCGCCAGGTTCTGGTATCCGCGGCGCAGGTAGGAGCGAAACTGCTCGCGTTCCTCGGGCGAGAAGCCCTCGAGAAGCACGGATTGCTGCTCATCGCAGCAGGCATCCCAAGCAGCGGCCACCTGCTTGCCGCGCGGGGTGGCCACGTACTCCTTCTTGCGGCGGTCGGCACCGGAGCGGCTCTGCACCAGGCCCTCGCGCTCAAGGGACTCGAGCATGCGGCAGGCCGTGGCCGGGTCAAGTTCAAAGAAGTCGGCGATCTGGCGCTGGGTGGCCTGGCCGTGAAGGGCCACATAGACCACAAGCTTGGGCTGGCCGGGTCCCATGCCAAGGCCAGTGATGCGCGGGCGCAGGTAGGCGCGTTGCGCCTGGAAGAGCCGGTAGATGACCATGTGGAAGTCGTAGAGCGACCGGCCGCGCCGCTTTTGCTGATTGTCCTGGGGCATTCAAAACTCCTTGCGATGCCAATAATTGCCAACGCAAGAGATTACGCCGATTCATTGGCATGTCAAGGGTTTTCTCGCCGCCGCCACAGGCCGTGCTTGCCGCCAAGCCAAGCCACGCCCGCCCCACAAAAAACCGCCCCGGCAAAACCGGGGCGGCCACAGGTGCAACGTTGTACTAAAACCCTAGAGCAGACGCAGCGAGACTTCCTTGAGCTGCTTCATGCTGACCTCAGAAGGCGCGTCGCTCATCATGTCAGAGCCCGACGACGTCTTGGGGAACGCCATGACCTCGCGGATCGAGTCGCTGCCGGTAAGCAGCATGCACACGCGGTCCAGGCCCAGGGCAAAGCCGCCCATCGGGGGCGCGCCAAAGGCCAGGGCGTCCAGCAAGAAGCCAAACTGCTCGCGCGCGCCCTCCTCGGTAAAGCCCAGCATCTTGAGGATGGCCATCTGCATCTCGGCGTTGTGGATACGCATACCGCCGCCGCCGGCCTCGAAGCCGTCCATGACAAAGTCGTAGGTGTAGGAACCCACGGCCAGAGGATCGGCCATGATCTTCTCGGGGTCGGTCTCGGTGGGCAGGGTGAAGGGCTGGTGCTCGGCCTGGTAGCTCTTGGTGTCCTCGTCCCAGTGGAACAGCGGGAAGTTGACGACCCACAAGAAGTCATGGCCCTCGCGCGGCAGCTCAAGCGCGTCGGCCATGTGACGGCGCATACCGCCCAAAATCTCGTCTGCGTGCAGGCGGCTCTCGACGGCAAACATCACCAGGTCGCCGGGCTCGACGTCCATCTCAGCGCGCAGGGCGGCCATCTCTTCATCAGAGAAGAACTTGACGATCGGGCTGGTCACCGAGCCGTCCTCGCGGAAGGCGATGTAGGCCAGGCCCTTAGCGCCAAAGCCGGCGGCCACGTCGGCCAGGCGGTCGATCTGGGCGCGCGGCCACAGGCCCGCACCCTTGGCGTTGATCGCCTTGACGAAGGTCTTCTCGTCTGCAGCGGCGCTGGCAAAGAGCTTGAACTTAGAGTTGGCAAAGATCGGCGTGACGTCGTGGAGCTCCATGCCGTAGCGGGTGTCCGGCTTGTCCGAGCCGTAGGTGTCCATGGCGTCCCAGTAGTCGATGCGGCGAAGCGGCAGCTCCATCTTGACGCCCATGGCCTCGAAGGCCTGGCCCAAGACGGTCTCGATGCAGCCCATGACATCGTCTTGGTCCACGAAGGACATCTCGACGTCCACCTGGGTGAACTCGGGCTGGCGGTCGGCGCGCAG
>CAVGOA010000042.1:0-17326 GCA_963630635.1 Paludibacteraceae bacterium
AGAACACCACCTCTGACTTTGACCGCGAGAAGCTCCAGGAGCGTCTGGCCAAGCTGTCCGGCGGCGTCGCCGTCATCAAGGTTGGCGCTGCTACCGAGTCTGAGCTCAAGGAGATCAAGCACCGCATCGAGGACGCCCTGCAGGCGACCCGCGCGGCTGTCGAGGAGGGCATCGTCGCCGGCGGCGGCGTGGCGTTCCTGGCTGCTTCCTCTGCGCTCGACGCCGTGGAGACCGTTGACGCAGACGAGAAGATCGGCGTCGACATTATCCGCAAGGCTCTTGCTGCTCCCGTGAAGAAGATCGCCGACAACGCCGGCTTCGAGGGCTCTGTTGTGGCCGAGAAGATCAAGGGCATGCCTGCTGGCCAGGGCCTTGACTCCGCCACCGGCACCTACGGCGACATGATCGAGATGGGTGTCCTGGACCCCGTCAAGGTTGCCCGCGTGACCCTGCAGAACGCAGCTTCCATCGCCGGCCTGATTCTGATCACCGAGGCCACCGTGTCTGACGAGCCCAAGAACACCAACATCGAGGACGCTATCGCGGCGGCGGCTTCCCAGGGCGGCCAGGGCGGCGGCATGTACTAAGCCGATCCAACGGCTAGCCTACCTGCCTGGAACCTGATTTCCTAGCGGCGGCTCCCAACCTTGCGGGTTGGGGGCCGCCGTTTTGTTTTGTCGATTGGGAACCGCCTGACTCATCCCGCTTCAAATTTGACTTCGCCAAGTAGCCAGGCTATTGCCTGCCGCGTTTGCCCAGTTGAGCGGCACGCGAAAAGTCCAGCTACTCGGGAAATTCGATTTTAAAGCGGGATGAGTCAGGCGGAATAGCCTGGACGGGGCCACAAGGCTGCTTTCTTCGCCAGAAACCCCTGCCCCAGAGGCCTATTTGGACAAAGTGTTTACTGTTTGGGTGCTTGAGCTTGGCTTATTCTTAAGACCTATACATAGATGGCCCAAGATTATGGCAAAGAGAGGGCGAGAATGGGATACAAGCGATTGGCAGATAGGCGGCGCGGCGCGGCTTTGGCACTGGTGCTGGCCGCTTTGGCACTGGTGCTGGCATTTGTGCCGCGCGCAGCGCTGGCAGACGAGACGGATTCTTCTTCGATCGATCCGTTTGACTACCTGACGCTGGACGTCACGGCGTCGACTGAGGGGTTGGCAGACAACCAGGTACAGGTCAGCGTCACGGGCACCAATAAGGTGGGCATGGAGCTCGCGGACCACACGGTCTCGTTCAAGGTGCCCGACGGATGGACTCTGGTGAGCGGCTCGGCCTCTTCGACGCCGGCGAAGACCGCCGACGGCGAGTCGGTGAGCACGACTGCTGTTCTTGCTAAGAACGCGAGCGACGGGGGCGGTAGCTCCGATGCCACCGACGGCTCGGGTGCCGCCGGGACCGGCACCGCCGCCTCCACCTCCACCGCCGGCAAGACGCCCGAGACCGGCGACGAGTCCGCCACGGTCGCGGCCATCGCGTTTGTGGCCCTCATCGCCGCGGCCGCCCTCTTTGCCTCCAAGAAGCTGCGCTTCCGCGCGACCTTGAGCATCATGCTTGCGGCCCTTCTCGTCCTCAACATGATTCCCACAAGCGCCCTGCAGGCCATGGCCGATGAGGCCGGCGGCGCGCAGGCGACCTCCGCCGGCGCCTCGACCTCCGACGCCGACGCCACCGCCTCGACCTCCGACGACAGCTCGCTCTTCTCCCTCTCCAAAACCTTTGACCTCGATGTCCGCGGCGAGAAGCTCTCGATTGCGGCCACTGTTTCGTGCAACGCGGCCAACGGCATCGCGCCCGGCATCATCAACCTGGAGCTCAAGCGTTCCATCCCCGTTGGCGCGAGCGGCGTCAACGTCAGTGTGCTCTCCGAGACCGCCTACGCCGGCGCTTCCGAGACCGCGGGCGAGTGCCGCAGCTTCGACATCTCCAAGATCGAGCTCACCGGCAGCCTGGAAGGCGCGACCGTGCGCAAGGGCGCCTATACCGTAAAGGTCGACGGCAAGAACGAAGAGAGCTCCGACCTCAAGGACCGCACCCACTATGAGCTGCGCTTCATTATCGACAGTATCCCCGAGGGCGCCGCAAGCGAAGACTCCGATTACGGCTACATCGAGCTCAAGAACCAGCCCTTCGCCGACCAAGAGCAAGGCTACGGCGTTGCGTGCGTGAGCTACTCGAAGCCCTCGGGCAGCATCGCGCAGGTGAGCTCGACCGCCCCGATGGGCGGCGACGTCGCCTCGCACACCTTTGACAACGGCAAGTACTGGGACGGCAACAACCTCTTTCGCGTGCCCGTCGACCTCGACGGCATTGAGGTCGGCATGCCCATCCCCACGACGTCCGAGTTTGCCAGCTACGCCCATGGCGACACCTACACCATCGACGGCGTCGAGTACCGCCGCTTTACCCCAGAAGACATCGTGAACGGCATCTCGTTCAACGACGTGGGCTACGACATTGACGTCATCGACTGCACCGAGGACCTTGACTACACCTGGGTCACCTTCCGCGTGAACAACGCGACGGGCACCGAGGCCTACGAGCTGCTCACGCAGGCGCTTGCCAAGGATGGCCTGCTCTTTGGCGGCCAAATCACCTCGACCTACGCAAACACCATTGTCTACCCCGCGAGCGCCAACAGCGACGGCAGCACTTCTGCGGCCGACGCCTTTGCCTATGCCCAGACAAGCCCCGTCGCCTTTGCCTACGCCGTCCAGGTCGAGCGCGGCGAGAAGAACACGACCGTCACCTACCTTGCTGGCCTCCACTCCAGCCAGGAGGCCGAGGACGAGGTCGAGGTGGGCGACATCGATCTTCTGGACACCACGACTTTCTCGGCCTATCGAATCTCGACCGACGAGAGCGGCTCCTCTACCGAGGCCCTGGCCAGTGACGTCTCCGTCACGCCATATGACGCGGAGAAGGACCTCTTCAAGATCGAGGTCGCCGTTCCCAACGACCAGTTTGACAGCGACGCCAAGCTGCTTGGCCTAAGCACCTCTGATACGGACGGCTTACTTGACGCCATGCACACGTACGTGAGCAACGTTAACCTGCGCATGACGGGCGGCTCGACCAATGCCTTTGGTGTGCCCGAGAAGGACGCCGCGGTGGCCCTGTTTGACGGCGAGTCCCTTAACCGCGCCGACAGCGACGACGAGGCCGCCGACGAGGCCGACGCTGTCGCCCTCTCTGACGACGGTGCAACCGCCGAGGCCGCCGACGTCATCGCCGCCTTCAACCCCGGCGATGTCATCTGCAAGTACGAGTCCCTGGCCGGAGCCGCCGCCCCGGTTGCCGACCAGGCAGGCGAGAACGTCAAGCAGATTGACACGATCTACCGCAAGACCTCGAGCGACTCCAAGTCCGACGCCCGCATGAAGCAGATCCTAAGCAGCGCCGTCTCAACGGGTCTTGGCATCAATCACGCAATCAATCTTGTGACCGTGCTGGGCAAGAGCTTCCTTAACTACGCCACGGCGGGCTTCACCATCGTCGGTCTTCTCGGCGTCTTTATCTCGGACCTTTTGCCCCAAGAGACCCAGATGTACACCGTCGACGACGTGATGAACAAGCTTGACGAGATGAACAAGAAGCTCGACACCGTCGAGACCACGGTCAAGACCATCAACGTGAAGCTCGACGAGCAGGCCAGCACGACCGCTTGGCACGAGCAGCTCAACACCTACACCAACCTCAAGAGCCTGCTGTGCTCGACCACCACCAGCAACATCTTCGAGGGCATGGACAACGTGCTGGGCAAGTACTACGAGCTGGACGCAAACGGCAAGAAGACCACCAAGGCCTGCTCGCGCTCCACCTCGGTCTCGAGGATGCCCAAAGAGGCCATCGACGCGCTTGACGACTACCTGCAGGGCATTGACAAGAACGCTAAGAACAAGGGTTTCCAGACCGGTATTGGCGGGGCGTACACGGCGCTGCACAACCTGCTTCTTACCGGCGATAACTTGAGCTCGAACATCCTCGACACCTACTACAGCTATGTGAACACCAAGTACAACTGGGACGTCGAGACAAACGCGGCCAAGCGCGCCTTCCTGGCGAGCCTCATGATCATGTACAACAACGCCTACGCGCTCTACAGCGCCGAGTTGAGCATCCAGCTGTACCGCGCAAACGGCAATGTGGGCAAGACCGAGGCCGTGAACGTCCAGATGAAGGAGCTGCAGCAGTACGCCAACGACATCTCCACAGTGCTTTATGGCGAGGTCAATTGGGATCAGCTGAGAAAAGATTACCCCGGCGAGAGCAGGTCTTCTTCTCACGAACCCACCGTTACCGCCACCGACGTCGACACCGCTAAGATCCTTAAGGACAACCCTGGCAAGACCGTCAACGAGGTGATCCAGGAGAAGTACCTCACGACATCCAAGTACATGACGGCCGCGACCGATACCGACTACACCGAGGTCAAGTTCATTGCGACTGACGCCGCCCGCCAGAGGAGCTACTCGATCGACAGCTACGCGCTTGGCGCGGCCTATGACGAGTCTTGCTTCGCGGCTGCCTACGTTAGTTGCCACATGAACCTGGCAACCAGTGGTTGGAAGCCCAAGTGCAGCTTTGAGCTCGATGAGTTGCGTACGATGACGACGCGCCTTAACGCCCTGCCGGCTTCCATGCGCCCCACCATCACCGATGCCGATGGGACCACGCGCCCGGTCGAGACCATCGTCGAAGAGATGGAGGCCCTCGGCTTTAAGATCCAGGACCCAGCTGCGCAGTTCAAGAAGCAGCTTCTTACCATTGAGACCTCGGTCTTGCAGGCCAGAGAAGAGAAGATCTTGGGCAGCGGCAGCAGGTCTTCTCTGTGGGCGCAAAACGGTAGCACGACCGAGGTATGGGCAACTGTTGCGGCGGGCGATGCTAAGGCGACCGACGAGGTCGACCGCTACTCCGACCAGGCGCGCAACTGGAACTACTTCTTCACCGAGTTTGGCTATAACGTGATGTACAAGGACGGAAAGAAGATTAGGCAACAGTACGCGCAAGAGCTTAGCTCCAGCGACGACCGCTTGATCTCGAGCGTGGGTATTGGCAACAAGATCACGGATCCGCAGAACTACATTGTCCTCTCGGCAAAAGATGCAAAGGGAAGCGTTTCAACGTGGGGAGGAAGCGGGTTTATGAACTGGTCGTCGACAGTATATGCCGGGCGCTATGGCACCGTCTTCAACGTCAAGACGGGCGAGGTCATAGAGGACCAGCTGCTGTATGCCGTCGAGGGGACGGTGCCGTTTGCCCTTAAGTACAGGGTCGAGTACTACCCGTTTGGCGAGCTTAACGTCACCGATAACGGTCGGGCTTCGCTGATGTCTGATTATGGGATGTGGTACCAGACCAACTGGTACGCCAAGGGGATTAGCGACAGCAACTACGCCGGTAGCCAGAACAACTCCATCGACATCCGCCGCAATAACCTGGCGACTGACTAGGGGAGTAGCCAACAAGGCATGACCCCGCAGCGGCGGCGCCCAACCCGGGCACCGCCGCTTTTTTTGTTCGGGCCGTTGGGGGCTCTGCTGCTTGCTATACTGCTAGCAAACAGAAAGGAGACCTTATGGACTCGACTATGGTGCAGCTCAACACAAGGGTTCCGGCCGACCTAAAGAGGGGTGGGGACGCCGTGTTTGCGCGCGCGGGGCTGAGTGTGAGCGACGTCGTGCGCGGCGTTTGGCGTTACGCCGTCGAGACGCAGACTGTCCCGGAGTTTCTCGTCAAAGATAAGCGGCAGACTGTCTCCGGCCAGGCCGATGGCCTTGGTTTGGCCGTGGCCGTGGCGACTCGCGAATGCGGTTTTGTCGATAGGGGAATTCCCGCGACCTGCGAAAGCCCCCGTGATGAACGCGACGCGATGTACGACGAGCTTTTGACCCGAATGGACGAGCGATGCCGATAACAAAGGTCAACTCACTTTTGCTCGACACAAACGTCTGGCTTGATTATTTCATGGGAGAAGGCCCGTGCTTAAACGAGATAAGCCAGCTAATTGCTTGCGGGCAAACGAATTCGTTGACGCTGCTTTATGCATCAACGACGGCTAAAGATCTCTTCTACATCATTCCGCGAAGGCTGCGGATGCGCGGCGGTAGCGATGACGTTTCTTATGCGCCCGCCGCTCGTGCGTGCTTAAACCGGATGATGGAGATTGCCGTTGCGGCCCCGCTATCATTTCCCGAGTGCGAGCTTGCGCGGGCACTCAATAAGAAGTTTCCGGATTTCGAGGACAATCTCATCATCGCGGCGGCCGAAACCTCAAAGGTCGATTTTATCGTGACGCGGGATAAGGTCTTTTTGGGCCAGGTTCCCGAGGTTTGTATAACCCCGGCTCGGGCTGTCGAGCTGCTTAGCCTATAGAAACACGCAAAAGGATGCGCATTGTATTGAAAACGGCGCCTCAGCGGCTGGCTGGGGCGCCGTTTTTGTGTGTTTGGGCCTCGCGGAGCGGGCTGGGGACGGGCGAGCGCGACCTCTTCCACTTTAAATCTGGGCTTGGTGAGTAGACGCCCGTTGGGACAAGCCGGTTACCTGGGCAAACGCGATGGGCAGTGGCTTGGCTACTCGGCAAAGCCGATTTTAAAGTGGAAGAGGTCGCGCTCGATGTTTTGCGGACCCGCGAAGACCCACAAAAAGGCCCCGCCCGGCGCGACGGCGCCGGGCGGGGACCGGGGGTTGGGGTTGGGGATCGAAAAACGGCTACTTATCCCCGTGGATCTTGCGGGAGAACCAGCCCTGCGGCTTGCCGGCCTCGCGCCAGCGCACCATACCCACGTGGCGGCGCCAGAAGTACAGCACCATCAGGGCAACAAACACCACGTCAAACACGGTGAAGCCGGTGCGAATCGTGCCAGACAGGCCGCTCGTTGCGGTCTCCAGCGCGTCGGAGTTGGCCACCATGTACAACACGTTGTGGGTCGCGCGGCGAAGCGCCTGGTGCCCGGCGGCGGTATCGGTGGTGTCGCTCGTCATCTGCATATCCTGCAGGAAGTTGAGGTTGAGGTCGTTGCCGGCACGCAGGCTGCGGTTGACGTCAGAGGTCGCCGCGGCCATGGTGCAGTCGGTGACCACCGCGCCGCGGAAGCCCCACTCGCCGCGCAGGACGTCGGTCAACAGCGCCGAGCTCTCGGCCGCAGGCGTGGTGCCCAGACGGTTGTACGAGCTCATCATGCCGGTGTTGCCCGCCTCCTTGACGATAATCTCAAAGGGGCGCAGGTAAATCTCACGGAAGGCCTGCTCGTTGAACCAGGTCACCAGGCCGCCATCGCTGCGGTGGGTCTCCTGGTCGTTTGCGGCAAAGTGCTTAACGTAGCAGTAGACGCCGTTGTCCTGGATGGCCTTGGCCTCTGCCGCGATGACCTTGCCAGAAAGCAGTCCGTCCTCAGAGACGTACTCGTAGTTGCGCCCGCCAAACGCCGAGCGGTGAATGTTGACGGCAGGCGCGTACAGACCGGCGATCCCATAGGCCTTGGCCTCGGCCGCAAAGGCCTCGCCCAGGCGCGCCGCCAGCTCGCAGTTCCACGTCTGGCCCAAGACCGACTGGCCCGTGAGCTGCGTTCCGTTGACGCCAACCATCAAATTGTTGATGCCGTTGGGGCCGTCGCACTCGGTAAGGGCCGGCTTGCCCACACTGTTGACCGATGCGGTCAGCCAACCGGCGTTGCCCACCAGGACCTCCATCTCGCCCAGGCTCACCTGGTCCAGAAGGTCGCTCCACTTGGGATCGTCGTAATCCAGACCCTTCATGTCGGCCAGGGTCAGGCCGTTCTTGGCGCCGGTGGTGATGTCCTGGGTCTCGGAGTTGTCCAGCGCCGCGGGGTTGGTCAGGGCCTCTACCTGCTCGGCCGTGGCCTCCTTGCTAAGCGGCGAGACCTCGGTGGGCATGGTGCCCGCCCAGTCCGCGCGGCTCAGATAAACCAGGTCGTCGCCAAAGCTCACGTCGTCAAAGAGGTTGGTGGCCGCCACGTCGTCGCTGTCGCGCTTGCCGTCGTTCTCGTCGTTGTAGATGACGTCGGCGTCAACATGCACGGTCTGGCTCGCCACCACGTGGTGCGAGTCGGTCTGCAGCTGAATGCCGTAATCGCCGGCCTCAAGCACGTACGCGCCGCCCGTAGCCTTGACGCCCGTATAGTCGTAGCTGGCCATATCCTCGCGCGCAAAGCTGATGCTCAGCGTTTGGGACTCGCCCGGCTCAAGCAGCTTGGTCTTGTCAAACCCGGCGAGAACCACCGAGCTCTTCTCGATGCCGCCCTTGGTGTACGGCGCGGCAACGTAAATCTCGGCCACCTGCTTGCCCGCCACGCTGCCGGTGTTGGTCACGGTCACCTTGGCGGTGATGGTGGTCCCGTCGTCGCTCACCGAGTCCAGCGTCTGCTCAAACGTGGTGTAGCTCAAGCCGTAGCCAAACGGGTACTGCACGGTGGTGTCGTAGTCGATAAAACCATCGGCTGCAGCGGTCTCGTAGTAGCGATAGCCCACGTAGATGCCCTCTTGGTACTCCACGTAGTGGTAGTTGTCCGCGCCGCTGGCCGAGTCGCCCGTGCCGGCAAACGTCGCCGCGTTGGTGTACGTCGCGTTGGTGTAGTCGCGCCCGCCAAAGTTGTAGTAGCTGGGGGCAGACTCCGCGGCGTACGGGAAGCTGTCCACCGTCTTGCCCGAGGGGTTGACGGCGCCGGTGAGCACGTTGCCAATGGCGTTGCAGCCGGTGGCGCCCACGGTGCCTACCCACAGTGCCGCGTCAATGCCCTCGTCCTCAAGAAAGCCCAGCTCCATGGCGTTGGGGCTGTTAAGAACCACGACAACGCGGTCAAAGTTGGCCTTGGCCACAGCGAGAAGATCCTCTTCGTTGGGGGTCAGCTCAAGGTAGCTGCGCCCGGCCACAGAGCCCTCGTAATCGGCCATGTCGGTGGGCAGGTCGTAGCCCTCGCCGCCCTTGCGGGTAATCACCACGATAGCCGTGTTTGAGTACGCGCGGGCGTCAGCGGCCCAACCGTCCTCGTAGCTGGACTGCGGCAGCTCGTAGAGGTTCCAGTCGGTGCCGACCATACCCATGTCCTTAGCGGCTTTGGCGTTATTGTCGTAGAAGCTCTTGAGCTGGGGGTTGACCTCGATGCCGGCGTTGGCCAAGCCCTGGTAGAAGCTCACGTTGCTGGACTCGTCACCCGCGCCCGAGCCAGTGCCGCCGTAGCTAAAGTTGTTGCCCGCAGTAGAGCCCAAGACGTTGACCTTGGCCGAGCCGCCCAGCGGCAGCGCGTCACCGTCGTTCTTAAGCAAGACAATGCCCTCGGCCTCGACCTCCTCGGTCAGCGCGGCCGTGGCGGCGCTTGCCGTCTGGCACGCCTCGCTGGAGGTGTCAGTTGTCTTGGTAAAGACGTCCACGATGTCCAGGCGCGGGGCCACAAACCCCCAAAACGCCACGCTAAGAGCCGTGACCGCGGCGATCAGCAGGCACACCAGGACCAATAAAGGCCTGTTGGGGCGCCGTGGCACGCGCACCTTCTTCTCTTTCTCCATTCTCTTCCCTTCTTCCTATGGACGGCGAGAAGACCTTCTCGCCGTACCGTCTTTAGCAACGGAGCCGCCGACGTTACTGGCATGGTTCCGCAGCTTGTTCGGGAAAACTCTAGGGTCCGGGCGGCGGGCGCGGCGGCGGTTGACTTAGAATGCGCAGAGGGTGACTTAGTTGACCTGGCTTGGCTGGCACAGCAGCCGGCTGGCCGCGACCGGGGGAGGGGCGAGATGTACAAGGCGATCATTGTCGAGGACGACCGCGAGGCGGCCGATACCTTGCGCTCTCACCTGGACCGCTTTGGCGCAGACGCCGGCGTCGAGTTTTCGGTCGAGGTCCTAACCAGCGCCCTTGAGCTGCTGGAAGGCCCGCGCCGCGCCTGCGACATCTACTTTCTGGACATTGGGCTGCCGGGCATCAACGGCATGGAGGCTGCCCAGATCATTCGTCAGACCGATGATGTGACGCCCATCGTCTTTGTCACCGACCTTGCCCAGTACGCCGTGCGCGGCTACTCGGTGGACGCGCTGGACTTCATGGTGAAGCCCGTGACCTACCAGGACTTTGCCCTGCGCATGGGCCGCGCCCTTCGAGTGATGGCAAGAAACGACGGCGCTCGCGTGACCCTTCCTACCGCCTCTGGCCTGCGCGTTATTGCCCAGCGAGACGTGATATTTGTCGAGATAATCAAGCACGACCTCTACTGGCACGTGGTCGGCGATTCAAAGCCGCTGCGCATACGCGGCTCGCTCAAGGCCGTCGAGGCCGAGCTGCCGCCCGAGCGCTTTTGCCGCATTGCCGCGGGCTACATCGTCAACATGGCCCACATCGCGCGCGTCACCGGGGCCGACGTCACCATGAGCGACGGCACGGTGCTGGCCATCTCGCGCTCGCGCAAGGCCGAGGCCATGACGGCCTTCTCGCGTTTTGCCGGCGGGAGCATCTGATGGGCGGCCAGGCGGGCAGCATTCCTCTGGACGGCACGTTTCTTGGTACCGATATCGCCCTGGACGAGCCGTGGCACCTCATCGTGGTCTTTTTCTTTTTGTTTGCTCGCCTGTTTGGCGGCGTGTTGCTCTTCTCGTGGCGCGTGCCCAAAAAGCCGCACTTTGCCGCGCGGGCCGCGGGCGTCATCGCGCTTTTGACCTGTATTTACACGGTGATCTTCAAGTGGCTCCTGGGTTTTGCGCTGCCTTCTGTTGGCTGGAGCTACGTGGCCGTCTACGCGGGCTTCTCGCTGCTTTTGTTCCTAAGCTACGTGGCCTTCCTGGCGCTGTTTGAGGCCAGTACTTGGACGGCTCTGTTTTGCACCACGGCGGGCTACACCATCTCTAACCTGGCCACGGGCGTCACCGAGCTTGCGGCCACTGTGCAGCGCTTTGTTGGCATGGACCCTTCGGCGCCGGCGGTTTACCTGGCGAGCAACGCGCTGGCGCTTCTTGTGGTTTACGGGGCCTGCCACCTGCTGGTTGCTCGCCGGATTGACCACGAGGGCCTGGTGCAGCTGGAGAACCGAGACATGCTGGTCATGATGCCCATGGTGAGCCTGGCCATCATTGGTTTTGACGTGGTCATCAAGGCACTTGACGGCGGCGGGCTGCCCCTGGGCCTAAGCGTCAGCCTGCGCGCGTTGCACGGCCTGGCCTGCGTGAGCGTCCTGTGGTCCGAGTACCAGATGCTCTTTCGCAGCCGCCTTGAGCATGAGCGCGAGGTTACCGAGCGCCTCTTGGCCGAGCACGACCGCCAGCTGCGCTTTTCTCAGCAAAACATCGAGGCCATCAACATCAAGTGCCACGACCTTCGCCATCAGATTCGTGCCTTGAGCAGCGGCGGCGCGGCGGTCGACGGCGCCGTGCTGGAAGACCTGGCGCGCACCGTGCGCATGTACGACTCGTCGGTGCAGACGGGCAACCAGGCCCTGGACACGATCCTTACCGAGAAGCGCCTGCTGTGCGAGAGCCGCCACATCACCTTGACCTGCATCGCCGACGGCGAGGCCCTGGACATGATGGCCGCGGCCGACATCTACTCGCTGTTTGGCAACGCGCTGGACAACGCCATCGAGGCCGTGGGGCGGCTTGACGACGCAACGCGCCGCTCGATCACGCTGGTGGTGCGCCGGGTGATGGGCTGCGCAAGCGTGCACGTAGAGAATTACTGCGCGGCCTCCGTCGCGCTGGCCGCCGACGGCCTGCCCGCCACCACCAAGGAAGACCAGGTCAACCACGGTTTTGGTACCCGCTCGATGCAGGCGATCGCCAAGAAGTACGGCGGGACCTTCTCGGTAAAGACAGGTGAAGACACGTTTGCCGTGGACGTCATGATTCCGCTTGCCTAGCTGGGGTAGAATGAAACATTGCTGCATACGAGAGGGAAGGTGTGGCGGTGGCTCAAAAACGTGACTTACTCGACGATCTAATCGATATCCAAAGCGACTGGCAGGCGCTGTCCAACCCGTTTGGCCAGATCACAGACCAGCTGGCCATGGACCCGGCCCAGCGTAAGGTCTTTGACCCGGCCGAATACAAGGAGAAGCCCTACGCCAACTCCAGCCGCTGCCTGCGCGTCAACAGCGAGAACCCCAAGGCCTGCTCGGCGTGCGTCGACGTGTGCCCGGTTCACGCCATCGAGATTCACAAGCAGTCGGTGCGCATCGACGACTCGTGCCGCAAGTGCGGCCTGTGCGTGGCCGCCTGCCCCGTCGAGGCACTGGCCAATCGCCGCCACATGCCGCGCCTGCTCTACGATCGCATCGCTCGCATCGCGTCGTCCTACGAGCAGTGCTACATCACCTGCACCCGCGCGATCAAGCGCCTGCCTAAAGAGAACGAGGTCGTTCTGGCCTGCGTGGGCTCGATTTCGCGCGACCTGTGGTTCTCGCTTATGGCAGATTACGACAATATCAACGTCTACCTGCCCGTTGGCATCTGCGATCGTTGCAAGACCACCACGGGCGAGGAGTTCTACTGCGACGCCATTGGCACGGCCGAGGAGTGGGCACAGGCCTCGATGGGCCTTGTGGCCGACCAAGCCGAGATGACCCACGAGCTTACCCGCGAGTACAAGCGCTCGCAGTTCATGAGCAGCGCCATCCACTCGGCCGAGCGCCTGGTCACCCGCACCAACCCGGCCCTGGCCGGCGCTCAGGCCGTGGCCAAGAAGATCTCGGACCACGCGGCGCGCATCGACCAGCTGCAAAAGCAGCTGGAAGACGCCGTGGGCATCAAGACATCCAACAACCGCCAGCGCATGCTCACGCAAAACCGCAAGCTCATGATGGGCGCCTTGCAGCACGACCCCGGCTTGGCCGATTTTATCGACCTCACGGCCCCCGTGTGCGACAGCTCCAAGTGCACCATGTGCGGCGAGTGCGCCAAGGTCTGCTCGACGCGCGCCATCGACCTGGACAACGCGGGCCACGTGAGCGTCCAGCCCGCCTACTGCGTCTCGTGCGGGGCGTGCGCCACCGTGTGCGAGGACGGCGCGCTGACCATGGAAAAGATGGACGTGAGCGAGCTGGTGATCCCCGACAAGGTTGCCGAGGAGGCCGCCCGCAAGAAGGCCCAGGCCAAGGCCGAGGCCAAGAAGTACATCGAACAAGGAAAGAAGCAGCTTAACCGCGCGGCCGATGCCCTGGAGGGCCTGGCCGACGACGGCAACAGCGGCAAGAAATAAGTTAGGAGTCCCCAAGTGTCCCTCTCCATCGGCATTGTTGGCCTGCCCAACGTTGGCAAGTCGACCCTCTTTACCGCCCTCACCAAGAAGGGCGGCCTGGCGGCCAACTACCCCTTTGCCACCATTGACCCCAACGTGGGCATCGTCGACGTGCCCGACGACCGCCTGCAAAAGCTGGCCGACATCGTGCACCCGGGCCGCATCGTGCCCGCTACCGTCGAGTTCGTGGACATCGCCGGCCTGGTCAAAGGTGCCTCCGAGGGCGAGGGCCTGGGCAACCAGTTCTTGGCCAACATCCGCGAGACCGACGCCATCTGCGAGGTCGTTCGTTACTTCTCTGACCCCAACGTCATGCGCGAGGTGGGCCGCACCGGCGACTTTGTCGACCCGGCAGGCGACGCCGAGACGATCATGACCGAGCTGATCCTGGCCGACATCGGCACCCTTGAGAAGCAGCTCCCCAAGCTTGAGAAAGAGGCCAAGCGCGACAAGGAGCTGGCACCCAAGCTGGCCGTGGCCAAGCGCCTGCAGGAGTGGCTAAACGACGGCAAGCGCGCCGCCACCATGGAGATGGACGACGAGGAGCGCGCGGCTGCCAAGGGCCTGTTCCTTCTCACCATGAAGCCGATCCTTATCGTGGCCAACGTCGACGAGGACCAGCTGGGCAAAGAGCTTCCCGCCATCGACGGCGTGACTCCCATCCCCATCTGCGCAAAGGTCGAGGCCGAGCTCTCTGAGCTTGACGCCGAGGAAGCCGCCGAGTACCTGGCCGACCTGGGCCTTGAGAAGAGCGGCCTTGAGACCCTGGCGCAGGCCGCCTACCGCCTGCTGGGCCTGCAGAGCTACTTCACGGCCGGCGAGATGGAGGTCAAGGCCTGGACCGTGCGCATTGGCGCCAAGGCCCCCGAGGCCGCCGGCGTCATCCACTCCGACTTCGAGCGCGGCTTCATCAAGGCCGAGGTCGCCAGCTACGAGGATTACGTCGAGCTGGGCGGCGAGGCCGGCTGCAAGACGGCCGGCAAGCTGCGAATCGAGGGCAAAGAGTACGTCGTGGCCGACGGCGACGTCATGCACTTTAGGTTCAACGTCTAGACGGCGAGAAGAACGCTTCTGCTTGTCCGGTCCTCTGCCGGTTTTCCCTTCATGCTCAAACAGTCCTGATTCGCACGAAGGCCACATTAAGTGGCCTTCGGCTCATGCGGAACTGCGCGTGAAGGGAAAACCGGCAGAGGACCTACTTATAAACAAAAAAAGACCTTCCGGTTCGTCGCTGAACCGGAAGGTCTTTCTCAGTACAAAAAGTACTCCTAGCGCCTCTTACTGGGAAGAAGAGGAAGAGGCGAAGGTCGAGGACAGGTCGCTGCCGAGAAGGACAACGACGTCGTACTTGGTGGAGCGCGTGCCGTCGTTCTTCGAGATGGACTCTTGGTCGATGCCCAGGCTCTCGGCGACGCCCTTGGCCGCACCGAGGTTGCTGCCGTTGTAGATCACGATCGACGTGGTGCGCGTGGTGTCCGAGTCGCTCTCGGCGGTGGCAGTGAAGCCCTTGGCGTTGAGCGTGGTGCAGGTATTGGCCGCGTAGCCCTGGATGCTGGTGGCGTTAAGGACCAGGACACTGCCGCTGTAGGTAGCCTCCTCGGCGCTGGCGTCGGTGGTGTAGACGCCGTTGCCGGTGGTGCCGGCGATGCCGCGGGTGAAGTCCTCGCTCTCGTCCTCGTAGGGGCTCTGGCCGTTCTTCACGCGCTCCATCATCTTGTTCCACTTGGTGGTGTTGACCTTCTCGTACCACAGGCTGTTCTCGTAAGAAGAGATGGTGGGCAGCTGGCCCGAGTAGATGGAGTTGTCGGGGTCGAGGTTCCTAAACTGCAGCGCCAAGTTGAGGATGTCGGTGGCGCTCCAGGTGTCGTCGATGGTGACCGAGTTGGCCAGGTTAGAGACGGTGCTGGTCATGGTCACGAGGTCCTGGGCCAAGATCTTCTTGACGATGGCGCCAATGACCATGCGCTGATTGGCGGCGCGGAAGAAGTCGCCTCCGCCGTAATCGTCATAGTTGTGGCGGCTGCGGCACAGGCCAAGCGCCTGGGTGCCGTTGATGGTCTGCTCGCCGGCGGGCAGGTCGACCTCGGCAAGCTCGTCCTGGACGGCGATGGGCAGGTCAACGTCGATGCCGCCGATGGTGTCGACGATGTTGGTAAGCTGCTCGAAGTCGACCTCGGCGTAGTGCGAGATCTCGACGCCGGCCAGCTCCGAGACGATCTGGGTGCACAGAGCAGGGCCGCCCAGTGAGTAAGCGGCGTTGATCTTCTGGGTGCCGTAGCTGCCCATGTCAACCTGTGTGTCTCGCGGAATAGAGACCAGGGTGACCTTTTGCGCGGGGGCGTCGATGCGCGCCAGGATGATGGTGTCCGAGCGGTAATCAGAGTCGCTGGAGCCAAACTCGTCGCTCTCCATGCGCGCCTGGCTCTTGTCGACGCCAAGAAGCAGCATGTAGAACGGGTCGTCCAGGCTCACGTCGTCGCTCAAGACCTCGCGCAGGGCCGAGGACTGCTCGGAGTTAAGGCCGCTGGTGAGACGAGCCGAGATGTCGTTGATGTAGAGTGCGGCCGCAGTGCCGCCGCCGATAAGAACAACGGCCAGCACGATAAGGACGGTGCGCAGGATGGTGCTGCGGCTCTTCTTCTTGCGGCGCTCGGTGTAGGCCGCGGCGCCCGCCGAGCGGGTGGGGACCTGCGAGCCAAGCTGGGCGTTGCCGCCGCGCGAAGGCGCTGCGGTGGTGCGGGGCGCCTGGTTGTTACGCGAGTTGTAGCCGGTGCTTCGGCGGCTTTGGGGGTGCCTACCCTGGGAGATGCGGGCTTGCTCGGCGCTGCTCATGCGCCTGTGGTTGTTCCTGCCAGCCAAGATGGCCCTTTCTGTCATGTTTGCAATGTTGGGCGGCGTATGCGGCCGTCAGCTGCGTTAGTGCAACTCAAAAATCATATACAAAGGGCGTGTTTGCCTCGTGGAGGGAGGTATAAATGCAGCTATTGCCCACAAAACTAGGTGTTGGCCTGCCGTATTATCGTGAAGCTGCTAGAATCTTTGACCAATTGTGACCATCTTTTCTTACCAAGAAAAACGGAGGACATATGAGCGAGGCTAAGCCCAGGCAGTTTGTTGCGGTTCTCGACTTTGGCGCCCAGTACGGGCAGCTGATCGCGCGCCGCGTGCGCGACCTTAACGTCTACTCAGAGATCGTGCCGTGCGACATTCCCGCAGACGAGCTGGCGGCCATGAAGCCCGCCGCGCTGATTCTCTCGGGCGGCCCCGCTTCTGTCAACGAGCCCGACGCCCCGCGCGTCGACCCGGCCATCTACGAGATGGGCGTGCCGGTGCTGGGCTTTTGCTACGGCCACCAGATTACGGCCGTGACGCTTGGCGGCAAGGTCTTCCACCCCGAGGTGGGCGAGTACGGCCACGCCGAGATCGAGCGCGCCGCAGATTCTGCCCTGTTCAACAACACGCCGCTCAAGCAGACCGTGTGGATGAGCCACTTTGACGCCGTCTGTGACGTGCCCGAGGGTTTTGTCGTCACCGCCAAGACCGCCGTCTGCCCGGTTGCCGCCATGGAGAACCCGCAGAAGAAGATCTACACCACGCAGTTCCACCCCGAGGTCAAGCACACCGAGCACGGCCAGCAGATCCTCTCTAACTTCCTGTTTAATATTTGCGGTCTTGAGAAGAACTGGTCGATGGACAACCTGGTCGAGACCATGACGGCTGACTTCCGCGCCAAGGTGGGGGAGGACCGCGTTATTCTCGCCTTGTCTGGCGGCGTGGACTCGTCTGTGGTGGCCGCGCTTGGCGCCCGTGCCATTGGCAAGCAGATGACCTGCGTGTTTATCAACCACGGCCTGCTGCGCAAGAACGAGCCCGAGCAGGTCGAGGAGGTCTTCACCAAGCAGTTTGACGTCGACTTTATTCACGTCCACGCCGAGGACCGCTACGCCGAGCTTCTCGCCGGCGTGACCGAGCCCGAGGAGAAGCGTCGCATTATTGGCACGCAGTTCTGGAAGGAGTTCTTCGCGGTCGCTCAGCAGCTCGAGACCGACGGCAAGCCCGTGAAGTACCTGGCCCAGGGCACCA
>CAVGOA010000043.1:0-17194 GCA_963630635.1 Paludibacteraceae bacterium
GGCCCAGCGGGCAACCGTCCATGTAGAGAAGGGCGCCGCCGCGGTGGATTGTGCCGTCCGGATCGCCCTCGTAGACCCCGCCGGGAACCGAGACACCCACCGCCACCACGCGATCGCGGTGCGGCCGTACCAGGTCGACCAGAACGGCCACCAGCTCGTCGGCCGTCTCGAAGGCGGTGGGCAGGCTGCCGCGCGTGAGGATCCTAAAGTCCTCGTCAAGAATCGCCCACTTGACGGCGGTGCCGCCGATGTCGATGCCAAAATAGTTCTTCATGCGAGTCTCCCAAACAGCCGACCAGCAGCCCTACAGCAGGTACTTGTTAATAAGATAGACCGGAGTGCAGCTCCACGCATGGCAATAGCTGTTCACGATTGGCGAGCCGTAAGGGCTAAAGTCGGGCCGATCGGGGTCAAAGGCCTCCCAGAAGGTGTCGGCGCCAAGGGCGATCATCTTGCCCCAGTAGCTCTTCATGAGGTCCGTGGCCTCGTCGGTCAAACCGGCCTCGAACAGGGCCTCTACCACGTGGTGGTACATGTACGGCGTGGCGATCCCGTGTACCGGGAAAAGCTCGTCTACCGTGCGCTGCATAAGGGCACGGTTGGCCTCATCGTCCAAGACATGCGCCAGGGCCATCCAGACCTGACTCGCGACGTTGAACTCGTCGCCGGTCGTCACAAACAGGCCGCGCTCGGCAATAAAGAGCTGCTCACGGGCATAAGTGACCATCTTGTCCAAGCGCGTGGCATAGGCAGCGGCGTCCACGTCGCCCACCAGCTCGGCCAGGTCCACAAACTGACGCAAGACATAGATCGTCTCGGCCTGGCCGCACGTGTCCTTATTGAACTCGTTGGACCAGTCGACAAAGACGGGGTACGTCTTGCTGGTGACCAGGCGGCCATCGGCATCGACCATACCCAAGGTCACGTCCATCTGACGCTTGGCCACCGGGTAAAGCTCGCGAACAAAGTCCAGGTCAGGGTGGTCGCGATTGAGATCAAACAGCACGCTAATGAAGAAGAGGCTGTACTCAAACAAGAAGGTGTCGTCGGCCACGGGACGAGGCTTGGTGAAGACGTTGGCGCTAATGCGACCGTCCTCGGCGGTCATGCCAGCAAAGAGATAAAGGCAGCGTTTGACCAGCTCAACGTTGTCAAAGGTCGCGTAGTTGGCCAGGGCCTGCAGGCGCAGATCGCCCAGCCACAGGCGACGGTCGCGCTTGGGGCCGTCCTCAAAGACCTCCTGCATGCACTCGGCCAGGGTCTTTGCCGAGACGCGCCAGATGGCCGCCAACTCGGGGTCGTCCAGGGCCGGCGGGATGAGACTCGCCATGTCGACAGCGCTTTGCGCCTTCACACGCGGCGCCGAGAAGTGCGCGGCCCACTTAAGCGAGGTGTCAACCGCCTCGATGCGCACGTAGCGAAAACTGTAACGGCGCGAAAGCTCAAGGCGCGCGGGAAGAACATCCAGGTGAACGTATTCGTCCTGGATCCAGGCCTTGGAAAGCCAGCCGTCGTAGGAGCTGGCGTTGGCGGCAAGCTCGGCGGGAATCTCGGCGAAGCTCAGCTTAAGGAACAGCGGTGCGTCCATGGGTGAGCCCTTGGACTCGATGTCCACCGAGAAGCTGCCCACATAGTGGTCACCAAAGTCCAGGATAAGACTCTGACCTCGAGAAAGGCCTATCTGCGACAGATCATCGATGCTGGTCGCGGCAGGAACGCAGCCCCAGCCGTCCTGCTTGGCGGCGTCGGGGGCCAGCTCGACGATAGCAACAGGGGCGACGCTGGTCTCCAGGATTTTGGGCGTGTTCTTCTCGGCTTTGGCGAGAAGGGCCTCGTCGCGGTTGAAGGCAAGGTCTCGGTTGACTTGTACGAGTGCCATGGGGCACCCCTTTCTTTTGAGGCGAGTAGGGCGTATTGGGTAGGGAGAGTTGCGGCGGATTGAAAGTACGGGGGCGGGACGAGGCGGGGGTGCCTCGTCCCGCATGAAAGGGAGCCGCGCGACCTGGGCCCCGGGAAAAGCTCAGGCTGGCCGCTTAACCTGTGGTCTCGGCAGAGCATGCGCCCGGAGGGAGGCGAGACCCGGCGGGCCTTAGTCCACGTTCTTGATCAACAGGATAAAGACGACGCCAACAAGGATAAGAGCCGCGGCAATGGGGAAGGCAAGGAAATACGAGCCAGTGTTCACGACGATGACCGAGGTCAGCACGGGGCCTAAGATCTGGCCGATGGTGTTAGCGATGTTGAGGATGCCCAGATCCTTGCCGGCGTTTTCCTGATCGGGCAGGACATCGACGTTAAGCGCCTGGTCAACCGATGAGTACACGCCGTAACCCAGGCCGGCAAAGAGGGCAAAGATGTACATCGAGAAGGCGCTCTTCAGAAGCCACGGGGCGGCGATACCCACGCAGATCATGGCGCAGGCCACGACGATGATGGGCTTGCGGCGGCCGATCTTATCAGAAACGGTGCCCGAGGTAAGCGACGCCACAAACGAGACGACCATGGTCACGACGGACATCTTGGCAAGTACAGCGCCGGCGTCGGTCACAGAAAGGCCAACGTACTTCTCAAGGATGTAGAGCTGGTAGCCGTTGATGCAAAAGTAGCCAAAGATGAAGAGTAGGCGGCCAAAAAGAGCCAGGTAGAAGTCACGGCAGTTCTTGGTGGGCGGGATGAACATGCGAAGGATCGACGAGAGCCGGAACTTCTCGGCGGCTTCTCCGGGGGCAAGGGCGGCGGACTTCTCGATAGGCCAAATGAGGACGGTCAGGATGCCCGAGCAGACCCAGGCCACGGTGCCAAAGAGAAAGCCGGGGACGGGATTGGTGAGAAAGATAGAACCCAGGATGGAGCCCACGGACTGCCCGATGGTGGCGCCGGCGCCGTAGAAGGCCGAGAGCGTGCCGCGCTTGTTAAGCGGGATGCGGTCCGAGAGGACGGCAATCGAGGGGCCAAGCATGCAGTTGAGGCCCACCTGCAGCGCGCACCACGAGGCCACGATCATCGGCAGCGTCACGGCCACCGAGGTGCTGTAGTAAGCCGCGGCGCAGATGATGCCGCCCGCCACGATAAAGGGCGTACGCTTGCCAAAGCGGCTGCGGCAGTGGTCGGAAAGGGCGCCAAAGACCAGGTTGGAGACCAGGGCAAAGACCATGCCAAAGGAGTTCATGGCTGCCAAGATCTGCTCGCCGGTCATGCCAATGTCCAGAGTGTTGAAGCGCTCGGGGAGAAGGACGTTTGAGGCCATCGAGCCCGCGCCCATCCACATGATGCCAAAGATGATGAAGCCCACCATGAAGCGCCAAAGCGAGGCCTTGGGCAGCGGCTGGCCCGTGTCTGGGGCAATGATCGAGGCGTCAATAGTTGTCTCTTGGCTCATTGTGCTGTTCCTTTCTAAACGTTTACCTGTGTTTTAATTGGTTACAGCGCTGTAAGCTTTATCGACAAGAGGGATAGTACGGCGAAGTTACAGGTCTGTAAGTGCATTTCCGGTGAACGGTCGATTGAAGCGCTTTAACGGTTTGCTTTTTGCGAAAAAGAGCCGGTTTTCGAACGGGCTTTCGCGTTTGGCTATAGAGTTGAGAGCTGGGTTTAGGATTTCACGGCGCCGAGCGCGCCGCTTTTTACGAAGGACGCTTGATGACAGACAAGAAAAGGGCGGCGGCGCCCAACACCCCCGCGGCGCAGGAGCGTCGCGACCAGATTGTTAAGGCTGCCGTCAAGGTCATCAACGAGTCGGGCCTGGCAGGCTTCTCGCTTCCTGCCGTGGCGGCCGAGGTTGGGATCAGCCATGTCGCCGTCTTGCACTACATGGGCAGCAAGAAGGATCTGCTACTCGAGGTAATCAAGCGCGCCTATGACAAGCAGCCCGGCGAAGTCGAGTTTCTGCAGGCCTACCGCCCCGGCGGATCGTGCGAAGGTGAGCGGCCCCTCATCCCCCGGTACGCACGCATGATTGTCGAGGCTAACGCCGGCCGGCGCGAGCTGGTGCTTTTGTTCCATACCCTCAACGTGGATGCGTGCCTGCCCGGCAGCATCACGCACGAGTACTTCCTCGAGCGCACGCACGACGCGCTGGACAAAGACGGCGTCGAGCTGCCGTGGCTTGTGCCAGAAGGAGTCAATGTCCAGACGGCTTTCTCGTGCACCTGGGCAGCGATCTACGGGTTGGAGGGCCGCTGGCTTGAGGCGCCCGACGAGGTCGACCTTCTTGCCGAGTGGGCCCGTTTCGAGGACTTTTTGTATCCCCTGCCCCAGTGGGAGGGCTTTAGGTAGGCGATTTTGGGGGGCGGAAGCCAACGGCTAGGGAGCGAGCTTGTTGACGCGGCGGTCGTAGGTGAGAAGGCCGTTGACCTCCTCTTCCACGTCGCTGACTTGCGTGTACACAAAGCCGGCGCAACCCTGGGTCTCAAGGGCGTCGGCGGCGGCCAGCTGGGCGGCCACTTCGCGACGGAAGGCAGCGGCATCTGCGGCGGCGCCGTAGCCGTAGGCAGTCTCGCGAGAGACGTGGCCGGCAACGGCAAGCGCCACGCCGCCGAACTCCGAGAGCAGGTAGGCGCGGCCGGTCTTGGCGGCGCGAGGCTCGGAACCCAGTGGACGGAAGTAGTTGTGGATGCTCCAAAAATCGCCCACCGCCTGGTCGTACCAGCCGCTCGTCGCGTCGATCGCGCGCGTGGGATCAAGCGTGCGCACGCGCCGGGCAGCCGTGGCGGCGTCAAACTGCCCCCAACCCTCGTTAAAAAGGCACCAGACAATCACGCTTGGGTGATTGCGCAGCAGGTCAACCATGCCATCGCAAGTCGCAAGCCACTCCTCGCGGTAGGCGGGTTCGCCCGCGCCCAGATCACGCCAGGCGCGCTCACCGGTGTCGCGCTTGGCCGCCCACGACGCGCGGAACAACGTGGGCTTGTGGCTCGTGTGCCACAGCGAGTACGGCTCCGTCCCGCCCGAAGGGACATCCTGCATCACCAGCATGCCCAGGCGGTCGCACATCGCATAGAAGCGGCCGTCCTCGACCTTGATATGCTTGCGCAGCAGGTTACAGCCGGCGTCGCGCATGGCGCGGATGTCGTGCTCGAGGGCCTCAGGCGCGGGCGGGGTCATAAGGCCGTCTGGCCAATAGCCCTGGTCAAGGACGCCGCGAAGAAAAACAGGCTTGCCATTAAGGTGGACGCGTCGCACGCCGGCGTCGTCCGGGCGGGCCTCGACCGTGCGGATGCCAAAGTAGCTGTGAACGGTGTCGTCGCCGCAGGTTAGTACAACGTTGTACAGGTACGGATCCTCGGGCGACCACAGGCGCGGGCTGGGCACGTCGACACGCAGGGGCTCGGCGGCAGGTCCGGTCACGCAGGCCACCTCGCGCTCGCCATCCAAGATGCGAGCCGTGACCTTAGCGGCAGGGTCTGTCGCACAAACATGCAGCTCAACGTGACCGTCCAAGCCGGCATCGACGCCCAACGAGGTCAAATGCACCGCAGGCACGACCTCCATCCAAACGTCGCGCCAAATGCCCGACTGCCCCGTGTACCAAATTCCGCCGGGCTTCGAGCTTTGCTTGCCGCGCAGCTGCGAGCCGGTGTCGCCGGGGTCGATCACACGCACGCGAAGCTCGCCCGCACCATCGCCGCCCGCCAGAAGCGCGTCGGTGATGTCAAAGCTAAACGGCAGGTAGGCACCCTTGTGCTCCCCCACCTCAACACCGTTAACCCACACGGTGCACGCCCAGTCCACAGCCTCGAAGTGCAGGATGGCCCGGCGACCGCCGCTCAAGTCTGGCACCTCGACCTCACGCCGATACCACAGCTCGGCGCCGGCAGGGACCTTCTCGCCAATGCCAGAAAGCGAGGCCTCGGGCGAGAAGGGCACGCGAATCTGCCGGTCAAAGGCCTGCGCCTCGCCCACGCAGAAGTCCCACCAACCATTGAGGCTCACCGCACCGTCGCGGCAAAACTGCGGCCGCGGATGGGTCCACGCGGGCTTCTCGCCAGCCAAAATCTTCTCGCCCCACGGAGTCAAAAGGGGAGTCAAAGGCTGGTCAGAAGGCTCCTTTTGAGCCGCCGCAAGCACGCGTTTGATATCAAGCATGATGTCCTCCCGCTTCCCCGCTGCCCGCCTGACCAGCGCGGCATTTGTAACGCCGCCATTATAGCCGCACGCGCCTGGCTGCACGAAACCGCGGGGCTTCTCATCGCCTTCGCCTTAGCGAGAAAAACCTACCGGCCGGGCCACTCGTCTGCCCGCCTGATTACGATTTGGTCCGCGGGGTAGTAAGGTAGAGAATTGCGAAACTGCCGCGCGCCCGCGAGCGCGCTTTTTAGAAAGGCCGGTCATGCCCAAGATTTCTGCAGGTAATCGACTATATTTGTACCGTTTGCTAGCCCGCGAGCTGGGCGTTGGCAAACAAACCTTGATGTCTCGCGCGCAAGAAGTTCTTGAGGCCGACCAGATCTGGCCCCAGGACCTGGGCTTTGACGACATGCGCTCGTTGGCCGAGGAGCTGGACGAGTTCATCAAGGTCACCGTCTTTAAGAAGGGCTACGTCTATGCGACCGTCCTGGCCAACGCCGATTACGACGCCATGCTAGAAAAGGCTGGCAAGGGCGGCGGCGAGAAGGCCCCGGCGGGCAAGTCGTGGAAGAAGAAGGGCGGCAAGGTCGTCAAGCCGCTCAAGCCCAAGCACATCGAAAAGGTCGTGGAGCCGGAGCCGGAGCCGGTCGTGGAGCCCGAGCCGGCGGCGGTTGTCGAAGAGACCGTCGAGGTCGGAGAGGCCAATGAAGCGCAGGTAGATGGCGAGAAGACCGTCGAGGTTGAGGTTGTTGAGGAGGCTGCTGCCGTGGCTGAGGTGATCACCGAGGCCCAGCCGGCATCTGAGCTGGAGGCCGAGCCGGAACCTGAGCCAGAGGCCGAGCCTGAACCCGCGCCCGAGCCCGTCCCCAACCCCGCCCCCACCTCGGTCCCGTCCATCTCGCTGACCATCACCTACGCGCCCGAGCCCCTGCCCGAGCTTGATCCGGATCCCGAGTCCGCCCCGGCCCCGGACTCCCTCCCCGCCCCGCAGCCCGCGGCCCCGGCCCGCCCGGCTCGCGCCCACAACGACCTGCCGCAGGACTTCTACGCCGACGTCCGCTGCCCCGACGAGCAGCTCAGCCGCCTCTATCAGCTGCTTCCCGCCGGCTGCGACCCCATGGCCGTCCTTGAAGAGGACTTCCACTCGGCCCGCTCGACCCACCAGCTGCAGGGCACGCGCAGCAACGTGGTCTTTCCCCTGCGCTTCCAAAAGGCCGACGGCACGCCCGCCCAGGTCACTCTCAAGAAGACCGTGCGCGCGCAGGCCGGCAAGCGTTGGGCCGTGGCCGCGATCGACGCCGACGAGCCCGAGGCTGTGGGCCTTGAAGGCATGGTGAGAAAAGCCGAGGGTGCCTGGTGCGCGCTGGCACAAGGCGACGACCTCACCGGCGTCGTGAGCCCCGAGGAAGAGCTCTCTCGCTTTGCCGTCCTGGGCGCCTGGGACAAGCTCCTGACCGATCTTGCCGCCCTGGCCGAGCCCGAGGACTGGGGTGCCGACCTTGGTATTCTTAAACAGTACCTGTGCATGGTCTTTGCGCGCGTACGCCGCCAGGGCCGCCTTTCCATGACCGACGACGGCTCTTCGGCCTCGTTCGACACCGGCCTGGTGACCGCAGAAGCCGAGCCGATCGCCGCCGTCTTCGAACCCTGCGATGGCCAAATTCCCTGGGAGCTCATGTGCTTCTCGACCAACGCCCAAGGCCGCCCGGCGACCTTTGAGGACCCGTTTGCCCAGGCAGACGCCCCGGCGCCCCTCACCTGGGCCAACATCGAGAACCTCCAGGGCAACACGGCACAGCTGCCCCGCGAGCTTCGCCTGCAGCTGCAAAAGGCGGCGAGAAACCCGCGCCACGCCACCCTGGCCTACGATGCCCCGGGCGACCGCGTGGTCAAGCTGCTGCCCGTCTCGGCGACACCCGGCGCGAAGGTCGCGGCCCTTCTCCCCGACGAGGCAAACAACCCGCAGGTCGTAGCCCTTCTCGACCCTGCCGACGCCTACGTGTGTGCCCGCGTGGCAAGCAGCGACCAGCCCGAGTGGCTGCGCCGCGCCGCCTTCCCACAGGGGTAACGGGCCCCGCCCGCCCGCGCGCCCGTCTCGCCGCCCGCGCCCCAACAAGTCCAAACTGTATCCACTGCGTCTCAATTCAAGCGGCCCCGCCCACCCCGGGGCCGCTTCGTGCTAAAGTGCCCAACTATTAGGCTTTTTAGCAGGCCTTTCAACGGCCACCCAACAGCTTTGGAGGCGCGCATGTCCAAGATTCAGATGAAGACCCCGCTCGTCGAGATGGACGGCGACGAGATGACCCGCATCATCTGGCAGATCATCAAAGACGAGCTTATCTGCCCCTACGTCGACCTCAAGACCGAGTACTACGACCTGGGCCTTGAGTACCGCGACCAGACCGATGACCAGGTGACCATCGACTCGGCCGAGGCCACCAAGCGCCTGGGCGTGGCCGTCAAGTGCGCCACCATCACCCCCAACGCCGCCCGCGTCGAGGAGTACCACCTCAAGCAAATGTGGAAGAGCCCCAACGGCACCATCCGTGCCCTTCTCGACGGCACCGTTTTTCGCGCCCCCATCGTGGTCAAGGGTATCGACCCGGTTGTGACCTCGTGGAAGAAGCCCATCACCATCGCCCGTCACGCCTACGGCGACGTCTACAAGAACGCCGAGATGCGCATCCCCGGCCCCGGCAAGGTCGAGCTGGTCTACACCGCAGCCGACGGCACCCAGACCCGCGAGCTTGTCCACGACTTCACCGGCGCGGGCGTGGTCCAGGGCCAGCACAACCTGGACGACTCCATCGAGAGTTTTGCCCGCAGCTGCTTCGAGTACGCCCTGGCCACCAAGCAAGACCTGTGGTTTGCCACCAAGGACACCATCTCTAAGAAGTACGACCACCGCTTCAAGGACGTCTTTGCCGACCTCTACGAGGCCGAGTACAAGGCCGCCTTCGAGGCCGCGGGCACCGAGTACTTCTATACCCTGATCGACGACGCCGTGGCCCGCATCATGAAGGCCGAGGGCGGCTTTATCTGGGCCTGCAAGAACTACGACGGCGACGTCATGAGCGACATGCTCTCCAGCGCCTTTGGCAGCCTGGCCATGATGACGTCTGTCCTTGTGAGCCCCCACGGCTACTTTGAGTACGAGGCCGCCCACGGCACCGTCCAACGCCACTACTACAAGCACCTCAAGGGGGAGGCCACGTCCACCAACTCGGTGGCCACGATCTTTGCCTGGACCGGCGCCCTGCGCAAGCGCGGCGAGCTTGACGAGACGCCCGAGCTGGTCGACTTCGCCAACCGCCTTGAGGCCGCCACGCTGCACACCATCGAGGCCGGCAAGATGACGGGCGACCTGGCCCGCATCACCTCGCTGGAAAACCCCGTGACCCTGGGCACCCGCGAGTTCATCCTTGCAATTCGTGAGACGTTGGACGCCGAGGCCGCCGCATAGCCCTTCTCGCGTTAAACTAAGGCAAAGTCAGTCGCCCGCCAGGTTTTATGCCAGGCGGGCGCTTTGTGCGCGGCGCCCTGTCACGGTCGCGCACCCACGGGAAGAAACACGGAGAAGAACATGGCCAAAAACACGGTCCTCACGCTTAAAAAGAAGGTGGACGAGGGCGGCAAGGTCACAATGCTGACCAGCTACGACTACACGATGGCGGCTCTTACCGAGGCCGCCGGGATCGACATGATCCTGGTGGGCGACTCGCTAGGCATGACCATGATGGGTTACGACTCTACCCTGCCGGTGACCATGGACGACATGGTCCACCACACCCGCTGCGTCACGCGCGCCACCAACAACACGTTTGTCGTGGCAGACATGCCCTTCATGTCCTACCAGGCAAGCATCGAGCAGGCGCTGGAGAACGCCGGCCGCCTGATGAAGGAGGGCCGCGCCCAGGCCGTCAAGCTCGAGGGCGGTGCGCGCGTGGTCAACGAGATCCGCGCCATGGTCGAGGCGGGCATCCCCGTGGTGGGCCACCTGGGCTTAACGCCGCAGTCGGTCAACGCCTTTGGCGGCTTTAAGGTGCAGGGCAAGTCGGTCGAGGCAGCGCGCCAGCTGGTCGATGATGCCCTGGTCATCGAGGCCGCGGGCGCCTTCGCCATCGTGCTGGAGTGCGTGCCGGCAAACCTGGCAACCTACATCACCAGCCAGCTGACCAGCGCGTTTACGATCGGCATCGGTGCGGGCGCGGGTTGCGACGGCCAGGTCTTGGTTGTCCAGGACATGCTGGCCATGACCGCCGGCGGCTTCAAGCCCAAGATGGTGCGGCAGTTTTCACAGGTAGGCCAGGCCATTCTCGACGCCTTTTCCGCCTATGACCAGGCAATTCAATCCGGCGACTTCCCCTCTGCCGCCGAGAGCTACAAGGACCTCGACCCCGAGGTCATGTCTCAAGTAAGGAGCAACTAAATGCAGACCGCATCTACCGTAGCCGAGGTTCGCGAACAGGTTCGTGCCTGGCGCCGCGAGGGCCTGACCGTTGGCCTTGTCCCCACCATGGGCTTTTTGCACGAGGGCCACAAGAGCCTGATCGTGCGCGCCGCCGCCGAGAACGACCGCGTTGTGGTTTCGGACTTCGTGAACCCCACGCAGTTTGGCCCCAACGAGGACCTGGAGAGCTACCCTCGCGACTTCGAGCGCGACTGCGCCCTGTGCGAGGAGGCCGGCGCCGCCCTGGTCTTCCACCCCGAGCCTGCCGAGATGTACGCGCCCGACGCCTGCACCTACGTCAACATGGACGCCCTCACGCACGAGCTGTGCGGTCTTACGCGCCCGATCCACTTCCGCGGCGTGTGCACCGTGGTCTCGAAGCTTTTCAACATCGTGACCCCCGATCGCGCCTACTTTGGCCAGAAGGACGCCCAGCAGCTGGCTGTCATTCGCCGCATGGTGCGCGACCTTAACTTTGGGATCGAAATCGTGGGCTGCCCCATCGTGCGCGAGGAGGACGGCCTGGCAAAGAGCTCCCGCAACACGTACCTGTCTGACGACGAGCGCGTTGCGGCCCTGTGCCTGTCTCGTGCTGTTTTTGCAGGTCAGAAGCTTGTCCAGGACGGCGAGAAGGACGCGAGCGTGGTCCTGGCCGCCATGCGCGCCATCATCGAGGCCGAGCCCTTGGCCAAGATCGACTACGTTAAGATGGTCGACTTCAACAACATCGAGCAGATCGAGCGCATTGAGGACGCGCCTGTGCTGTGCGCCATGGCCGTCTACGTGGGCAAGACCCGCCTGATCGACAACTTCATCTTTGACCCGGCGGCCTAAGTGGGCGCCGCGCCCAAGATAGCCTTCATCGGAGCCGGCAAGGTTGGCTGCTCTTTGGCCCGCTACCTGCGGGAAGGGGGCGCCGACCCTGTCGGCTTCTTCTCGCCTACGCCCCAGCACGCCGCCCAGGCCGCGGCCTTTGCTGGCGGGGTCGCATTTGAATCTTCCCCAAACCTGATTGCCGCCGCAGACGTCACCTTCCTGACCTGCACCGATACCGAGCTGCCCAAAATCGCACGCCGGTTGGGGGAAGATTGCGCTCCCGACACCCTTCGCGGCAAGGTCATTGCGCACTGCTCTGGCGCCCTGGGGTCCCAGGTCCTGGCTCCCCTGCGCGAGGCCGGCGCGGCCGTGGCCTCATGCCACCCGCTCTATGCCGTTAGCAGCCGATTTGACTGCTGGCAGGAGCTTTCGCGCGCTTGGTTCACGCTTGAAGGCGACGACGCCGCGGTCGATACGCTTGAGGCCCTTCTCGCCAAATGCGGTAACCACGTAGCGCGCATCCCGGCTGGCCAAAAGGTGCGCTACCACGCCGCAGCCGTCATGGCCTCCAACTTGGTCGTTGGCCTTTACGAGACGGCCGCCCGCGAGCTTGAGACCTGCGGGTTCTCCGCCCAAGACGCCCAGGACGCCCTGGCCCCGCTCTTCTTGGGCAACGCCCAGCACATCGCCAGCGATGGCGTGGCCGCCTCCCTCACTGGGCCGGCTGCCCGTCACGACTCCGCCACAATCGACGCCCATCTGAGCTGTCTTTCTGGAGATAGCAGGCAGATTTACCGCTTACTCACCGACGTGTTGTACTCTATCGCAGACCAAAACAGCCAGAACGGCTAAACGTTCACCTTCCACCTAGGAGTTCACCCGCACATGGTCCTTAACATGCTCAAAGGCAAGATTCACCGCGCTACCGTCGTGCAGGCGGAGCTGGACTACGTGGGCTCTATCACCATCGACGAGGACCTCATGGACGCCGCGGGCATCCTTGAGTACGAGAAGGTCCAGGTGGCCGACGTCAACAACGGCAACCGACTTGAGACCTACGTCATCGCCGGCGAGCGCGGCAGCGGTATGATCTGCCTTAACGGTGCCGCCGCGCACTACGTTGAGGTGGGCGACAAGGTCATCATCATGTGCTATGCCCAGATGGACCAGGCCGAGGCCCGCGCCTTCCAGCCCCACGTGGTGTTTGTGGATGAGAAGAACGCGATTTCGCGCATCACTCGCTACGAGAAGCACGGCCGCCTGGAGGACATGGCGTAGCGACGGAGTGTTTTGAGGCGCACCGGGGCATTTTGACCGAGTTTTTCGCGGGGTTCCACACGGAGCCCCGCGTTTTTTATGCCCGCGAAACCGCAAGCGTGACCTCTTCCACTTTAAATCTAGGATTGCCAGGTAGCCCGCGCGTCAGACACCCTTGTCAACTGGGCAAACGTAATTGCCAAGGCCTTGGCTACTCGGCAAAGTCAGATTTAAAGTGGAAGAGGTCACGCTCGAAAATTTTGGGGCCAGCCGCAGGCGTCGAAATCGGCCAAATAGCCCGCTGGCGGGACCGTTCGGCGGCGTTGTGCCCGCGCGGTCACCGATGCGTCACACTAAACCCACTTGACCCCGGTTCAAAAAAGGAAGCACCCATGGCTTTTAAGAAGATCGTTGTCGCGGGCGGCGGAGTCCTTGGCAGCCAAATCGCGTTCCAGGCGGCCTACTGCGGCTTTGACGTGACCATTTGGCTGCGCAGCGAGGGCTCGATCGGCCGCACGCAGCCCAAGCTCGACAAGCTTCGCCAGACCTATATCGATGAAATCGAGGCCATGGCCGCAGGCTCCGGCACCTGGTGCGCGGGCATCGCCGACTCGGATAAGCCCCTGGACCGCGAGGCCTGCCTTGCCAAGGTCCAGACCGCCTACGAGGGCCTTCACCTCGAGCTCGATATGGCAGCGGCCGTCGCTGACGCCGACCTGGTAATCGAGTCCATGTCCGAGGACCCCAAGGCCAAGATCGAGTTCTACCAAAAGCTCGCGCCCCTCATGCCCGCCAAGACCGTGCTGGCCACCAACTCGTCCACCCTGCTGCCCAGCCAGTTTGCCAAGTACACCGGCCGCCCCGACAAGTACATCGCCCTGCACTTTGCCAACTCAATCTGGAAGAACAACACCGCCGAGGTCATGGGCCACGCGGGCACCAGCCAGGCCGTCTTTGACCAGACCATCGAGTTTGCCAACCAGATTCGCATGCTTGCCCTGCCGGTTCGTAAGGAGAAGAGCGGCTACCTCTTGAACTCCATGCTCGTGCCGTTTTTGCTCTCGGGCCTGGACCTGTGGGCAGGCGGAGTCTCGGACCCCAAGAGCATCGACATCGCCTGGGAGCACGGCACCGGCGCGCCCAAGGGCCCCTTCCGCATCATCGACACGGTGGGTCTGGCCACGGCCTACAACATCGTGTTGCAGTTCCAAAGCGTGCCCGGCCTGCTCAATCCCCTGTTCAAGAAGATGATGCTTCCGTACAACTACAAAGAGATGGCGCGCCTGCTTAAGGACATGATCGACCGCGGCCAGACCTTCTACTAAGATCGCGCGGCACCAACCCATCGCCCTACCTGGCCCGCACCGGCACCCGGTCGCGGGCCGTTTTTATGCGCCCCGGCCCAGGCCGGCCGCGTCCTTTCTGCGCCTCTTTCTCAACGACTGTTTACGACCAAGTTAGATTAGGTATACTCTTTGGCGGTAAGTTAGGTTTGGCTAACATAGGAAAGGTGGCCAGCATGGCAATCATTACCAACGTTTACGGTCGCGAGGTCCTGGACTCCCGCGGCAACCCCACCGTCGAGGTCGAGGTCCTTCTCGAGGACGGCGCCTTTGGTCGCGCCATTGTCCCCTCCGGCGCTTCCACCGGCGAGTTCGAGGCCGTCGAGCTGCGCGACGGCGACAAGGACCGCTACATGGGCAAGGGCGTCACCAAGGCCGTCGACCACGTCAACAACGAGCTGGCCAAGCTCCTTGTGGGCATGGACGCCACCGACCAGCGCGGCTGCGACCAGGCCATGATCGCCGCCGACGGCACTCCCAACAAGGGCAACTTTGGCGCCAACGCCATCCTGGGCTGCTCGCTGGCCATCGCCCGCGCCGCCGCAGAGTCCGCCGGCCTTCCCCTCTACGCCTACCTGGGCGGCCCCAACGCCCACACCCTGCCCGTCCCCATGATGAACATCCTTAACGGCGGCGTCCACGCCGACAACAACGTCGACTTCCAGGAGTTCATGATCATGCCCGTGGGCGCTCCCGATTTCAAGACCGCTCTGCGCTGGTGCACCCAGGTCTACCACACCCTGAAGGACACCCTTAAGAAGGCCGGCCTCTCCACCGGCGTGGGCGACGAGGGCGGCTTTGCTCCCGACCTCAAGACCAACGACGAGCCCTTCGTCTACCTGATGGAGGCCGTCAAGGCCGCCGGTTTCGAGCCGGGCGTCGACTTCATGTTTGCCATGGATCCGGCTACCTCCGAGTGCTACAACAAGGAGACCGGCATGTACGAGCTCAAGGGCGAGGGCCGCACCTTGACCTCCGACCAGATGGTCGATTACTGGGAGGACCTGGTCAACCGCTACCCCATCATCTCCATCGAGGACGGCCTGGCCGAGGAGGACTGGGAGGGCTGGAAGAAGCTCACCGAGCGCATTGGCAACAAGGTCCAGCTCGTGGGCGACGACCTCTTTGTCACCAACACTTCTCGCCTCAAGAAGGGCATCGAGTCCGGCGCCGCTAACGCCATCCTCATCAAGGTGAACCAGATCGGTTCCCTCACCGAGACCCTCGACGCCATCGAGATGGCCAAGCGCGCCGGCTACACCGCCGTCGTCTCTCACCGCTCGGGCGAGACCGAGGACACCACCATCGCCGACCTGGCCGTCGCCACCAACGCGGGCCAGATCAAGACCGGCGCCCCCGCCCGCACCGACCGCGTGGCCAAGTACAACCAGCTGCTTCGCATCGAGGACCAGCTTGAGGACTCCGCCGAGTACCTGCAGAAGGCCGCTTTCTACAACATTGCCTAGTTAGCGAGAAGACCGCGTCGGGCGGCGTCCCAGCGCCGCCCCGTGGCCGGCATCCCCGCGCCCCGGCGTCCCCGCGCCTCTCACCTCTCCGCGAACCCCGCAGCCCACAAGAGCTGCGGGGTTTTCTTTGTCCCGGCGGCCGGGTATCCTGTACCCAGCAAACCCGCGCGCTGCCACGCTCCGGTGAGCCCCGTCGGGCCACAACGTGCGCCGCCGCGCCCCACGAAAGGAAACCCCATGAGCGAGAACCCTCAGATCCGCCGCATCCTGGTTGGCCAGTCCGGCGGCCCCACCGCCGCCATCAACTCGAGCCTTGCCGGCGTCATCGCCGCCGCGCGCCAGGCCGGGGCAGAGCCGATCGGCATGCGCTATGGCATCCAAGGGTTTCTCGCCGGCAAGACGGTTGACCTAAACGCCGCCCTGCCCACCGACGCTGACCTGCAGCTTTTGCGCCAGACGCCGTCAAGCTGGCTGGGCAGCTGCCGCTTCAAGCTTCCCGCCTTGGACGACGTGGCCTTCTACGACGATGCCTTCGCCTCGTTTGAGGAGGCCGGCATCGACGCTGTTCTCTACATTGGCGGCAACGACTCCATGGACACCATCGCCAAGCTGGGCGCCTACGGCCATAAGATCGGCAGCCCCATCCGCTTCATCGGCGTGCCCAAGACCATCGACAACGACCTGGTGGGCATCGACCACACCCCCGGCTACGGCAGCGCGGCCCGCTTTGTGGCCACGGCCACAGCCGAGGTCGCCCGCGATGCGGACGTCTACGACCTCAAGAGCGTGACCTTCGTCGAGATCATGGGCCGCGACGCCGGCTGGCTTGCCGGCTCCGCCTGCCTGGCCAACCCCGATCTCATCCTCCTGCCCGAGGTCCCATTTGACGAGAACGACCTGGTCAGCCGCCTGCACGACCTTCTCGCAAAGAAGAACACCGTGATGGTTGCCATGAGCGAGGGCATTCGCACGGCCGACGGACACTTGCTTGCCGAGAAGACCGTCGCGGCCGGCACCGGCGTCGACGAGTTTGGCCACCTGGCTCACATGAGCGGCCCTTCTCGCTACCTGGCAGACGTGGTCAAGGCGGCCCTGGACTGCAAGACGCGCGCCGTCGAGCTGTCCACCTTCCAACGCTGCGCCTCTCACCAGGCAAGCAAGGTCGACCTGGACGAGGCCTTTGAGCTGGGCCGCCAGGGCGTACTGGCCGCGATGGCCGGTCAGTCGGTCAAGATGAGCTCGCTGGTTCGCGCGGCCAACGACCCGTACACCGTCGACTACACCCTGGTCGACGTCCTTGCCGTGGCCAACCAGGTCAAGGCCGTCCCGCGCGAGTGGATTTCTGACGACGGCATGCAGGTCACCAGCGACTTCGTGGCGTACGTCGCCCCTCTCGCCGGCCCCCTCCCCGCTCAGTTGCCCGCGCTGTAAGGACGCGCGACGCGCCCAAGGCAGGCCTTACTGAGCCGCACCGATGCCCAGACTTTCCAGCTCACCCCTCTTAAAGCCCTTCTCGTCATAGGAGGGGTCTGCTGGATATCTATCCTTAGTTGCGATCCATTGCTCACCGCGAGACCCGTCCTCCAGGCAGATATAACTCAACGGAACCGGGTCTTTCTCGTAATAGTCATTGGTCCAGCTAGAGGCTCGAACTTCATTGCCAGCGCAGAGTTGCTCGATTAACTCAAGGCACTCTTTGTCAGAAATCTCGCCATAATCGCAGGTGAGATCGTGTCGTAAATGTTGGTGTAAGGGGCGAGACGCCCCGCTAGGCCGCCCGTGAAAAAGGCGCGGCC
>CAVGOA010000044.1:0-16457 GCA_963630635.1 Paludibacteraceae bacterium
CTCGACCGCAAAACGAAGAAGAGGCAGCTCAAAGGCATCGCGCTCGGGGCAGAAGGTGCAACCCTCGTGGAAGCTCTCGTCGCCCCAGCAGGTGGGGTTAACGTCGGGGCCGCCGGGCAGGCAAATGCCGTCAGCACGCATGACGTAGTCGCGGATGACCTCGGGGTCTTGCGAAAGGTTCATCATCACCGGCAGACCACCGGCAGCCAGAATGGCATCAACGTAGCACTTAGTGGTGGCCTCGTTAGGCGAGAGCTGCTCGTCTCGGTAAATCTTGCCCGGCTCAAAGCGCGGGGCGACAAAAATCAGTGGCCGGTCAGTACAAGCATGTGGCATAAATCGGGCAACTCCTCAAGGCATAACAGATAAAAAAGCGAACCAGTTATACCACTAATGGCCCTTGATGGAGTTCAGGAAGTCGCGGGCGCGGTCGGTCTTGGGGTTGTCGAAGAACTCGTCGGGCGTGCCGGTCTCGACGATCTGGCCGTCAGCCATGAAGATCACGCAGTCGGCCACACGACGGGCAAAGTTCATCTCGTGCGTGACCACAATCATGGTCATGCCGTTCTTGGCCAGGCTCACCATGACGTCCAGGACCTCGTTGATCATCTCGGGGTCAAGGGCACTCGTGGGCTCGTCAAAGAGCATCGCCTTGGGGTTCATGGCAAGCGAGCGCGCAATGGCGACGCGCTGCTGCTGGCCGCCCGAGAGCTGCGCCGGCACCTTTTTAGCTTGCTCGGCCACGCCAACGCGAGCGAGCAGGTCCATAGCGATCTTCTCGGCCTCGGCCTTCTTCATGCCCAGGACCTCAATGGGGCCCAGGGTCACGTTCTCGAGGATGGTGAGATGCGCAAAGAGGTTGAAGCTCTGGAAGACCATGCCCAGCTCGGCGCGCATGCGAGTAAGCTCGGCGCCCTCCTGTGGCAGCGGCTGGCCCTCGATCAAGATCTGGCCCGAGTCGATGGTCTCAAGACGGTTGATAGTGCGGCACATGGTCGACTTGCCCGAGCCAGAAGGCCCAATCACGACCACGACCTCGCCGCGGCCCACAGAGAGGTTGATGTCCTTAAGCACGTGCAGGTCGCCGTAGTGCTTGTCGACGTGGCGCAGCTCGATGATGGCCTTGGCGTCGGTAGAGGTAGAAGCGGTTGCGTCGCTCATGGTTCTCCAATCAAAGGGTTGCGCGGGCTAGCGGATGATCTTAGCGCCGGTGCGGTGCGAGACGTAGACCGAGACCTTGTTGATCGCGTAGTTGATCAAGATGTAAATCACGGCCACCACCAGGTAGGTGGGGATAAGCGCGTCGTAGTTCGTGCGCAGGACCTGGGCATTCTGCATAAGATCGGGATAGGTGACCACGTAGGCCAGCGCGGTATCTTTCACCACGACGACCAGCTGGCTGATCAGCGACGGAATGACAAAGCGAATAGCCTGCGGAAGCACGATCTTCTTCTTGACCTTCCAAGAAGACAGGCCAATTGAAAGTCCCGCCTCGGTCTGGCCCTTGGGCACGGCGTTCACGCCCGCGCGAAAGACCTCGGCCAAAACGCCGCTGGCAGCCAGAGCGATAGGCACCGTGAGCATCCAAAACGAGCTCATCTTAAGGCCCATCGAAGGAATGACAAAGAAGAATGCGTAGATGAACAGCAGGCTGGGCACGCCGCGGAAGAAGTTGGTGATCACGGCGCAGATGCCGCTCAGGACCTTGAACCGAGAAATGCGCCCCAGCATCAAGATCATGCCAAGGACCAGCGCGATGGCGCCGGCGGTAAGCGCGACCTCAAAGGTGCCCACAAGGCCCTGGCCCAAGTAAGCCCAGGTGGTCCTCCAGCTAAAGACCTTCCAGTAGCGGTAGGACAGCTGGCCCTTCACCCAAAAACGGTAGAGGATCCAGGCAAACAGCGCGACAACGGCCAGAAGAGAAACGATGGTGCCAACCAACATCTTCTTCTTGGTCTTGGGACCGGGCGCCTCGTAGAGGGCGTCGCGCATGGAAGTGACGTGAGCGCTCATCGAACCACCCTGACCTTCTCGTCGATCTTGTTACCAACAAAGCCGGCGACAAGAGCCGTGCCAATGTAGCCGCAGGCAGAAAGGGCAAAGGTAAGGATACCCGCAGACTCGCGCGTGTTGATGTACGAGACCACGCCGGTAAGCTCCTGCGGGCTCATAGGCACTTGCGAACCCAAGGCCGTGGTGAGCATGACCGCGATAAAGAGGTTTGTCATGGGAAGCACCGTTGAGCGCAGGGCCTGCGGAATCACAATCTTGCGCAGAATCTGCGTGAACGACAGGCCGATGGAGCGAGCGGCCTCGATCTGGCCCACGCCAATGGTGTTGATACCGCTCATGAAGTTCTCGGAGCCAAAAGCGGCACCCAGCATGACCGTGACCACCACGACGCTGGGCTCGTAGTCTAAGACCAAGCCCAACAGCGGCAGCGCGTAGACCACAATAAGAAGAAACACGGCGCCCGGGATGTTGCGGAAAATCTGGATGTAGAGATCGCCGAACAAGCGCAGCGGCTTAAACGGGCAGACGCGCAGGACGGTGATCAAGACCGAAAGCACCATAACAAGCGCAAACGAGATAAACGTGATGCGCCACGTGGTGAGAAGGGCAGTCAGGTAGTTCTGCCCGTAAGTGGAGAGAAGCTCAGGGAGCCCCATGTTGCCTCCTTTGCCGATAAAAAAGGGTCTCTCGCCGCAACGTATGCGACGGGAGACCTTAGTTTAAGAGATGCCCATTACGCCGATGTTACACGGTTGTGCATAAATCCTGTAACTAAGCGCCGATTGCAGGAGGCTCAGCAACTGCAGAAACGCCGGTACGGTCTGCGATAGCGATCTTGTAGAGCTCGGCCCACTTGCCGTCGTCCTCGAACTTCCTCAAGAAGTCGTTGACGAAGTCGACGCCGTCGGAGCCCAGCTTGATGCCAATGCCGTAGTTGTCCTCGGGGCCAAAGGCCTCGCCAGCAATGCGGTACTTGCCGGGGTTCTTGACGACGTTACCCATGTGGAGGGTCATATCGACCACGTAGGCGTCGACGCGGCCCTGCTCAAGGGCGGCACGGCACTCGTCGTCCTTGGTGAACTCCTGCGCCTCGGCCTCGGGAGCGTACTCGGCCAGGACAGTGGGGCCGGTGGAACCGGACTGAACAGCGACCTTCTTGCCCTTGAGGTCGTCGACAGAGTTGATGTCGGTGTTGCTGGCGGCAACAAGGATGCCCTGCTGGGTGGTGAAGTAAGGGCCAGCGAACGAGATGACGGCCTTGCGCTTCTCGGTAATGGAGTAGGTCGCAAAAACAGCGTCGACGTTGTCGTTTTGAAGGACGGACTCGCGGGTATCGGAGGTCACCTGGGTGTACTCGTACTTGGTCTCGTCGCCAAGGATGTAGCGGATGAGCGACAGATAGACGCCGGCGTCAAAGCCGCGGGCCACGCCGTCCTGCTCGTTGAGCTGCGAGAACAGGACAGAGGTGCGGGTGGCGCCCAGACGGAAGGTGCCGGCCTCCTTGATGGCCTTGGCCCAGGCGTTGGCCTCGATGGTAGCGTCATCGGCCTGCTCGACAGAGGCAACGAGCTTGTCGAAGGCGTCCTTGTCGATGTCGGTGTTAGTCTCGGTAGCGTCGGACTTCTGGCCCTCGGCGGTGCTGGAGCTGGAGTCAGACGAAGAAGGGCCGTCGGAGCAGGCGGCAAGGCCCAGCGTGGCAACGGCGGAAAGGCCAAGGCCCACGGCCTGGCGACGATCGAGCATAAACTTCTGCATTGGGATGGTTTCCTTTCTCCCCTACTTTGTCCCCTGTTGTCTGGACGGGACGTGCGTTTTACTGTACCCAACTAAAGCAAGTCTTAAAATCCCACCCAGCAGGTATGAAATAAAACGTTCACAATACACAAAAGGCCCCGCTCGTATGAGCAGGGCCTTCAAACTGCGCGTTATCGCGAAAAACGAGAAGAAAACGCCTTACTTGCCAAGAAGCTCGGCAACGTCAAGGGCAATCATGTACTCCTCGTTGGTGGGGACCACAAGGACCTTGACCTTGGAATCGGCGGTCGAGATCACGCGGGGGTCGTCGGAGCGAATGGCGTTGAGCTCGGGATCGAGCTTGACGCCCATCCAGGCCAGGCGGTCGGCCACGCCCTGACGCATGGTCGCGGAGTTCTCGCCGATGCCGGCGGTGAAGGCCATGGTGTCCACGCCCTCCATCGAACAGACCATCTCGGCGGTGAGCTGGGCGGTGCGGTAGTAGAACATGTCGAGGGCCATCTGGCACTTCTCGTCGCCGGCGTTGGCGCCCTCCTCCACGTCGCGGGAGTCGTTGGACTTGGCCGAGACGGCGAGAAGACCGGACTGCTTGTTCATCATGTTGTCGATCTCGTCGATCGAGTAGCCGCCCTCACGATAGAGGAAGAAGACGGTAGCGGGGTCGATAGTGCCGCAGCGGGTGCCCATGACCAGGCCGTCAAGCGGGGTGAGGCCCATGGTGGTGTCCATGGAGCGGCCGTCCTCGATGGCGCACAGGGACGCGCCGGAGCCCAGGTGCAGGCTCACGAGCTTGTGGCACTCGTCGCCCAGGAACTGCTTGGTCGCGCGCCAGATGTAGCGGTGAGAGGTGCCGTGGGCGCCGTACTTGCGGATGTGGAGCTTCTCGACGACGTCGCGGGGAAGGGCGTAGCGCCAAGCGTGCTCGGGCATGTTGTAGTGGAAGGCGGTGTCGGGGACGATGACATTACCAAGCTCGGGGAACATGTCGCGGCAGATCTCGACGACGTCGGCCTCGGGGTAGTTGTGGAGCGGGGCGAGAGGAGCGACCTCGCGGATCTTGGCCAAGACGTCGTCATCGACAACGGCGGACTCGGGGAAGTACCAGCCGCCCTGGACCACACGGTGACCAATGCCGTCGACCTGCTGGGGGACGTTCTTCAAGATCTCGAAGACGTGGCTCACAGCGGTCTTGTGATCGGGAAGCGCAACCTCGAGCTTCTGCTTGCCAGAGCCGTTCTCCTCGTGGCCAATGAAGGAGCCGTCGATGCCAATGCGCTCGCAGTTGCCCTTGGCGTAGACCTCGCGGGTGTCGACGTCGAGCAGCTGATACTTCAGCGAAGAGCTGCCGGCATTGATGACCAGGACGTTCATTTCTCTCCTCTCATGCGCAAGGGACCATCCCTTTGCGACAAAAATTTACAGCTAGACAAGGATAGCCCCAACCGGGGCTATCACAGGTAATTCATTAATCGATTTCATGCAGGCACGCGGGCCAATCAAACGTTGCAGAGAAGAGCGACGGACGCACGGCTTATCGGTCGGCGAACAAGACCTCCTCGACCAGGCGCGCGGCATTCTCGATGCACTGCGGGCAGCTGCAAAGAACCTGGCCCGTCTCGACACCCTTGAGATCGGCGCAGCGCGTCGCGCCCGACATCTCCTCGAAGCGGGAGACCAGCTCGCGCGAGACCTTATAGGTAGCCGCCTTGCTGGTGGGAGCATCCAGGTCGCCGCAGCTACCGGCCAGGCCCGCCAGCACGCAGGCGCCCGAGAGCGCGCCGCAGGTGCCCTTCATGCCTCCCATGCCAAGGCCCAGGCCCTCGGTAGCCGCAAAGGCGGTCTTCTCGTCAATGCCCACAAGGTCAGCGTAGGTGCAGGCGATGGCCTGCGCGCAGTTGAAGCCGCGGGCGTGACGCGCGGCGCAGTCGTTAACGCGAGATTCCATGGCCTTTTACGCCTCCTTGGGGAGAAGACCCTCGCCGAGCTTGGTGCCGCCCAGGACATGCATGTGCAGGTGCATGACCGTCTGGCCGGCGTCGGCGCCGGTGTTCATGATGCAGCGAAAACCGCTCTGGTCCAGGCCGTTGGCCTGAGCAATGGCGCGCGTGGCCTTGGTCATGGACTCAAGGGTTGCGGCAGGCACGCCGTCGATGATGTTGGCATAGTGCTTCTTGGGCACAACCAACACGTGGACCGGGGCCTGGGGGTTCAGGTCCTTAAAGGCCACGACGTTGTCGTCCTCATAGACAAAGTCGCTGGGAATCTCGCCGTTGGCGATCTTGCAGAAAATGCAGTCGGACATGGTTTCCTCTCCTTTTATGCGATGGCGCGATACCGCGCGCTACTCATCAATATAAGCCGTAGAGGGGGCCGATGTGGTGTCGGCAACGGCGCTGTTCTCGTCGGCGGCGTCCATGAGCACGCGAACCTTCTGGTCGGCGGCGGCCAGGCGCTCACGCAGGCTCTTTAGCAGCTCGACGCCACGGCCGTACTTCTCCAGCGACTCCTCAAGCTCCAGGTCGCCGGCCTCAAGCGCGCGCACGATCAGCTCGAGCTCGACGGAAGCCTCTTTAAACGTCATCTGGTCGATCGCTTTGTCTGCCATGGGATTCCTTTCCTAGGAAATAGTTACAGAGAAAAACTGCTGGTAAGCGGGCTATTGCACGCTGGTCGAGACGACCTTGGCATGCACCGAGCCCTCGCCCAGCTGCACCGTGAGGTCTTGGCCTGGCGCCACGTCCCGAGCGCTCTTCACAACGTGACCGGCCTCGTCCTTGGCGATGGCGTAGCCACGCGAGAGGACCTTCAAGGGGCTCAAGGCATCAAGCGAGGCCGCGTAGCGAGAAAGCTGCGCTGCGCCCTTATCGGTAAGGTGCTCGCCGAGGTTAGCCAGGCGAGACGCGTAGCGGTCGCAGTTCTCTGCCTGTCGCGCCAGCGTCTTGGGAAGCGCCGCCGAGAAACGCTGCGACAGCTGGTCCAGGTCGGCGCGCCTGGTCTTGAGAGGCGCCGTGGGATCCTGCAGGCAGTTACGCGAGGCGTATCCCGAGACCAGCACCTCAAGGCGCGACAATGTGGACCCCATGCTTGCGTCGGCACGCTGCCCGTAGCCGTCAAGCTGCGCGGATACCGAGTCAAGCGTGGTCTGCATAGCCTGTCCCAGCCGGCGCTGCCTCTGGATCATCTGGCGTTGGATGTCGTCGATTCCCGGCGCCACAGACTCGGCCGCGGCCGTAGGCGTCGAGGTCCTGCGGTCGGCCACCATATCGGCGATCGAGGTATCGGGCTCGTGGCCGATGCCGGTGATCACGGGCACGGGGCTTGCCACGATGGCGCGGGCCACCGACTCGTCGTTGAAGCACATGAGGTCCTCGAACGAGCCGCCGCCTCGCACCAGCAGAATAGCGTCGGGCCGGGCCGAAGCCGCCACGGCAAGGGCACGCACAATAGTGGGCGGGGCTTGCTTACCCTGCACACCGCAGCCCACAACGTCAATCTCTACCAGCGGGTTTCTTCTGGCAAGCGTACGCTTGACGTCCTCGATGACGCTGCCAGAAAGCGAGGTCACCACACAAACGCGGGTGCAGAAGGCGGGAATCGGGCGCTTGCGGGCGGGGTCCATCAGGCCCTCGGCCTCAAGGCGGCGGGCCAGCTCGGCCACCTGCTGACGCAGGTAACCCTCGCCGTAAAGCTCGATGTGCATGCCCTTAAACGACAGCTTGCCCGACGTCTTCCACAGGTCGAAGTAGCCAAAGAGCAAGATTTGTAGGCCGTCCCTAAAGGTGATGCCCTCGCGCTTTAGCGGCTCGTAAACACCCTTGGGGACCATGACCTCCATAGATGAGTGCTCGTCTTTGAGCTGAAAATAGCAATGGCCGCTGCGCGCGTTTTGACCGCGAAAGCCACTGATCTCACCCAGGACGCAGATGTTCCTGGGCAGGCTCTTGACCTTGGCGTCTACGACCGAAAGCGCGTCGCTGACAGAAAGCGCCAGCGTCTCTTGATCTGCCATAGCGCTCCCCTATCTGTTGTCCCTGTTGCCGCCATAGCGAAGCAGCAGGTAGACCAGCTGGATAATGGAAGAAAGGGCGCCCGCCACGTACGTAAGCGCCGCGGCGATAAGCACGCTCTTGGCGCCCGAGTAGTCCAAATCGCTGCCATGCGCCTTAAGGTAGGCGATGCCACGGCGGGACGCGTCGATCTCTACCGGCAGCGTCACCAGCGAGAAGACAACCGTGGCGGCATAGAGGCCAATAGCCAGCTGTACCAGGCCAAACGTGTTGAGGAAGAGGCCCGCGATAAGCACGAGCGTCCAGTAGTTCTGCGCAAAGTTGACGACCGGGACCAAGGCCGTGCGCACCTTGTACATGCCGTATCCCTTGGCGCGCTGGACGGCGTGGCCCGCCTCGTGGCAGGCCACGGCAAGCGAGGCCACCGAGGCGCCGCGGTAGTTGTCGTCGGACAGATGAAGCATCTCGTCGCGCGGGTCAAAGTAGTCGGTCAAAGTACCGCCCACGCGGGTGATCCCAATGTTGGACGCGCCGCCCTCGTCAAGCATACGGCGAGCGACGTCGCGACCCGTCCCGTTGATGGAAGCCGAGACACCAGACCACTTGTGGTAGGTGCTCTTGATGTAGGCCTGGGCAGCAAAGCCGATGATCGCCGAGAGGACCAGGGCGATCAGGTAGCCCGTGTCCATCCCGTAGCCATAACCGTACCCGTAGTATCCGTAACCCATGGCGGGTCTCCAATCCTTTATTCGGCGCAGCGCGGCGCCGGGCTTAACGCATGGGTTCTCTTATACCCAAGCCACCGGACATTAATTGCCCGCCGTGTCGCGCCTACAAAAGCTCGATGTGCCCGTTCACGACCGTCAGGCCCACTTCTCCAGATAACAGGCGAGACAAGCTCTTGCCCGCCAGCTCCCAGCGCCAGCCGCGCGACAAGCGGCTCTTCTCGCGGTTGGAAATAAAGTCGAGAAGGTCGTCTTTTGTGGCAATGAGCTGCGGCGCCACGCCGGACTTCTCGGATATAACGCGCAGCATGGCGTACATGAGGTCGCAGACGCCGTCGGTCTCGGCAGAAGAGCGGGCATGCTTCTGCGCGCGGGGGTAATCGGCAGGGGCACAGGCCAAGCCGGCACGCACGGCCGCAACCACGCCGCGGGCGTCGGAGTCGCTGAAGCCCTCGGTCCCGCGGATGCGGCGCAGGCGCTCGACCGTGGCCGGGGCGCGCCTGCAGATCTCAACGACGACCTCGTCGGAGCACAGCCACTTGCGCGGGATATCGCGCGAAGAGGCAAGGTCTTCTCGCCAGGCGCATACCTCGCGCGCGACGGCCAGCTGCTTTCTGGTGAGCGAGCCGGACTTCTTGAGGCGCAGGTAGGCCTCGCGCGAGTTGCGATGAAAGTGCGAGGGGTCAGAGACCTCGTCCATCTCGGGCAGGACCCAGGCCAGGCGGTCGGCGCGGGTAAGCTCATCCATCATCTTGTCGTAGATGCCGGGCAGGTAGCGCACGTCGTCCTCGGCGTACTTAAGCTGGTCTTGGTCAAGGGGGCGACGCGACCAGTCGGTCAAGGACTCGGCCTTGGGCAGGTGAACGTCGCAGTACGTCTCGACAAGGCTGCCGTAGCTCAGCTGCTGGCGCATGCCCAAAAAAGCCGCCGCCACCTGTGTGTCAAAGACGGGGGCGCAGTCGACGCCCATGTGCTCATAGATGACCTCGAGGTCCTGGCCGCAGGCATGAAACACCTTAGTGACCTGGGGATTCGCAAAGATCTTGGCCAAGGGAGACAGGTCGTCGATGGCCAGCGGGTCGATCGCGGCGATTTCTCCGCCCGCGTTTACCTGAATAAGGCACAGCTTGGGAAAATAGGTCTTCTCGCGTATAAACTCGGTGTCGACCGCCACCACCTTGGCTTGGGCGGCCTTCTGGCAATAGGCTAAAAGCTCACTGGAATCGCAAATGTACACTGCTCTCGATTCTGTCGTGTCCTGGGTTGGGTACCATCGTATGACATAGCTTGTTTCGCTTGGCGCCAAGACGCCCTGTACATGATATGGGATTGAGCGCCCAGGCGTATCTGGCGCGAGAAAGGTCACGCATGCGCACGCTTATTGTTCATAACCCAAAGTCCGGCTTTGGCTCTGACGCGGTCTTCCAGTTCGAGCGCGCTCTGGTGCACGCGGGCGACGAGTGCGTCCTACGCGTGCTGGCGCCCGGCGACAATGGCGAGAAAATCTTGGCCGACGCCGAGAGCTTCGACGTGGTTGTGGTCTCGGGCGGCGACGGGACAGTGGCGTCGCTGCTGTACGACCTGCGCGGCCGCAAGATTCCTACCTGCGTCTTTCCCTCTGGCACGGCCAACCTGCTGTGCGCAAACATCGGCAACGGGGCCGAGCCCGCAGCCTTGGCGCGCGCATGTCGCCAAAACACCTACGCCGACCTCGACATGGGCGAGATCCGCTGGGTGGACGAAGACGGCGAGAAGCACTGCGCGGGTTTCTCGCTGATGAGCGGCACCGGCTTTGACGCGCAGCTCATGCAGGCGGCGCTTCCCAACAAGGCGTCCATGGGCCAGGCCGCCTACTTTGCCGCGGTGTTAGAGAACACCCACCCCGACGTGATCCAGTTCAAGATCACCGTCGATGGGCAGGTATACGAGCGCGAGGGCATCACCTGCATGGTGGCAAACAACGCCATGATGCAGGGCGATATCCAAATTGTTCCCAACTGCCGGATGGACGACGGGTGCCTTGACGTGATCGTGGTCGAGACCGACCGCGCCACGCAACTTCTGCGGCCGCTGATCTTTGGGCTGGTAGACCCATCCGGCAACGCGATTGGCCGGCCCAAGCTGGAGAGCTTTAGCGGGCGCCACATCAAGGTCGAGGCGTCTAAGCCCGTGCCCATCGAGATCGACGGTGAGGTTGTCGAGGGAAAGACCCTGGCCTACGAGGCCGTCTGCCTGCCTGGAGCGTCGCGCATCATCGTCGACAGCATGAGCCCGTACAAGGCCGCGGCTGCCGCCCCCCTTGCCGGCGAGGAAGAAATCGCGTACCCCGAGTAGCGCAAGAACGGCGCGACCCGCATAGCCCTTCTCGCCATGGGCCGATGTTTGTACGAACCTTCCTAATTCGCGCCGTACTTTGTACAAACATCGGTGTTTTTCTTGATTTACGTCGAGGTTTGTACAAAGAACGACCAGTTTAAAGAAGCACCGAGAAGAACGCGCCCCCAGGAACCCTTGGGGGCGCGTTCTTAGTGCGCGGAAGAGAGTCGTTAGCTCTTCTGGAAGCAGTTGGCAGTCGAGCCTGGTGCGGCGGAGCCCTTGGGAACGAGCCTCACCTGGATGGCCTCGAGTCGCAGAGACATGCCCTCGGTGCCGGCCTTCTCGCCGTTCTTGGCCCAGCCCATCCAGCCAATGTTCTGTGCGTGGACGCGATAGTACACGTCGTAGTGGTTGGCCATCTCACCGGTGAGGCGAATCTGCATGGCCTCGACGCGCTTGCTCTGACCGGTGGTGCCGCCAGTGGTCGACCAATTCTGCCAGCCGATGTCCTGCACGTGCGAGCGGATCTGAACGCCGCCGGAGTAATCGGCGTGAGCCAGCGAGACCTTCAGGGCCTCGACGCGCAGCGACCGGCCGCTGGTGCCCGCGGTGACGCCGCCGCTGACGGCGGGCTGCCAGCCGATGTCCTGCACGTGAGCCTGGTACTCGACGGTAGCGGCGGGCTTGCGGAAGGCGTCGGCCGTGGAGCCGGGAGCCGCGCCGCCCTTGGGAACGAGCTTCACCTGGATAGCCTCGAGGCGCAAAGCGTAGCCCTCGGTGCCGGCCTTCTCGCCGTTCTTGGCCCAGCCCATCCAGCCGTAGTTCTGAGCATGGACGCGATAGTAGACGTCATAGTGCTTGGCCAGCTCGCCGGTGAGGCGGATCTGCATTGCCTCGACGCGCAAGGACTTGCCGGTGGTACCGCCCTCGCTGGACCAGTCCTGCCAGCCGACGTTTTCGACGTGTGAACGAATCTGGATGGAGCCATCGCAGGAGGAGTTGGAGAGGGACAGGCGCAGGGCCTCGACGCGCAGCGACTGGCCGCTCGTGCCCGCCGTGGCGCCGTCCTTCACAGCAGCCTGCCAGCCGATGTTCTGGACGTGGGCCTGGTAGGAGACGCTGGGCGCGGACTTCTCGGTGATGCTGAAGTTGCCCGTCGCGGTGCCCGTGTAGTTGCCCTTGAAGGTGGCCTTGACTGTGGCGGTGCCCACCTTGGTGTTGTTGGAGTACGAGAGGGTGTAGTCGGTCCCCTGCTTCAACGTTTTGCCGTTGAGCGTCACCGTCGCGGCCGGCGTCAAAGCCTTGCCGGTCCACTTCTGGTTTGCCACAGAGACGTCCGCCTTCGACGCGTCGGCCGCCGCAATCTTGAAGCTGCCCTTAACGGTGCCGGTGTAGTTGCCCTTGAAGGTGACGGTCATAGTGGCGGTTCCAATGGCTGTGTTGTTGGAATACGAGACGTCGTAGTCCACGCCGTCCTCGAGGGTTCGCCCGTCAAAGGTCACCGTAGGACTGGGAGTAAGCTTCTCGCCGGTCCATGATTGATCGGCTGCGGCTACGCTGGCCTTAGAGGCATCGGCGGCAGTGATTTCAAAACTCGCGTAGGTAGAACCCTTGTAGCTTTCCTTGCCGGAAATCGTGACGATTCCGGTTCCAACATTTACGTTGTCCCAATACGTAAGGTCGTAATCCGTGCCCTCCACAAGGGTCTTCTCGCCGAGCTTGACCGTCACTTTGGGAGTAAGCGCGTCGCCGGTGTAAGTGTTGTTAGACGCGACCGTCACCTGTGCATCGGAAATATCGACCCGCGTCGACGGAGTGACCTGGATTAGGTAGCTGTACAACAGAGACGAACCAACGTATCCATTAAGCGTGGTATAGCCAGCACTCAATGGGACAAGTTGAACGGCTCCCTCGGTGTGCTGATAGCTGCCCCAAGAAACCTTGCTGGCGTTCACCGACGAAATGTAGGCGACGGACGGGTCGCTCAGCGACCAATTGATGTCGTCAGCGGTATCGACGGAGAAGTCGATACTGAGCGACGAATCGTCCTCTGAACAGGTGTAATCGGGTCCCACAATGTTGAAGTTGTAGGTGAGAGTCCCAGAGTAATCGCCCATGCCGGTAATCGTAATAGTCGCGGTTCCTATATCCGTGTTATCGGAATACTCAACCGAATAATCGACGCCCTCTGTCAGGCCGTCAAGCTCAACATATTTTGTAATAGGTGAACCAGTCCATTTCTCATCACTTAAATCGATTGACTGTATAAAGTATTCAATCTGTTTTTGAGCAACGTACGTATCCGCAACATTGTTTGGAATCGTCTCAGGAGTATACAGATTCCCGTACTTAGAACTTTTCCAACATCCATACCTAGGAGAAGGAAGGGACGTCAAGCGAGTGTCTCCCGCCCCAAAAAAGGAAAAGTCAGAGCCAAGTTCAATGCTTGCCAATGAACTGCAGTCGTAAAACATGCGGTCCATGCTTTTGACAATCGAAGTGTCAAAGCTTGAGATATCAAGCGAAACAAGCGATGAGCAGCCGTCAAACATAGAGTTCATTTCCGTTACGTTTGACGTGTCAAAAGTAGATAGGTCCAACGAGACAAGCGAGGAACATCCGCGAAACAGATAACTCATATCAGTAGCTGTCCATGTATTAATATCCTCTAAACTTAACGAAGTAAGTGACGAGCAGCCGTCGAACATAGCGCTCATACTTTTGATATTACTTGTATCTACACCGGATAGGTCCACTTCAATTAGCTTTGAGCAACCATCAAACATGTAGTTCAAGGAGTCGGCTTTTGTGAAATCCAATCCGGAAAGATTGACTGTGGTCAGTTTGGAACAATCTTTAAACATGCCCCAGACATATTGGGCATTCGAAGTGTCGAGAGATGAAACGTCGACTGTGGCTAGCGCACAACAACCATCAAACATTAAATACATGAAAGTAACCCCAGAGGAGTCAAGGCCGGAAAGATCAACCTTTTCAAGTTTTGCCATGTCTTGGAAGGCACAAGCCAAAATCGAGGCCTTAACAACCCCCTCGAACTTTACACTACGAACCTTACCTTTGTAGTTCGACCAGGGAATTTCTGGTAGCTCTCCCTCAGTACCGTTGGCGGGCCTAACTACGAGGGCGCCATTGGAGTCAATGGACCATTCGCAGGTGCCGCATTCGGTCCAGTCGACGATATAGTCGGAACTCTGGGACAACGGCATCACAAGAGATTCAACGGCTTGGCCAGCTTCATCGACGCCCTCGGCGAGGGCGGGGGCGGGGACCATGCCCAGGACCAGGGCGGACGAAACTAGGACCCTAAGCGAAGTGCTCGCAAACTTGTTCCTCATTGCTTCTCCGTTTCAATCAAATTGAATGAAAGCTTAAGGAACGATACCCCCTCGGACTTTTCCCGCAATCCAAGTATCGGTGAGCGGGCAAAAGCGGAGGTTGTCGGTGGCGAAAAGAGGTAAGACGGACAAAAAATGAGCTTGTCGGCGCCGACAAGCTCGAGAATGGTACGTTAGGAAGGGTCTTCTCGCCGACAAGGGCGAATTTGTCCGCCGGCAGATGGCGGCCGCCGTGCTTACGCGTTATCGGCCGGGAACGCGACGCCCATTTGGCGACGAGCCTCGTCCATGACGTGCAGGGTCCCGCGGGTCACCTGCTCAAACCCCGCGACGGCGTCCAGGGCCTCGGCATCACCGACAACGGCGCGCACAAACAAATCGATCTCGCAGGCCATGTCGCGGGCAGGCGGCTCTTCGCAGTCAAGCGCCCGGGCCTGGCCGGCCTCCATCCTAAAGACCATGCCTTTGTCCTCGTGGTCGTACACACGGGGGCGAGAAGGACACGACACCTGGTCGAACACCAGTGTGGCCGCGTCGCCCGCGATCTCGCACGAAAGCTTGTCGTCGGCGGTCTTGCCCCAAAACAGCGTGACGACCTTGTCGCCGTACCCAAGCAGCATGCTGCCGCAAAGGTCGATGCGCCCGTACGGGTCGCCCTCGGAGCTGCCCGGCACCGCGACCGTGCGGCCCATGGCGCGCACCTCGCTAGGCACGCCAAACAGCGCGACGGCGGGCGCCACGGTGTAGACGCCCATGTCCATCAGCGCGCCCGCCGACATCGCGGGGTCGAAGATGTTGATCTTCTCGCCGGCCTTAAGCTGGGAAATGCGAGACGTCACCTTGGCAAACGAGAAGGTCGCAAAGCTCACCTCGCCAAGGTTCGCCACCTCGTTACGAATGGCACGAAACGTGGGAACGTGCAGGTTGCGCATGGCCTCAAGGGCAACGACGCCCTGCTCACGGGCGGCATCGAAGACGCGGGCGGCCTCGGACTCGTTGGAAGCGAAGGCCTTCTCGACCAACACATGCTTGCCCGCAGCGATAAGCTCCAGCGCCTGCCCCGCGTGCAGGGCGTTGGGAGAGGCGATGTAGACCGCGTCCACCTGCTCACATGCCCCAAGCTCGGCCAGCGACGAGAAGGCCAGCTGGGCCCCGTGCCTCTGGGCAAACGCACGCGCCTTCTGGGCGTCGCGCGAGTGGCACCCAACCAGGCGCGCCCCGGCAACGTCGCCCAGCGCGGCGATGAACTGCTCGCAGATACCGCTCGTGCCGATAGTTGCAAATCTGATATCGCCCATAACGCTCCCCCATCTTTGAAGACATTCTCCAGAAGTCATTCTAACGGCCCCGCGCCCGCCCGCAAGCTGCTAAGGTCAAAGCATAGAAAGGTTTGGTGTCACATGTACTCATTCGATAGCCGCGTGCGTTACAGCGAGTGCGACGAGAACGGCCGCCTGTCGCTGGTCTCTATGATCGATTACCTGCAGGATTGCTCCACCTTCCATTGCGAAGATATGGGCGAAGGCATCATGGGCTTGAAGCAAGAGGGCCTGGGCTGGATCTTGGCCAACTGGCGCATCGAGGTGGGCCGCCTTCCCCTCTTTGGCGAGAAGATCCGCATCTCTACCTGGTGCTACGAGATGAAGCGCCTGCATGCCCTGCGCAATTTCCAGATCACGGACGAGAAGGGCGAGCCCCTGGTCACGGCCGACTCCCAGTGGTTTCTCTACAACCTGCGCGAGCAAAAGGTAAGCCGCATTCCTGAGTCGCAACAGTTCTATATCGAGGACACGCCGCGTGCCCAGATGGGCCAGATGGAGCGCAAGCTCGCCGGCACCGGCGACGCCGCCCAGGCCTCCCCCATCACCGTGAGCGAGCAGCACCTGGACACCAACAACCACGTCAACAACGCCCAGTACGTCATGATGGCGATCGCCGCCCTGCACGAGCTGGGCATCAACGCCTCGCTGGACTGCTTGAGCGTCCAGTACCGCAGCATGGCCCGTTTGGGCGACACCGTGGTGCCGCGCGTCTTTGAGTGCGAGGGCGGCCACACCGTCGAGCTCGCCGCCGCAGACGGCACCGTGTACGCAAACGTCAAGCTCCAAGGAAAGTAGGGTCCCCATGTCTTTACCCACCATCCACGTGGCGGCCGCCGCCATCGAGAAGGACAAGTGCCTGCTAGCTGCCAAACGCTCCGACGTCGAGGGGCCGGCCGCCTGGGAGTTCCCCGGCGGCAAGGTCGAGGACGGCGAGACACCCGAGGACGCCCTGCGCCGCGAGAT
>CAVGOA010000045.1:0-16416 GCA_963630635.1 Paludibacteraceae bacterium
ATTCTCTTTCGAAAGATGCGCCAAAAGAAAGAGGATTGAATGGTTAAGAAGTTCGTTATGCCGGTCGTGATACTTATGACATGCTGCTGTCTTGCGGCTGGCGTGGCGCCGGACCGCGCGCTGGCACAGGCGTTGGATAATGAAGTCGTTCCAACGGTTACCCATATCAATGGCATTGATTTTTATGAGCCATCCGCATGCTCCTGGTATGGGTGCTCCAAAACTTTTAGTGAGGCGACAAAGCTCGGGCCATACTACTTTGACGGATCGAGTGTCGGTATTGAGATGACTTGTAGCTCGTCTGCCGGCGGCTCTTTTACCGTAACGTTGTACCGCGGGAGTTCGTCCGGCACGCGGGTCGGCGGCGCAACCTTCTCAAAGAAGGGTTTTACCAAGGCGACGTGGTCTAACGTGGGGCCCGGCTCCTATTACTTTTGGATTTCTGGGATTGGCACGTCTCGAATCACGGCCAACGACATCGCTATGTACAGCTGGTAGATGAACCCCTAAGAGAGTGGAGCGCCCCATGGATCAGCAGGTGCTGGCAATTCAGAAATGGCTCAACAAGACGTATACCGGCTTCGACGGTTGGGTTTCTCTGTTGGAAGACGGCGTGACGGGCTGGCAGACCATTTATGGGCTGAGAAGAGGCCTGCAGCACGAGCTGGGCATCTCTCCTATGGCATCTGGTTTTGGTAGCCAGACAACCGCTGCGTTTAAGAGCCAGATTGGTCGCATAACCGAAACCAGCGGCACGCCGGCTAATGTTCTCACAATCTTAAGCGGAGCGCTATGGTGCAAAGGCTATTCCGGCGTGGTGGGCAGCGTTGGCGCGACGTTTGCAAAAATGTCTTCGAGCGTCGCATTGGTGAGAAAGAACCTGGGCCTTGGAAGCACGGCGGTCTATGTCGACGTCAAGCTCATGGCCTTTCTGCTTTCGATGGACTCTTGCACTGTTGCGGCAGGCGGAACCGAGTCTGTGCGGGCGGTTCAGCAGTGGCTTAACGCTATGTATTTGGGGCGACGTGACTTCTCGCTTGTTACGTGTGATGGTTTGACGTCCAGGCAGATGCTCACGGCGTTTATCTACGCGATTCAATACGAGATTGGCATGGCGGACGGCACGGCCAATGGGAACTTTGGCCCTGGCACAAAGGCGGGCATAAAGTCCAAAGCCGGCGTTTCGCTGGGGAGTGTAGATTCGTCCAGCCACTACGTGCGGCTCTTTAGCGGGCTTCTTAGGTACAACGGATACCTTGACGTGGCGTTTGACGGCTCGTTTACCTCGGCGAAGGCCGGGGTGGTCAAGGAATTTCAGCGGTTCATGGGGCTCGATGTGACAGGTGCTGGCGACTACCAGACATGGTGTGCGCTGCTTGTCTCGTGCGGCGATACCGAGCGGGCGGTCACGGGCTTTGACACAAGTACGCCCCTGACGGTCACTACGGCCAGGGGCGCGGTAGCCGCTGGTTATGAACATGCAGGCAGATACCTTGTAGGCAGCAGTAAGCACATTACGGCCGACGAGATGATCGCTTTGAAGTCTGCGGGGCTCAAGCTTTTCCCAATCATGCAGCGGTACAACAACTCGGCCTCGGTCATGACGTATGAAGTGGGCCAGGAGCAGGGCTTTGACGCGATCGAGAGGGCACGGATCCTCAATATTCCTGAAGGCTCCACGTTGTTCTTTGCCGTCGATTTCGATGCTGGGCAAAGCGAGGCGGAGGGCTGCGTGACGCGCTTCTTCCGGGGCGTCAATGATTCCGTATCGGCGGCGTTTGGATACAAGGTTGGTGCCTACGGCACGCGAAACGTTTGCCGCGTTCTATCCGAGAAGGGCCTTATCACGGCTTCGTTTGTGGCCGGTATGTCCTGGGCTTGGGGCGGCAACATGGGCTACAAGATGCCGGACAACTGGGGATATAACCAGGTTGTCGGCGGAACGCTAGTGGCATCTTCGGGTAATGTCGAGATTGATAAGGTCGCCGTGGCCCCGTCAGCGCCGAGCGTTTCTCTCGATAGGGTCTTGAGGGCGCCGACGGCGGCCGCACTGTATGCGGACGATGCGGGCTTTGACTTGCTGTACTCCTTTGCCGTGCATGCCGAGCTGGAGGCGGCTAGGACGGACTCGTCGCTGACCGGCATAAACGCGGCGCGTCTGGGCTTTGGTTGGGCGAGAAAAGCACGATATACAGGGCTGATGTGGAATACATACCTTGCTGAGAATGAGATATTTGATGCGAAAGTCGCCTCATTCGAGGAGAAAATGTCACCTTGGAGCTACAAAGACCGGGTGCAAACTCCCAGCGGCGATTGCGTTGATCGCGATACGGCGCACTTCTCGGCAACAGCATTTGGATGCATTAAGTGGCGCGGCGAAACGTGGGATCGGCCTTTAAACAAGTGCTGCATGGCAGATCTGGGTGGCTGGGCTTTGGATTTGCTGCAGCTTTGGGGCGTTTATTGCCGCACGATGCCTACCGAGGACATGGAGAAGTGGGCGGTGAAATGCGTTGGTGCGTACGGAGATCCTGCCTTCGATAGGTCCGACTTAATGGGCGATGCCGATGCGGTTGTCTTTGCATCTTTGATGCCGCAGGGTAGTGGCGTCGCGTTCTCTGATGCTATTCGTGCTTTGCTTGGCATGAGTGTCAAAGAGCGCCTGTCGCGCTTCTATGCGCTGAGATTCGACTCGAAAGAAAGCAACGTTGTTGCGGCTTTTCAGTCGTTGGTTGATTTGGACAGCGGCGTCCCCTGGACTGCATTTATTTCTGAGCTTCTGCTATTGGAGGCTGCTGATGCCGATAGGCTGCCTGATATATATGAGGCGGCATACTTTGCCAGGGGCTTTGTTGCGGCCATCAATCGCATTATTGCGGAGGGTTAATTATGGGTAGGGTGAAAAAGGGAATTTTCGCAATCGGGCTTGCGGTTGTCGTTGCGCTGGGTTCGTTTGCTGTCTATCATCTGGCGAACCCGATATTTGAAGACTACGGCCTTGCCGTATTTGCTGTGCGAGAAGGAATATCCCGTGACGGAAAAGAGCCGGCGCTAATCGCTTACTACCAGAACAGAAGCGGTAAAGAGTGCTCTGCGATTGTTTCTTTCAGGCTTCTCGACAAGGACGGCAAGGAAATCGGAATCGCCTATGGGGAGAAATACGGCCCCACTGACACCCCAAACGGATGGTTTGATAAGGTGGTTTGCCCCATGTACATCTATGACGCCTACCCCAGTGATCCTAATGTGCCCATAGCGGAGCGAACCAAGGACGTCGACAGCTGGTATATAGCTGGTGTGGCTCCACGGCCGTAGGGGCGGAGTTGGACGGGGTCTCGGTTATTGCCGGGACCCCGCTTTGCAACGGGCGAGAAACGAGCAGGCGGTAGAATGGCGACCGTTCCTTTGTCCCTTTGCGAGAAAAGACCTGCATGCTCGGCGCTGTTCCAGACTTGAAGACCCTGCTCATCGTGTGCCCGCTGGTGTTTATCGGCAGCTTTGTCGACGCCATTGCCGGCGGGGGAGGGCTCATCACCCTGCCGGCCTATCTTATGTGTGGCTTGCCGGCGCACCAGGCGATTGGGACCAACAAGCTGTCTTCCATGGTGGGGACGACCTTCTCGACCGGGCGGTTTATTCGCAACGGGTTTGTGAACTGGAAGCTGGCGGTGCCTGCGGTGGCGTGCGCCCTGGTGGCGTCTGCGGGCGGGGCGCAGCTTTCGATGATGCTGGACGAGTCGCTGTTTCGCTGGATTTTGATTGTGGCGCTGCCGGCGGTAGCGGTGGTTACCTTGCGCAAGAAGTCGCTGCGGCCACAGACGCTGGAGCTGCCGCGCGGCCAGCGCGTTGCCGCCGTGTGCGCGACGGCTGCAGTCTGCGGGATGTACGACGGGTTCTACGGGCCCGGTACCGGCACGTTTATGATTTTGGGCTTCTCGCTGCTGGCCAAGCTTGGGGTGCGCGACTGCGCAGGTCTCACCAAGTGCGCAAACCTTGCGAGCAACGTGGCGGGCTTCGCGTCTTTTGCCATCGCGGGGCACTCGTGGTACTTGCTGGGGCTTATCGCCTCGGTCTTCTCTATTGCGGGGCACACGCTGGGAGCCGGTATGGTGGTGCGCGACGGGTCAAAGATCGTGCGCCCGGTCATCATCTGCGTCCTGGCGATTCTCTTTGTCAAGACGGGGTTGGAGGCACTGGGGGTCGGATAGCGACCGGCGGCCGATGGCCGCTGGCGGGCTTTGCTTAACCGGTGACCGAGCCCCAGTTTGAGGTCATGAAGTTCCAAAGGAAGAAGACGACCAGGACCAAGACGACAATGAGGGCAAGAAGCGCAACGGCGGTCTTAATGCGGGCGTTCTTCTCGCGTGAGGCAAAGATGTCGCGGCGGCCCTTGGGAATCTCGAGGTACTGACCGTAGTGCAGGTCGCGGCGAAGCTGCTCGCCCTGGGCGCGGGAGCGTTTGTACGAGCGGCCGCTAATGGGGGTGCCGGGGTTGGTGTAGCCCGAGTCGTGCGTGACGCTGGGGATCTCATTCTGCGCGTTGGCGTAGTCGTCGATGGTGCCCATGCTTTGGTGAACGGGACGTTGGCGCACGTAGGGCGTCGGGGTTTTCGCGGGCGCAGGGGCCGGTGCGGGCGCGGTTGCGGGATCGGGCGCCTGCGTAGGCATGGGAGTTTGAGGAGTGCTGCTGTCGTCAGGCATGGCCACATCCTTGTGTTGGCGTTAAAACCATTCAATGATACGGCATTTTGACCTGCGGCGCGTTTCTCGGCGCCTTTCAACAGAACACTGAAGACGGGCTGGAGGCTCTGGGCGTCGGTGCCTTACTGAACAACGTGTTGACCAGGGTCTTTAGGGGTTAAATTGCCGTTGCGTCTTGCTATCATGTGAGAAATCGAAGGCCCTCAATAAAGGAGCAATCATGGCCGAACAGAAGCAAGTCCTTAGTGAGCAGGAACTCGACCAGACCACTGGCGGTGAGAGCCAGATTAAGATCAAGAACAAGATGCGCATCTACGACCGCAACAACAACTGGATCGGCCTGCGCAACGGTGACGACATCGAGTACTATCCTTGCGAGAAGTGCGGCCGTCCCACCCACTGCGGCACTTTCCACCGCTGGTACTGCGATCCGTGCAATAAGAGCTACTACAGTCCGGATACCAAGATATGGGCCGGCACCGAAGAGGAACTCAAGGCCGCGTCTGTGAGCTAAGCGCTGGCTTTGGACCTGTCGCAGCCAAGGCAGGCAAAAGCCTCTTTGGCAAAGATGACTACCGGCGCCGCGCCGGCGATGGCAAGGATTGCGGGGAAACCCGCGGCCGTACCGTCGTCGGCGCGGTGTTTTTGCGGCCTGCGCGTTTTTCTAGAAGCCATGCGCGACTTTTCGTGGTTTAAATTGGGTTTGGCCAAGTAGCTCGCTGCGGCCAACTGGGCAAACGCGGCTGAAAAGCGCCTAGGCTACTCGGCGCGAGCGATTTTAAACCACGAAAAGTCGCGCGTCCCATATTGCAGGGGCGCGCGACTTGGTAAAACGGGCGTTCTTTGTGGCTGGAGGACTACTTCTTGGTGGGCTCCACGACGAGGGTGTCCTCGTAGTCGGCGCCGTAGGTGTCAAGCAGGGTCTTCTCGTAGTCGCTGTGGAAGAACTTCTTGCCGCCCAGGGTGTAAAGCTCGTCATTCACCCAGTCCAGAAGCTCGGAGTTGCCCTTGGCCACGGCCGGCGCGATGGTGTCGGCGTCGCCCAGGCTGTCGATGCCCACAACGTACTCGTCGGTGCCAGAGGCCTGAGCAAAGGCGATGACCTCGGTGTTGTCGTTGGCCCAGACGGCGTCCTTGTTGTTCTCGAAGGCGGTCTTGGCGGCGGCGTAAGTGTCGTACTTCTCGAGCTTAACGTCGGGGTAGTGCTTGGTGAGATAGGTCTCGGCGGTGGTGCCAGAAATCACGATGACGGTGCGGCCGCTAATGTCGTCAATGTTGGTCAAGACGTTGTCCTTGTGAGAAACGACGCCCAGGGCGACGTTCATGTAGGCCTCGGCAAAGTCGACCTTCTGTGCGCGTTCCTCGGTCACGGTGAAGTTGGCCAGGATGAGGTCGACCTTGTTGGTCTCAAGATACTCAACGCGGTTGGCGGCCTCGGTGGAAACAAACTCCACGTCAACGCCCAGGTCGGAGCCAATCTGGCGGGCAAGCTCGACGTCGTAGCCCTGGTACTCGCCGTTCTCGTCGACGTAGCCAAACGGGCTCTTGTCCGAGAAGACGCCGATCACGATCTTGCCAGAGCTCTTGATCTCGTCAAGGCTGCGGTAGCCGGAAGCGGACGAGGTGGAGCTGCTGCTGGACCCAGAACTGGAGCCACCGTCGGTGGTGGCGCTGATGCTGCAGCCGCCCAGTACGAGCGAGCCCATGAGGGCCGCGGTGGTAGCGGCGGTTGCGAGGAAGGTCCTACGAGAAATGCTGGATGCCATTTAAATCTCTCCTTGTGCTTATGCCCCGTGTTTTGGGGCTCCCTTAATGGCAAGAGTCAGTAAAGCACTTAATTCCTAGTGTGGCAATAGGAATTAATGTTACAAGTCAAATAACGCTGAAGAGCGGCTCGCATTGCATTTGGACAAACATGCAGATATCGAAAAAGCTCGCAGCGCTCGCTGATCGCGCCTTATTGAAATTGGCTTCTGTCGCTAAAGCCGTTGTTTATGCCTCGTGCGAGCGCACGGCGTCAAACTCAAACGTGTTGAGGAACTTCTGGGCGCGTTCGGTTTGGGGGTGAGAGAAGAATCTCTCGGGGATGTCTTGCTCCACGATCCCGCCCCCGTCAAAGAACAGAACGCGGTCGGCCACGGCGCGGGCAAACTGCATCTCGTGCGTGACGATGACCATGGTCTTACCCTCTTTGGCCAGGTCAAGAATAACATCCAGTACCTCGCGGACCATCTCGGGGTCAAGAGCGGCGGTGACCTCGTCCAGCAGCAGAACCTCGGGCTCCATGGCAAGGGCGCGGGCGATGGCCACGCGCTGCTTCTGACCGCCCGAGAGCATGCGGGGGTAGCTGTCGGCCTTGTCGGCCAGGCCAACGCGCTCCAGCAGGGCGCGTGCCTGAGCCTGGGCCTCGTCGCGAGATACGCCCTTGGCCTTCATGGGAGCCAAGGTGATGTTGTCCAGTACCTTCATGTGAGGGAAGAGGTCGTAGCTTTGGAAGACCATGCCCACCTTTTGGCGCAGGGCCACAAGGTCGCGCTTGTCGCCGTTGACGTCGGCGCCGGCCACGCGCACACTGCCGCCCTGGATGGGCTCAAGCGCGTTTAAGCAGCGCAGAAACGTTGACTTTCCGCAGCCAGAGGGGCCAATGATCACGATGACCTCGCCACGCTTGACGGTAAGCGAAATGTCCTTCAAGACGACCTTCTCGCCGTATGCCTTGCGCAGGTGCTCGACCTGCAGCAGAGGCTGTTCGGCGACTGCGTCGGGCTGGGCGATGGCGTTTTCCTGGGCAGGAACGTCCTGGGATACAGTATCAATGGCCATGAGTTAGTTCCATTTCTTTTGCAGGTAGCCGGCCAAAAGGCTGATGGGCCAGCACACGATAAAGTACAGGAGCATGATGGTGCCGTAGATGCCAAAGACGGCGTTTGGCGAGGTCATGCGGTTGGCCTCGATGATTTGCTGGCCAACCTTCATCATCTCGATGATGCCGATCATCAGCAAAATCGACGTGGTCTTGACCATGCGGGTAATCAGGTTGATGGCCGCGGGCACTAGGCGGCGCACAGCCTGCGGGATGATGACGTAGCCGTAGACCTGCGCACGGGTGAGGCCCAGGGCCTCGGCGCTCTCGTACTGGTGGCGCGGGGTGCTGGCCAGGGCGCCGCGAACCAGGTCGCCCATCTCGCCGGTGCCCCAAAACGTGAACACGATGATGGCCGAGAACTCGGCCGAGAGGTTCACGCCCAGTACGCGCGTGGCTCCAAAGAAGACGATGTAGAGCAGCGCCAACTGCGGCATGATGCGAACAATCTCCAGGTAAAGGCGGCTAATGAAGCGCGCAACCGGATTCTTCCACATCATGAAGACGCCAAACAGCGTGCCCAAAACTAGCGAAAGCGCGATAGCGATGCCGCTGATCTGTACGGCGATCCAGAGGCCTTGCAGCAGGCGCAGGATGTTGGTCCCCTTGAACAGAACGTCAATTCCCAAAGCTTCCATAGCGCAGCCTCCTCTCGATAACAGAGCCCAAAATGCTTACGGGCACAAGAATGACCAGGTAGAAGGCCACAAGCATGAACAGGCATTCTGTGGTGCGGTAGTAAAGGCCCATCAGGTCCTTGGTTACAAACATCAGGTCCATCAGCGAGATGGCCGAGAAGACGCTCGTCTCTTTAAGAAGGAAGATCACGTTGGCGACGAAAGAAGGGAAGCTTAGCGTGACGGCCTGCGGCAAGATGACGTAGCGAATGGCCTGCATGCGAGAAAGGCCCAGGGCCAGCGACGTCTCGCGCTGGATGACGTCGACCGACTCGAAGCCCGAACGAAAAGACTCGGCCATGTAAGCGCCGCCGTGAAGCGCCAGGCCAAGAGCGCCGCACACCGTTGGCGTGATGGAAAGGCCAAAGCGCGGCAGGCCAAAGTAGAAGAAGAACAGTTGGATAAGCAGCGGGGTGTTGCGAAATACCTCGACGTAGACCTGGCAAATCTGGCGCACAACGGGCACGCGCAGGTGAACAAGAATGGCCACCACAAGGCCAATGGCCACGGCGCCTACTATGCCTGCCCAGCCAATACCTAGCGTGAGCAGCGCCGCTTCTTTGTACAGCGGAAGGTACTCCGCCATTGCTTGGAAGTCCAAAACAAAAACCCTCTCGATTGAAACCCTCCGCGACACTATAACCTAGTGCGGCGGTAGGAATTCAACCAAGAGGGTCTTGTAACACAGACGAAAGGCGCGGGGGCGCCGCGGGTTACTCCTCGTTGGCCTCCTCGGCCTCGGCGGTGTCGGCAGTCTCGGCGCCCGCGTCGCCCTTCTCGCCAGCCTCCCCAGCCACGTACTCGTCCCATTTCCCGTCCAGAAGGGCGTCAACGGCCGCGCCCTCGACGGTCTCGCGCTCAAGCAGCACCTCGGCCATGGTGTCCATCTGGTCGCGGCGGGCGCCCAAGACGTCGCGGGCGCGCTCGTGGGCCTCGCGCATGATGCGCTCGACCTCGTCGTCGATGCGCTTGGCCGTCTCGGCCGAGTAGTCGTTCTTCTGGGCGTAGTCGCGGCCCAAGAAGACCTCGTGCTGAGCCTCGCCAAAGACCTGCGTGCCCAGCTCATCGCTCATGCCGTAACGGGTGACCATGGTGCGGGCCAGCTTGGTCGCGCGCTCAAGGTCGTTGCTCGCGCCGGTGGTGATGTCGTCGCAGAACAGCTCCTCGGCGGTGCGGCCGCCCAGCAGCACGGCGATCTGGTCGAGCATGCCCTCGCGCGTCTCTAAGAAGTGGTCCTCCTCGGGGATCTGCATGGTGTAGCCCAGGGCCTGGCCTCGGCTCACGATAGAGATCTTGTGCACCGGGTCGGAGTTCTCAAGGATGTGCCCCACCAGGGCGTGGCCACTCTCGTGGTAGGCAATGACGTTGCGCTCCTTCTGAGTCATGACGCGGCTCTTGCGCTGCGGGCCGGCCATCACGCGCTCCATGGCCTCCTCGACCTCGTTGCTGCTGATCTTGGTCAGGCGACGACGGGCGGCGAGAAGGGCGCTCTCGTTCATAAGGTTGGCCAGGTCTGCACCGGTGAAGCCCGGGGTGATCTTGGCAATGCGAGCCAGGTCAACGCTGGAATCCAGCGGCTTGTTCTGCGCGTGCACGCACAAGATCTTCTCGCGTCCGGCAACATCGGGACGGTCCACGGTAACGCGACGGTCAAAGCGGCCGGGGCGCAGCAGGGCGGGGTCCAGGATGTCGGGGCGATTGGTGGCGGCAATCAAGATGACGGCCGAGTTGTCCTCGAAACCGTCCATCTCTACCAGCAGCTGGTTCAAGGTCTGCTCGCGTTCGTCGTGACCGCCGCCCACGCCGGCGCCGCGCTGACGGCCCACGGCGTCGATCTCGTCGATAAAGACGATGCACGGCGCGGCGGATTTTGCCTGCTTAAACAGGTCGCGCACGCGAGAAGCGCCCACGCCCACGAACATCTCGACAAAGTCAGAGCCAGAAATCGAGAAGAACGGCACGCCCGCCTCGCCGGCCACGGCCTTGGCCAGCAGGGTCTTGCCGGTGCCCGGAGGGCCAACCAGCAAAACGCCGCGGGGGATCTTGGCGCCCATATCGCGGTAGCGGTCGGGCTCGCTAAGGAAGTCGCGGACTTCCTCGAGCTCTTCGACGGCCTCGTCGATGCCCGCGACGTCGGCAAACTTGACCTTGGGGCGCTCCTCGGCCGTGGTCATGGCCTTGGTCTTGCCAAACTGCATGGCCTTGCCGTTTTGGTCGCCAATGCGGCGCATGTAATAGACCACCAGGGCAATAACGACCAGCGTAGGCACCACAGAGACCAGGATCGTCTCCCAAATCTCGTTGGAAGAGGTGTCGATCGTGTAAGTCACATCGGGGTTGTCGGCCATGAGCTGGGCCAGGCTGTCGCTGCCAATGTAGACGCTCTTGTAGGCGCGGGTCTCGGCGCTCTTGCCCGAGCCGGTGGTGTACTGGCCGGTCACGCTGGCGTCGGATGTCTTATACGTGACGCTGTCCACGCGCCCGTCCTTGACGGCGGTCACAAACTCGTTGGTGGCAAGGGTATCTACCTGGCCGTTTCCGGCAAAGGGGTTGCCGCCAAACGAGAAGATAAGGTACGCGACGATGAGAAGAACGATGACCAGCGTGGCCACGTACGAGCGCGTGGAGGGACCGTCTCCATTGGGGTCCGGCAAAAAACTTCCCCCAAGCGGGTCTTTATCAGAGCCCAACAGGCGTTTCTCGGGCTTCTGGTCACGGTTGGGGGAAGATTGCTTCTCGCCGGGCCGTGGCGGCTTGCCGTCGCGCGTGTCTTTGTCGTCTTTGTTACTAAGGGACAAAACAAAACTCCTTTATTACTTGGTGTAGACCTCGGGCTTAAGGACGCCGATGTAGGGCAGGTTGCGGTAGCGCTCGGCGTAGTCCAGGCCGTAGCCCACGATGAACGAGTCGGGCACGTGCGCGCCCACGTAGTCGGGCTCGACGGCCGGGCGCTTCTCGGCAACATCCTTGACCAGGAAGGCGGCGACCTTGATGGACTTGGGCTTGCGAGCGCCCAGCATCTTGATGAGGTAGGACAAGGTGATGCCCGAGTCCAGGATGTCCTCGACGATCAGCACGTCGCGGCCCTCGATCTTGGCGTCCAGGTCCTTCAAGATGCGCACGACGCCCGAGCTCTTGACGCCGTCGCCGTAGCTGGAAACAGCCATGAAGTCGACGGAAAGCGGGCACTCGATGGCGCGCATGACGTCTGCCATGAAGATGATCGCGCCCTTGAGCACGGTCACCAGCAGCGGGTTTTTGCCCTGGTAGTCGCGGGTAATCTCCGCGCCCATCTTAGAGACAATCTCTTGGATGTCCTCCTGGGACAAAACGACCTCTTGGATATCGGGGTGAAGACCCTCCATTGTGTTCCCCTTTCTGGGAAGAAACGGCGTGTGAGCTTGTAGTTTTACCCCAAAATGGGGCGCAGGCTCAATTCTAACAGCTGACTTGTAGCAGGCGCGCAACGCACACGCTCGTCTGCCCTAATTCCCGCAACCCACACGATGGAGCCGGTTGGGGTCGTGCGCAGGATGGGTACCCGGTCTTTGTCGGCGGCAGGTATGTGTGCCTCGCCGAGAAGATCGGCCAGCTTCTTGGACTGGCCGTGCATGCCCAAGGGGCACAAGACGTCGCCCGCACGCGCGCTGTCCACCCAAAGGCGGCCGCCCAAACTGGGGTCGATACCTGCGGCTTGGGCGTCCAGAAGGACCGATTGGCCCTCCCACTCAAGGCCGTGGGCGCGGGCGGTGGCGGCCGGGTTGGTGCCGGGGTCTGCGGGCAAAAGGCGGGCGGTAAGGGTGCGGCCGTCGGGCAGGATGACCTGGCCGGGGACGTCTAGCCAGCAGGCCAGGGTCTGGGGCGCGGCCGTGCGGGCGCGAAGCACCAACAGGCCGTAGGTCACGCGGGCGTCCACGCCCATGGGGATGGTGACCGAGCCCTCCTGCGCGGCAACAATCCGCAGGACAGAGGCCACATGACGGGCCTCAAGGCGCACGTCGGGGCACAGGTCCAGGATGGCCGCGCGAACAACGCGGCGGGCAATGGCAACCTCGCAGGCGGCCAGGCGGGCGGCCTCTAAGGCCACCAGGCCCGGGTCTTCTCGCCGCACCAGATCGCGCAGGGTACGGGCCGCCACGGCGGTGAGATAGGCGTCCTCTTCGGACAAAATGTCGCAGGTAGTGGCGATGCTCGACGTCACGCGCGGGTTCTTGGCCTTAACCACCGGCATGACCTCGTGGCGCACAAAAGCGCGCAGGTAGTGAGTGTCAAGGTTGGTGGCGTCTTCTCGCCACACGATGCCGCGCATGCGCAAAAAGTCGCACAGGTCGTTATGAGTTTTATCCAGCAGCGGTCGTACGATGCGGTTACGCCGGCGCGGGATGGACGAGAGGCCGGCTGCTCCCGTCCCGCGGATCGCGTTCATAAAGAAGGTCTCGGCGCGATCGTCGGCGGTATGGGCGGTCAAGATGCGGGCGGCCTGGCGAGGCGTGCCAAACTCGGCCGAAAGGCGGTTGGCCAGGGCCGCGGCTTCTGCGTAGCGCACCTCTCTACCTGCGTTTTCTACGTTACCGTCGCCTTGGGCGGCCAGCGCTGCCACATCCACGCGCCGCACGGTGCAGGGAATGCCGTAGCGGGCCGAGAGGTCGCGGACAAATTCCTCGTCCTCCTTGGCGTCCATGCCGCGAAGGCCGTGGTTGATGTGCAGGACATGCAGGCGCTCGCGGGCGATGCGCGCCGGCCCGCGGCCGTCGTCGATATCAAGGTTTGAAGTAGCCGCCAGCACCAAAAGCGCCGTGGAGTCTGCCCCGCCAGAAACCATGAGGATCACCGGCGCGCGCAGCTGGTCGTCTTGCCGGCCGCTGGGGCGCTCAAAACGGTTTGCGGACGTTGCGTAACGGCGAGAAACACTCGGCATCAAAGCCCTCCCACGTGTAATCTAGTTCACTGTTTGAGTTTATGACATTACCAGCGGCGGGCGGCGAGAAGAACGCGCGGCCTTGCGGCGCTTCTCGGCTACAGATTGCGAGCTTGCATGACACCCCAGATTCACCTGCACATCCTGGCCAGCGGCTCTAAGGGAAACGCCGCCGTGGTCGAGGGGCCGGGCGGCAGCGTTCTTATCGACTGCGGCATTTCTCGCAAGCAGCTGCTTGAGCGCGCGGCCGAGCTGGGCGTGGACATGAATCGCGTGGTGGCCGTTCTGCTTACGCACGAGCACAGCGACCACGTGAAGGGGCTCTCGGTCTTTTGCAACCGTTTCGAGGGCGAGCTGTACGCCACGGCCGGGACCGCCGGCGCCCGCAAGTACCTGTGCGAGCTGCCGTTTACCCTGGTAGACCATGGCGACAACTTTGAGGTTGCCGGCATGCGCGTGCAGTGCTTTCCCACCTCGCACGACGTCTGCGACCCCATGGGCTTTCGCTTTCAGACGGCCGACGACGTGCTGGGCTACTGCACCGACACGGGCTGCCTCACCGCCGAGGCCTACGCGGCCCTTCGCGGTGCCCGCATCCTGGCGTTGGAGTCCAACCACGACGTGAAGATGCTGGCAAACGGCCCGTATCCTTCTTACCTTAAAGAGCGAGTTGGCAGCGAGAAGGGCCACCTCTCCAACGACCAGGCCGCCGCGGCTCTGCGCGTTTTGGTGACCGAGGACACCGAGACCGTCGTGGCCATGCACCTCTCGGCCGATAACAACCGGCCCAGCGTATGTGTGCGTACGTTGGCCCAGGCGGTTGGCGCGGCGGCTGCCAACGATACCTTCACCGAGGCCCGCACCCCCGACGGGTTTCTCACCATCTGCGCGGCGGGGCAGGACAGCCCAATGAGCATCTGGTAGATGGTGTTGTTGCGGCGGCGCCGGGCCGGGCGCCGATGCCGGCCAGCCGGCGCGCTCTTCTCGCCACCCAACGCAAAAGGGCCGGAACCCTAAGGTCCCGGCCCAGTTGAAACCGCATTGCAAGTCGCAGCTCTGCGGTCTAAGGCTGCTGCTTATATACCCCTACTCGATGGAAATCTTGGTGACATTGACAGTTTGGTCCTGCTTGGGCACGTTCACCGTCAAAACTCCACCGTCGAACTTGGCGGTCAGGCCCGTGGTGGCCGCGTCCTTAAGGTAAACGCCGCGCGTGGCGCTCCACTCGCAGGACTCCTTGTAGAGGTAGTTCTTGGCCTTCTCTTCCTCGGACTCCTTGTGGTCGACCGAGATGGAGAGGCGACCCTCGTTGAGCTCGACGTCGATGTCCTCGCGCTTAACGCCGGCCAGCTCGGCGGTGACGACGTACTTGTCGCCCGCATCCTCGACGTTCATCTTGAAGCTTTGGGCGTCCTTGGCCAGGGTTGCCAGGGGAGCGTCGAAGAAGCTGTCCAGCGCCTCGAAGGGCCAGTTGCGAAGGGAACGACCGTAACGATCATAGGGAACCATGCTTGCCATAATGAACCACTCCTTTTGTGATGCGGCGCCCCGGTTTGGGCCGCCTTCGTTTGACATTGGTACTTGTTCCCGGCCACGCGAAGTTTATGCGTTAGATTCAAGATTTTCTTAGCGACACATACTCACCATATCTAAGTGTATCCATGTTAGATATTGCTGCGGTAATGCACAGGGCGCTTAGCGGGGTGCGTGGGCGGGCCGATTTGACTGCTTGGCAGACCCCGCGCTCATGTACGTGCGACTTTTCGAGGTTTAAAATCGTCCTCGCCAAGTAGCCAGGGCGTTTTTGGCCACGTTTGCCCAGTTGGCGAGAATCAGCTACTCACGCAATCCGGATTTAAACCCCGAAAAGTCGCACATGCAAACCGCAGAGGTGCCGCTGGTGCAAAAAGTGACTAGTGCCCCCTCGAAAAACTTTTTGAAAATCGTTTTAGGCGCAGGTAACCGGCTTAGCGCCAAATTAAAGTGACTAGGGCACTAGTCACTTTTCACTTTTTGGCACGGCGAAAGGCCACGTAACAGCCGTAATTGCCGCCATACCAAATCTCTGGCCTAGTCAGAAAAACCGCAGGTAGATGACGGTGTGCGGGCTAGGATTTGTTGGATTGTATCGCTACTCTTCTTATAAAACCGCTTGTAAATGGCTATATGAGGCTTAAGAAGAAGTAGTGGGGTGTGGGTCGTTGGCTAAAAAGATTACGTATCCCATCACCCTCGAGATCACCATCAACGAAAGCGAGCTGGCAGTTCTCAAGTACCTCGACAAGCGCTTGGCTGGTGAGAAATCCGTCTCAATCACAATTAAAGAAATCTGTTCCAAGCTCGATGCCAGCGATTCTTCCGTAAGAAGATGCTTTAGGTCCCTGGCCCAGAAAGGCCTTATCACGGTTGTTAAGGGTCGACGCGAAGATGGTAGCTGCACGGCTAACTCCTATGCCGTGACATGTGTGGGCAGCATGGTCTTGCACCAGGAGAAAGAGGAAAAAGTCAGCAAGAAGCAGACGGCCAAAAAGCCCACCACGTCTCGCTCTTCTCGCAATAAAATCCCTGCTCCCGTGCATATTTAACCCATTGAAAACGGGCCGCCTACCCTGGGCGAGTACAATGGTCTCCTGCATACAAAGGTCCGCCGCGCAGGCGCCCGCCTTGAGAGGAGACCCCATGACCATCAACCAAAAGAGCTACGACTACGGCGCTCAGAAGTCATCCATCCGCGAGATCGCCGCGTACGGCGGCGCGCGCAAGGCTCAGATCGGCGCCCAAAACGTCTTTGACTTTAGCCTGGGTAACCCGTCTATCCCGGCGCCCGAGGCCGTGAAGCAGTCCATCATGAAGTCGCTCGAGATGCCCGCGACCGTCCTGCACGGCTACACCCCGGCAAACGGCCTGCCCGCCGCTCGCGAGGCCGTGGCCGCAAGCCTCAACCGCCGCTTTGGCACCGCATATACCGCCGGCGACCTGTACCTTACCTGCGGAGCCGCGGCGTCCCTCTCCATCACCTTTAACGCCCTGGTCAACCCCGGTGACGAGGTCATCGTCATCGCCCCGTACTTCCCCGAGTACCGCGTGTGGATCGAGACCTCTGGCGCAACCTGCGTCGAGGTTATGGCAGACGAGAAGACCTTCCAGATCGACGTCGACGCGGTGGCGGCTGCCATCACGCCCAAGACCAAGGCCATCATCGTGAACTCGCCCAACAACCCCGTGGGCTCGGTCTACTCGCGCGAGAACCTGGAGGC
>CAVGOA010000046.1:0-16213 GCA_963630635.1 Paludibacteraceae bacterium
ACAGGTCCACAGTTTTGCAGCGACGTAACCGATATTTATGCAGCGGACAGCGATCATTCCACCGACTTATAATTGAATTCTCGCTATATATCATGCAAGCAAAGCACCAGCCGAAGGGGATACGTCGTGTCCGAGGTCTTTGGCTCGTTTCCACTAATACTTTGCCTGGGTATCGCGGCCGTTGGTTTTAGCTTTGTCACGGCAGTTGCGACCTATCTTTCGAGCTTCTCGGTGGGCTCCAGAATCAAACTTTTAAGTATGGGCAATTTTCTGTGCTTGCTTTGCCTCTTGTGCGAGATTTACCATACCTGGGGCGATGCGGTGAACTTCAATAGCTCGTGCATCTATGACACGGCACACCTTCTCTTGATTTGCTCTGTAATTCTCGTCGTCATCGTCGCTCTTCTTTCCTCGTACTCCCTCTCGCGAATCCTCAGAGAAGTTAGGGAGCTTTAAAAGCAACGCAGCTCTCCAGGCTGGGCCCCGGCGGGCTTCGCAGCTGGCGGCCCGGCGATCTTCTCGCTACACTTTGCTTGGAAATCCACGTCAAAGAAGGGCGACCATGACCAAAACCACCCGTGAGCTGCGGCTCGTTTCTTGGAACGTCAACGGGCTGCGCGCCGTGACCAAGAAGGACCCCGGCTTTCAAGAGATCTTCTCGACCCTTGATGCAGACGTCTTTGCGCTGCAAGAGACCAAGCTGCAAGAGGGTCAGCTGGCCCTTGACCTGCCCGGTTACCATCAAACTTGGAACTATGCCGAGCGCAAGGGCTACTCGGGCACGGCAGTCTTTAGCAAGGACGAGCCCTTGCAGGTCATCCGCCAGATTGGCTGCCCGGTGGCCGACGACGAGGGCCGCGTTTGCGCGCTGGAGTTTCCCACCTACTGGTTTGTGAACGTCTACACGCCCAACGCCAAGGAAGGCCTGGCCCGCATCGACGACCGCATGGTATGGGACGCACGCTACCGCGAGTTTTTGTGCGAGCTGGCAGCCAACAAACCCGTTGTGACCTGCGGCGACTTCAACGTCGCCCACAACGAGATCGACCTTAAGAACCCCAAGTCAAACCGCGGCAACGCCGGCTTTTCGGACGAGGAGCGCAATGACTTCACGCAGCTTCTGGCCGCCGGCTTCACCGACACCTTCCGCGCCCGCTTCCCCGATCTTGAGGGCGCCTACAGCTGGTGGAGCTACCGCTTTAAGGCCCGCGAGAAGAACGCCGGCTGGCGCATTGATTACTTTTTGGTAAGCGACTCCATTGCCGACCGCGTAACCAGCGTCTCGATCCTCAACGAGGTCTACGGCAGCGACCACTGTCCGGTCGAACTGACCATCGAGCTGTAGCGCGGCCGCGCGGACGTCCCGTTAACCTATACTGTCAAAAGCAATAAAGCGCAGATGGTATTAGGCGAGAGGACCACGTATGAAGATCGGCAAGCCGTTTGGGCGCACCATTAAGCCAAAGAGCTCCAAGCTCTACGAAGAGCGCATCGCCAACGCCGGAAAACTGCCCGTCGAGGAGCCCAGCCTCTCCCCCTTTGGGTCACTCGCGGGCTTTATCATCTGCCTTGTCTTGGCCGGCGTCTTTTGCATCTCGACTAACCACGTAGCGGTGGGCATCGGCCTCATCGTCTTTGGTCTTCTGCCCGCCATTATCGCCGTCGTTCAGGCAAACAGCCTGGTAAACGCCGTGTTGGACGGCAAGACGCAGTTCTTCAACGTGCCGGCCCAGGCCGACTCTTTTGGGCCCCAGGCGGCCGAGCTCTTTCGCCAGGCCAACAAGGCCCTCTCGAAGGCCGAGCTTGCCGAAGCCGAGAAGAACCGTGAGGTCGAAGTCGAGGCGACCAAGGCCTGGTTCGAGACCGCCCAGCCCCAGTTTGATGTCGTAGATATCACCGCATCTGACGGCATTCGCTTGGTGGGCCACTGTCTGGATGCCAACCCCGAGTCAAACAACTGGCTGGTCATGGCCCACGGTCTGGGCGGCGGCTGGAAGAGCTGCTTGGGCGTTGCTCGCCACTTTGCCGAGAAGGGCTTTAACCTGCTGCTGGTCGAGATGCGCGCACAGGGCGAGAGCGGCGGCAAGGTCATGGGCGCCGGTCACCTTGAGCGCCGCGACCTTGTTGAATGGTGCCAGTGGCTTGTTGCCCAGAAGACCCCCGCACCTGCGGGCGATGCGGGCGAGCCGGCCGAGAAGGTCCCGCAGCTCTCCATCGTTTTGATGGGCCAGTCCTTGGGTGCCGCCGCGGCCATCGAAGCTTGCGGCGAGAAAGACCTTCCCGACCAGGTTAAGTGCGTTGTGAGTGACTCGGCCTTTGCCGACTTCTGGAACGAGGCCATCTTCGTCATGGGTTCGATGGGCCTAAACGGCAAAGCCGTGGCGCCCCACCCCATCCTCGACCTCGTGCGCGTGATGTTCCGCTCCCGCAAGGGCGGCTACGACTTTGCCGACGCCAGCGCCGTCAAGGCCATCGCCCACGCCCAGGCTCCGGTCCTTCTCCTGCACGGCGAGGACGACCAGCTGGTCCCGCCCTTCAACGTCGAGCGCTTGGAAGAGGCCGCGGGCGGAGCGGCAGCCGGCGAGAACCACCAGAAGGTCCGCATCCCCTCCGCGGGCCACTGCTGCGCGGCCGGCGCGGCACCCGAGGCCTACTACGGAGCGGTCTTCTCCTTTATCGAGAAGCACCTGTAGGGCCCGGCAGGCGCACGACCCGCATCTAACGAATAATCCCCTGCATTCCGAGCCGTTTTTGAAGGCAAAAATAGCTCAGAATGCAGGGGATTTTTAATGCGAACCCGAGAAGACCCGCGAAAGGCCGCTACTCGACCTTGGCGCCCGCCATGTACGTGGCCTCGAGGTTGAGGTCGGCGTCCAGAACCACGAAATCAGCCACGCGACCCGGCTTGATAAAGCCGCAGCACCCGTCGATCCTCGCGGAGCGCGCCGGAACCTCGGTAGCCATACGCAACGCCTGCTCGGCCGTGACGATATTCCAGTCGTAAACGTTCTTAACGACCTGCGCCAAAGTCGCGATCGAGCCGGCCAGCGAGCTGCCGTCGGCCAGGTAGCACGCGCCGTCGCGCATAACGACGGGCAGTCCGCCGCTCATGTACTCGCCCTCGGGCATGCCGCCGCAGCCCAGACAGTCGGTGATCAACACCACGTGGTCCCAACCCTTGGCGCGTACCAGCGCCTTGATGGCGCCGGGCACCACATGATGGCCGTCGCAGATAAGCTCGGCATAGGTGTCCTGCGTGTCCATGGCGCAACCAACAATGCCCGGCTCGCGGTGATGCAGGCCGCGCATGCCGTTGTAGGTGTGAACAAAGCAGGTAAGACCCGCATCGACAGCGGCCATGGCCTGGTCATACGTGGCGTCGGAGTGACCCACACAGGTCACGACGCCCTGACGGGCGAGCTCTGCCACGTACTCGACCGAGCCGTCGCGCTCGGCGGCCAAAGCGCTCTTCACAATGCGCCCGCCGGCCTTCTCCTGCCAGCCGTTGAAGACCTCGACCGAAGGGTCGATAAGGTAAGCCGGGTTCTGCGCGCCCACGTGCTTGGCGGTAAAGAACGGGCCCTCAAGGTAGATGCCCTGGATGTGCGCGCCCACAAACTCCGGGCCGCGCTCCTCGTCGGCCGCTGCGATGGCCGCGCAGGCCGCGCCAATATTCTCGATGCTCTCGGTAAACGTCGTGGGTAGCCAGCTTGTGGTGCCGCGGCGGGCCAGCTCGGCGCTCGAGATGTTGATACCCTCGGGGTCGCAGTCGGTCGTGGCGTGGTTAAAGAAACCGTGGATGTGGGTATCGACAAAGCCGGGGGCCACCCACTTGCCGGGCAGGTCAACAACCTCGATGCCCTCCGGGACCTGGGCCGTCCAAGCACCAAAGACGCCGTCGACGACCGGCAGGTAACCGCCTTGCTTCACCGCGCCGGGAAGCAGGAACTTCTCTGCATGCAGTACGTAGCTACTCATGCCAAAGCACTTCCCTTAAGCCTTAAAGGGGTGGATGGTCACGCCCTTGACCACACGGTTGACGGTGCCGGTGGGGCTGGGGGTATCGGGGGTGTTGCCCACGCGCACCGAGTTAAGCAGCGAGATGACCTGCGCAAACATGACAAACGGCAGGGCAAGATAGCCCTCGGGCAGCTGGTCAAAGCCAGCGAAGTCAAAGGACTCGCCCTCGTAGACCGTCTGGGCAACCTGCTGGACAGCAACGGTGTGCTCGGCGATCTTGTCGCCACCGATCTCGTTAAGGATGTCGATGTCGTACTGGCGAGTGTAGGGGTCGTTGTTGACAAAGACAAAGACAAGGGTCTTGTCGTCAACAAAGGACTTGGGCCCGTGGCGGTAGCCCATCGAGGTGTCGTAAGAAGTCGCGACCAGGCCGTGAGCCAGCTCCAAGATCTTGAGCTGCGCCTCCTGCGCCAGACCGCCAAACGAGCCGGAGCCCAGGTAGGTCACACGGTTGAAGTCGCCAGCGAGAAGAGCCGCGATCTCGTCCTCGCGCTCGATAACGGCCTCGCCCATCTTGGCGGCCGTCTCGACCCATGCGGCCTTCTGGTCCTCGGGAGCCTCGTCAAAAATCAAGGTCGAGATGAGAGTCATGCAGCTGTAGCTGCCGGTCATCGCGAAGCCCTTGTCGTTGGCGCGCGGGATGAGGATGGTGTAGGCGTTGGGGTCATCGGCAGACTCGACAGCAAGCTTGCCCTCGGGCGCGCAGGTGATGTTGAGGAACTTGACGTTCTTCACAAACTGCTTGCAGACCTGCACGGCGGCCAGGGACTCGGGGCTGTTGCCCGAGCGGGCAAACGAGACGACCAGCGTGGGGTCGTCGGCGCGCAGGAAGTCGCGCGGGGCGCTCACGATGTCGGTCGTGGCAATGGGCTTGAAGTCGTAAAGGTCGGTGTTGCCGGCGTGGCGCAGGTAGGGAGCCGCGGTGTCACCCACGTAATCAGAGGTGCCAGCGCCGGTGAAGACGACGGACAAACGCCCCTCGCCCATGGCGCGGGCCTCGGCGAGAAACGCGTCGACGCCCTCCTTGTTGGCCAGGTAAATCTGGTAGGCATCGCGCCAGATCTCGGGCTGCTGCTTGATTTCTGCGGTGGTGATCTGCGCACCCATAGAAGTAAGCGTCTCTACATCGGTCTGAAACATGCTTCTCCTTCCTTTGCCGGTCTTCTTACCGGCGCTCAAAGACGGCCCGGGCGGGCCGCCCCCTCATTAACTAGCTGCGGATATGGCTGATCTTGTACTCAAACATGTCGGCGCGGGCCACGCTTCGCGTGTACTCGACGACGATGTTCTTGTCGTTGGTGGTGGTCCTTACCAGGTGAAGGACCGGCGATCCCTCGGGCACGCCCAGGAGCTCGGCCTCGTCGCCGCGGGCAATGCGGGCGCTCAGGGATTCCTCGGCCAGGTGAATCTTCTGGCCGTATTCCTTCTCGAGCGTGTCGTAAAGCGGGTTGTCTACCAGGACCTGCTTGGTGAGACCGACAAACTCGGCTGCAGGCAGATAGGTGCGCTCGACCATCATCGGGATGCCGTCGGCCAATCGAATGCGGCGCATGCGGTAGATCTTCTCGCCAAGACGCAAGCCCATATTGGCTGCCACGGGCTTGGTTGCCTCGCGGATGTCGAACTCAAGCACGCGGCTCGAAGGCACGCGGCCCAGGCTCTTCATCTGCTCGGTAAAGCTATAGGTGCCCATGAGGTCGGTTCGCTGCGGGGTCAAACGAGTCACAAAGGTGCCCTTGCCGTGGCGGCGCGCGATCATGCCACGCTCCTCAAGCTCGCTCATTGCCAGACGCACGGTGGTGCGGGAAAGGCCGTACAGGTCACAGAGATCGCGCTCGGAAGGCAGGGCGTCGCCGGGTTCCATCTCGTTTTCGATCTTCTCGCTAAGAAGGTCGACCAACTGATCGTAGAGCGGCTGTTTGCGAGAAACGCTTGCCATGACCTCACTCCCTGAGCTGTTGATATATGCGGAGCGTGCCTTGGACAAACAGTGCCTTTATCGAAGGCACGCAGTCCGAATATACCATGTGGTACGTACCAGTGAACCGGGTAAAAAAGGGGACGCGCGGAAATCCCACGCGCCCCCAAGAAGACGCAACTACTCGCTAGGCCCAGATACCAAAGTAACCGCCAACAATACCCAGGACGAGCAAGAGGACGATGCCCTTGATCGGGGTGAAGTTGTGCTTAGCGAACAGGTAGTAAAGCAGCATGACCAGCGCAAGCGGGATCAGCTTGGGGCAGATGGAGTCCAGGATGGACGCAAAGTCAACCACAACCGGGGTGGTGGTGAGCTCCATGTAGGTGACCTGGCTCATGCCGTTGCCCAGCTCCACAGCGCCGCCCACGGCAGCGTTGCCCTCGGCGTCGGTGCCGGAGAGGGGCTCGCCAGCAGCATCGTACATACCAAGGGTGGTGACACCCTCGTCGTTGCTGGTGATGACCTCGAAGTCAGAGACCTCGCTGTCGGCGACGACGGCGGTGTGGGCCACATAGGCCTCGGTGGTGCCGTTGGGAAGAGTCAGAGCAATCTGGGTGCCGCCCATGGTAACGGTCAGGCAGCCGACGACAAAGACGCCGAGGATGGAAGCGGCGCGGGTGAAGGCCTGCATGCTGTCCATGAGGGTGTCGATCGCCTGGGTACCCATCTTGTAGGACCAGTTCATCAGGCCAAAGCGGATGGCGAACTGGATCACGTTGAAGACGACCAGGAAGATGATCGGGCCAGCGGCGTTGCCAGAGATGGCCATCTGAGAAGTGATGCCAGCCAGGATGGGCACAAGGGTCATCCAGAACAGGGCGTCACCAATACCGCCAAGCGGGCCCATGAGGGAAACGCGGACGGCGCGGATGGTCGGGATGTCGGCCTTCTTCTGCTCGAGGGACAGGCAGATGCCCATGGCGAAGGTGACCAGGAACGGGTGGATGTTGAAGAACTCCATGTTGTGGGTCATGGAAGTCGCAAGGTCATCCTTGTCCGTGTGGATCTTCTCGAGGCCGGGGAGGATGGAGTAAAGCCAGCCAGCGGCCTGCATGCGCTCGTAGTTGAAGGAGCCCTGCAGGAAGCAGGAACGCCAAGCCATCTTGTTAAGGGTAGCCTGATCAAGATCGGCTGCGGGCGTGAGGTTCTTATAGGTAGTGGCGTTAGATGCCATCCTCCTCACCTCCGTCCTGGATAGCGACAGCACCCTTCAGCTCGGTCTGCTGCTGGAAGTCCCAGAAAGCGATGCCGAAGCCGATGAAGGCCAGGATAAGCAGGGCCGGGGTAGCAAGGGTGGAAATGTTAGAGACGATAAGGGCAAGGCCAAAGCCCATGAAGTAGAAGCCCCACATATCGCGAGACATCATGACCTTAAGCAGGATGGCGAAGCCGACGAAGCGCATCATGCCACCAGCGGCGGAGAGGCCAGAGGAGAGCCAAGCGGGGATCGCGTCGACGACAGCCTGACCCATGGTGGCGCCACCGATGAAGAAGAGGGTGACGACGATACCAAAGACGAGGCCGAGCAGAGCCATAGCAAGGTAGTTGATGCGCTCGATGCCCTTGGGGTTAGCCTCGGCTGCGTACTGGTCGCACTTGGACATAAGCGGAGACATGATGGTGAAGATCAGGGTAACGCCGTACTGGCCCAGGAGCGAGAACGGGATAGCCATCGCAACGGCTGCGTTCGGGTCGAGGTCCAAAGAGATAGCCAGCGTGGCCGCCATGATGCCGCCTACGACGGCGTTGGGGGGCTGGGCACCTCCAATAGGCATGTTACCGATGGTCATCAGCTGGTAGGTGCCGCCGACGATAAGGCCGGTCTGGACATCACCCAGGATGAGGCCGACCACCATGCCGGTGACGATCGGCTGATACAGAGACTCGAGGAAGCTGAACTGGTCGATAGCCGCGATGAACGTGACGATAAAGACCAATGCCACCTGAATGACTGAATACTCCATCTTTGCTCCTCCTTTCCTTTTTGTCCTTCCCCCTCCTTGGGGGACCAATTGACTATGTTCCGCCGCGGTTAGCGCGGGTAGAACCAAATAACGGGTGCGCCGCGCTATGCGGCTAAGCGGAAAACTACGTGCTTACGAGAAGAGCTTGTCAGTGGGCTCGACGGGGGTAGAGGGAACGCGCTGGATGGACAGCTCGACGCCCTTCTCCTGCAAAGCCTTGAAGGCGGCGACATCGGCGTCGTCGACGGCGACGGAGGTCGCAACCTGGCGCTTGCCGTCGGCCATGTGCATGTTGCCAATGTTGAGCTTCTTGATGGGCACGCCGCCCTCGACCAGGCGCAGGGCGTCCTGGGGGTTCTCAAGAACGATGAAGATGTGCTGGCGCGGGGCCGCCTTGAAGATGACGTCGATGGTCTTCTGAACCGAGAAGTAACGGGTGGCGACGCCCTGGGGGGCGGCCATGTTCATGAGGTTCTGGCGCATCTTGTTCTCGGCGACCTCATCGTTGGCCACCAGGATGAGGTTAGCGCCAACGGTGGAGCACCACTGGGTGGCGACCTGACCGTGGATCAGGCGGTTGTCGATGCGAACGTGAACGATGTTGGGCTCTGCCATTTTGGCTTCCTCTCTACGTGCCCCGTTGGGGGCTTCTAGTACCAATGTGCGATACCGCTACTTGTCCAAGATCTCCTGGATCGCGTAGCGGGAAACCTCGATAACCGCGCCGGACTTGACCTCGATGTCGCAGGTCTCTTTACCAACGCGAACGAGCTTGCCGATCAGGCCGCTGGAAAAGGCCACCTTCTTGCCGGGCGCAAGCTCGACGTGGATGTCCTTGTAGTAGTCCTTCTGCTTGCGCATGCGCAGGTAGTTGACAATGGTCAAAATCACGCCAACGACGGCGAGAAAAACCAGCAGGACCAGCGAAGAGGCAAGGATGTTGTCCCAGCTGGGCATTACAGACCATCCTCCTCGTCACCAAACAGGTCGTCGTCTGCATCGTCGTCGGCAACCTCGAGCTTCTTGTGGTCGACGCCAAAGCGGCCGGCCTCAAGGGCACACTCGACCAACTCGTCAACGGTGCTTGTCTGGGTGCGATAAGAGGTGACCTCAAGAAGCATCGGCAGGTTGGCGCCGGTAACGACCTCGACGTTGGGGGTGGTCGCGGCGTTCATCATTGCCTGGTTGAACGGGGTGCCGCCCATAAGGTCGCAGAAGACGACGACGCCCGTGGCCTTCTCGGCCATGCTTGCGATGGCATCGGCGACGTTTTGGGAGAAGTCAGCGGCCTCATTCTCGTAGAACGTGACGGGAACAAAGAGTTCCTGCGGGCCGCCTACCATCTCAAGAGCGCCAGCGAGTCCATCTGCGAAACTTCCGTGCCCCGTGAGAATGAAACCGACCATGCAGTACTCCTTTGCTTGTGCGAATTTGCTTAAAGAAACCCTAGTGGTGCTGTTTTTCAGGTGTGTACGCGCTTTGTTACCAACTGATGCCAAGTGATTAAGTGGTTGTAACCATGTGGTCAGTGCAACTACTTTAGTCGATTTGGTACCCATCTTCTTCACGATTCCTGCAAATTGCCCCTAATGTACCGTTTGCGGCTAAAAATATACCGCTCAACGGTTGGAACGTTCTTTAGCTGGGGTTTTCTGTATTTGATAAGCGTCAGTTGCTTTGATGTTTTATGTTTAACCCCAAGCAATCGCCTTTGCTTTGCTTCTTTATTTGTGAAGAACTGGACAATCGAATTGGTATCTGCTTTAGAGACCACTTGAGAGCAACACGCCCCGGGCCTGCGCTTTATTGAAAGAAATTGACAGGTGACGCTTATCTGTTTGACAGTGTTTACTTTTCGTTCTTCTCGGTTGCTTGCCTAAAAGAAAAGAAAGGAAAAGACAGGTTAGGCCTGGCGAGACGGGCCCGGGGCTTGGACAAAATGCCGCAGAAATAGGGTTATAGTCGGCCTTAACAGCCGTGTTCTTCTCGCATATACAGGAGGCATCATGATCTCGACCGTCACGCTTAACTCTTCCATCGATAAGGCCTACCAGCTGGCATGCCCGCTGGTAGACGGCACCGTGATGCGTGTCGCCACCTGTATCGACAACGCCGGCGGCAAGGGCTTGAACGCCGCTCGCGCCATCGCGACTTGCGGCGAGAAGATCCTGGCAACTGGTTTTGTGGGCGGCAACAACGGCCGCCTGCTGTGCGACCTGCTTGACGCCGACGGCATCGAGCACGACTTTGTTGAGGTGGCAAACGAGACCCGCTGCTGCATCAACGTCCTTGACCAAGAGGGTGTCTCGACCGAGTTCTTGGAGCCCGGCCGCGAGGTCACGGCCGCCGATGTGGCGGCTATTAGCGAGAAGGTCAGCCAGATTGCGCAGGTAGCAGACGTTATGACCTTTAACGGTAGCGTGCCTGCGGGCATGGCAAAGAACGCCTATGTCGACCTGATTGGCCGTGTGAAGGCGGCGGGCAAGCCCTGCATCCTGGACACCTCGGGCGAGCTTTTGATGCGCGGCATCGAGGCGCTTCCCACCATGGTCAAGCCTAACACCGACGAGATTGGCCAGATTCTAGGCCGCACCGTCGAGTCAATCGACGAGGTCTACGCCGCCGCGCAGGAGCTGCACGAGCGCGGGATTTCCCAGGTAGTCGTCTCGCTGGGCGGTGATGGCGCCGTTATGGCCTGCGACGAGGGGCTCTTCCGCGGGCGCGCTCCCAAGATCGAGGTCGTGAACCCCGTGGGCGCGGGCGACACGATGGTCGGCGCCTTTGCCGTGGGCATGGCGCGCGGGATGAGCGCCCCCGACCAGCTGGCGTATGCGATGAGCTGTGCCTCGGCCAACTGTCTTTCGGCCTCGACCGGGCACTTTGCCATGGAGGACGCGCAGAGGCTGCTGGCAGGCACCGTCGTGGAGAAGGTCGCGTAGCGGGTTTCTCGCCAGCCGGACCGCGACGCGGCGGGCTTCTCACCAGCGAACTTCTCGCCAAAGGCAACTAGATAATCAGCTGGGTATCCAGCTCCTCGACCTCGGCGGCCACAAGGCCGTCGGGGTCTTTGTCCATGATGACGGCGTCGGCGTCGGCCAGGCCTCCAAACCACATGAGGCCGCTGGCGCCCACCTTGCTGGCGTCCATAACCACGTAGGTCTTGGTTGCGCAGGTGAGAAAGGCGTGCTTGAGCTCGGCCATTGCCTGGTTGTTGGTCATAAGGCCGCGGCCGGGGGCGTAGGCCGTGGGCGTAACAATCGCTTTATCGGGGTGGAGCATCTCTAAGGAGTGCAGGGCAAGCGGGCCGTTGGTGTAGCGGTGGCCCTTGCGCAGGTGGCCGCCCAGCATGATGACATCGATCGAGGGCATCGAGCGATCGACGAAGTCTGCGATGGTGAGGTCGTCGGTCACGATGGTAAGTCCGCTAAAGCTAGAAAGCGAGCGTACGATCTCGAGCGACGTTGTGCCAGAGTCAAGCAAAATCGCGTCACCATCGTTTATCAGAGGAATTACCTTCTTGGCAATGCCACGCTTGCCCTCGACGTTGAGGTTTACGCGCCGGTCCTGGACCGAGACGGTAAGGGTGCGGGAAAGCGAGGTGGCCCCGCCATGGGTGCGGCGCAGCTTTCCGTCGCGGGCTAGGGCGTCAAGATCGGCGCGGGCGGTCACGCGCGAGATGCCAAAGGCCTCGGCCAACTGCGTTACCTGCACAGACGCGTCGCTTTCCAGCATGTTGAGAATGGCAACGCGACGCTCTTCCGAAGACAGGGTTCCCACGGCGGCCTCCAATTGTGCGCAAATTGTGTTTCCTTTACTTTCACTACGAGCAAATTAGCACATTGCCTTTTCTTTCCCTTGAAAAGGCCGGGGCAGCGGTAGGGTTCTTCTCGCCAAAGGACGGCGGGCGGGCGCTGCCTTTGCTTTTTCTTCTTTGGCAAATTGAGGCAGCGTCTTTTCTTTATGGGGCGGCGGCTCGGCGGGCTATTCATATAATGGGCCTAGGGTCTTGCGCGGACATGGCGCGAGATGTTGGTCCTTATGCCGGGAGAAGCCCGGCGGACGAAGGGAGAAGCAATGCTCGTTACCACCAAGGAGATGCTGCTCGACGCTCAGGCCGGCCACTATGCCGTGGGCGCGTTCAACGTCGAGAACCTCGAGTTTGTCATGGCCGTCATCAAGGCCGCCGAGGAGCGCCGCTCCCCCGTCATCATGCAGACCACCCCGGGTACCGTGAAGTACGCCAACCTCGAGTACTTTGCCGCCATGGCCAAGGTCGCCGCCGACGCCGCCACCGTTCCCGTGGCCATCCACCTGGATCACGGCGATGGCTTTGACCGCTGCATGCAGGCCATACACGCCGGCTACACCTCGGTCATGATCGACGGCTCGCACGACACCTTTGAGGACAACATCGCGCTGACCGCGTCTGTTACCAAGGTCGCCGGCCCCATTGGCATCCCCGTCGAGGCCGAGCTGGGCAAGGTTGGAGGTAAAGAGGACGACGGCCCGGCGGTCGAGGGCGAGAACCCCTACACCGACCCGGACGAGGCCGAGGAATTTGTGGCGCGCACCGGCTGCACCTCGCTGGCCGTTGGCGTGGGCACCGCACATGGCGTCTACAAGGGTACCCCCCACATTGAGCAGGGCGTTTTGAAGGCCATCCGCGAGCGCCTGGAGATTCCGCTGGTTCTGCACGGCACGTCTGGCGTGCCCGACGATCAGGTTGCCGAGGCCATTGCCAACGGCATCTGCAAGGTCAACTACGCCACCGAGCTGCGCCAGGCCTACACCCGCGGGTACATGGGCTACATGGCCGCCAACCCCGAGTGCTTTGACCCCAAGAAACCCGCTCGCCCCGGCATGGACGAGATCGTGGCTGTGGTTGCCAGCCACATGGACAACCTGGGCTCGAGCCACAAGGCGTAGTTTCGCGCGCATTGCGGCGTTTTCGCAGGTAGATGAGGACCCCGGAGCCGTGCGGCTCCGGGGTCCTTTTGCGTGGCGCAGGGATCGTCGGCGGCATGCGCGACTTTTCGTGGTTTAAATCCGGGTCGGTCAAGTAGCCGAAGGCATTCCGGGCGCGTTTGCCCAGTTGGCAATTCGCTAAAACCAGCCGGCTACTCGGCGGAACGGATTTTAAACCCCGAAAAGTCGCGCGTGCGCTCGCCGGGCCCGCGGGACGCGGCGATTTAAAGCTCGAAGGTGGGGATGGCGGCGCGGGCGGCGACGAGAAAAGCCTCTTTAGAGCGGCACGACACCAGCTCGGCCGGGAAATCAAGCTCGTTGAGAAGATCGCAGACCTTCTTGGTACGTGCAACGTTGTAACTCACGTGTGCGTCGCCGCCAAAAGAGACCATGGTGCCCAGCTCGGCGCAGCGCTGGGCAATCGCGCGGCAGCGGTCGATGGAGCGCCCAGCCTTGAGCGGCTCTTCGAGGCTCGAACCGTTGAGCTCGATCAACTTGCCCATATCGCGCGCGGCCTCGAGCACCGGGTCAAGCTCAAAGTCCACGCCCGATCGGCCAAGGTGCCCCAGGATCAAAACCTTGGGGTCCTGCAGCGCGTTGATATACATCTGGGCATTCTGAGCTGGGGTTTGTTCGCGCGTGAAGTCATTGCGGTGGATACTTGCGATCACGTAGTCGCACTGAGAAAAGACCTCATCTTTCAAAGTCCTGGGGCGGCGGCTCTCGCCAGTGATGCCCTTATCAACCACGATGTCGTGGCCAAACAGATTGCCCTGACCGTCCACGATGTCGGCCTCGCAGCCATGCAGCAGCGTGACATCGTGCCACACGCGCGGCCAGGTAGTAAAGTTGATGAAGTACTGAAAGTTCTTGAGGGTCTGCTCGTCAAAGAGCATGCTCGAGAAGTGGTCGGTGATGCCCAGAAGCTCGAGGTTCTTATTGGCCGCCGCCCTCACATCCTCCTCAAGCGTCGAGTAAGCGTGGCGAGAAAACAGCGTGTGCGTATGCACGTCGCAGGCAATTCGAATCATCTGGTCCCTTCCCGTTTGGTGTTTGCACCCATTGTAGGCCGGGGCGTCAGCGCGCGGTTCTCGCTGTGTTAGATTTACACGTATTGGCCTTTTATCAGGAGGTTTTCATGTTTGACAAGCTCTTTTCTCGCCGCGCCTTCCTTGGCGGGGCAGCCACCGCTCTAACAAGCGTTAGCTTCACGCTGGCCTCGGGTCCGGCCCGCGCTTTTGCAGAAGAGACGGGCGGCGGCGCAAGCGTAGACGACGCTACCGAGAAGATCGCCATCGTCCACACCAACGACGTCCACTGCGGCATGTACAACACCAAGACCAACCTTGGTTACAGCGCGCTGATCGACTTTGTCAAAACCCAGAAAGAGGCCCACGACACGGGCAACGTCACACTGGTAGACGCCGGCGACGCCATCCAAGGCGGCGTGCTGGGCGCGGCCAGCGACGGCAAGATCCCCATGCAGGTCGAGGGCGCTTGCAACTACGACGTGGTAACCGTTGGCAACCACGAGTTTGACTTTGGGGTCCAGAACTTCCTGGAGCTTGCCTCGGCGCAGCCCGCGCTCAAGTACGTATGCTGCAACTTTGCAGACGCTAGCGGAAATCTGCAGTTCGACCCCTATCACGTGGTTGAGTACAACGTTGCAGGTAAGCCTGTCAAAATCGCCTACCTGGGTGTGGTAACGCCCACGACCCTAACGCGCGGCGACGCCTCGCTGTTCCAGGACGAGGACGGCAACTTTGTTTGGAGCTTCTTCCAGGACGACCCGCAGGTTTTCTACGCCACGGTGCAGACGTTTGCCCAGACCGCGCGCACGGTCGACGGCGCCGATTACGTCGTCCTTCTCTCCCACCTGGGCGAGGCCGGCAACGACGAGTGCTGGCGCAGCGACACCCTGGTTGCCAAGACCTCGGGCATCGACCTGGTGGTGGACGGTCACTCGCACGAGAAGTACGTGCAGACCGTCAAGAACGCCGACGGCCAGGACGTCGTGATTGCCCAGACCGGCACCAAGTTTGCGAGCTTTGGCCACATCGAGATAAACCCGGCGACGGGCGAGGCCACGGCGTCGCTTGACGTCACGGCCAAGCTCATCGAGTCGTGGGACGGCCAGGACGAAGAGATCGCGGCCCTGATTGCGCAGCTAAGCGACGGCGTGGAGCCCCTGCCCACCGACGTCATTGGCACCGCCGAGGTCAACCTTTACGCGACCGCGGAGGGCGACTTTACCGGCTCGACCAAGAACCAGGAGACCAACCTGGGCGACCTGGTGTGCGACGGCGTGCGCGCCTACTACCAGGCGCAGACCGGCAAGGCCTGTGACCTGGCCGTCGTTAACGCTTCGGGCATTCGCAAGAACGTCAAGGCTGGCAAAATCACCTACGCGCAGCTGCTTGAGGTCGAGCCCTACTGCAACCAGATGGTGGCGCTTGAGGTCACGGGCCAGTACATCCTTGACCTGCTTGAGACCGCCGTGGCAACCTGTCCCGCCGACAACAACTACTTCTTGCAGGTCTCGGACGGTATGTCGTTCACGATTCGTACCGACGTGGACTCGCCGGTGGTCTTTGACGGCTCGACGTACAAGGAGGTTGGCAGCGGCGAGAGGCGCGTCAAGAACGCCACCCTTAACGGCAAGGCCATCGACCCCGACGGTCGCTACACGGTGGCTAGCTCGGACTTTGTGCTGACGCGCGCGGGCAAGACGCCCACGCCTTCGAACGCCGCCGACGCCCAAAAGTTTGGTTTCGACATCCTGGCGCTGGTGGATTACATCCGCGACGACCTTAAGGGCGTTGTGGGCGCCGGGTACGAGAACCCCAACGGCGCGGGGCGCATCGTGATCACGGACCACGAAGAGGTTGAGCCGGATCCCACGCCCACGCCGCAGCCGACGCCGGTCACGCCGACGGCTGGCGAGACGACCGCGACCACGACGGTCACGACCGCCGTCAAGCGCAACGGCGGGGCTGTGCCAAGCACCGGTGACCAGGGCGGCGTTGGCGTTGCGGCCGCCGCAGTGCTTGGAGCGGGGGCTCTTCTCGCCGCCGGAGTCGCGGGCGGGCAGGAGGACTAAACAGGGCCCAGACCAGGGACCTACCGCCGATTTCATACGGACACGAAAATGGGGCCTGCCTAATGTTGAAACATCGGGCAGGCCCCTGTTTTGTGGTGCGGTGTTACTAGCGGTTGACGATTAGCGGTTCTTGCGCAGAGATACGCGCGCGGCCGCCAGACAGACAACTGCCAGGGCGAGAAG
>CAVGOA010000047.1:0-15860 GCA_963630635.1 Paludibacteraceae bacterium
CGCCGCGCTACGGGCGCGGGGTGCCGCAGTTGCTGCAGAAGGCGCCAAGGTTCACCTGACCGCATTGGCAGGTCCAACCGGTGTCTGCCTGCGGCTTGGGCTTTCCGCAGCCGCCGCAGAACTTGCCGGTGTTGGACTGGCCGCAGCTACAGGTCCAGGACTCGGGCGGCACGGGCTTGGGGCTTCCGCAGTTACCGCAGAACTTGCCGGTGTTGCTCGTGCCGCAGCTGCAGGTCCAGGCGCCCGTCGGGGCCGCGCCGCCCGCCGGGGCCGGCGCCGGGGCCGGGGCCTGCTGCGCCCCCATCCCGTAGAGCGCCTGCGGGTTCATCCCGCCCGCGGCGCCGGCCATCCCCATGCCCATGAAGCCCATCATGGCACCGTTCTCGTTGCTGGCGGCCATGCGCATCGCGTCTGCCTGCGACGCCGCCAGGTTTGCCGCAGCCATCGTGGGGTCGCGCATGACGGCCGCCTTCTGCAGCTCCTTGATCATGGCCTCGTCCTCGGCCGAAGCCGCGATCGAGTTCATGCCAAACGACGCGACCTCGATGCCGCGCGTCTCGCCCCACTCCTTAGAAAGGACCTCGTTCAAGGCGCGGGCCACGTCGGCGGTGTGCGCGGGCACGGCCGAGTAGCGCACCCCCATGGCCGAGATCTTGGCAAACGCCGGCTGCAGCGCCGTGAGCAGCTCGCTTTTAAGCTGCGAGTCGATCTTGTCGCGCGTGTAGGGCGCCTCGACGTTGCCGCAGACGTTCTTGTAGAACATCAGCGGGTCGACGATGCGGTACGAATACTCGCCGTTGCAGCGCACCGAGATGTCGACGTCCAGCCCAATGTTGGTGTCCACCACGCGGAAGGGCACGGGAGTGGCCGTCCCGTACTTGTTACCCATGATCTCTTTGGTGTTGAAGTAATAGACGCGCTGGTCCTTGCCCGTGTCGCCGCCAAAGGTGAAGCGCTGGCCAACGCGCTCGAACGAGGCCTTGAGCCGGTCGACCACGCCCTCCCCCGCCGTGCCAAAGAACAGGCTCGGCTCGGTGGATGAGTCAAAGACAAACTCGCCCGCCTCGCCACAGGCCTCGACGATAGCGCCCTGCTCGACGATGATCATGAACTGACCCTCGTTCACCGCGATGATCGAGCCGTTAGAGATGATGTTGTCCTCGCCGTGCGTGTTCGAACTGCGCCCGCCCGTGCGCTTCTCGCCCTTGACCGCCAGGGTGCCGGCGTCCAGGGAGTCGCAGTAGAAGTACTCGCGCCATGAATCGGCCAAAACGCCGCTTGCCGCCCCGATGCCCGCCTTCAACAGTCCCATAGCTTGTCCTTTCTCCAAAACATGGCCTGTGACCTGCCAGTTATTTGAACTTCAGCCTGACCAAAATCATGCGCCGAGATACGCGCGCGAGGCATGCCCGGCTGTCCCAAAACGCGCCCGCAACTTGAGCCGGGCGACCCAAAGTGGCCGCCCGCGCACGGCTATACTTGGTCCATGGTGCGCGCGGCAGACATATCCAGGCAAAAAGCGCTCGTGTTTGCGGGCGCGTTGGCGGCCGTCTTTGCCGCGGCCCTTATTGGCGTCGAGGCAAGTGGGGCCTTTGCCGCGCCGTCGCGCATGGCCTTGACGCTGGGCTCGGACGCCACCACCGGCTACATGATTCTCTTTGGGCCCTTGGTCGCGATCTGGGGCGTCTCGGTCCATTTGCGCTGCCCCGACAAGGCCATCCGCCGCTACCTTTTGGCCATTGCCGAGTTGATTGGCCTGTGGATGCTGTTGGTGCTGGTCAAGTACTCGGTGCGCAGCTACCGGCTGGCGGCGGCGCTGTGGTATTGCTACTACATCCCCATGTGCGCGATCCCCACGCTGTGCTTGGCCTGCGCCCTGCGCGCGGCAGCCGTCGACGGCACGCGATCGGGGCACGCGATCAGGGCCGTGGCGGCCGGGGTATCAGCGTGTTTTGTGGCGCTGGTGCTTACCAACAACCTGCACCACCTGGTCTTTCGCTTTAGCTTTGCCGACCCAGAGTGGGCGGGCAACTACACCTACGCGCCCGGCTACTACGCCCTGGCCGCCTGGTGTGCGACGCTTTTGGCCGGCTTCTTTGGCACGCTCTTCTTGGCGGCAAGAAAGCAGCTGAGAAGCGCGTTTGTGCCGCTTATCGTCTTGCTGGGGGCGGGTGCTGCCTACGGGGCCCTCTATGCGCTACGGCACGTGGGCGCCTTTGCGACCAATATCTCGCTGGTATACGGGACGCTGGCACTGGTCTCGCTGGAACTTACGCTTGACCTGGGGCTTTTGCCGTCGTACGCCTGGTACCAGGACGCGTTTGCCAGCCTGCCGTTTGACCTCAAGGTGATCGGGGGCGCAGGACGCGTCGAGGCGGCGACCAACGTCGCGGCGCCGCTTGACCCGGCGGCCTCGGCAATCCTGGCCGAGCACGACGCACGCGGCGCCGGGCAGGGTGCGGCCGCGGGCTCCCCCGCCGGCGACGAGGCGTGGGCCTTCCGCACGAGCTCCATCCCGGGGACCCTCTTCAAGGCCTACCCCGTGCGCGGCGGCCGGGCCCTTCTCGCCAACGACGTAAGCGGCATCGACCAGCGCCGCGCAGCTCTGCAGGCCAAAAGCGACCGCTTAAGCCGCAGCAACGCGCTTCTCTCCCAAATGACAAAGGTCCGCGGCGAGCAGGCGCGTCTGCGCAGCGAGCGCGAGCTCTACGGCCAGATCGAGACCTCGCTTGCCGATAAAACCGCCCGCATCAAGGAGCTGCTGGACGCCCTGCCCGCAGACGACGACCCCGCATCCCAGGCGCGCCGCCGCGAGATGCTGGTCGAGGTCAAGCTGTTGGTGGCCTACTGCAAGCGCAAGGGCGCGCTTGTGCTGGCCGAGAAGGCCGACCCCGAGTTCAACCGCGAGCGCCTGCAGCTGGTCTTTAACGAGACGGCCTCTGACCTGCGCTCCATTGGCGTCGACTGCGCGGCCATCGTGCAGACCGCGCGGCCGTTGCCCGCGGGCGTCGTGAGCGTCTTGTACGACTGCCTCTATGACTTTGCGACCGCGGCCAACGCGGCCACAAACGCCGTGTTGATGCTGTTTGTGCAGGAAGATGGGGATACCGTCGTGTTGCGGGCCGCGCTTACGGCCACGGTGGCGGCCGGCGAGGACCTGTCGCAGGCGCTGGCCGTGCTTGAGGGCGACCTGGCTGCTCGCGGCATTGAGCACAGCTGCGAGGTATCCGGCGGCGAGATGAGCTTCGTCGCCCGCATCCCCGTGGGGCGTGAGGAGGGGGCGGCCAAATGAGCGCGCTTGCCAACATGTCCCATCTCACGCTGATCGTGCTTCTGGCCGCGTTCTTCTGCCTGGCGTCTGCCCAGACGGTGCACGCGATCGCGGTGACCCTGCGCCGAAGCGCGAAGCCTACCTGGGCGATTGCAACATACGAGGGGCTTATCGCCTTCCACCTGGCGCTGGGCTGCTGCGGGGCATGCGCCGCCGCGATGAACTACGGCGATTTTCTCGTGCGCCTGCGGCCGGTGGACGTGCCCCTTGAGCCCTTGCTGTGGGCCAACGCCGCGCTGGTGGCGCTGGGCGGGTTTCTCTGCGTCTCTAAGCGAGAACCCGTCATGGTGCCCGAGCTGGCGCTTTTTGCCCTGTGCACGCCCCCGGTCGTCGCGGCGCTGGGCCCGAGCGCGGGCGGGCTTTTGATTATCGACGCAGCCTTCTTTGTCTTTAGGGTGACGGCCGCCCTGTTGCTGGACGCGCGCCACTTTGCGACGTCCACCAGCATGCTTTCGGTGATCGACGCCATGGACCGCCTGCCCGACGGCGTCGTGTGGGCCAACAAGCGCCGCCGCATCCTTTTTATGAACGACGCGATGCGCGACCACCTGACGCAGCTGGGTTTTGCGACCGACCTCTCTGAGACGAGCGGCCTGTGGGCCAATCTGGAGCGCCTGGGTCAGGGCGAGGGCTGTGCGGTCTTGCCCGAGGGCATTCGCCTGGCCATGCCGGGCGGCCGGTCGGTCCTGTTTTGCCACGACACGGTGCGGCTGCGCGGCATGGAGTGCTACCGCATGGTCTCGGTCGACGTGACCGAGGAAGAGGCGCTAAACGCCCAGCTAGAGGCCGCAAACCAGCTGCTTGAAGCCGAGAACGCCGAGCTCCGCGAGTCCATGGCAAGGGTCGAGAAGGTCGCCCGCGACGAGGCCCTGCTTCGCATGAAGGCCCGCGTGCACGACACTATTGGGCAGCGCCTGTCGATCCTGCACCGCTTCTTGGAGGCAGAAAACCCCACGCCCGCGGCCTTGGGCGAGGTAACGCGCCTTGCGGGCTCGATCCTGGACGACCTGGCCGAGCCCAGTCGGCCCGACCGCGCCTCTGAGCTGGCCTCGATTGCGCGGGCCTTCTCGCTTATAGGCATCGACGTACACATCGACGGCGCGCTGCCCGCAGACACCGCCTGCGCCGAGGCCTTTGTGCGCATCGTGCGCGAGGCGGCAACCAACGCCGCCAAGCATGCCCAGGCCAGCCGCGTTGACGTGCAGATGGTCAAGAGCGGCGACGCCTACGTGCTTCTCGTCCAAAACGACGGCGTTGCGCCCACGGCCGACATCCGCGAGGGCACCGGCATCCCCGGCATGCGCCGCGCGGCCGCCGAGGTGGGCGCCACGTTCAACGTCACGCGCCGCGACCCGTTTACCATAGAGGTGGTGGCGCCGGTTTTGGACGGCGACGGCGCGCTCTTCTCGCCCACCGGGGCCGCCGCCGGACCCGACGGCGAGCCGACCAGCCAAACCAACCCAACCAGCCCAACCCGCCCGACCCCATCGATTAAGGAGCCACGCCCATGATCTCTATCCTTCTCGTCGAAGACCAGGCCATGCTGCGCGACTCTTTGGCCTGCACCATCAACATGCAAGACGACATGCAGGTCGTGGCCCAGCTGAGCGACGCCTCGCAGGCCCTGGACGCGCTTGAGAAGACCGGCGCCACCTGCGCGCTTCTGGACGTCTGCACCGAGAACGACTCGAGCGGGATCGTGGCCGCGCGTAAGATCAAGGCCGCCCACCCCGATGTGCGCGTGGTCATCATGACCGGCATGCCCGAGATCACCTTTGTCGAGCAGGCCCGTGACGCCGGCGTCGACAGCTTTATCTACAAGAACGTGGGCACGGCCGAGCTTTTGGGGGTGATCCGCTCGACGATGGAGGGGTACTCGACCTTTCCTTTGGCCCAGCGCAACATCTTCTCGGACGCGGCCAAGCTCACCGACACCGAGCTGGACATCCTGCGGCTGGTCTGCGAGACCAAGACCCGCAAAGAGATCGCGGCCGAGCTGTACCTAAGCGAGGGCACGGTCAAGCGCCACATCTCTGAGATCCTGGCCAAGACGGGCTACGACAACATCTTGCGGCTGGCGGTGCACGCGGTCTCGACGGGACTTATCGTGCCGAGCATGACCAAGGGGGCCAACGGGGAGTAGCGAGGGGTGGGTCCGGCCGGGGCCCGCTGCCTGCGGCGGTGAGAAACCCGCCCGCTCTTCTCGGTGCCAAATTAAGCCACATGTCCACGTCCCCGCGCCCGAGTTGGGCCGCGGGGCGCTTCTTTGCGCGGGCGCGCAGCCACATGATGGGAGCAGCTAAAACACGCGGCCGCGTCGCTTGCCGCGCCGGGCAAAGGAGGCTCTTATGGGACTTTTTGGCAACCTGTTTGAGAAGAAGACCTGCGACATCTGCGGAGGCGAGATCGGGCTTTTGGGCAACCGCAAGCTCGAGGACGGAAACCTGTGCAAGAACTGCGCGGCCAAGCTGTCGCCGTGGTTCTCGGACAGGCGTTGGTCCACGCTGGAGCAGATCCGCGAGCAGCTTGCCTGGCGCGAGGCCAACCGCGCTCGCGTGGCCGAGTTCAACGTCACCCGCACGCTGGGCGGGGCCACGAAGGTGCAGCTAGACGAGGACGCACGGCGCTTCCTGGTGACCTCGAGCTCGCGCTGGCGTGACCAGAACCCCGACGTTTTGGACTTCTCGCAGGTCACCGGGTGCGACACCGAGGTACGCGAGACCCGCACCGAGCTTAAGTGGGAGGACAAAGAAGGCCAGCGCCACAGCTACGACCCGCCGCGCTACGACATTGACTACGACGTTTACCTCACCATTCACGTGAATGTGCCGTATTACGACGACATGTGCTTCCAGGTAAACGACGGGCGCATCGAAGAGCGCGACTCGGTGGAGTACCGCGAGGCCGAGCGCGTGGCGGGCGAGATCCGCGCCGCTTTGACCGAGGTTCGCGAGGGAACGCGCCAGGCCGCCGCCCAGGCGGCGGCGCCCAAGGCCGCGCGAACCTGCCCGTTTTGCGGCGCGACCACGACGCCCGACGCCTCGGGCCGCTGCGAGTACTGCGGCGGAGCCCTGGGGACGGCGTAGACCGCAGCCGGGCCGGCGAAACTGGGGGTCGCCGGCCCGGTCTGGGGCGGTTTTGCGCGCGGGCGGCAAAATCTCGTATGATGGTGCGCATACGTGAATGATTGATGCGCAAGGAGGAGCGTATGCTTAACGAGACCGAGCTTAAGGCCCAGGTAGATGCCTTTGCCGACGAAGTTTGGGAAGACGTTGTCAAAGACATCGCCGCTCTGGTGAAGCACGAATCTGTCGAGGACCTGGACCACGCCGAGCCCGGCAAACCCTGGGGCCCTGCCGCAAACGACGCCCTGGTCGAGGCCGAGAACATCGCCCGTTGCATGGGCTTTGACGTGACTGACGTCGACGGCTACATGGGCTTTGCCGAGGTCGCCGGCGAGAAGGACGCCTACGTCGCGACCATCGCCCACACCGACATCGTGCCCCTGGGCCTGGGCTGGAACTTCCCGCCCCTCGAGGTCACCCGCAAGGACGGCTGGCTGATCGGCCGCGGCGTGCTGGACGACAAGGGCCCCTTTGTGGTCTCGCTCTACGCCGCCGAGTTCTTCCGCCGCCAGGTTGCCGCCACCGGCAAGAAGCTGCCCTATACCCTGCGCTGCCTCATTGGCAACAACGAAGAGACCGGCATGGGCGACCTGCCTTACTACCTGGAGCGCTACGGCGAGCCGGCCTTCTGCTTCTCTCCCGACGCCGACTTCCCCGTTATCTGCGGCGAGAAGGGCGTCTACGGCGGCGAGTTCACCACCAAGCACCCGGTGGCCGGCTCGGTCATCGTCGAGCTTGACGGCGGCACTGTGCGCAACGCGATTCCCGGCCTGGCCACCGCGACCCTGCGCGCCGACGCCTCGCAACTGCCCGCGGCCAAAAACATCACCGTCGAGGACGCGGGCGACGGCCTCGTGCGCGTTTCTGCCCACGGCAAGGGCGGCCACGCCTCGATGCCGCAGGGCACCGTCAACGCCATTGGCCTTCTCGCCCGCTACCTGCTGGACTGCAAGGTCTGCACCGTCGAGGAAGAGGAATTCCTGCGTCTGGAGGTCCAGCTCACCGAGGGCGACTATGGCAAGGCCACCGGCATCGCGACCGAAGACGACAAGTTTGGCCCCCTGACCTGCATCGCAGGCACTGTGCGCACCGTGGACAACCACTTTGTGCAGTCCATCGACTCGCGCTACCCCACCTCGACGACCGGCGAGGCCATCACCGCCCAGATGACCAGCATCGCCGAGCGCTTTGGCTGCGAGTACCGCTGCACGGGCGACGCCGTGCCGTTCTATATCGACCCCTCCTCGCCCGAGATCCAGGTCCTTCTCGACACCTACGGTGAGTACACCGGCGAGAAGGCCGAGGCGTTTTGCATCGGCGGCGGCACCTACGCGCGTCACTTCAAGCGCGCCGTGGCCTTTGGCCCGCACCTTGACCACGCCGACGCGCCCGCGTGGGTGGGCATGGAGCACGGTCCCGACGAGGGCATCTTGGAGGCTGACCTCAAGCAGGCCCTCAAGATCTACATCGTTGCCATCGCGCGCCTGATGGAGCTGGATCTGGTCGAAGAGTAGGCTGACCTGCGGGTTATTTAATTTGTTGAAGAAACCGGGCCTCTCGCCATACACGCGGCGAGAGGCCCGGTTTTGTTTGAAGTTTGATGGGGAGGCAGCAGCGCCGTGGAAGCCCGCACGGTCGGCGCGGCCGGGGCGGCTGGCCGCTCCTACTGGATAAACATCGCGTCGCCAAACGAGAGGAAGCGGTACTTCTCGTCAATGGCGGCCTGGTAGGCGCCCATGATCTGCTCGCGCGTGGCCAGGGCCGAGACGAGCATCATCAGGGTGCTGCGCGGCACGTGGAAGTTGGTGATCAAGCCGTCGACCACGTGGAAGGTGGAGCCGGGCACGAGGAAGAGGTTGGTCTTCTCGTCGGCGCGCGCCGTGATGTCGCCCTGGCCGCAGACGGCCGCCGAGTCGGACGCGTCTTCGAAACGGCGGGCGACGCAGGCGGGGTCGCTTGCCGGTGCGGCTGCGTCCCAGGCGCTTTCCAGCGAGCGCACCGACGTGGTGCCCACCGCGATAACCCTGTGACCTGCGGCTTTGGTAGCGTGCACCGCGTCAACCACGGCCTGGGGCACGTGGTAGCGCTCGGTGTGCATCACGTGGGTCGTGGGGTCGTCCTCGGTGACCAGGCGGAAGGTATCGATGCCCACCTCAAGCTCGACGCAGGCCCAGTTGACGCCCTTATCGCGCAGGCGCGCGATGAGCTCGGGCGTGAAGTGCAGGCCCGCGGTGGGCGCGGCCGCCGAGTGCTCCTCTTGCATGGCGTAGACCGTCTGGTACTTCTCGGGGTCGCCCTCGTAGCTGGTGATATAGGGCGGCAGGGGCACGTGGCCCGCGGCGTGAATGGCCTGGTCAAGCGTGTAGGGCGTGCCGTCGGCCGACGAGCCCACGGGATCAAAGCGCACCAGGCGCCCGCCCTTGGAGCCCTCGACAAAGTCGACGATCGTGCCCGTCAAGACCACCGGCGCCGAGTCGGGCGCGTGCAGCCCGCCCGCGCGGTACTCGATCACGGTGCCCGGCTGCTTCAGGCGCTTGCCGGGGTTGACCAGGCATTCCCACACGTGCCCCAGCGAGTCGAGGTCTTCTCGCCGCTTGAGCAGCAGGGTCTCGGCGACGCCGCCGGTGCCGCGCTTCTTGCCCACCAGGCGCGCCGGCATGACGCGGGTCTGGTTGGCAACCAGCAGGTCGCCGGGCTCAAGCAGGTCAAAGACGTCGTAGAAGTGCTGGTGAGAGACGTTGCCGGTCTCGCGGTCAAGCACAAGCAGGCGGCAAGAGTCGCGCGGCTCGGCCGGGGCCTGGGCAATAAGCTCGTCTGGCAAGGGGTAATCAAAGTCGTCGGTGCGCATAGCTGTCCTTTGCGTTGGGTTTTCTCGCATGACAGTGTAGCGCGAATGGTGCCGAGAAGGGCCATGTGGGCACAAAAGAAGGGAGCCGGCCTCTTCCCTGGGTCTCCCCAACCGACTCCCTGCCTGTGGCGCTCATCGAGCGCGGTGCAAAACGCACGACGGCCTGCCGACCAGCGGCTGACCGGTATTTAAGGTAACGCTCAGGCGCCGCAGGTGTCGAGAAGGTCTCGGTGTACGGGCGGTTAGCCCGGACAGACGGCACAACTGCGGCGCGTTTGGCAGCCGGGCATCATCGATTTAAGCATCGGCCGGGCGAAGCTCAGCGGCGGCCCCGGCCGCCTCGCGCGCCGCACGAGCCTCGGCCTTCGCGCGCTTGCGCTCGTCGCGGGCCAGGTGGCGCTCGTGGGCAGCCTCGGCCGCCGAGAAACGGCACCCGCAGTAGTTCTGCCGATACATCCCCAGCTCACGCGACTCGCGCGTGGCCTCGGGATAGTACGGGCGAAAGTCCTGCCAAACCGGCGTCAACCCATGGGCCGCGGCCGTCGCGCACAAAAGCTCCCCGCAGTCGTCAAACAACTGGTACGGCGAGACGGCCAGCGTCGTCGAGACAAACTCGAACCCCTCGCGTTGAGCAACGCGGCAAGCCTCGGCCAGGCGCAGCGCATAGCAAGCCCGGCAACGTCGTTGCCGGTCAAAGCCGTGCGGCGCCACCGCACGCTCCCAGGCCGCACGGTCGTCTGCCGCCACGATCACGTCCACGTGTGCGATATCGGCCGCCCACGCCTGCAGGGTAGAAAGCCGCAGCTCGTGCTCGGCCACGGGCTGGATGTTGGGGTTGGTCCAGCAAATCGTGGGCTCAAAGCCCTGCTCGCGCAAAAGCTTCACCGGCTCGAGCGAGCAGGGCCCGCAACAGGCGTGCAGCAACAACGGGCGCATCAGCGGTCCTCCCAAAGCTCGATGCCAAAATCAGTGTCGCGCACGTGCGTGACGTTTGCGTGGCGCGCGATCCGGGCCACCATCAAGATATCGCCCACGCAGCCCGAAAGATGCACCGCGGCCAGCAAAATCGCCAGCACCGGCTGCCCCAAGGCGCTGCCCGCACCCAAGAACGCGCAGGTCAGCACCACGGCGGGCGCCAACAACACAACCTGGGCGGCAGATCTTCTCAGTAGTGCACCGTGGGCATCGGTGTAGAGAAACCCGTCCTTGTAGCCAAAGCTCACACGCACGCCGGGGACCAGCAGCTTGTATGCCGCGGCGTGGATCAGCTCGTGCACGGGCAGCGCCGCGGCCGAGAGACCCACCAGCCACAAAAAGTCAAAGACCCCAAAGCGCGCCTGGGCATCGACCAGCAACGTGAGCACCGCCAACGCAACGCCCGCGGCAAAAATCACGACGGACCAGGTAACCATTTGCTTGCGCAGGGCCTCGTCGTGAAACACATCTATGTCGGCTCGTTTTCTCATTGTGCCAGCATATACCTAATGTGGGATACTGTGAGGGTTGAACATCGGCGCCCACAGCCGCCACGCGCGGACATGCGGGCCAACGCACGTCTCGCAACATCAAAGGAGAAACCAGATGCCTTCCGAGCGCCCCACCTTCCCCAAACGCGCCGTCATCACCGGCGGTATGCCGTACGGCAACAAGAACCTGCACTTTGGCCACATCGGCGGCGTCTTTGTCCCCGCCGATTTCTTTGCGCGTTTCCTGCGCGACCGCATTGGCAAAGAGAACGTCTTGTTTGTCTCGGGCACCGACTGCTACGGCTCGCCGATCATGGAGGGCTACCGCAAGAAGGTCGAGAACGAGGGCTACGAGGGCACGATCATCGACTACGTGCGCACCAATCACGACGCGCAGAAGGCCGCGCTTGATGCCTACGAGATCAGCCTCGACCTCTTTGAGGGCTCGGGACTGGAGCCCGCGCGCTCGCACCACCATGCCTTTACCGACGAGCTGCTGCGCCGCCTGTACGAGAAGGGCTACCTGGTCAAGCGCTCGACCCGCCAGTTCTATGACCCGCAGGCGCAGACGTTCTTGAACGGCCGCCAGGTCATTGGCCACTGCCCCGTGCGCGGCTGCAAGTCCGAGAAGGCCTACGCCGACGAGTGCGACCTGGGCCACCAGTTTGACCCCGAGGAGCTGATCAAGCCCGTCTCGCAGCTTACCGGCACCACGCCCGAGCTGCGCCCCGTTGACAACTGGTACTTCAACCTGCCCGCCTTTAGGCCGCAGCTTGAGAAGCTCATGGACGAGTGGGACGCAGACCCGCAGGTGCGTGCCATCGTGACCAAGACCGTGCGCGAGAGCCTGGTCGACCCCGTGATCTATATCCAGACGAAGTTCCGCGACGACTTCGAGAAGGTCGCCGACAAGCTGGGCGACTACACCTTGACCGAGGCCGAGGGCAACCAGCAGTCCTTCTCGCTGACCTTTGCCGATTGGGAGGCCCGCGACCACGCCCGCGAGGTGCTTGAGGCCTCTGACGTGCGTTTTCGTACCGGCAAGTGCCTGCTGCCCTTCCGCATCACCGGCAACATCGAGTGGGGCGTGCCCGCGCCCGAGCTGGACGGCACCAAGGACCTCACCGTGTGGTGCTGGCCCGAGAGCCTGTGGGCACCCATCAGCTTTACGCAGACGGCGCTTGCCTTAGACGCCGAGAAGGACGGCTCGCGCTACTCGTCGCACGACTGGCGCGACTGGTGGTGCGCTGACGATGCCCGCGTCTACCAGTTCATTGGCCAGGACAACATCTACTTCTACTGCGTGGCCCAGCCGGCCATGTGGGAGGCGCTGGACTGGGGCCTGTTCCAGGACACGCCCATCGCCAACTACCACATCCTGTTCATGAACAAGAAGGCCTCGAGCTCCGGCGCGATCAAGCCGCCGATGGCCGCCGAGCTGCTGGACGCCTACACGCCCGAGCAGCTGCGCGCCCACTGGCTGTCGCTGGGCCTGGACCAGAAGGCCGTGAGCTTCAATCCCAAGCCCTTTGACACGTCTGTCTCTCACAAGGACAAGAAGACCGGCGAGGAGGTGCTGGTCAAGGACGACCCGCGCATCGTCGACCCTGCCTTGAAGGAGTCGGCCTTCCTCACCAATATCTTCAACCGCCTGGCCCGCAGCTGTTTCTACGGCGCGGCCAACGTCTGCGACTCCAAGCTTCCCGCCGCCGCCCCGCACGACGAGGTGGTCGAGGCCTGCCGCCGCGCGACCCTGGACTTCGAGGCCGCGGCCTACGCCTTTGACGCGCACGGCGCCCTGGGCATCGCCGAGGAGCTTTGCCGCCAAGAGAACAAGCGCTGGGACGACGCGAGCAAGGCCGCCAAGGGCGACGATGCGGCCTACGCCCAGGCTCTGGCCGACGCCTTCTGCGCCCTTCGCACGGTGACCCTGCTCATGCACCCGGCCGTGCCTTCTGGATGCGAGAAGATCTGCGAGCACATGGGCTTTGATCCCGACACGTTCTTCTCGTGGGAAAATGCCCTGGCCACCCCGGCCCAGCTGTGCGAGCTTGCTGGCGAGAAGACCTGTGAGCACGCGATTATTGCCCTGCCGCCGCGCTTCGACTTCTTTGAGAAGCACCCCAGCCAGATCAAGAAGAAGTAGTTAGGGTCTTTATGTCTGTCGAGTTCCCGCCCGTCCACATCCCGCGCCCTTACGAGCGGCCGCGGGCTAATTTGGTGTGCCGCGTTGACGTGCCCACGCAAGACGGCGCCGTCATCGCCGCGTTTGTCTACGCGCCGCACGGCGTGCGCGACTGCGCGGGGACCCCGTTTGGAATCTCGGGCGCGTTGCCGCCTGTCTTGATGCTTCACGGCAACGGAGAAGAGCACGGGATCTTTGGCCCCACCATCGACGCGGTGGTCCAGACGGGCCGCGCCGTCGTGGCGGTCGACTCGCGCGCGCAGGGCGAGTCGACGCGGGGCTCGGCGCCGTTGAGCTACGAGCTGATGGCCGCCGACGCGCGCGAGGTCATGGCTCGGCTGGGCGTGTGGGACTGCCACGTGCTGGGCTTCTCGGACGGGGCGATCCTGGGCCTGTTGCTGGCCCGCGACTGGGGCGAGCATGTCTTGTCGCTGACGGCTGTGGGGGCAAACCTCACGCCGGCGGGGCTTTCGCAAGAGGACCAGGACTTCATGGCCCAGGCCGCGGCGGCCAACGCCGCATGGGCGGCCGAGGGCTGGGAAGGCGCCTTTGACGAGGACGGCAACGCTGTGCCCTCCCCCGCCGAGGCAGGCCGCATCGCCGAGCTGCTGCAGCTGATGGTCGACCAGCCGCAGATCGACGCAGAGTCACTTGGTGCGATTTCATGCCCCGTGACCGTCATGGCGGGCGAGTTCGACTGCATCTTGCCCGAGGAGACCTGGCGCATTGCCAACGCCATCCCGGGCGCCGAGTGCTACTTTGTCGAGGGCGCCGAGCACACGCTGCCCAAGGTGGCTCCCAACGACGTGACCGAGGGCGTGCTGCACAGCATCGAGCAAAACGACGTGCGCCATCAGGCCGCGCCGGCCGCGGTGCCAGAAGGCATCGTCGTCGTGCCCGTGGGGCCCGAGGTCGCCGAGGCGGCGGGAGCCCTCTACGACCACGTGGTGGCCCACCCCGGCACGAGCGGCTGGATCAAGGACCTGTGGCCTCCGCGCGGGCTGGTGGACGAGCTGCTGGGCCGCGGGATCGGGCTTGCGGCCTACGACGTGGCCGATGTCCGCGACGGCGCGCCTGCGCCTGGCGCTGCCCCGCTTGGCCTGGTCTTTGTCGACCACGACACTAATATGGGCGACGGTTGGCTTCCCGGCCACGGCCGTGGCCTGGGCGCTGTCGATTGGGAGCCGCTGCCCGAAGAGCAAGCTGCCTGCTACCACCTCTTTGCTGTCGATCCGGCCGCGCAGGGCAGGCACGTCTCGGCAGCGCTTCTCGCTGCCGCAGCCCAGCGCGCCCGCGAGCTGGGCGCCCATGTGGTGCGCATCAACACGAGCGTCGCCAACGTGGCCGCCAACAACCTCTACGCGCGCGAGGGCTTTTCTCGCCACAAACCGGTGTGGCTGCCCTACCCCGGCCTGCCCCTCCCCGGCTGGACCAACCTCTGGGAGAAGGAACTTTAAGAGCGGGGCGGGCACCACGTCCTTCTCCGCACCTCACCTGCAAAATTCGGGCTTGTCTGATACTTAAACATCAGACAAGCCCGATTTTTAATGCCGATATATCAGACAAGTCCCAAATTTGCAGCTGCGAGGGCCTAAAACCATCAGACAAGTCCGAGAATTGCAGCGCCGGGGCCCGCGCGGCCCCTACCCCTCCAGGTCGAAGAGGCTCTTCATGTCGGTTTCCTTGATCGAGGCACCGGCCGAGGGCACCTTGGCCGCGCAGAACTTCTCGACGTAGGCATCCGGCCCCAGGAACTCGTCGATCTGGCCCACCGAGCTCACGATGCGGCCCTTCTTGGCGGTAAAGACCTGGACGCCCTGCGTGCTGTTGGTGGTCTTGGTCTTAAGCAGCGACGTGTTGAAGTTCATCAGGCGCTGGTCATTGGAGACCAAGGCGATGTCGCGGTCCTCTTTAAGCACCGTGGCGTACAGCAGCTTAGACCCGCCATAGATGGCGTTCTTGAGCTTCTTACGGTTGGTCTTGGTGGCGTACCCAGCCAGCGCAACGCGCGCCACGCGGCCGTTCTCAAAGACAAACAGCAGGTCGGCGGTGTAGTCCTCGGGGTCGATGACCCAAGTGACGTTCTCGTCGGCCTCAAGGTCCAAGTCAGTCGCCAAGAACGAGCCCAGCTGGGCCGACTTGGTGTCCTCGAAGGCCGAGACCTTGGTCTTATAGACCTGGCACTTATCGGTGAAGACGAGAAGGTCATGCGTGTTGTTCGACGCGAACTCGATGAAGGGCTCGTCTCCGTCCTTGTACTTAAGCTGGGCGGCGCGGCTCAAGACGCGCTCGGTCATCTTCTTCAAGTAGCCGTGGCGCGAGACCATGATGGTCACCGGGTACTCCTCGACCTCGGGCTCAAGGCTCACCTCAACCACATCTGCCGGCGAGACAAGCCCGGTCTTGCGCGGCGTCACGTACTTTTTGTTGACGGCCGCAAGCTCGCCGCGAATGACGTCCTTGATCTTCTGCTCGCTGGCCAGCGTGGCCTTAAGCTCGGCGATCTCTTCCTCGAGCTTGGCGATGTCCTTGGTGCGGTTGAGGATGTACTCCTCGTTGATGTTGCGCAGCTTGATCTCTGCCACGAACTCGGCCTGGATCTGGTCGATACCAAAGCCCTTCATGAGGTTGGGCACGACCTCGACCTCGAGCTTGGTCCCGCGAATGATCGCGATTGCCTTGTCGATGTCCAGCAAAATGGCCTCAAGGCCGTGCAGCAGGTGCAGGCGGTCGCTCTTCTTTTGCAGGTCAAAGGTAATGCGGCGCCGGGTTGACTCCATGCGCCAGGCAACCCACTCGCCCAGGATCTGACGCACGCCCATGACGCGCGGATAGCCGTCCACCAGCACATTGAAGTTGCACGAGAACGTGTCCTGCAGCGTGGTGGACTTGAAGAGCTTGGCCA
>CAVGOA010000048.1:0-15548 GCA_963630635.1 Paludibacteraceae bacterium
GACCGAGTCCGTCTCGGCCGCCGCCGCGTCCTTCTCGCCTAAGCCCGGCACCAAGACTGCCGAGAAGAAGTCCGAGCAGAAAACCGAGCGGGCAACCGCAAAGTCCAGGGCGGGTACCCCCAAGACGGGGGACAACACCCTGCCCGAGCCGTGGCTTGCCTCGCTCGCCGCCTTGGCGGCCCTTTTCGCCAGGACATTCCGCCGCGCTTCGTAGTTCCCGCGGTCGAACTGCCTTTCGCATGCCCCTTCGAGCCCAAGATTCTGGTCTCGGAGGGGCTTTTTATCACGAACCCGAACTTTTGCACGACCCAATGGCGGTTTGTCGAGTAGCCTGCCCTTTTCAGCCTTCGGTCAACTGGGCAAACGCTGCGCGAAGCGTCGCGGTTATCCGGCAAATCGCAATCGGGTCGTGCAAAAACTCCGCATGCCGCTCACCGACCGGTTGACACCGTGTCAACATTTTTCGAAACATCCTGGTAATCTATGAATGTTGTCTCAAGCTTGAGTTCAGGGGAGTGGCCCATGGAGCAGTACAAGGTTCTAGAGATCAAAGAGTCGGTTTTTGCCGATAACGACCGCGAGGCCGATCGCCTGCGCGAAGACCTACGCACCCGCGGCCAGTACCTGCTTAACCTCATGAGCTCGCCGGGCTCGGGCAAGACCACCACGCTTTCGCGCACCATCGAGGCTCTGGGCCAGGACCTCAAGCTCGCCGTCATGGAGGCCGACATCGACTCAGATGTCGACGCGGCCACCATCGCCAAGCTGGGCGCCAAGACCATCCAGCTGCACACCGGCGGCATGTGCCACCTGGACGCCGGCATGTGCGCGCAGGGCCTTGAGGGCCTGGCCGCTGCAGACGCCGACCTCATCTTCCTTGAAAACGTGGGCAACCTGGTGTGTCCCGCTGAGTTTGACACCGGCGCCTGCAAGAACGCCTGCATCCTAAGCGTTCCCGAGGGCGACGACAAGCCCTTGAAGTACCCCCTGATGTTCACCGTCTGCGACGTGGTCCTGGTCAACAAGATCGACGTTGCCCCCTACTTTGACTTTGACTTGGAGAAGTGCTGCGCCAACGTGGCCATGCGTAACCCCCGCGCCCGCGTCATCCCCATCTGCGCCAAAACCGGCGAGGGCATGGACGAGTGGTTCGAGTGGCTGCGCTCCGAGGTTGCCGCCTGGAAGGCGGGCAAGTAGCCGCCAGCCCGCCGTACGCCGCGCTGCTTGGCCGCCCGCCCGGCCCCCGCGCCCGCCGCACGCCAGCCCGGCCCCCGCGCGGTCCGGCACCCCGCCCAAACTGCAGTTTATTCGCGATGCTTGAGGGAGCATCGCCCGTAATAAGGAGAGGGACATGTCCAACAACCTGGACGAAAACCCCATGAGGGGTTCGTTGACCGACGAAGAGATCGCCGCGCGCAACGTCATTCCAACCACCACCCCCGGCGGCGAGCCGCACCGCATTCTCGCCCCCGATTATTTCCAGGAGGTCGACACCTTCACCACCTGGACCAACGAGGACCGCAACACCCCCGGCCCCGCCGCCTCCGAGCCCTTGAAGCCCGCCGTCCTGGCAACCGCGGCCAAGATCAGCGACCGCATTGGCAACAAGACCAGCGCCGATGACCCGGATTACTGGGGCCTGGCCTCGGTCATGACCAACGAAGAGGCCGAGCTCTGCGGCCACATGAAGAAGCGCGTCCCCGTCACCTTGCCCGAGCTTGTCAAGAAATCCGGCATGCCCCAGGACAAGGTCCAGGAGCTTCTCGACTCCATGTCTGTCAAGGGCATCATCGAGTACAACTGGGAAAACCCCACGCACCAAAAGCAGTACGTCCTGCCCATGTACGTCCCCGGCTGCGCCGAGTTCACCCTTATGAACCAAAAGCAGCTTGAAGAGCACCCCGAGCTGGGCAGCTTCTTCGAGCGCATGGCCTTCCTGCCCTTGACCAAGGTGACCAAGATGGTCCCGCAGGGCGGCGCCGGCGTTGGCATGCACGTCATCCCCGTCGAGAAGTCCATCGCCCACGAAAACCAGTCCGTCGACATCGAGCACATCTCGTACTGGCTCAAGAAGTACGACCGCTATGCCGCCGGCGCCTGCTCTTGCCGTCTGGGCGAGCGCGCCCGCGGCGCCGGCAGCTCCGACGATCCGCAGGATTGGTGCATTGGCGTGGGCGACATGGCCGATTACCTGGTCGAGACCGGCAAGGGCCACTTCATCACCTACGACAAGGTCATCGAGACGCTCCTTCGCGCCGAGAAGAACGGCTTTGTCCACCAGATCACCAACATCGACGGCGAGGACAAGATCTTCGCTATCTGCAACTGCCAGGTCAACGTCTGCCACGCCCTGCGCACTTCTCAGCTGTTCAACACCCCCAACCTTAGCCGCTCGGCCTACGTGGCCCACGTCGACGAGGCCAAGTGCGTGGCCTGCGGCGCCTGCGTCGAGGTGTGCCCCGCCGGCGCCCCTAAGCTGGGCCAGAAGCTCTGCACCAAGAACGGCAAGGTAGAGTACCCCGTCCAGCCCCTGCCCGACGACAACCACTGGGGCGAGGAAGACTGGGATTGGGACTACAAGGACCACAACCGCATCGAGTGCCACGAGACCGGCACCGCTCCCTGCAAGGTGGCCTGCCCGGCCCACGTCCCCGTCCAGGGCTACCTGCGCATGGCCGCCCAGGGCCGCTACACCGAGGCCCTTGGCCTGATCAAGCGCTCCAACCCCTTCCCGGCCGTCTGCGGCCGCGTCTGCAACCGCCGCTGCGAGGCCGCCTGCACCCGCGGCACCGTTGACGAGGCCGTGGCCATCGACGAGGTCAAGAAGTTCATCGCCGAGAAGGACCTCGACGCCCAGACCCGCTTTGTCCCCGAGCCCGTCATCCCCTCGATGCGCGGCCGCTTTAAGCAGAAGGTCGCCGTCGTGGGCGCCGGCCCCGCTGGCCTCTCCTGCGCCTACTACCTGGCTGAGAAGGGCTACAACCCCGTCGTCTTCGAGAAGAACCCGCTGCCCGGCGGCATGATGACCTACGGCATCCCGGCCTACAAGCTGGCCAAAGACGTCGTTGCGGCCGAGATCGACATCATGCGCGAGATGGGCGTCGAAATTCGCTGCGGCGTCGAGGTGGGCAAGGACGTTACCTTGGACGAGCTGCGTGAGCAGGGCTTTGTTGCCTTCTACGTGGCCATTGGCTGCCAGGGTGGCCGTCGCGCCGGTGTGCCCGGCGAGGACGCCGCGGGCGTTCTTACCGCCGTCGACTTCCTGCGCTGCGCCCTTGACGACCCCAACCACGAGGTCGCCGGCACCACCGTCGTCATCGGCGGCGGCAACGTGGCCATCGACGCCGCCCGCGTCTCGGTGCGCTGCGGCTCGTCCAAGGTGTCCATGTACTGCCTGGAGCAGCTGGACCAGATGCCCGCCCTGCCCGAAGAGATCGACGAGGCCACCGAGGAAGGCGTCTCTATCAACAACGGCTGGGGCCCTGCCAAGATCGAGGTCGACGAGTCTGGCCACGTGACCGGCGTTACCTTCAAGCGCTGCACCAGCGTCTTTGACGAGAACGGCCGCTTTGCCCCCGTCTACGACGAGGCCGATACCGTGACCGTCGCCTGCGACAACGTGATTCTCTCCATTGGCCAGACTATCGAGTGGGGCGACCTTCTCGCCGGCTCTAAGGTCGAGCTGGGCCGCGGTAACGGCGCTGTTGCCGATCCGCAGACCTACCAGACCGCACAGCCCGACATCTTTGTGGGCGGCGACGTCTACACCGGCCCCAAGTTTGTGATCGACGCCATCGCCGCAGGTCACGAGGCCGCGATCTCTATCCACCGCTACGCGCAAAAGGGCTCGCTCACCATCGGCCGCAACCAGCTGCACTACGTCGAGCTGGACAAGTCCAACATCATGGTCGACCCTGTCGGCTACGACCACGCCGGCCGTCAGCAGGCTAAGGTCGACCACGTCAAGACAATCCTGCACGACTGGACCGACACCCGCCACACCTTCACCGAAGAGCAGGTCAAGACCGAGTGCGCCCGCTGCCTCAAGTGCGGTGCCTCGATCGTGGACGCCAACAAGTGCATTGGCTGCGGCCTGTGCACCACGCGCTGCGAGTTCGACGCAATTCACCTTACCCGCGACAACCCCGGTTGCTCCAACATGGTGCCGTCCGAGGCCAAGATGAAGTCCATCCTGCCCTACGCCGCCAAGCGTGGCATCAAGCTCCTGATCAAGGGCAACAAGGACAAGAAGAAGTAGGCCGCCGTGCACGAGTTAGGCATCGTCGTTCATTTGATCAAGATGGTCAAAGAGGTGGGGGAGCAGAACTCCCTCACCTCGGTGAGCCGCGTCACCATGACCTTGGGCGAGGTCTCGGGCGTCGTTCCCAGCTACATGACCGATTGCTGGCGCTGGGCGGCGGACAAAGAGGACCTGCTTCGCGGCAGCGAGCTTGTGATCGAAGAAGCCCCGGCCACCACGATCTGCAACGCCTGCAACAAGACCTACCCCACGGTGGCCCATGGCAAGACCTGCCCGCATTGCGGCAGCCCAGACACCGTATTGCTCACGGGAAACCAAGTCGAGCTCACCTCAATAGAGGCTTGCTAGCAAACAGCCCCGCGCATACGCAAACAACGGCGGCGAGAAGACCCAATCGGCCTTCTCGCCGCCTCGTTTTAAGCGGTATGTGACGGCATTGTGAAAAGGATACGCCCGGCTCCGTGGCTTTTTGACAGCAGCCAATCAAGGCGCGTAAAGTTCATCTTCGCGTCAATCCGGGGCGGCTGTGCTGGGCAGCCCTTGAATAACAGACAAAATAGCACGTCAATAGGTATAGAAGGAGAGAACTTTGCCTACTATTAACCAGCTCGTACGCAAGGGTCGCGTGAGCACTAAGGCCAAGTCCAAGAACGCAGCACTGCAGCACAACCCCCAGAAGCGTGGCGTTTGCACCCGCGTCTTCACCACCACCCCTAAGAAGCCTAACTCCGCTCTTCGTAAGGTCGCCCGTGTGCGCCTCGTGAACGGCATCGAGGTTACCGCCTACATCCCCGGTGAGGGCCACAACCTCCAGGAGCACTCCATCGTCCTTATCCGCGGCGGTCGTGTCCGTGACCTCCCTGGTGTTCGTTACAAGATCATCCGCGGCGCTTACGACTGCGCAGCCGTCCAGAACCGCAAGAAGGCTCGCTCCCGCTACGGCGCCAAGCGTCCTAAGTAATCGCTTACTTCGATCATCTAATAACACCAGTTCTTAAGGAGATAGAACATGCCGCGTCGTGCAGCAGCAAACCGTCGTGAGGTTCAGCCTGACGCCGTTTACAACAACCGTCTGGTTACCCAGCTCATCAACAAGGTCCTTCTCGATGGCAAGAAGGCCACCGCAGAGCGCATCGTCTACAGCGCCTTCGAGATGGTCGCCGAGAAGTCCGGCGAGGATGCCATGACCGTCTTCAAGAAGGCCATGGACAACATCCGCCCGACCCTCGAGGTCAAGCCCAAGCGCGTTGGTGGCGCCACCTACCAGGTGCCCATGGAGGTCAACTCCCGTCGTGCCACCACCCTTGCCATCCGTTGGATGGTCAACTTCTCCCGCGCCCGCAAGGAGAAGACCATGGCCGAGCGTCTGGCCAACGAGATTCTCGACGCCTCCAACGGCGTCGGTGCGTCCGTGAAGAAGCGCGAGGACCTCTTCAAGATGGCAGAGGCCAACCGCGCGTTCTCCCACTACCGTTTCTAAGTCGCCAAAGGAGAGTAGCTACACATGGCTAAGGCTAAGTACAAGCTCGAAGACCTCCGCAACATCGGCATCATGGCCCACATCGATGCCGGTAAGACGACGACTACCGAGCGCATTCTTTACTACACCGGCAAGACCCACAAGATCGGTGAGGTCCACGACGGTGCTGCCACCATGGACTGGATGGTTCAGGAGCAGGAGCGCGGCGTTACCATTACCTCCGCTGCTACCACGTGCTTCTGGAAGGACCACGTCATCCAGATCATCGACACCCCGGGCCACGTTGACTTCACCGCCGAGGTCGAGCGCTGCCTGCGCGTTCTCGACGGCGCTGTGGCTGTCTTCGACGCCGTTGCCGGCGTTCAGCCCCAGTCCGAGACCGTTTGGCGCCAGGCCCGCAAGTACGGCGTGCCCTGCATCGCCTTCATCAACAAGTTCGATCGCGTGGGCTCCGACTTCTTCCACGCCATCGACACCATGAAGGAGCGCCTGCACGCCCCCGCTGTCGCCGCTCAGATCCCCATGGGCGCCGAGGCCAACTTCTGGGGCCTCGTTGACCTGGTCACCATGACCGCCTGGGACTTCAAGGAAGACGCCAAGGGCATGATTTACCCCGAGCCCCTGGACGAGATTCCCGCCGAGTTCGTCGACCTTGCCAACGAGAAGCGCGAGGAGCTTCTCGACGCCGCCGCTAACTTCGACGACGAGATCATGGAGGCCGTCCTTGAGGAGGCCGAGGTTCCCGTCGAGAAGCTCAAGGCCGCTATCCGCAAGGGCGTCATCGAGGGTGGCATCAACCCCGTCTTCGTCGGCTCCGCCTACAAGAACAAGGGCATCCAGGAGCTCCTCGACGCCGTCGTGGATTACCTGCCCTGCCCGCTCGACATCAAGGAGATCGACGGCACCAACCTCAAGGGTGAGCCCGATGTCCGCCACGCCGATGTCAAGGAGCCCTTCTCCGCTCTGGCCTTCAAGATCATGACCGACCCCTTCGTCGGTAAGCTGACCTACATCCGCGTTTACTCTGGTTCCGCCGAGGCCGGTTCTTACGTCTACAACTCCGTCAAGGACAACCGCGAGCGTCTTGGCCGCATCCTCGAGATGAACGCCAACGACCGTGTTGACCGTGAGGCCTGCTCCGCCGGCGACATCGTTGCTTGCGTCGGTATGAAGAACACCACCACCGGCGACACCCTGTGCGACGAGAAGAACCCGATCATCCTCGAGTCCATCCAGTTCGCCGACCCCGTCATCGACGTCGCCGTCGAGCCCAAGACCAAGGCCGAGCAGGACAAGATGTCCGTGGGCCTGGCCAAGCTGGCCGAGGAGGACCCGACCTTCCAGGTTCACACCGATCACGAGACCGGTCAGACCATCATCGCCGGCATGGGCGAGCTGCACCTCGAGATCATCGTCGACCGTCTGCGTCGCGAGTTCAAGGTTGACTGCAACGTGGGTAAGCCCCAGGTCGCCTACCGCGAGACCGCTGGTCACGCTGTCCAGCACGCTGAGGGCAAGTTCGTCCGTCAGTCCGGCGGCCGCGGCCAGTACGGCCACGCCGTCATCGACATCGAGCCCAACGAGGAGGGCAAGGGTTACGAGTTCGAGAACGCCATCGTCGGTGGCGTCATCCCGAAGGAGTACATCCCCTCCATCGACAAGGGCATCCAGGAGGCCCTGGAGACCGGTGTCATCGCTGGCTACCCCGTCGTCGACGTCAAGGTCAAGCTGATCGACGGTTCTTACCACGAGGTCGACTCCTCCGAGGCCGCCTTCAAGATCGCCGGTTCCATGGCTATCAAGGACGCCCTCAAGAAGTCCGATCCCGTCCTCCTCGAGCCGGTCGAGTCCGTTGAGGTCGAGACCCCCGAGCAGTACATGGGCGACGTTATGGGCAACCTCTCTGGTCGCCGCGGCAAGATCGAGGGCATGGAGGATCGCTCCGGCTCCAAGGTCATCCGCGCCAAGGTGCCCCTGGGCGAGATGTTTGGTTACGCTACCGACCTTCGTTCCCAGACTCAGGGTCGTGCGAGCTACACCATGCAGTTCGACTCCTACGAGCCCGTCCCCAAGGCCGTCCGCGACGAGATCGTCGCCAAGAACGGCTCTAACTAAAACGACCCGAGCGATAGCTCATTTACGGAGGTAACACAGTGTCCAGCCAGAAGATCAGGATCCGCCTCAAGGGCTATGACCACGAGGTCGTTGATCAGTCCGCGAAGCTCATCGTCGACACCGCCCAGAAGACCGGTGCCCGCGTGAGCGGCCCCATCCCCCTGCCCACCGAGCGCAACCTTTACTGCGTCATCCGCTCGCCGCACAAGGATAAGGACTCCCGCGACGAGTTCGAGATGCGCACCCACAAGCGTCTCATCGACATTCTCGACCCCTCTTCCAGCACCGTCGACTCGCTGATGCGTCTCGACCTCCCCGCTGGCGTTGACATCGAGATCAAGCTCTAAGGCTTAGCTCTTACAGCGCGCACAAGGCCCCTTGGATTATCCAAGGGGCCTTTTTGCTGTTTGGTGACGCTTCTAGGTAGGGGAGTCGCGCCCTTCTCGCCGCCGTTTAAGATGGTGGCGAGAAGACCTTTTGGGCCACGTGCCCCAACCCCAAGGAGCTGCTTTGAAGAAGTTCTATCTCGTGCGCCACGGCCAGACAAAATACAACGAGCAGGGCTTTATCCAGGGTCACTGCGACTCGCCTTTGACCGAGCTGGGCCGTCAGCAGGCCTTGGCCGCAGGTGAGTGGCTGGCCGCCCACGACGTGCGCCCTCAGGCCATCGCCTGCTCTCCCTTGGGCCGCGCATTTACAACCTGCGGCCTTATCACAAGCGTCCTTACCGAGAAGGGCAACATCGACGATACGGTCTTCCCGCAGTCCGACGCCCGCCTTATCGAGCGCGCCTACGGTACCTACGAACGCTTCTCCAAGGACGACTTCCCGTTCAACCTGTGGGATCCCGTAGACGCCGTCATGCCTTTCGGCGGCGAGGGCAACGCCACAATCATCAAGAGGATGCACGAGGTCGCCTGCGATCTTCTCGCCGCTGACGCCACGCAGGCTGCCATTGCCGTAAGTCACGGCTCGGCCTGCCGTCAGTTTGTCTATACATCAAACGTTGGCGAAATCGAGCTGCCCCAGCGCCTTCCCAACTGCTGCATTGCCATCTTTGACTATGACCAAGATGCAGGTGAGTTTTTCTTGGATAAACTGGTGGATCCGCTCTCCTAGGGGGTATGGATACGCCCGGCTAAGGGGATTTTGCAGCCGCAGGTAGATGGCCTAAAAAGTTGTGCGTAGAGATTGTGAAGCCGCTCATACCCGTGTAATATAGACAAGCTGCCTAATTGGGGACTGCTGTGCCTAATGCAGGTAGCAAGTATCGGATGTGGTCCGCTGGGGAAGAGCAAAGGCTCTAAAGGGTCCCATGACCACCGAGGGTAAGGAATGAGCATGGTCAACACCATCCTCGGCCGTAAGCTCGGAATGACGCAGGTTTGGGACGAGAACGACAACGTCGTGCCCGTCACCGTCATTCAGGCTGGCCCCTGCACCGTCTCGCAGGTTAAAACGAAGGCGACCGACGGCTATGAGGCCGTCCAGATCGGCTTTGGCGACATCACCGCCAAGCACGTCAACAAGCCCATGGCGGGTCACTTCGCCAAGGCTGGCGTCGAGCCCATGCGCTTCCTGCGCGAGGTTCGCGTCGAGAACGCCGAGCAGTACAAGACCGGCGACGTCGTGACCGTTGCCGATTTCGCCGACGTCACCACCGTTGACGTCACCGGCACCTCCAAGGGTAAGGGCTTCCAGGGCACCATCAAGCGCTGGAACTTCTCCCGCGGTCCTATGACCCACGGCTGCCGCAACCAGCGCAAGCCTGGTTCCATCGGCCAGTGCGCCTACCCCGCTCGCGTCCGTAAGGGCCTTCACATGTATGGCCACATGGGCAACGAGCGCGTTACCGTGCGCAACCTCAAGCTCGTTCGCATCGACGCCGAGCAGAACCTCATGCTCGTCAAGGGCGCTGTCCCCGGCGGTAAGAACGGCCTCGTCCAGGTCCGCATGGCCTAAGGGCCCCAGAAACAACTTCTCTTAGGCTAATAAGGAGGACACATGTCCAAGTATGCAATCAAGAACGTCGAGGGGGCTGAGGTCGCGCAGGCCGAGCTTTCCGACGACGTCTTCGGCATCGAGCCGAACATCCCCGTCATCCACCAGGTCGTGAAGGTTTACGAGGCTTGCCAGCGTCAGGGCACCCACTCCACCAAGAACCGTCACAACGTTTCCGGCGGCGGCGCTAAGCCTTACCGTCAGAAGGGCACCGGTCGTGCTCGCCAGGGTTCCACCCGCGCCGGCCAGTGGCGTCACGGCGGCGTGATCTTTGGACCGCTGCCCCACAGCCACGCCCTCAAGATCAACAAGAAGATGGTCAAGCTTGCCATGAGGTCCGTCCTCTCCGGCAAGGTCGCCGACTCCGAGCTCGTCCTTGTTGACAGCCTCGCTTTCGACACCATCTCCACCAAGTCCGCTGTGGCCGCCCTTAAGGCCCTCGGCATCGAGGACAAGCGCGTCACCGTCGTCGTCGCCGACGACGCCGTCGAGACCTACCTGTCCTTCCGCAACATCGAGAAGGTCACCGTCATTGGTGAGTCCGAGGCCAACACTCGCTTCCTCATCGACAACGGCGCTCTTCTCATGACCGCCGACACCGCCAAGTACTTCGAGGAGGTGCTCGTTTAAATGAACTCCGTCTACAACGTGATCATCCGCCCGATCATCTCCGAGCGTTCTTACGATCTCATGGAGCAGGGCAAGTACACCTTCGAGGTTGCTAAGGAAGCCCCCAAAGAGGAGATCGCCGCTGCCGTCGAGAAGCTCTTCAACGTCCACGTGCTCAAGGTCAACACCATGAACGTCCGTGGCAAGAAGAAGCGTGTCCGCTACCAGCAGGGCATGACCCGTTCCTGGAAGAAGGCCATCGTCACTCTCGCCGAGGGTGAGCAGATCGAGATCTTCGCCACCTCCCAGGCCGCCGAGTAAGGCACTTCGCCCGCGTCCCCCAAAGCGGGGACCGGGCTCTCATGCCGCGCCCTATGGATACGCGCGGTACCGTGGTAATCCGGTGTCACCCACCAATCCCTGAGTGGGTGGCCAACGGAAAAGAAAGGGAAACCACTAATGGCAGTTAAGCACCTCAAGCCGACGAGCGCAGGCAGGCGTTTCCAGACGATCTCTGACTTCTCCGAGATCACCTGCACCAAGCCCGAGAAGTCCCTTCTCGAGCCCCTGCACAAGAAGGCTGGCCGCAACAACAGCGGTCACATCACCACCCGTCACCAGGGCGGTGGCACCAAGCGCCAGTATCGTCGCATCGACTTCAAGCGTCTGAAGGACGACGTGCCCGCCAAGGTCGCTACCATCGAGTATGACCCCAACCGTTCTGCTCGCATCGCTCTTCTCCACTACGTGGACGGCGCCAAGGCTTACATCCTGGCTCCCGAGGGCCTGCACGTGGGCGACACCGTCATCTCCGGCACCTCCGGCATCGACATCAAGCCCGGCAACGCTATGCCCCTGTCCGAGATCCCCGTTGGTACCCTCGTTCACAACGTCGAGTTCCAGCCTGGTAAGGGCGCCGCTATGGCTCGTTCCGCCGGCACCTCCATCCAGCTCATGGGCAAGGACAACGGCTACGCCATCCTGCGTATGCCCTCCTCCGAGCTTCGTCGCGTCCTTCTCACCTGCCGCGCCACCATCGGTGTCGTGGGCAACGCCGACCACTCCAACATCGTCGTCGGCAAGGCTGGCCGCAAGCGTAAGATGGGCGTCCGTCCGACCGTCCGTGGTACCGTCATGAACCCTGTCGACCACCCGCACGGCGGCGGCGAGGGCAAGAACCACACTTCTGGTCGTCCTTCCGTCACCCCGTGGGGCAAGCCCACGAAGGGCTACAAGACGCGCGACCCCAAGAAGGCAAGCAACCGCCTCATCATCCGTCGCCGCAAGTCCAAGTAGTCTCACGAGTAGTAGGAGATATTAAGAATGAGCAGAAGTCTCAAGAAGGGCCCGTTCGTGGAGACTCGCCTCCTCGCGCGCGTTGCCGCTCAGAACGAGGCAGGCACCAAGGATGTCATCAAGACCTGGTCGCGTTCTTCGACCATCTTCCCCGACATGGTTGGTCACACCATCGCCGTTCACGATGGTCGCAAGCACGTGCCCGTGTACGTTACCGAGTCTATGGTTGGTCACAAGCTGGGCGAGTTCGCTCCCACCCGTACCTTCCGCGGTCACAAGGTTAAGTAGGGGGTACATTAATGGCTAACAACAACGTTGAGGTCAGCGCCACCGCCAAGTATGTGCGCGTCGCTCCTCGTAAGGCTCGCGCCGTCGTCTCTTTGGTTCGCAACCTCCCCGTCGCTAAGGCGCTCGAGGTCCTGCAGTTCAGCACCCGTGCTGCTTCCGAGGACGTCTCCAAGGTCCTGCGTTCCGCCGTCGCCAACGCCGTCAACAACAACGGCCTGCGCGCCGACGACCTCGTGGTCAAGACCGCTTACGTCAACGAGGGCCCCACGCTTAAGCGTATCCGTCCTCGCGCTAAGGGCTCCGCTTCCCGCATCAACAAGCGCATGAGCCACATCACCATCGTCGTCGCTCCTCGAAAGGAGGCGTAGGGAAAGCATGGGTCACAAGGTTCAGCCTACCGGCTTCCGTCTCGGCATCACCGAGGAGTGGCGTTCCCGTTGGTACGCCGATAAGAACTACGCCGAGAACCTCGGCAACGATCTTGCCATCCGCAAGTTCCTGGAGAAGCGCCTCGAGAAGGCCGCCCTCTCCCGCGTCGACATCGAGCGCGCCGGCGACAAGGTGAAGGTCACCATCTTCACCGCTCGCCCCGGCATCGTCATTGGCAAGAAGGGCTCCGAGATCGACGGCCTTCGTGCCGACCTCGAGCGCGTTGCCAACGTCGCCAAGGGCCAGATCGCCGTTGACGTCGTCGAGGTCAAGCGCCCCGAGCTCGACGCCAACCTCGTTGCTCAGTCCATCGCCGAGCAGCTCGAGCAGCGCGTCGCCTTCCGTCGTGCCATGCGCAAGGCCGTCCAGTCCGCTCGCAAGGCTGGTGCCCAGGGCATCAAGATCCAGTGCTCCGGTCGTCTTAACGGCGCCGAGATGGGTCGTCGCGAGTGGTACCGCGAGGGTCGCGTGCCTCTGCACACCCTGCGTGCCGTGATCGACTACGGCACCGCCACCGCTCGCACCACCATGGGCGCTTGCGGCATCAAGTGTTGGATTTACTTCGGCGAGAAGCTTCCCGGCCAGGCCACCCCTAAGCCGGCGCTTGAGGGCTCTTCCCGTCCTCGCCGCGGCCGCAATGAGAGGAGGGCTCGCTAATGCTCGCTCCTAAGCGCGTTCTGCACCGCAAGGTCCAGCGCGGCTCTATGAAGGGCCACGCCAAGGGCAACACCGAGCTGCACTTCGGTTCCTACGGTATCCAGGCCCTCGAGGCTCACTGGATCACCAACCGCCAGATCGAGGCTTGCCGTATCGCCATGACCCGTTACATGAAGCGTGGCGGTAAGGTCTGGATCACCATCTTCCCGGACAAGCCGATCACCAAGAAGCCTGCTGAGACCCGCATGGGTTCTGGTAAGGGCAACCCCGAAGAGTGGGTGGCCGTTGTCAAGCCGGGCCGCATCATGTTCGAGATCGACGGCGTTAGCGATGAGGTCGCCCGTGAGGCTCTTCGTCTTGCTCAGCACAAGCTGCCCATCAAGACCAAGATCGTTACCCGCACCGTCACTGACGGGGAGGAATAGTCAATGAAGTACAAGGATATCCAGGCGCTCAGCGATGACGAGCTCGCCAAGAAGGTCGAGGAGGGCCGCGCGGAGCTTTTCAACCTCCGTTTCCAGATGGCCACCAGCCAGCTTGACAACACCGCTCGTGTTAAGAACGTCAAGAAGGACATCGCGCGTTACCTCACCGAGCAGCGCGCTCGTCAGATTGCAGCGGAGAAGACCGCTGCGTCCAACTAGATCGCAGGAGTGTAACTAATGGCAGAGACTGAATCCAGGAACGCCCGTAAGCTTCGTACCGGCGTTGTCGTCTCCATCTCCGGCGATAAGTCCGTGACGGTGAAGATTGACTACCGTAAGCACCACCCCAAGTATGGCAAGATGATGACTATCTCCAAGAAGCTTCACTGCCACGACGAGAAGAACGAGTGCGGCCTTGGCGATACCGTTACCGTCATGGAGACCCGTCCTCTCTCCAAGACCAAGCGTTGGCGTGTCGTCGAGATCGTCGAGCGCGCCAAGTAAGTTATTTGGAAACCCCCGTCTTACCCATGTGCGTCGCTCGTGTGGGCGCACCTCTGGGTAGGGCACACGTTCGGAGGAACACCTAAATGATTCAGATGGAGACCATGCTCGCCGTCGCCGACAACTCCGGCGCCAAGCGAGTCAAGTGCATCAAGGTCCTCGGTGGCTCCAAGCGTCGTTACGCCGGTCTTGCCGACGTCATCATCGGCGCTGTCCAGGAGGCTACCCCTGGTGCTTCGGTGAAGAAGGGTGACGTCGTTCGTTGCGTCATCGTTCGCACCAAGAAGGAAGTCCGTCGTAAGGACGGCAGCTACATCAAGTTCGATCAGAACGCTTGCGTCCTGGTTGATAAAGAGGGCGAGCCTAAGGGCACCCGTATCTTTGGACCCGTTGCTCGCGAGCTTCGCGATCACAGGTACATGAAGATCGTTTCTCTCGCCCCTGAGACGCTCTAGGGAGGTATATTCAATGCCTAAGATGTCTGTTAAGAAGGGCGATCTCGTCGAGGTTCTCTCTGGCAAGGACAAGGGCAAGCAGGGCACCGTCCTGGTTGCTAAGCCTGCCGAGGGCAAGGTCGTTGTCGAGGGCGTGGCCGTCGTCAAGAAGGCCATGAAGCCCACCGCCGTTAACCAGCAGGGCGGCATCATCGAGAAGGAAGCGGCTATCGACGTTTCCAACGTTATGCTCGTGTGCCCCAGCTGCGGCAAGCCCAGCCGTGTCAACCACGAGTCCGGCGAGCTCAACGGCAAGAAGACCGCCATCCGCATCTGCAAGAAGTGCGGCAACAAGTTCTAATCTCTTTTAGAGGTTGAGCCATCCAAGAAGCCCCAGGCATTTGCCCGGGGCTTCTTTTTGTATGCTGTTGTGCAGGATAAGTGACGCGCACTTTGCCGTTGGTTTTCTCGCCAAAAAGGAATAATATGTTTCCTTGCGTGTATAGGTAGGGACAAGTCTGTCTCGCCGGTACATGCTGGTATATGGCTCCCGGGTCGCCAGCCCAGGAGGCGCGAGGTACAAAGGCCCCGTGCTTAAAACCCCAAGATTTAAGGAGTGAACATGGCAGAGGAGAAGTACGTTCCCCGTCTTAAAGAGCAGTATTACGCCACCGTGCGTGACGAGCTCCAGAAGCAGTTCGAGATCAAGAACGTCATGCAGATCCCGCGCATCGAGAAGATCGTCGTCAACATGGGCGTTGGCGAGGCCGCTACCGATGCCAAGGCCATCGAGGGTGCCGTCGCCGACCTGCGCGCCATCACCGGCCAGCAGCCCCTGGTGACCCGTGCTCGTAAGTCCATCGCTACCTTCCACCTGCGCGCTGGTATGCCTATCGGCGCCAAGGTCACCCTTCGTGGCGACCGCATGTGGGAGTTCCTGGACCGCCTGATCGCCGTCGCCATCCCCCGCATCCGCGACTTCCGTGGTATCTCTGCTAAGAGCTTCGACGGCCGTGGCAACTTCTCCATGGGCGTGACCGAGCAGCTCA
>CAVGOA010000049.1:0-12352 GCA_963630635.1 Paludibacteraceae bacterium
TTAAGCTGCTAGCATAGGTTTCACTCGTGTCACTTCGTGTCTTGGAGCATCTTGTCTATGTGTTTCTCGCCGGCTATTTTGCTTGTGTTTCTTGTTGCGTTTCTCGCCTCGTTGCTTGGGCCACTGTGCGGTATTGGCGGCGGGGTCATTATCAAGCCCGTGGTGGATGCGATGGGAATTATGCCGGTAGCCACGGTCTCGTTTTTGTCGAGCGTCTCGGTGCTTACTATGTCGCTGGCCACGTTGACGCAAAACGCCGCATCTAAGACATCGACGGTCAATGTCAAGAGCATGCTGCCTCTTGCGCTGGGTTCTGCTTTTGGTGGAGTTGCGGGCAAAATGGCCTTCAACTACCTGGGTAAATCTGTCTTCTCGGATGCTGAGCTTGTTGGCGCGGTCCAGGCTGTGATCTTGATTGTGTTGACTGCCTTGGTGTTTGTGTACACGGTTAAGCGCGACAGAGTTTCTTCCCTGGACGTGCAAAGCTCGGCGGCAAAGGTGGTCATTGGATTTGTGGCTGGTGCACTTTGGTCTTTTTTGGGGATTGGCGGTGGGCCGTTTAATCTGGCAATCCTCACGTTCTTCTTTGCGATGGAGACCAAACCGGCGGCCCAGGCATCGCTCTTTATCATTGCGTTCTCGCAGACGGCGAGCTTGATTTACTCGTTGGTCTTGGGTGGGTTGCCTGAGTTTGCGCCGGTTGCCCTTGTGGGAATGTGCGTCGCTGCGGTTGCGGGCTCGGTCGTAGGCCGCAAGATTGCGCGCAAGGTGAGCTCCAAGACAATCGACAGAACCTATCTCTTTGCCCTGGTGCTCATCATCTGCATCTGTGCTTATAACTTCGCGCGCTTTACTGGGGTCTTCTCAGTGTCTTAAACATGAGCTGTTTGTAGGCCTCGACGCCGGGCTGGTCAAAGGGGTTGAGGCCCATTAGAGTGGCCGAAAGATAGCACGAGAAGGCAAAGAAGTAGAAGAGCATGCCAAAGTGGCGCTCGTCTGCGCGGTCAACCGTGAGCGTAAGGACCGGCAAGGTGCCTGAGTGGGCTTCTCGGGTGGCTGAGAAGCTCGCTTTGTTTATGTCCCAGAAGTCGGCGCCGTCTAGGTATCCAAAGCCGTCTGCGACGTCTGTGGGGCCCAGAACGAGGGTGTCAAGGTCAGTTGGCTCTATGAGGTCAATGAAGGTCTCGAAGAGCTGGTGGGTGCCGTCCTGGACATACTGGCCCAGGCTGTGAAGTTCCTCGGAGTACTCGGCGCTTGCGGGAAAGAGGCCTCGGCCGCATTTGCCCTCGGATTCACCAAAGAGCTGTTCCCACCACTTGCTAAACCAGCGGAAGCGCGGCTCGAAGAAGCTCAAGAGCTCGATGCGGTATCCCTTGTCCCATAAGAGCTTGCGGGCACAGGCGTAGAGAAAGGCATCGTTTTGCGCGGCGGGCGTGTTGCGGCAGAGGGTCTCCATCTGGCGGGCGCCCGCGACCAAGGCAGCGACGTCGACGCCTGCGCAGGCCAGCGGGAGCAGGTGAACAGCAGTAAGAGCCGTGTAGCGGCCACCGACGTTTGTGGCAAATGGCACGAAGGCGTAGCCTTGCTCGGCCGCAAGGTTATCGAGGGAAGAGCCGATGGTGCCGCAGCACACGATGCGCTTTGCGGCTTCTTCTTGTCCGTACTTTGCCACGAGCCACTGGCGCAGGAGTCTGAAGGAACTGCCAGGCTCCAAGGTCTCGAAGTTTTTGGCGATGCAGTCTATGACAACGTCGTGACCCTCAAGTGAGGCCAGCATAAGGTTCAGGGCCTGGGCCGAGAGGGTGTTGCCGGCATAGACGATGCGCATGCCGCACGGCCGCAGGGCCTCTATGACCGAGCGCGCGGCGTTGTTGGAGCCGCCTACGCCGATGATGACAAAGGTGTCGGCGATTGTGCGGTAGTGCGCGGCCAGGTCCTTGACGCGCTGGAGGGTCAACTCGTCGGCCCATTCGTCGACAGACAGCCAACCCAGGGAATCTGCATAGCGTTTCTCGCCGGCAGAGCAGCTTGCTAAGACGTCTGCGTGGCTTATCGCGGAATCTTGCAGGTCAGATGGCGAGAAGAACTTGCCTGCGTGGCTGTAGTCGAGGCCGATCATGGACGCTCCTTTTTAAAAACCGGCGCCCGCAGGTGCGCGGACGCCGGTCGGGGGGATTAGTGCAACGTTGTACTAGCAGCCGCAGGGGTGCGCGGGCGCGTCATCGCGGAAGTGGCTGTTCTGCGATGGGTCCTTCATGCACAGGTGAGGAACGGCCGAGACATAGGCACCGGGCAGGGCCAGGATGTTGGGGTTGCCGTCGGTGTACTTACGCGTGGCGTCGGCGATGGCCTCTTCGAAGGTGGGACGGGTCTTTAGTCCCATCGTGCGGGCGATGCCGGGCTTCTGTGCGCCCACGATGTAGGTGGCCGAAAGGTACTTCTCGGCAAGGTTTCCGCAGGTCATCATGCTAAAGCCGTGGAAGGGGTGGAAGGCGCCGGCAAAGCGGTACTTGCGGATGTACTCCTCGTTGGTGGCAAAGTACTCACCGTATTTGATCATCTCGTCCAGCGTGTTCATCTTGTCGGACTGCCACAGCTCCCACTGCTCGCGCAGGTACGGCCAGCGCTCGTCGTGGAACCAACCGTCGCAGTAGCTGGCAATGACAAAGACGCAGTGATCGGAAAGAATGCGCTTGTGACGGATGACCTGGGCAGACACCGCCTGCATCATCTGGATGGGGTTGGTGCCCATGCCGTCGCCGTAGTGGAACTTGGTGGGCATGCCCATGACCACGATGTCGTATTTCTTCTCGGCCCAGTGCACATAGGTGCGCTTATCGGCGGTCTTCCAGGCGATGGGCTGCATTTCTGCAGCGTAGCCCGAGTTGATCTCGATCTGGCGAGACCACGTGTCGAGCACGGCGTCGCAGCAGAAGAACTTCTTGCCCATCTTCTCTTCCATGAACATGCCCTGCTGGTCGAACTTGTCGCGCATGAGGCTCGAGGTCGAGACAGGCACAAAGTCGGGACGGCTCATGACGGCGGGGACATGGTGGGCACCGATTGAGCGCCAGTGGGTAATGCCGGTGGCACAGTGCTTGTAACCACCGGAGTAGCCGCCGTAGGGATTGCCCTGGGTGTGGCCAATGAGAATGGCGATATCGGCCTCATAGACGGCCTTGTTCATGATCACGTGGTCGCCTTGCGGGGTGTAGCCCAGGTCAACCAGGTTGTCGTAGTTCTCGGAGTCGTGGGAGTCGATCTGGTTGGTGGACTTGAACTCGTTGTAGAGGTCGTCGCCCAAGATCTGGCGCGCTTCCTCGTTGGTCGTGCGGGGGTGAAGGCCGTTGGAGAACAGAAGCAGGACGTCGCCGTGGTGGACGCCGTTGGCAAACAGCTCATCCAAGCAGGCGCGAATCGCCACGCGGCGATGCGAGGTGGGCTGGGTGCCGCCCTTCACGATATCGGGGATGACGATGACGACCTTGGCGCCGGGGTGGGCGAGGTCTGCCAGGGGCTCCATGCCAATGGGGTTGCGGATGCTCTCGAGCGTGGCGGCATAAAGGCTGTCCCAGTCCTGGGGCAGGCACTCAGGGTCCTTGACGGTCTCTCCGGTGATGAAGATGTCGGTGTTATCGGGCAGCTCGGCGGCCATCTTACCGGTGCCGTACTCGAATTCAAGTCTCATGGGGTTCCTTTCTAAGCTGGCGAGAAGTGCGCGGTAAGAAGAGCGCGGCTAGGCGTTGAGATAGAGATCGACGATCTGGGCGTACTCGTCTGGATAGAAGCCGATTTCTCCCGAGAAGCGCGTGAGGGCGATAAGGCCTCCGTCGATTTCTGGGATCGAGGCAAGCATCTGGGCGTTGTCGGCCTTAAGGCCGCCGCCGTAGACGATGTCGACGCCGGGGACGGTCTTCTTAATAAGACGGGCGACCTTTTGGATATAGGGGGCATCTGCCGGGGTCTTGCCGGGGCCAATGCTCCAGACGGGCTCGTAGGCCACGCGCACATCGTCCAAGTTGGTTCCGGCGAGGCCTTCGCTTACCTGGGTGGAGAGGACCTCTTCCCACTCGTCCACCTCTTCGGAACGCTCGCCCATGCAGAAGAGGACCTTGAGACCGGCCACCTGGGCGCACTTGACCTCGCGGTTGAGGATGCGGTTGACCGCGGCCTCGATGTCTGCCGGCGCGGCGCCCGTCTCGCCCATGATGGAGCGCAGGTACATGCGCTCCTCGCAGTGGCCAATGAGCGTCCAGCCGCAGCCCAGCTGGGCCACGGAGTTGGCAGTGCGAAGGCTGGTGAAGGCGCCAAAGTTGCCGCCAGGTGCGGTGTCTTGGGTGTGGACGCTTTGGCTACCGCAGCCTAAGGGCGAGCCCTCTGCGCCCGCTACGGCGCCTACAAGCTGGGCCTCGGGGAGAAACGCGGCGAACTCGGCGACATCGGCGTACTTCTCGGCGACGTCGCGGATCTGCGAGGTGACGGCGTGGCCCCACTCGGCAGGGACGGCCAGGCGGTTGACGCCGCCCAGATTTGGCGTGATGTCAAAGCGCTTGAGATTGAGGAAGATATGCTTCATGGGGCCTTCTTTCTTAGGGCTGGTGTCTTGGGCGCGGGCTGTGGCGTGGTTAGACGAAGCTCGTGAACTTGCGCAGCGGGCCGCCAATGAGGGGGAACAGCCATGCGCGGTACTCATCGGTCACTCCGTTGCCTGCCTCATTGATGTAGGCATCGGGCATATGGCGCTCGTCGAGCATGACCTGCTCGATGGGGATGCGGATGTACTCGACGGCGTAGGGCTCGCTCGAGACGCGCTTGATGCCAATCATCTTGCCCGAGTCTCCCTCAAGCGCCGCGCGCACGGCGTGACGGCCGCACTGGATGGCCTCCTCGCGGTCCACGTCGCTTTGCCAGGCGATAGAGGCACGGCCGAGAAGTCCGGGTTTCTCGGAGCGGGACTTATAGCCTAGCTTGGAGATAATGAGGCGCGATAGGTGCGCCGAGACGTCGCCAAAGTACGTGGCGCGCCCTACCGTCATGAGGGGCGGGGCGATCGGCGTGCCGTCCGCGTCGTGCAGGCCCTCCGAGACCACCACGACGCCCGAGCCTTTTTCGTCTATGAGGTTTTGTACGTCATCAAGGAAGCGGGTCTGGTCAAAGTCACGTTCGGGCAGGTAGATAAGGTCGGGACCACCGCAGCCAGATTCGTCTGCCAGGACGCTGGCCGCCGTAACCCAGCCCGCCGAGCGACCCATGGCCTCGACGACGGCAATGTGGATGGGAAGGCCGCGCACGTCGCAGCAGACCTCCGAGACACTGGCCGCCATGTAGCGGGCCGCGCTGGCGAAGCCGGGCGCATGGTCGGTCACGGCGATGTCGTTGTCCATGGTCTTGGGGATGCCCACGACGTCGATGGGCACGTCGGCGGCTTGGCAGGCGCGCCAGATCTTGCCGCAAGTGTCCATGGTTCCGTTGCCGCCAGTGGGCAAAAGCCACCGGATCCCGTGCTTCTTGAGTGCCTGGGCCAGTTGCGCGTAGTCCTCGTCCTCAAGCGGCTTTCTGCTGGTGCCAATGGCAGACGACGGCGAGAAGGGCAGGCGGGAAAGCTCTGCGTCGCTTGCCGCCGAGAAGTCCACAAAGCGCCCGTCCAGGATGCCGTCGACTCCGCCGAGGGCACCCATCACGCGTCCTACCTGCGGCGCATTGAGGGCTTCGTCAACCGCTCCGTAGAGGGATGCGTTGATGACGGCGGTGGGTCCGCCGCCATGGACAATGAGAAGGCCGTCCGCGCCGGCCATCTTAGATCCCGGCCTTCTGGTAGCGCTCGGCCATCTGGTCCAAGGTGACGCATTCGACATCGGGTGCGTGGCCAAAGCTGCCGAACTCCACAATCAGGGTCGCGATAGCCTCTTTGACGCCCGCCTCGATGACGGCCACCAGGTCTGCCGTGTCTTGGTCGGGCACGACGCCGGTCATAACGGTGTCGTAGATCGCGGGGAGAAACGCGCGCGGGTCGGGATTCTCGGGGTGCTCGAGCAACAGTTTGTAGACCCCACCAACAGAGGGGCTCTCTTGCAGCTTGGGGCGCTTGGCAAAGAGCTCGCGCATGTTGCGGGTGACGGCCAGGCGAATGTCGGTATCGACGTTGATCTTGTTGATGCCGGCGGGGATTGCGGCCTTGAGCTCGGCCAGGCTGATGCCGTAGGCGTTTTGGATGTTGCCGCCCAATGCGTTGATCTCGCGCACGATGTAGGCGGGGACGGTCGAAGAGCCGTGGCTCACCAGTGCGCAGTCGAGGCCCTCGTGGGCCAGGCACTCGCGGATGGCGATTGGGATCTCGCGGCGAAGCTTGACGTCTTTACCCTTGGAGGGGCCGTGCATGGTGCCATAGCTGATGGCCAGCGCGTCGCACTTGGTCTTGCGCACAAAATCGACGGCCAAAAGCGGGTTGGTGTAGGTGGAAGAAGCGGCAAAGACGTGGTCCTCGACGCCCGCCAGCACGCCCAGCTCGCCCTCTACCGAGACGCCGCGCGGGTGCGCGTACTTCACGACCTCGCGGGTGAGCTCGACGTTTTCTTCGAAGGGCAGAGAAGAGCCGTCGATCATGACCGAGGTGTAGCCGCCTGCGATGGCCGCCTTGACGCTTTCCATGTCGCGGCCATGGTCAAGATGCAGGACCACCGGGATAGGGGAGTCCTGGGCATATTTCTTGACGGCGTCGCCGATGTTCTTGGCGCCGCGAATCTTGTCCTCGGTCGTGCCGTTGGCAAAATCGGCGCGGCCGCCCATGAAGGCGTTGGCCAGGTCTGCGCCCTGCAAGATGGCGGCACTTCTCAGCATCTCGTGAACCTCGATGGCGGCCTTGGCCTGGCACACGGCGTTCACGTTGAAGGCGCCTTGCGCATAGCCCCCTGCTCTTGCGGCATCCAGCACAGGTTTAAGCGGAACGAGCGACATCTCTTATCCCTCCTGTTTTGGCCTGGGCACAAAAGGCGACAGGCCGAGCCAATTAGCTAATGAACGTCATTGCGTCGGTGGGCGCCGCGACGATGTGGGTGAGCTTTATGAGGCGGGAAGACGGCACGCCGGAGTGCAAGAGGGCGAGAAGCTCCTCTGCGCAGGCGACCCCTGCCTCGTAGTTGGGAAGACGTGTGTAGTAGTCGGCCGCGCGCCAGCTTTCGCCGTTGTTGGCCAGCTCGACATAGGTGATGTGCTTGGCCTGCTCGTTGAGGTAGCTCGAGAGCTTGCGGAAGCTGTGGGTCCAGGTGGCCCAGCTCGAGACCACGATGTCGCCGTCTTGCAGCTCGCGCAAGATCTGGGCGACGCAGGTGTAGAAGAGCTTGTTGAGCGCCATTCCCTCGTCGGTGCTGCCCACAGAGTAGCGCGCGTCCCAGGTCTCCATGTTGCTCTCGTCGACGGGGGCGGTGCGGATGATCATCTTGACGCCGGCCTTCTCGCACGCAGCGGCCACGCCCTCCTGACGTTTGCGCTCCTGGGCGGTGTCGATCTGGGGGCGAAAATAGACAATGCGCTTTGGGCGCACGGAGGCTTCTTTGACGGCGCGGGTGACGATGAGCTCGGCGCCGCCCTTGTAGTCGAAGTCGACGGTGCTGTGGCTTGTGGCCTCTTGCTGGCAGTCAAATACGACGAGAGGGGCCTTCTCGGCGGTGAGGGCCTTTAGGCTCTTCTTGTCGGGCCCGTGGTTCTCGGTCCCGATGAAGATGACGCCGCAGACGCGGCCTGCCAGATAGGCGCTCGCGTAGTCAGAGATGCCCAGGTTGTCGATAGTGTTGCCCAGCAGCAGGGCGTTGTAGCCCTCTTGTTCCAGACGAGTTTGGATACCGTAGGCCATCTGGCTAAAGCGCGGGACGGCCAAGTTCTTGCGAAGAACCAGGCCCACGCAGGGGCAGTTGCGGTTGCGCAGGGTGCGGGCGTGGACGTTGGGGGTATAGCGGAGTTTCTCGACGGCCTTAAGCACGCGCGCCCGGGTCTCGGGGCGAATGGTCTGGCCGGGGGTGTTGTTGATGACGTAGGAAACGGTGGCAGCGGTGACCCCGGCCTCGGCCGCGACATCTTTGAGTGTTGTTCGCTTACCCATCTCGTACCGTTCCTTTAAAAGGGCTTTTACGATTAAGTAGGTCACCAATCGTTTGTATCACGTAGGGTGCACGGTTTGCAAGAGAAATTAAAATGCCGTCTATCTGCCAATGCCTACCGTTTACCGAGATAAATCGCTTGAGATGCCGTCAATCGCGCAAAAACAGCCGTCTGGCGGAGAAAAAACAGGTTGTTAATAAAACGTCCACCAACACGCAAAGAAGAGTGTGTTAAAAATACGTCAGCTTAAACGTTCAAGTCGGCCTCAGGCGTTGTCAAAGTAAACAGGCGTTGGGCTTAGCGTTAAGCGCGGGCATTTCTTTCGCGTGGCATTTTGTTTTCTCGTCTCCACCAAGTTCTTAGTTTTAAGGCACGGCACAAGGTCTTTCGTCTCGACGTCTTTTGGGCGCTGGGGCAGGCAAGTTGTAAGGAGGCATTCGTTGAATAAGAAGAAAGCATCGATTTGGAGCAAGGTTCCCAACTGGGCTTGGGCGCTCATCTCCCTGGCGTGCGCCGTTGGCCTGTGGCTTTTGGCTGCCGGCAAGTGGCCGGCCGTCTTCGCGCCTCCCGCCAAGGTCTGGGCCGCGTTTGTGTCCCGCGCTCAGAGTGGCCTTCTGTGGGCCCACGCCTGGGCGTCCATCTCGCGTGTCCTTATGGGCTTTGGCATCGCCTTCGTCGTCTCGATCCCGGTGGCTTTCCTTATGGCCTGGTACGACCCCTTCCGCCACGTGGTCGAGCCCTGGATCCAGTTCATTCGTAACATCCCGCCTTTGGCTTACGTCTTCTTGATCATTGCGGCCTTGGGCATTGGCCAGGCCTCTAAGGTCACGGTTATCTTCATCGCGGCGTTCCTCGTCATGGTCGTCACCATCTATCAGGGCGTCAAGGGCGTCGATACCACGCTGATCAAGGCCGCCCGCGTCCTGGGCGCCAAGGAGACCGACATCTTCTTCAAGGTGATCATCCCGGCTTCCACCCCGTTTATCCTGGTCGCCGCTCGCTTGGGGCTGTCCACCTCGCTCACTACCCTCATGGCCTCCGAGATCGTCGGCGGCGACAAGGGCCTGGGCATGATGATTCAGCAGGCCTCGGGTTACTACCAGATGGACGTCGTTTTGCTCGGCATCCTTATGCTCGGCATCATCGGCATCTGCTTCGAGAAGATTGTTCGCTTCCTTGAGAGGAGGTTCACGGGATGGCAGGAGTCGGTTCAGCAGTAGATGCGCCCGTGAAGGTCCACATCGATAACGTTGTTAAGAAGTTCGACACGCGCAAGGGCGAGATGACCGCTCTCAACGGCGTCAACCTTGATATCCACGAGAACGAGTTTGTCTGCGTCGTTGGTCCTTCTGGTTGCGGTAAGTCGACGCTGCTCAACATTATCGGCGGCCTTGAAGAGCCCACCGAGGGCAAGGTCACCGTCGATGGCAAAGAGGTCACCGGCCCCGGCCCTGACCGCGGCATCGTATTTCAGCAGTACGCGCTTTTCCCCTGGCTCACGGTTGAGGACAACGTTAAGTTTGGCCTCAAGCTCCAGGGTAAGAGCAAGGAAGAGTGCGACGCCATTGCCGAGAAGTACATCAAGCTCGTTGACCTGCAGGACTTTGCCAAGTCCTACCCCAAGGAGCTCTCGGGCGGCATGAAGCAGCGTGTGGCCATCGCGCGCGCCTACGCCGTGAACCCCAAGGTCCTCCTCATGGACGAGCCCTTTGGCGCCCTGGACGCCCAGACCAGGACCCAGCTGCAGCAAGAGCTTCTCGACACCTGGGAGAAGGAGCAAAAGACCTGCTTCTTCATTACCCACGATGTCGAGGAGGCCATCATCTTGGCCCAACGCGTGGTCATCATGTACGCGCGCCCCGGTCGCGTGAAGGAGGTCGTGGACATTAACATCCCGTACCCCCGCACACAAGAGACCAAGATGACCCCGGAGTTCTTGGAGCTTAAGAACCACATCTGGAGTCAGGTCTACCAGGAGTACCTCTCGGTGAGGAAATAGGTCTTCTCGCCGTATTTGACCAGCGCTTTATTTGGCACCATCGAGGATGCGTCCTCGTTGTTTGGGAGGAGGCGGCGCGCGCCGCGCGCGTTGCCTAAAGGGAAAGGAACCCTATCATGAAAAAGCTCGATTCCGTAATGTCTCGTCGCTCTTTCCTCCAGGCATTTGGCGCCGCCTCGGCCGCCACGGCCGGCCTTGCCCTTGTTGGCTGCGGCGGCTCGTCCTCCAGCTCTTCCGAGACCAAGACCGAAGAGAAGGCCGCAGACTCCGGTACCAGCTACGACCCCGTTACCCTGAAGGTCGCCTTCATGCCCAACCTGGGTTCTGCCGGCACGCTCTTCTCTGCTATTGACCAGGGCTACTTCGAGAAGTTTGGCATCACCGTCGAGACCTCCCAGTTTGACGCCGGCCCCGCCGAGATTTCGGCCATGCAGTCTGGCGACATCGACCTGGCTCAGATTGGCCACGGCGCGCACGCACTGTGCATCGAGGGCCAGGCCAAGATCTTCGCCTTCGACCAGCTCTCCCAGGCGGACTGCGTGGTTGCCAACAAGTCTAAGGGCATCACGAAGGCCGCCGACCTCAAGGGCAAGACCGTGGCTGTGGCCTCTGGTACTTCTTCTGAGATCATCCTTCAGTACGTGCTGCAGGACGCGGGCCTTACCACCGACGACATCACTCTGACCGAGATGAAGGTCGACGGCATGACCACCGCAATGATCGCCGGACAGATCGACGCCTGCGCCACCTGGTCTCCCAACACCGTTACCCTGCAAGAGCAGCTCAAGGACGACTACCTGGTTCTGGGCACCAACACCGATTACTCCGACAAGGTCGCTTTCCCCGGCTCCTACATCTGCCTGCCCGATTACGCCGAGAAGAACGCCGAGATCCTCGAGCGCTTTGCCGCCGCCCTTGACATGGGCAAGGTCTACCGCGCAGCTCACATCGACGATGTGGCTAAGCTCCTGGCCGATAAGCTGGGCCTTCCCGAGGACACTCTGCTTCAGTCCACGGGCGAGGGCGACTGGCAGGGCGCTGCCGACGCCATTGGCGACACCGACAAGATCGTGGGCTACTACAAGGCGCAGCAGCAGGTCTTCCTGGACAACGGCCGCATTACCGCCGAGGTCCCGGTTAGCGATTACGTGCTTGAGGACGTCATCACCGCGGGTGATAAGCTCTACGCCGAGAACAAGTAACGCATAGGCGGACATCAAGACCCCGCCCGCGCTGTTGCGGTGCGGGCGGGCGATTACATGGCGGCCTTCTCGCGTTTGGATGCTCTCCTCCCCATCCACGCGGAGGGCCGCCCGCTGTGTGTCTTTCTGGCTTAAAGGAAAGGAACGGCATGGATTACTATCACATCTCGGCAGAGGACTTGGGAGACGGCGCCAAGATCCCCCTGGTCTTTCCCGGGGACTCCAACGCGGTTTTTACTAAGCTCGCGCAAGAGATGGTCGAGTGCATCGAACAAAACAACGCGCAGGGTAAACACACTGTATTTATCTGCCCGGTGGGGCCTGTGGGCCAATACCCCATCTTTGTCGACCTGGTCAACGAGAAGAACCTTTCGCTTGAAAACTGCTGGTTCATCAACATGGACGAGTATTTGACCGACGACGACCAGTGGGTCGACGCGGCGCACCCGCTGTCCTTCCGCGGGTTCATGGACCGCGTGGTCTACTCGAAGATCAAGCCTGAGCTCGTGCTGCCCGAAGAGCAGCGCGTCTTTCCCGATCCGGCCGATCCCGGCCGCGTGCAGCGCGTGATTGACGAGCTGGGCGGCGTCGACATCGCCTTTGGCGGTATTGGCATCACGGGTCACCTGGCCTTTAACGAGCCGCAGGAAGAGCTGGACGCGCAGGAGTTCGCTGCGCTCGAGACCCGCGCGTTGGATATTCGCCCCGAGACGAGGGCGACCAACTGCGGTGACTTGGGCGGGGCGTTGGAGGACTTCCCGCGCCGCGCCGCGACCATCGGCATGCGGCAGATCCTGGGCGCGCGCAAGGTTCGTCTGGGCGTCTTTAGGGACTGGCACCGCGGCGTCGTGAGACGTGCGGCATATGGTGAGGTCACAGCTGCTTTTCCCGCTACGCTTTTGCAAGACCACCCCGACGCGGCGATCTACGTCAACGACGTGGCCAGACAGCAGGCTTACTAAGGGAGGCACGCGATGAGCGGCTCTTTGTATATCGCCGACGGGCGGGTGCTGAGCGACGGGGCGCTGCGCCGGGCCAACGTGACGGTCGAGGCGGG
>CAVGOA010000049.1:12623-15246 GCA_963630635.1 Paludibacteraceae bacterium
GGGCCCTACGACGGGGCGGCCCTTCTGGGCATTCACCTGGAGGGCCCGTGCCTTTCCAGCGAGTACAAGGGCGCCATGCCCGAGCACCTGCTTATGCACGAGGCCGACATCAGCCTGTTTGAGAAGTACCAAGAGGCGGCCGGTGGCCATATCCTGTACACCACGCTGGCGCCCGAGGTCCCGGGCGTGCCGGACTTGATCGGGCCCTTGGCCAAGATTGGGATCACGGCGGCGATTGGGCACTCCGGTGCGGGCTATGACCTGTCGTGGGCCTGCATCGAAGCAGGCGCGAAGTCTGTCACGCACGTGGGCAACGCGATGCGCTTGTTCCACCAGCATGATCCGGCGATTTTTGGCGTGGCCCTTGAGAGCGACGCCTACGCCGAGACTATCTGTGACGGTCGCCACCTGCACCCCGGCACCGTGCGCCTGTACGTAAAGGCCAAGGGCTGGGACCGTATTTTGGGCATCACCGACTCCATCATGGCGGCGGGCCTGCCCGACGGCAACTATAAGCTGGGCGTGAACGACGTGGTGGTCGAGGATGGCGACGCCAAGCTGGCGTCCAACGGCGTGCGTGCCGGCTCGACGCTAACGCAGATCCAGGCGCTGCGTAACTTCATGAAGTTCACCGGCGCGGGCGTTGAGGAGGCGTCCAAACCCATGACCCAGAACCCGGCCGACCTTTTTGGCTGGACCGACAAGGGCCGTATCTACGAGGGCTCCTGCGCCGACCTGGTGCTTATTGATGCCAACTTCGAGGTGGCTCGCACCATCGTGGCCGGCGAGACGGTTTACAAGCGCGGGTAGGGAGCGCGGGCTTCTCGCCGTCGTGGGCTTCTCGCCAACGTGAGCAACTGCAATTTTGGGGCTTGTCTGATACTTGGGCATCAGACAAGCCCTTTATTTGTAGGCGAATCATCAGACAACCCAATAAATTGCAGCTGAGAAGGCCTAAGAGCATCAGACAAGTCCAGGAATTGCAGGAGGCATCGCCGGTCTTAAGACGTACTGAAAGGGCTAGACTGGAAGACGTATTCTTGGTCGCGTCCTTGAGGAGGACACCATGAGACAAAAATCTCCTAAACAGAGAAGAGCGGGGCTTCTCGCCATCGTTTGCGCGGTGGTGGCGACGGCTGTGGCCTGCTGCGCGTTTGCGTTGCCGGCCCGCGCGGCGGCCGACGAGGCGGCGGTCATTGCCCACTCGGGCGAAGGCGACCAGCGCGTCAACTACACCAGCGTCGACGACGCGATGAGCGCCGGCTACGACGGTGCCACCATCGTCATGGACGAGGACTGGTCTGTTGGCCAGTTCACCTCACAGAGAATTGATAAGAGCTATCTGATTCCCGCGGGCAAGAAGATCACCATCGACATGAACGGGCACACGATCAAGAACATTGGCGAGGCGGAGACCCTCACGCTTGGCGCGGGCGCGGAGCTTACGCTCACGTCCAGCGAGAAGGTCGATATCAAGTACAAGGGGTACAGCACCGATGACGGCAGCGAGTGCGACTATGCGGTAAACGCCGGCGGCCTTGTGACCAATACAACCTCGTATTATTGCGGCATCGTCGTTGGTGAGTCCGCGAAGCTGACCCTCGACGGCGTCGCGGTCGCCGGTTGCCGCGGCTCCCGGGCTGACGACGACGCATGCAAAAGCGCCTACGGAGGCGTCTCGTTGTATAAAAACTCGACGCTCAACATGCAAAACGGCGCCGTGATCGAGCACAACAGAAGCTTTAAATACGGTGGAGGCGTTTATGCCGGCGGCACGAACGTCACCATCAACATGAGCAACTCATCCATTCGCAACAACTGGGCCGATAACTACGGTGGAGGCATCTACTTCTACGACACCGGGGCCGTTCTCACCATGAACGACGGTGCAAGTATCGAGGGCAACACCGCCCAGTCCGGCGGCGGCATCCAGCTTACGCGCACGGCCTTCAGCATCACATCGAAGGACGGCGAGGCCTACATCTCCAACAACAGGGCGACCATGTCGAACAGACTTGAGGACAAGTTCTCGCAGTCTGGCGGTGGCATTCACGTGAGCCAGCACCAGTCGACCTCCAACAACGGCCTGATCGAGGGCATCACAATTAGCGGTAACTACTCGGCCTACGACGGCGGCGGCATCGAGCTGGACCAGGAGTACATCACTATCCGCAAGTGTGTGATTAAGGACAACTGGTGCAAGTACGAGGGCGGCGGCATCTACGACTGCAACGACGGAAACCTGCTTGAGGACTGCACGATCACGGGCAACGCCTGCAGCGTGGACAGCGGCGGCAACTACGAGGGTGGCGGAGTCTTTGTCTGGCACAGCTACGACCTCAGGCTCAAGGGCGTGTGCGTCATCAAGGGCAACACGCGCGGGAAGGACTCCGGCAACGCCGACGACGTGATGCTTCGCGAGAACGGCGGCGCCACCGCCAAGGCCTACATCGAGGGCAACCTGTCCAAGGGCTCCAGCGTGGGCGTGCGCACGGGCACCACCGGCGACCGCCGCATAGCGAGGAACTTCAAGCACGAGACCAACGACTGCCTGTTCTACGACATGTCCGGCTACTACGTGAGTTACGGCGGCGACGAGGGCGGCGACGCGTGGCAGCGCCAC
>CAVGOA010000050.1:0-15134 GCA_963630635.1 Paludibacteraceae bacterium
CAGTTTGGTAGCGCACTTGACTGGGGGTCAAGGGGTCGCTGGTTCGAATCCAGTCCACCCGACCAGAACTTTCAAACCGGAGAGAAGAAATTCTCTCCGGTTTTTTGTTGTATCGGCGCTTTAGGTTTAGGTCTTCTTATCTGCGCTTTTTGTGCTGCGCAACCGTCTGGCCCGTCAACGCGCCCGTCTACCGACAGACGATTAGGTTAACGTTCACCTAACAGCTATAGTACCCTCACCAAAAATCGGCGAACCGCGCAGCCGCGCTCGGAGCCGACGAAATTAGGAGGCACTATGGGCCTGTTCAGCGGAAAGACCGTCATCGTCACCGGCGGAGGCAAGGCAACCTTGAAGGACGGCAGCGCCGGCTCCATTGGCTACGGCATCGACATCGCCTTTGCCAAAGAGGGCGCGAATCTCGTTATCACCGGCCGCAACGTGGCCAAGCTCGAGGCCGCCAAGGAGTCCCTCGAAGCCGACTACGGTATCGAGGTCCTGCCTGTTGCGGCCGACGTCTCGGCCGGTGCCGACAACGAGGCCGTGGTCCAAAACGTCATCGACAAGGCTATCGAGAAATTTGGCCGCATTGACGCCGTGGTCAACAACGCCCAGGCCAGCGCCTCTGGCGTGACCATTGCAGACCACACCATGGAGCAGTTCAACCTAGCCATCTACTCGGGCCTCTACGCCGCCTTCCTGTACATGCAGAAGGCCTATCCCTATCTCAAGGAGACCCAGGGCTCGGTAGTCAACTTCGCGTCCGGTGCCGGCCTGTTTGGCAACTACGGCCAGTGCTCCTACGCCGCCGCCAAGGAGGGCATTCGCGGCCTTTCTCGCGTGGCCGCCAACGAGTGGGGCAAGGACGGCATCAACGTCAACGTCGTGTGCCCGCTGGCCTGGACGGCCCAGCTCGAGAACTTCGAGGCTGCGTATCCCGAGGCCTTCAAGGCCAACGTCCACATGCCGCCTGCCGGCCACTACGGCAACGTCGAGACCGAGATCGGCCGCGTGGTCGTGCAGCTGTGCGGCCCCGACTTCAAGTACATGAACGGCGAGACCGTCACCCTCGAGGGCGGCATGGGCCAGAGGCCCTAAAGTAAACTTCCCCCAACCGGCATCAAATTTCGCGTTTGCCCAGGAAAGGGCCGCGCTGCACTCCGGTTGGGGGAAGATTTTCGCCGACCCCTCTAGTACGAAACCTGGCAGGGGATACCCAAGGTCTCCACTTGCGCCGCGATGGCGTCAAGGGACGCGGCTGGGGCCTTGCTAAGCCCTGCCACGGGCGTCTCGCGGGCCACGGTGTAGATGGTGGCCGCCTGCGGGGCGATGCGTCTCAAGGCATCAAGCCACGGACCTACGTACTTCTCGCCGGTATTGTCCATGTCGTGGCCCTTATAGGTGCCGGTCAAGAAGATGGTCTGGATGATCGCATGACCGCCGAAGCTCTTGAAGCTCTCGATCTGGTGCTCGACATCGTAAGCGCAACCGGGGTTGTCAATCAGGCGAATGTAGTCCGCGTCCACGGTGTCCAACTTCAAAATGTTATCGTCCACCAGCATCAGAGCGTCATGAACCGCCGGTCTGTCTGCGTAGGTGCCGTTGGAGAGAACGGCGATCTTGGCCGCCGGCGCCAGCTGATCGCGAAGGCGCACCGCACCCTCGATGGCCTGCGGGAACTCCGGCGCCGCCGTGGGCTCGCCGTTTCCGGCAAAGGTGATGACATCCGGCAGCTCACCTTCGTCGCGCATGCTCACGAGCTTCTTCTCAAGTGCGGCCAAAACCGTCGCCGCGTCGTTGTGCGGCTGGCCACAGCGTCGCTCCTCGTTTAAGCCGTTCTCGCAATAAATGCAGTTGAAAGAACAGATCTTGCCTGCCGCAGGCATCATGTTGACGCCCAGCGAGACGCCAAGACGGCGGCTCTTGACCGGTCCAAAGATGGGGCTCGCGTTCAAAAATGTGGACATGGTTTCTCTCCTTATGGTTACAAGACACCTTAGCGCAACGCCGCCGCGGTTATCATTTGGTCTACCTAAGCGAAACAAAGCCAAAGGAGCGCTAATGAGCCGCGTCTACAACTTCTCTGCCGGTCCCGCCGTCTTGCCCCAAGAGGTCCTCGCGCAATGCGCCGCGCAGATGAGCGACTTTAACGGCTGCGGCATGTCCGTCATGGAGATGAGCCACCGCTCGGCCGTTTTCCAGGGCATTCTTGATGAAGCCGAGAAGGACCTTCGAGAGCTTATGGGCATCCCGGACGATTACGAGGTCCTGTTCCTTCAGGGCGGCGACTCGCTGCTTTTCTCGACCGTCTTCATGAACCTGGCGACCAACGGCAAGGCAGACTACGTGGTCTCGGGTAACTGGTCGAAGAAGGCCTTTGCCGAGGCGCAGATTCTGGGCGACGCCAAACTTCTGGCCACCTCTGCCGATAAGAACTTCTCGTATGTGCCCGACTGCTCTGACCTGGACATACGTGATGACGCGAGCTTCGTTTACATCTGCCAGAACGAGACCATCACCGGTACCCGTTACCCCCAGCTTCCCAACACCAAAGGACACGTCCTGGTGGCCGACCAATCCTCGATGTTTCTCTCCGAGCCCGTCGACGTGAACCGCTACGGCCTGATTCACGCCGGCGTGCAGAAAAACGTTGGCCCCGCAGGCGTCCAGGTGGTCATCGTTCGCCGCGACCTAATACCTGATGACTTGCCTGGCGTACCCACCATGCTTCGCTTCAAGACTCACGCAGACGCGGGATCGCTCTACGACACGCCCAACTGCTGGGGTATCTATGTTTGCGGCCTTGTCTTCAAGTGGCTGCTTGAGCTGGGCGGTATTGAGGCAATGGAGCAAAGAAACCGCAAGAAAGCCGCTCTTCTTTACGACTTCTTGGACAACTCAAAGGTCTTCTCGCCAACGGTTGAGCCGGCGTATCGCTCGCTTATGAACGTCCCGTTTGTCACGGGCGATAAGGACCTTGACCAGCGCTTTATTGCGCAGGCAGCAGAAGCCGGCCTCGTTAATCTCAAGGGCCATCGCCTTGTGGGCGGCATGAGGGCCTCGATTTACAACGCCATGCCTTACGAGGGTGTCCAGGCCCTCGTCGACTTCATGGAGAAGTTCGAGGCCTCGCTCTAACCGGCGCTACTACCAGGCGTTCATTAATAATGCGGGCTCCCCGGCGCAATGCCCAAGGAGCCCGCATTCGTTAACGCGCAAGTGTCCGTGATTGGCGAGAAGCCCTACTCGGCGTCGACATCATCCTCGTCGATAAGGCTCTCGTAAGCCTCGGCCACCTGGGCAAACAGCTCGTCGTCGGCGATATCGCCCAGCGAGAAGGTGCCGTCCTCGTGCTCCTCGTAGACGTAGAGATAGACGCAGCCGTCATCGGACTCGGGGACAAGGGCGATGTACTCGACGTCGTCCAGCTCAAAGATCCCCATGACCTCGCAGCGCTCGGTCGTGCCGTCCTCGTAATCCAAGGTGATGTACTCGCCGGTCTCTTCCTCGGGCAGATCGTTGGCGTCAAGGTTCTCGTTGGGCTCCTGGGACATAAGGCCTCCTTGTGTCGTGTTTGTCACGCGCCGAGCATTATTGTCGCGCGCTCAATTGGGATTAGTTTACCCTTTGCCTTGCTCACTTTCACCTATAGGCCGCAGGCGGCCGGACAAGGGACTTGTATGGCTCACTCTTTTGACGTTTATGACCACTTTGCCAACGAGGGCGACTATCCCGACTTCGACTACGAGGGCTCCTTCCAGCGTCTTTCTGCCGCCCTTGCCTGCAAAACCGTTTTTGACGGCGAGAAGACCGATTTTGATGAGTTCGAGCGCCTGCAAGACCATATCAAGCGCGCATTCCCGCACATCTTTGAAGTGGCCACCTTCGAGCTCATTGGCCACTCGGTCCTGATTAGCATCCCCGGCAGCGACCCCGCGCTCGATCCCGCCATGCTCATCGCTCACCAAGATGTCGTTCCCGTGATCCCCGGCACCGAGGACGAGTGGGTCCACGATGCCTTCTCGGGCCATATCGACGACGAGTGGATCTGGGGCCGGGGCGCCCTGGACATCAAGGACATGCTCATGGCCGAGCTTGAGGCAGCAGAATATCTTCTTGCCACCGGGAAGACCTTAAAACGTGGCATTTACCTGGCCTTTGGTGAGGACGAGGAGGTCTCGAGCCATGGCGCCACCCACGTGGCCGCCGTCATGGCCGAGCGCGGCATGCGAGCCGCTTTCCTTTTGGACGAGGGCACCACCACTATGGCCGATGCCGCCGACTACGGCGCGCCCGGCACAGTCATCTCGGACATCTGCCTGTCTCAGAAGGGCTATCTCAACCTCAAGATCAGCGTGTCCGGCGCAGGCGGCCACTCCTCCAACCCCTTTGGCGGCACCTCGCTGGAGAAGCTCTCTCGCGCCGTCGCGGCCCTTTGCCAAAACAAGCCGGCCCCGCAGCTCACGCCCTTGGTCGCGGGCACCTTCGAGGCCCTGGGCAACCGCGTTACGCAAGAACCCTTCGCCTCGCTCGTGGGCGACATCGGGGCCAACGCCCAGAAAATCGCACAGGCAGCCTCACAGGTGCGCGCCCTTTATCCTTTTGTGGCCACCACCGTAGCCGTCGACCAGGTCTTTGGCTCGTCGCCCGCAGCCAACGTCATGCCTGCAGATGTGTCGGCCGTCGTGAACTTCCGCCTGCTGCCCGGCTGCGACGTGGACGCCCTTGTCGCCGACGTGCGCCGCGCCGTCGCCCCCTTTGGCGCCAGCGTCGAGAAGCTCCACTACACGCCCGCCGGCCGTGTGGACACCACACAAGGCGCCGGCTACGCAGAGCTCAAAGAGTCTCTGGAGCACTTCCACCCCGGCGTCGTCTTTGTTCCGTCATTTGTCTGCGGCGGCACCGACTCGGTGCGCTACGAGGGCATTTGCGACTCCATCATGCGCATCTGCCCCTTTAGACCTGCGCCAGCAGAAGAGGCTCGCGGCGTCCACGGCGTCAACGAGCGTATCTCCAAGCGTTGCTATGCCCAGGGCACGCGCGTTCTTATCCGTTTTCTGGAAGCGACCTGCCTCTAGGCGAAAAGCCGGGCTTAATCGCCTCAAGTTGGGTACAGTAATCATTTGTGTATCCAACCTGACAGACTGAGGATGACGTGTCCGCAAGACTAGACGAACTAAAAGAAGCCATCAAACGGGTGGCCGATTCCGACGCCGCCGTGCGCCAGGCGCAAGGTATCCAAGATGCCCCGGTGGGGTCCTCTCAAAACCCTTCGCAGCAGATTCTTACCGTGGCAAACGTCATCACCTTTTGCCGACTTGCCCTAACGATCGCGTTTTTGATTATCTTTGCCACGGGCGGCAACCGCCACATCGCCCTTGCCTGCTATGCCACAGCGGCCGTGACCGACTTCTTGGACGGCCAGGTGGCCCGCCGCACCCAGACGGTCAGCTGGCTGGGCAAGATCATGGACCCCGTGATGGATCGCGTCCTTCTCTTCACCGGCGTGCTTGGCCTTCTTATCGTGGGCGAGCTGCCCGTGTGGGTGCCCATCTTTGTCATTGGCCGCGACGTCTACCTGGCCTGCGGGGCGGCGATTCTGCAGCACTATCGCACGCGCCCTGTTGACGTGGTCTACATCGGCAAGGCCGCAACGGCGCTTCTCATGTTTGGTTTCTGCGACCTGTTGCTGGGCCTGCCCGCCGTCGAAGGCCTGGGTCTCACTGCCGCCTCGTGGCTGCCGGGCCTTAACACCCAGGGTAGCGCGTTGGGCATCTTCTTTGTCTATGCCGGCGTCGTGTGCTCGGCCATAACCGCCCTGGTCTATACCGTCAAGGGCGTCCAGATCAAGAATTCCTCGCAACCCAAGGAAGGCAAGTAAGCAATGACCACGCCCCGCATGGGAACCCTATACCAAGAGCACGTTTTTCTCGGTGCAAACTTCGAGCCCTCGATCGATGAGTCCTACCAGCGCGTAAGCTCATACGCCGGCGAGAAGGACGCTGTGGCCGCGATGGCCAACGGCTGCGTCTTGTGCGACCTTACCGGTGCCACCTACCAGCTGGTTTCTGGCCCCGACGCTGCGGCTATGGCCCAGGCCGCCTTCTGCGGCAAGCGTCTGGCGGTTGCGGAGTGCGCCTTCGAGCCGGCACTGGGCGGCGACGGCTGCCTTATGTCGGTGCCTTTGGTCGTACGCTGCGGCGACACCGAGCACGTCGTCGTGGACCTAAGCTCGCGCGGGGCGATCGCCCAGGCATGGCTCGGGTTTCTCGCAACCGCCGAGCAAGACGGCGTGCGCCCCTACGGCAACACGGCCATCGAGGACGCGACCTCGATGCTGACGCCGCTCATGCTGGCGGGCGATGCGGCCTCGCACGTGCTTGGCGACTACCTGCACGGCCAGCAGCTGCCGCGACCCGGCCAGGTCGCCTCGCTTAGCCTCGACGCGATCTCGGCTGTCGTGGCCTGTGCGCCGCTGCAGCCCTCGGGCATTCAGGCCTATTTCCTGTTTATCCCGCCCGCCAAGGCGCGGACCCTCTGGCGCAGTTTCCTCTCGTTTGAGGAGGTCACGCCCGTGGGTCTTCTGGGTGCCAAGAAAGCGCTCTTCTCGGCCGTGCCCTTTGGCGACCTATGCGAGAAGAACGACAAGGTCATCGTTACCAAAGACGAGCTTACAGGCATGGGCCTTGTGCGAGGCGATGGCGGTTTTATTGGCTGCCAGGCGCTGGAGGCAACCGGCCGCTAACCCAACTTTAAGAATGCGAGCCGCCGCCCGCGGCCTCGCAGGTATATCATCTAAGGGATTATCACTTGAGGGGAGAACACCATGGCAAACACCGACGCCACTGAAATTTTTAGGATGCCCGCGGCCGACGCCACCGTCCCTGACCTTATGGGCTCGTCAAAACCCAAGAACCCTACGCTCACGATTCTCAAGGGACCGCAGATCGGCACCACCTTTGAGCTGGACACGCCCCAGATCAGCCTAGGCCGCGACCCCAAGAACAGCGTTTTTCTCAACGACATGACCGTCTCTCGCCACCACGCGCAGATGGATCTTTCCACGCTGCCCTTGGGCTACGCGAGCATCGAGGACCTGGGTTCGCTTAACGGCACTTGGGTCGACGGCGCCATTGTGAATAAGGCCAACCTGCGCGACGGCTCCACGGTACAGATCGGCACCTTCCGCATGGTCTTTCACACCAGCGCGGGCACCGACCGCATTAACACGGGCGCTTAAGGCACGCGCATGGCTGACGCCAGTTACCTCACAATCGGCAAGGTCGTAAAAAGGCTCCAGGCCCAGTACCCCGATCTCTCGGTTTCTAAGGTGCGCTACCTGCAGGACGAGGGTCTACTCAACCCGTCACGCACGCCGGGTGGCTACCGCCTGTACTCTCAAAAGGACGTGCGGCGGCTTGAGACCATCCTTTACCTGCAGAAAAACCGCTTCTTGCCGCTGCAGGTCATCAAAGACGAGCTCGAGAAGATCGACTCGGGCCAAAGCGTGAGCCTGGACGGGGCGCCCGCACAGGGCATCGTTCTTCCCGTTGATGACGAGGAGACCCTGGGGAAGCTGCACCCCATCGACCGCATGCCAGAGCTGGTGGGCGTGCAGGTCTCTTTTGTGAGGCAGCTTTCCGAGGCAGGCGTCATCGAGCTCAAACGCAGCCCGCACGGCCGCGACCTGGTTGACGGGCAGGACTTTGGCCTGATACGCGTGTGCGACGAGCTGCGCCGCTTTGGGATCGGCGCCAAGAACCTTCGCCAGTACGTGATCGCTGCCAATCGCGAGTCGGCCATGTTCGAGCAAGCCTTGACCGTCTACCAAAGAAAGCCCTCCCTCAACGGTGAGGAAGAGGTCGAGCAAGACGACACCCAGTACAACCAAGCGCTTTCTCGCATGTTGGGCCTTACCAACAGCGTTCGCGACGAGCTTATCGCCCGCAGGCTTCGTCACTCGAAGTCCGAAAGCTAGGCATTTCAAACAAGGAGAAGAAGCTATGGCCAAGTTCGACTATGAGTCCCTTATCGTGAGCATCCCCGACTATCCCGAGCCGGGCGTCATCTTCAAGGACATCACGCCGCTGTTCGCCAACGCCGAGGCTCTTACTGCCTTGACCGATGAGATTGCCGAGCAGTTCGCCCACAAGGGCATCACCAAGGTTGTGGGTTCCGAGGCCCGCGGTTTTCTTGTGGGCGCTCCCGTGGCCTACAAGCTGGGCGTCGGCTTTATCCCGGCCCGCAAGCCCGGCAAGCTTCCCCGCGATGTCTACAGCCAGTCCTACTCCCTGGAGTACGGTACCGACGAGCTGCAGATTCACAAGGACGCCCTTGAGCCCGGCGACGTTGTGCTTGTCGTCGACGATCTTGTGGCCACCGCCGGCACCGCCGTTGCCACCGGCAAGCTGGTCGAGCAGACGGGTGCCAAGGTTGGAGGTTTTGCCTTTATCCTTGAGCTTGCCTTCCTGAACCCCCGCGCAGAAATTGCCAAGGATTATGAAGACACCGAGGTATTTAGCCTGGTAAAAGTGAACTAACCGTTGAGGTTTATGGCGCTTAGCGCAACCCCCTTTAATCCACCTTTCCAAATTTGGTAAGGTGGATTAACTGTATGCGCCGGTCTTCTCGCTAACTAAAGGCACGGCGCTTAAGGAGGATCAATGCACACTAGTCGCACTAAATCTGTTATCTGCGCGGGACTGAGCCTTGCCTTAGCCGGGTCCTTGACGTTCTTTGGCCCCACCACCTCGGCCTATGCCGACCCTCAGTCCGACCTTGCGGCTGCAGCTCAGCAACTCGAGAGCCTTGGCGCGAGCCTGTCTTCCCTCGAGTCGAGCCTTGAAGAGGCGACCGAGCAGATCGAGCAGACCGACGCCGACATCGACAGCAAGCAGCTTGAGATCGACGCCGCAAACCAGCAGCTTGAAGAGAAGAAGGCCCAGCTTTCCTCTGACATGCGCTCTTCCTACAAGCAGGGCGCCGCGACGATCCTGGACTTCATCTTTGGCTCCACCAGCCCCGAGGATTTCGTAAGCCGCATTTATTACCTGGACAAATACTCCGAGCAAAAGGCAAAGACCATCAACGAGGTCAAGACCCTCGAGGCCCAGCTTGAGACCGATAAGGCCGAGCTCGAGAACAAGCAGGCTACCCAGCAGGAGCAGGTGAACAACCTAACCAGCCAGGTGAGTGAATACCAGACCAAGGTCGCCGAAGCCACGGACACCTACAACGCCCTGGACGAGGAGGTCAAGGCGCAGCTTGCCGCACAGGAAAGCGCAAACGTGCAGGCCGCAATCGCCAACGTCGAGGACAACCAGAACCGCAACAACGCAGCAAGCGAAACCCAGGCTACCGACAACGCTAACACCAACACCGGCAACGACAACGGTGGGTCTAGCAGCACTGATACGGGCAACACCGATAACGGCGGCTCCACCGATAACGGCGGGAACTCCGGCAGCAATGATAACGGCGGGTCCACCAACACCGACTCTGGTAACAACGGCGGCAACAGCGGATCTACCGATTCCGGTAACAGCGACTCTGTAGCAAGCAGCGTGGCCATCGCGTTGGCGCAGGTCGGCAAGCCCTACGTGTACGGCGGCGCCGGCCCCGACTCTTTCGACTGCTCTGGCCTTGTCTGCTACGCCTTTGGCTGGAAGTACGGCCACAGCGCAACGCGCATGTGCCGCGGCGTCGTGGACGCCGGCAACGCCAAGTACAGCATTGACGAGCTTTCCTACGGCGACCTGGTCTTTATGAACGGCGACTACAACGATTGTGGCCACGTTGGCATCTACATCGGCAACGGCAAGATGGTCCACGCCGCCAACCCCAGGTACGGCATTTGCGTTGCCAACATCTTCAACTTCTATTGCGGAGGCCCCTACTAATCAGCCATGCACAAACACCACGATAATATCGTCTCGAGGCACCTTTCCCGTAGATTCCAGGTCAATCTGGTAGGGGAGGGTGCCTTAGTAGGTCTGGCGGCCGGGGCCGTGATCACGCTCTACCGCCTCTCACTTTCCGGTGCCGAGAAGACCTTGCGCTGGGCCACCACATCTATTGCGGGCAAACCCGCGCTCATGTTGGGTTGGTTTGCGTTTCTCGCCGTTTTGCTTGTAGTTGTCTGCAAGCTCATGTTGTGGGAGCCTTCTACATCGGGCTCCGGCATCCCACAGGTTGATGCCGAGGTGGCGGGCAAGATGGATATGCCCTGGCATCGCGTGATGTTCGCGAAGTTCATTGAGGGCACGCTGTGCGCCCTGGGCGGCCTGTCGCTTGGCCGCGAGGGCCCCAGCGTCCAGCTTGGCGGTATGTCGGGAAAGGCCGTCTCTAAGGCTCTGGGCCGCAAGAGGGGAGAAGAACGTCTCCTGGTGACCTGCGGCGCTGCAGCTGGTATGTCAGCTGCCTTCCACGCGCCTCTGACCGGTGTTTTGTTTGCAATCGAAGAGATACATAAGGAGTTCACGGCGCCGCTGATCATCTCGGTTATGACCTCGACGATCGTGTCCGACTTCCTGGTGAGTCAGGTTCTGGGCATCCAGCCTGTCTTGAGCCTGGTCTTTGTCGCCGACCTGCCGCGCATCGATTACGCTTTTGTCGCTTTTCTGGGCCTTCTCTGCGGCGTTTTGGGCGCCCTACACAACCTTGGCATGTTCTTTGCCCAGACTCTTTACAGCAAGATTAATAGGGGAGTCCCGTATTTGAGGCTCGCTGTGCCATTTGCCGTGGCCGGGGTCATGGCGTTTGCTTGGCCCGAGCTCATGTGCGGCGGCGACGCGATTATCGAGACGCTGTTGGGAGAAGAGCACGCGGCACTGGGATTTGTAGCCGCGCTGCTACTTGGCAAGTATCTTTTCACGGCCATTAGCTTTGGTTCTGGCGCACCTGGCGGAACACTGTTTCCGCTGGTAGTTATGGGCGCTTGCATTGGTGCCGTCTATGCATTGGGTGTCGGCGAGTTCTTTGACGTGCCCACATCGTTTTATCCCAACTTCATAGCATTGGGTATCGCTGGGTTGTTTGCGGCTGTCGTGAGGGCACCCGTTACGGCCGTTGTACTGGTATTTGAGTTGACGGGCTCGCTGGACGCGCTTTTGTCCGTTTCCATCGTCGCCATTCTGGCGTATGTGGTAGCCAATCTTCTTAAGGTTGACCCGTTTTACGAGCACCTCTTGGCCAACCTGCTGCACATCACGCCCGACGACCCCTCAATCAACGGAGAGTTGGGCGAGAAGGTCATCCACACGATTTACGTGGGCACCGGATCTGCGCTAGAGGGAATGCTCGTACAGGATGTGCCATGGCCCGACCAAACGCGAATCGTCATGATCGAGCGAGCCGGCAAAGAAATCGTTCCATGCGGAGAAACACGTCTTATGGCCCTGGATTCTCTAGTCATGATTATGAACACCGATACCGAAGACGATGCGCAGCTCAAGCTCAACGTCATGAGCGCGTCTAAAGTCGAGACGCAACGATATTCGGGAGAGTAGGGCGATTCTGGCCACAAGGGCAAGCCGTTATCCCTGTGGCCAATTCAATATCTTTGCTACTTTACATAAGATATATTATCAGCGTTTTAAATTTCTCCGAGATATTTGATGGCCGAGGTCGCTGCGATAGCCCCGTCAGAAACGGCCGTCACGATTTGCCTGAGACTTTTACGGCGACAATCGCCTGCAACAAACAAACCTGGAGTCCTTGTACGCATGTCCTCGTCTGTAATGATGTAGCCAATAGAGTCTGTATCCACCAGGTAATTTATCGGCGCGGTATTTGGCGTACGTCCAACGCTGACAAAGACGCCCATCGGCTCTCCCTGAGATTTGAACTGGACGTTGTGGCCGTTGTCTAAATTGATCAACTCAACGCTGTCGACAATATTTTCACCGCTGACACCGGTGACGCTTTTAAGCACGTGCCGGCGCATAATCTCGATCTTAGGATTGGATTCAAGGGCGTTGACAAGGCTCTTTGAAGCTCTGAGCTGGTCTTTTCTCACAACAAGCTGTACTTGCATCGCTATTTTGGAAAGGTACAGAGCTTCTTCTGCAGAACTGTTCCCTCCCCCAATTACGAACACTAGTTTGTTTTTGAAGAACATCCCATCGCAGGTTGCACAGTAAGAAACACCTTTGCCGAGAAATTCCTTCTCGCCATCGAATCCAGCGTGCTTGGGTGATGCTCCGGCAGCATAAATTACGGTTCTCGCAAGTAGCGAGTCAGCTCCACAGGCAACCTTAAACAGTCCGTCTTGAGACTTAGACATTGCCGTGACCTGGGCTGATTTAAATGCAGCGCCTAAATCCTCTGCCTGATTGCGCATATTGTCGGCAAGCTCATAGCCGGCGACTTTATAAGCGCCAGGATAGTTATCGATTTGGTTGGTGAGCATCATTTGTCCACCATGGGCCTCTTGCTCAAGTACCAAGGTCGACGACAGATTTCTTCTGGCATATATAGCAGAAGCGAGCCCAGCCGGGCCCGCCCCTACAATAACCACGTCCCAAATTGTCTTACTGGATGCCACTGGATCCAAAGCCACCTTCACCCCTGTCGGTCTGGGAGAGCTCGTCAACCTCCTGCAAGGTGACGACGGGAACCTTTTGAATCACAAGCTGGGCGATTCTCTCGCCCTTCTCGATATGAATGGTCTCTTTGGGGTCAAGATTAATGGCACAGACCTTAAGCTCGCCGCGATAGTGAGCATCGATTAATCCCGGTGTGTTTGCCATAGAGAGGCCCTTCTTAAGGGCAAGGCCGCTACGGGGCTGCACAAAACCCGCATAGCCATCGGGAATCGCGATAGCAAGACCGGTGCTCACAAGGCGACGCTCGAACGGAGCAAGATCGACCGTCTCGCTCGAGCGCAGGTCAAGACCGGCATCGCCCTCGTAGGCATAGCTGGGGAGCTCGACTGTCTTATCAAGCCTTTTAATGGGCAAGACCAACTTATCGTCACTCATGTAAGAGGCTCCTTAGCTCATCACTGAATTCGTCAACATCCTTGAAATCGCGGTAAACCGAGGCAAAACGAATATAGGCGACCTTATCCAGCTCAAGAAGACGCTTTAAGACCATGCTGCCCAGATCCTGCGAGGCAATCTCGGTAATGCCGCCATCGCGAAGCTCGGACTCAATCGACCCAATAAGATCGTTGAGATCAGACACGGGCACGTTTCTCTTAACCGTTGCCGTGATAAGACCGCGCATGAGCTTTTGGCGATCGAAGGTCTCTTTACGACCATCTTTCTTGACAACGAGAAGAGGCATCTCTTCGCAACGCTCATAGGTGGTATATCTAAAACCGCAGCTTGTGCACTCGCGGCGCCTCCTGATGGCGTCATTGCTTTCGGAAGAGCGGGAATCCACAACTTTTGATTCTTCACAACCGCATTTGGGACAGCGCATTTGACCTCCTAGAAAGCTTTTATGCTCCTAGAGACAATAACACGAATCGCCACGGCGGCGCTATCGATGCGACGACGGCACAATCAGCTCTTGCCCCGGCTGAATGTTGGCGCTATCCAGGCCATTCTCGCTTTCGATCCACTCGACAACATCCTTTGTTGAGATGCCGGAAACAGAATAATTTTGGGCCAATCCCCAAAGGGTATCGCCGTCGTGAACCGTGACGACGGTCGTCTCTGCACCGTCTAGAGCACCGTAAACACCCGCAGAAATGCAGCGTTCCCTCACTACGCACAAGACACAGGCAATAAGGGCAACCAGCACGAGCGCGGCCAGGCCCTTAATCGAAAACGCTGCCCGCTTGGTCTCAACGGCTCGAATGGGCTTGACAGTAGTGGACTTACCGCCCTGGATAAGAGTAAATGCCGGATACTCGGGCGCGAGTGCGGAGGTGCCGTCGCAGCGATAAGAAACGTTTTGATTGTTGAGAGCCATGATTTTTACCCTTCGTCGTTGTTTTGACGAGACTCTTTATAAATGGCAAACCGGACAAAAATGGGACTAGCAAACCAAACGCTTGTACGCTATTATGAACGTACAGTCGTTCGTGTCAATAGAAATACGGACATTAGTTCTATTTTCTTACAGCAATAATCGGCAGCGTCGTAAATGGAGGAGCCATGGCCAAGAACAAGCTCGGCAAGAGACAGGCGGCAATCTACGATTACATCTGCTCGTATTCCGCGGAGCACGGCTATCCCCCCTCGGTCAGAGAGATCGGTACGGCGGTAGGCCTGGCCTCCCCTTCCACGGTCCACATGCATCTCAAGTCGCTTGAAGAGCTAGGGCTCATCAAAAGAGACTCCAAGAAGCCCAGGACCATCGAGGTCATGAGCAAGAAGAACGAAGACGAGGCCTCCGTCGCCACCGCCACTGTCACCCAGAACCTCAACGACAACGTCATCACGCTGCCCCTGGTTGGCCGTGTGGCAGCAGGGATGCCTATCTTGGCCGAGCAAAACGTCGAGGAATCCCTCACGCTACCCACCAGCATTGTTGGAGATGCAAGCTCGTTCATCTTGCGCGTGCGCGGGGAATCCATGATCAACGCGGGTATCTTCGACGGAGACTACATTGTGGTCAAGGAACAGTCCGATGCCCACGACGGAGAGATCGTCGTTGCCCTTATCGACGACTCGGCAACCGTCAAGACGTTTTATCGCGAGAAGGACCGCATTCGCCTGCAGCCCGAAAACGACACCATGGGCCCGATTTACGCCGACAACCCGGTAATCCTGGGCAAGGTCACGGCCCTTATTAGGTCCATGTCCTAAAGGACGTAAGAACATGGAACAGCAAGAAGTAGGCCTTGGACAAACTCAAATTAAGACTAGGGTAGGCGGGTTCGATACCCTAAGGGGCTTCTCCGTCATCTCGATGGTGCTGTTCCATTTTTGCTATGACCTCACCGAGCTTTCCGGGATAACCCTCACCTGGTTCAAGCCACCGTTTGAGGATATCTGGAGAGCCTCGATATCCTGGCTATTCTTGGTTATAGCGGGCTGCATGTGCGCCTATTCAAGAAACAACTTCAAGCGAGGGCTGCAGTACTCGGCCGTGGCCCTCGCTATTTTCCTTGTCACGTATCTGGCTAAGGTCGACACGCCCATTTCTTTTGGAATCATCTATTGCATGGGCTTCTCGACGTTGCT
>CAVGOA010000051.1:0-3616 GCA_963630635.1 Paludibacteraceae bacterium
GATGTCCGGCTACTCGATCGTCCCGATTTCGTTGGCACATTTGTCGCGTTTTTTGTTTTCCACCCTGTCGCAGGGCCTCGTGTCCGCCCCCACGCTAGTCCTCTGGCGGGGCGGCGACGCTGGCGCGCTGAACAATTTCGGGCAAAACGGCAATGCGCACGACCTCGCCGCCCGTCGCCCCGTGGATCTGGTCCACCAGCCGCCGCACGGACAGCGCTCCCATGCTGGCCTTGGGCACGCGCATCGTGGTCAGCGGCGGATTGCACGTGGCCGAGCCTGCTTCGTCGTCAAACCCCATGATCGAGATGTCCTGCGGCACACGGTATCCGTGGTCCTCTAGCGCGCGCACGGCGCTGATCGCGATCACGTCGTTGTCGGCGTAGAAAGCCGTGGGCAGGTAGGGGTTGTTGTCCAGGTACTCGCTCATGTCGCTGTAAGCGCTCTCCAACGTCGAGCCTACGCCCACGATCGAGTGCACCGGGTTGACGTCCAGCTCCATGCCCCGCGCGGCCGACAGATACCCCTCGCGCCGCTCCAGGAAGTTGCGGATCTCGGTCGAGCTGTGCAGGTAGCCGATCTCGCGGTGCCCCACGTTGGCCAGGTAGCGCACGGCCGCCCACGCCCCGCGTGTGTTGTCGATAACCACGCTGTCCAGGTGTTTTGTAGGAAACCAGTTGTCGAGAAGAACGATGGGCACGCCCAGGCGCTCGAACTGCCCCACGTCTCCCGCGCGCATCTCGGTTGCCAGCAAGATGATGCCCGCGCACTTGACGCTCTTGATGGCGGTAAGCTGCTCTTCTTGGTCCTGCTGCGCGTAGAAGTAAGAGATGGACAGCCGGTGGTAGCCCTGCGCGTAGGTGGCGTCGCTCACGCCCTTGATCAGGCTCTCGAAAAACGAGGTGTCGGACACCACGCGCCCGTGTTGCTTGTAGATCACCAGCAACAACGTGCTGGTCTTGCGTGGCGCGTCGGGCACGCTGTACTCGTAGCCCAGCTCGCGAGCGCACGCAAACACGCGCTCGCGCGTCTCGGTGCCCACGCCCTCTTTGTTGCGAAATACCAGCGAGACCGTGGCCGGGCTCACGCCGGCCGCCTTTGCCACGTCGCGCGCGGTCACCTTTGCCATGGGCACATCCCCTCTCAAGCGGCGTTGCGGCGGGCGTTAAGTACTAAAGATTTAGTAATCGTAACCGGCGCAAGTACCCTAAATCTGCCAAACCTAAGATACCAAATAGCACGTCAAACGCTATTAGTACAAGTCTTTATCCGTCGGCGGCGCGATTCGAACGTTTAGTAGCGCACTTCTCGCCAAACGGAGAAAAGACGGCGAGAGGGGACTCCAATGGACAAGATCAAGCTGGGATTTGTGCCCACGCGGCGCAGCATCTTTAGTGCTCCGGACGCCGTGAAGTACCGCGGTCTTACCGCCGAGCAGCTGCGCGAGCTGGGCATCGACTTTGTGGACATTGACGACATCAACGACGAGGGCCTGCTTTTTGACGACTCCCACATTGAACCCATCGTGCGCAAGTTCCGCGCGGCCGGGGTCGACGGCATCATGCTGTGCCACGCCAACTTTGGCACCGAGTACCTGTGCGCTCGCCTGGCCAAAGAGCTGGGCCTGCCCGTCCTGCTGTGGGGTCCGCGCGACGAGCGCCCCGAGCCCGACGGCACTCGCCTGCGCGACAGCCAGTGCGGCCTGTTTGCCACCGGCAAGGTCCTGCGCCGCTTCCAGGTGCCCTTCACCTACATGACCAACTGCCGCTTGACCGACCCCGAGTTCGAGCGCGGGGTATGGGACTTCCTGGCCGTTTGCAACGTGGTCAAGACATTCCGCAATACCCGTATCCTGCAGATGTCCACGCGCCCCTTCGACTTTTGGTCCACCATGTGCAACGAGGGCGAGCTGCTTGAGAAGTTCAACATCCAACTGTCGCCCATTCCTATGACCGAGCTGGTAGAGGCCGTGCGCGACGCTCAGGCCGACGCCGACGCCATGGACGCGATGCTGGCCCACATCAACCAGAGCTTCGAGGTCTGCATTCCCGCCGAGAAGGTCCCGGCCGTCGCGGGCCTGGCCATTGCCATGAAGCGCCTGGTGGAGAAGTACGGCTGCAACGCCGGCGCCATCCAGTGCTGGAATGCCCTGCAAGACGAGCTGGGCATCATGCCCTGCGCCGCCAACGCCATCCTTAACGAGATGGGCATCCCCATTGTTTGCGAGACGGACATCCACGGCGCTATCACGGCCCTCATGGTCGAGGCGGCAGACCTGGGTCGCCACCGCGGGATGTTTGCCGATTGGACTGTTCGCCACCCCGACAACGAGAACGGCGAGCTTCTCCAGCACTGCGGCCCCTGGCCCTGCTCGGTGGCCTGCACCAAGCCCAAGCTCACCTACCCTCTGGCCTTCGATCACCCCGGCGCCCTTACCGCCGAGGCCAAGCACGGCGACCTTACCCTGGCCCGCTTTGACGGCGACAACGGTGAGTACTCGCTGCTGCTGGGCAACGCTCGCGGCATCGACGGTCCGACCGGCATGGGCACCTACCTGTGGGTCGAGGTCCAAAACCTCAAGCGCCTTGAGGCCAAGATTGTGGAGGGCCCCTACATCCACCACTGCGTGGCCATCCACGCAAACGTCGTGCCCGTGCTCTATGAGGCCTGCAAGTACCTAGGTATCACGCCCGACCTCTACGACAACAACGAAGAAGAAGTGAAGGCCTATCTGAGAGGAGAGAACTAAATGGCAAGCATCCCCGAGCTCGAGCACCTGCGCTGGCGCCTGCGCCGCGACTGCGTGGACATCATCATGGCGGGTGGCGGCGGCCACATTGGCGGCGACATGTCGGTAATCGACGCGCTGATGGTGCTCTACAAGAACCACCTTAACATCAAGCCTTCAACTATCGACGACCCTGACCGCGACCGCTTTGTCCTGTCCAAGGGCCACGCGATGGAGGCCTACTACGCCGTGCTTTGCGAGGAGGGCTATCTGGACCTCGACGACGTCAAGGCCCGCTTCCAGAAGTTTGGTAGCCCCTACATTGGCCACCCTAACAACAAGTTGCCCGGCATCGAGATGAACTCGGGCTCGCTGGGCCACGGCCTGCCTGTGGCCGTGGGAATGGCACTGGCGGCCAAGATGGACAGCCGCGACTACCGCAGCTACGTCTTTATGGGCGACGGCGAGCTGGCCGAGGGCTCGGTGTGGGAGGGCGCGATGTCTGCGGGCAACTATGCCCTGGACAACCTCTGTGCCCTCGTGGACCGCAATCGCTTGCAGATCTCGGGCAACACCGAGGACGTCATGAAGCAGGACAGCCAAGAAGAGCGCTGGGCCGCCTTTGGCTGGAATGTGCTTTCTGTCCCCGGCAACGACCTCGCCGCGCTAGACGCCGCCTTTACCCTGGCCGCCCAGACCAAGGGCAAGCCCACGGTGATCATTGCCAATACCACCAAGGGTTACGGCTCGTCGCTCATGGAGGACAAGGCCTCTTGGCACCACCACCTGCCCAACGCCGACGAGTACCAGCAGATAGTCGCCGACTTCACCGCCCGAGAGGGGGCCCTCAATGCCTAACAAGATCGCCAACCGCAAGGCCATCTGCGACGT
>CAVGOA010000051.1:4211-14788 GCA_963630635.1 Paludibacteraceae bacterium
GAGCAGCAGGGCATCTCGACCACCGTGCTCGACATGTACTGCGTGAAGCCGCTCGACACCCTTGCCGTGGTCAACGCGGCCAAGGGCGCCCGCGTGGTCCTCACCGTGGAGGAGCACTCGCCCTTCGGCGGCCTCGGCTCCATGGTTGCGCAGGTCGTGGGCGAGAACTGCCCGCGCCCGGTCAAGTGCCTCTCGCTTCCCGACGCGCCCGTGATCACCGGCACCTCGCCGGAGGTCTTCGCGCACTACGGACTCGACGCCCGCGGCATTGCTTCCTCTGCCCGCGAGTTCCTCGAGAAGGCGGGGGAGTAGGCCATGGCGGCCGTTGTTTCCGGGGCCGCGGGGGGCGACGGCCGCGGGCTCGTCCTCGCCATCGACCAGTCCACGCAGGGGACCAAGGCGCTGCTCTTCGACGCCGAGGGCAACTTCGTGGAGAAGGCCTCGCGCCCCCACGAGCAGTACGTGAGCGAGTCCGGCTGGGTCGAGCACGACGCTGAGGAGATCATGACGAACGTGCTCGCCTGCGCCCGCGACGTCTGCAAGAAGGCCGGCGTCGCCGCGGGCGAGGTCCGCGCGGTCGGTATCTCCAACCAGCGCGAGACCTGCCTGGCGTGGAATCGCGAGAGCCGCGAGCCGCTCGCGCGCGCCATCGTGTGGCAGTGCGGCCGCGCGAAGGGCATCTGCGACGAGATGGCTGCCCGCGAGGGCGTGGCCGAGCGCGTGGCCGAGCTCTCGGGCATGGCGCTCTCGCCGTACTTCTCGGCGGCCAAGCTCGCGTGGCTTCTGCGCAACGTGCCCGAGGTCGCAGCGGCAAGAGACGCCGGGACGCTCTGCCTGGGCACCATCGATTCGTGGCTGATTTTCAAGCTGACGGAGGAGCACGCCTTCGCCACCGAGCCCTCGAACGCCTGCCGCACGCAGCTGCTGAACATCCGCGAGGGCGCCTGGTCGCGCGCGCTTTGCGACGACTTCGGCGTGCCCATCGCGGCCCTGCCCGAGGTGCGTTGCTCCGACTCCGTCTTCGGCCACACCACGATGGGCGGGCTCTTCGCCGAGCCGGTGCCCATCTGCGGCGTCCTCGGCGACTCGCAGGCTGCGCTCGCGGCGCAGAACTGCCTTGCGCCCGGCGACACCAAGGCCACCTACGGCACGGGCTCGTCGGTCATGATGCAGACGGGCTCCGAGCTCAAGCAGTCCACGAGCGGGCTTGTGTCGAGCATCGCCTGGGACTTCGGCGGCGAGCGCTCCTACGTGCTCGAGGGCAACCTCAACTACACGGGGGCGACCATCACCTGGCTCAAGGACCAGATGGGGCTTATCGAGAGCCCGGCCGAGGTCGAGGACGTCATCGCCCGCGCGAACCCCGCCGACCGAGCCTACTTCGTGCCCGCTTTCACAGGCCTGGGGGCGCCGTGGTGGGACACCGAGGCGACGGGGCTTCTTACCGGGGTGACGCGCACGACGGGCCGCGCCGAGATGGTCAAGGCCTGCGCGGAGTCCATCCCGTACCAGATCGCCGACGTGCTCGACGCCCTGCGCGCCGACACGGGCCTCGAGGTGGGGGAGCTGCGCGCCGACGGCGGCGTGACGGCCAACGCCTACCTCATGCAGTTCCAGGCCGATATGGCCGGCGCCGACGTCGTGGTCTCGAGCTTAAACGAGCTCTCGGCCGCGGGCGCGGGCTTCGTCGCCGGGCGATCCGTCGGCCTCTACGAGGGCAACGCCATCTACGAGAAGGTCTCTCGCCGTGCGTTCACGCCGGCCATGGACGCCGACGCCGTTGCCGCCAAGCGCGCCGGCTGGCACCACGCGCTCAAGCAGGCGACCACGCATTAGGGCGTGCGGGCTAAGGGGCGGCGCCTTTGCTCGCAGCTTAGCCGGCGCCATGCCGGTGCCGCCGCTTAATCATGTTTAGTCCAGGTTAGCAACCGGCAACCGCTTAAGCCCGCTACCTGCGACTAAATCGTTTAGTAAATCGCATGGGGGAGCGTTGAGCGTCTCTTGCCAGCGCATGATGAACCCAAGCAAAGGCGCGGTCCCGACAGGGGGAAACGTTCGGGACCGAGCTGTATGAAAAGTCCCATAGGGATATGGGCGAACAGGAAAGAGAGGATCAACATGGCAATCGACAACCACCAGATCGCTGCGGACGTCCTTCCGCTCGTGGGAGGTGCCGAGAACGTCACCATCGCCACGAACTGCATGACGCGTCTGCGCCTCACGCTCAAGGACAACTCCAAGGCAGACCTCGAGGGCCTCAAGAAGGTCAAGGGCGTCCTCGGCGCCCAGTTCTCCGGCTCCCAGCTGCAGGTCATCATCGGCCAGAACGTGCCGAAGGTGCTCGCCGAGTTCGTCGCCATATCCGGCGTCAAGCAGGGCGCCGCGGTCGACGAGAACCTCGACGACGCCCCGAAGGAGAAGGTCCAGCTCAAGGACATCCCCAACATCATCCTGGACTACCTGTCTGGCTCGATGACCCAGCTCATCCCGCTGCTCATGGCCGGCGGCCTCTTCCGCACCATCGCGGCCGTCCTCGGGCCCACCATGCTGGGCGTCATTAGCGACACCGACCCGACCTACACCTTCCTCTACACCACCCTGTATGAGGCCACCTTCACCTTCATCCCCATCTACCTGGGCTACGCCGCGGCCAAGAAGATCGGCGCCACCCCGGTCCTCGGCATGCTCCTCGGCGGCGCCCTCATGGCCCCGTCCGTGGTGAGCGCGGTGGCCTCCAACGGCGGCGACGGCATCATCTCGGTCTACGGCATCCACATCGCCGCGGCCAACTACCAGCAGTCCGTGCTGCCGATCATCCTCTCGGTCCCCGTCCTCTACGTGATCGAGAAGTTCTTCAAGAAGTACATGCCCGACGTGCTCTCCACCGTCTTCACCCCGTTCTGCACCATGATCGTGACCATCCCGATCGCCTTCATCGTGCTCGCCCCGCTCGGCAACGAGATCGGCAACGTCATCGCCAACGCGCTCTTTGGCCTGGCTGACCTCGGCGGCTTCGGCACCCTCATCGTCATGGCCGTCCTCGGCGCCTTCTGGCAGCTCTTCGTCGTCGCCGGCATGCACATGCCCGTTATCCTGCTTGCTCAGGTCCAGATCATCGCCGCCGGTTACGACCCGTTCGTCTTCGTCTCCACCAACTGCGCCATGGCCGCCGTCTGGGGCTGCGCGTTCGGTGCCTTCCTCAAGATGAGGAACCCCGACGAGAAGGGCCTCGCCATCGGCTACGTCGTCTCCGCCATCGCCGGCGGCGTGACCGAGCCCGCCCTCTTCGGCATCCTGCTGCGCTTCCGCCGCACCATGATCGGCATGTTCATCGGCGGCGCCATCGGCGCGGTGTTCTCCGGCGTCATGGGCGTCACCTACTACCTCGCGGGCGGCGCGTGCAACTTCCTGGTCTTCACCAACTACCTGCAGGGCGGCCAGATGAACACCATCCTCGCCATCGCCGGCATGGCCATCTCGTTCGTGATCGCGACCGTCGTGGTCTACCTCACCGGCTTCTCCAAGGAGGAGCTCGCCGAGATGGACGAGGCCTAAAGTAAGGGTATTTGCGAGTTACTGATGCGGCGCGGCTCGGTCCGCGCCGCTTTTTCGAGAGGAGAGACGTATGGCGTTGGGGAAGCTGGGCGTGAACGCCCGCAAGGACGGATTTCTGCTCGACGGCGAGCCGTGGTTCTGGTTCGCGGACACCTGCTGGAGCGCCTTCACGAGCATCACCCTCGAGGACTGGGACTACTACCTGGCCCGCCGAGCCGAGCAGGGCATGAACGTGCTGCAGATAAACACCCTGCCGCAATGGGACCGTTGCATGCCTGACCTGGGCATCTGGCCCTACGCGAGCGAGGACGGCGTCCACTTCGACTGGTCGGCGCCCAACCAGGCGTACTGGGACCGCGCCCGGACCATGTGCGAGATGGCCGTCGCGCGCGGGATCCGCCCGGCGCTCGTGGTCATGTGGTGCAACTACGTGCCCGGCACCTGGGGCTCGCGCATCTCGACCATGCTCGGCGCCGACGTCATGCCGCGTGAGGAGGTCCGCGCCCACGTCGAGCGCGTGGTGGCCAACCTCGGCGACCTCGACCCGGTCTACGTGGTCACGGGCGACACCGACTTCGCCAGCGACGAGGCCGTGGCGTACTACGAGGAGACGCTTTCCGCCGTGTGCGAGCTCGCGCCCGGCGCGCTGCGCTGTATGCACATCAACCGCGGGAACCGCTCCATCCCGGAGCAGTTCGTCGACCGCCTGGACTTCTACATGTTCCAGCCGGGGCACAACTACGAGGGCCAGGCCGAGGCGTGGCGCCTGCCTGAGGATTTTCTTGCCAACTACCCCAAGAAGCCCCTGGTCAACTCAGAGCCCTGCTACGAGCAGATGGGCGCGTCGCGCAGCGTCTACTGGCGCTTCACCGCGCAGGACTGCCGCGCGAGCGTGTGGTCGTCGGTGCTCGCCGGGGCCTCGGCCGGCGTGACCTACGGCGCGCACGGCGTGTGGAACTGGCAGACCTCGCGCTCCACGGGCTCGGCCTTGGGCGAGGGCTTCGACGCGCCGTTCCGCTGGCAGGAGTGCCTGCAGTTCCCGGGCGTGTGGGATTTCGGGCTGATTCCGCATGTGCTCGAGGGGCTGGGCGCGAGCTCGGCGGACGACGCGGCGGCTGTGGTGCCGGCACAGGGGCTTCTCGACGACGAGCGCGAGGCTATCCGCTGCGCCAGCGTCGGAGAGAAGACCGTGGTCTACCTGCCGCGCGCGACCAAGGTGCGGCTTAAGCTGGACGGCGCCGCCTCCGCCCGCGCCCTCGACCTCGAGAACAAGCGCGTGGCCAACCTGCCCGTGAGCGTCGCCGACGGCGTCGTTACCGTGGCCCAGCACCCGTTCGAGCACGACGCGCTTGTCGTCGTCGAGTAGGGGAGTGCCGTTATGTCTACCTACGCCACGCTTGTGACCTGCGGCGACTTCGGCCCGTGGATCTCCAAGGTCGTCGTCGACCTGCCGTGCGAGGTGCGTCCCTCCGAGGTCACGCCCGCCGGTTTCAACATCTACTGCGCTCGATTCGAGCCCACCGGCGAGCCGCTCATGCGCAAGGAGCGCGACGCCGACCATGCCGTCGTCAGCGCGGGGTATGTGCCCGTGCTCGCCGCCTACCCCTGCGACGAGCACGGCGAGCGCGCCGCGTCCGGCGCCCACGTCGCGCTCGAGGTCCCCGAGACGCGCCTTACCAAGCGCATAGAGGGCGGGGTCCTGGGGTCGCGCTACATCGAGAACCGCATCCGCGTGACGCAGCTCTCGCCGCTTGGCGAGGCCGGCGACCCTGTGAGCGGCCTCGTGTTCGACGAGCAGCGCGAGGAGTACACGCCCGCGCTCGACGGGTGGAAGACCGGCGTGCAGAAGGCCGCCGTCGACGGTATCGCGCTTGAGTACGGCTACTTCGAGCCGAGCTTCGAGCCGCGGCGCCCGAACCCCTTCGCGCCGCCCGCCGCCGTGCCGCAGAAGGCGCCCCTCATCGTTTATCTCCACGGCGCCGGTGAGGGCAAGGGGGAGACGAGCGGCGAGGGCCCCGTGCGCGCCTACACTGGCAACCGGGTAACGGCCCTTTCGCAGGACCCGATCCAGGGCTATTTCGGCGGGGCCGCGTGGGTCCTTGTGCCGCAGAGCCCGACGTTTTGGATGGACAATGGCGTCGAGCAGATGGGCCGCTCCAACCAAAGCATCTATGCGCCGGTGCTCAAGGCCTTGATCGACGAGTTCGTGGCCGCGCACTCCGAGCGCGTGGACACGAGCCGCATCGTCGTCGCCGGGCTCTCGAACGGCGGCTTCATGACGCTGCGCATGTGCCGAGACTACCCGGGATTCTTCGCCGCGGCCGCGCCCTGCTGCGCGCCGTGGTACGACGCGACCGACGAGGACGTCGAGCTCTTAAGCCGGACGCCGCTGTGGTTCACGCACTCCAAGGGAGACGAGCTCGTCGACCCGCGTGAGACGGTGCTTCCGCTCTACGCCGAGCTTCGGGCGGCCGGCGCCGACGTCCACTGCACCTACTTTGACCACGTTGAGGACCTGACCGGCCGTTACCGCGAGTCCGACGGCAGCGCGAAGAAGACCTTCAACCACGGCGTGTGGATCCATCAGTTCAACGACTTCTGCCGCACCGACCTGGACGGGCGCAACGTGCTTCTTGACGGCGAGCCCGTCGGCCTCTGGGAGTGGTGTGCCCGCGTCGCCCGCTAACCGCTTGGGGACAGGTTATCTCCTGCAGCGCATTTGGGACGGGTTGCTTCCTTCAGCGGGAAGCAGCCCGTCCCTTTTTCGCAGCGGGTACTAACCTGTCCCCAACCTGCTGCACGTTCTAACCTGTCCCCAAACGGCTGCAGGAGATAACCTGTCCCCAAGCGGCGGGTCAGCGGTAGCCGTCCCAGAGGGGGAGGGGGAAGAGGACGTCTTCCCATTTGGCCCACTCGGCCATGTAGTCGATCTCGTCGGGGCGCGCGAGCCAGCGGCCCTCGAGGCCGTACATCGCGGCGAGCGCGCACGACGCCGTGAGCTCTGCGTCCACCCCTTCCGGTACGGACCAGTCGATGTGCGGGCTCGACACCTTGCGCGAGCGCTCGGCGAAGTAGTCGTGCGTCGGGCTGTTCGGCGAGAGCGCCTCGGTGTTCAACACCTGGAAGAGCATGACGAGCTCGGGGCGCCCCGCGTTCTGCTCGACGATGAGCCGCAGGTATTCCGGCAGCTTGGGTTTCTTGCCCTCGAACAGCTGGCCGGCCTCGAAGAGCTGCATGTACTCGTCGGTGCCGTCCTGCGCGTCGTAGTAATACTCGATGATCTCCTGGAGCAGGCCCTTCTTGCTGCTGACGTAGTGGATCACGCCCGGCTGCGTGATGCCCACGCGGTTCGCGACCGCCTGGAGAGAAAGGCCGCTGTAGCCCTCCTCGTTGATGATCTCGACCGCCGCGTCGACGATCTGCTGCAGCCGCTCCTGCGCGGCCGCGGACTTCTGCTTGGCCATCGGGCCCCTCCCAACTTCTCGTACCAGAAAACGATGCTATCTCAAAAGTCAAATCAATTTAGTAAATATGCAAATAAACCCAACCGCTTAGTAACCACTAAGCGACTGATTTCGACCGCTCACCCTACAAAGCACTTACTAAGCACTAACTAACCAAATCCGCCGCGTGTATTGATAGCCACGGAGTACTTACTAAGTACTAACCAGACCGAAAGGAGAGCAGGTAATGTCCACACAAGACACCGCCATCGACCCCAACGCAATCGCGCCCGACACGGGTAAACCCATGTCAAAGGCCGACACCATGCGTTTCATGGTCGGCTTCGTCATCTTCGGCATCATGTGGATGATGTCGGGCACCATCGGTTCCAACGTGCTGTTCCCCGAGCGCTTCAACAGCCTGAACATCGGCATGACCGGCGAGCAGATCCTCGCCTCCATGAACACGGTCGGCATGGTCTTCGCCCTCGTGTCCAACCTGGTCTTCGGCGCCCTTTCCGACCACTGCCACTCCCGCTTCGGCAAGCGCACCCCGTTCGTCCTGGTCGGCGGCTTTATCTGCGGCATCGCCTTCTGGCTCACCGCGAACGCCACCACCCTCGCGACCATCGTCGCCTTCTGGTGCCTGCTCCAGGTCGGCCTGAACTGCATGCTCGCCCCGGCCGTCGCGATCCTCTCCGACCGCATCCCGCTGAACAAGCGCGGCACCCTCTCGGCCTTCTACGGCGGCGGCGCTACCGTCGGCCAGTCCGTCGGCACCATCATCGGCACCCAGTTCCTCACCAACATGGTCCCCGGTTTCCTCATCGGCACCGTGGCGTGGCTGTGCACCGGCGTTCTCGCCATCGTCATCTGGCCTAAGGAGAAGTCCGCCGCTCCGGCCGAGGGAGAGGCCGTCGAGAAGCTCGAGCTCTCCTCGCTGCTGCGCATGTTCGTCCCGCCGACCAAGAACTGCCGTGACTTCTACCTGGCCCTCTTCGGCCGCCTGCTCCTCATCTTCGGCTACTTCTGCGTCAACGGCTATCAGCTCTACATCCTCGAGAAGTACATCGGGCTCGATACCGTCGAGGCCGGCACCGTGCTCGCCTCCATGTCCGTCCTCATCATGATCGTCTCGTTCGTCGCCTCCCTCACCTCCGGCGCCATCTCCGATAGAATCGGCGCCCGCAAGCCGATCATCCTCGTCGCCACGATCCTCATGTGCGTCGGCGTTGCCCTCCCGTGGCTGCTCAAGTCCGTCATCGGCATGTACGGATTCGCCCTGTGCGCCGGCCTCGGCTACGGCATCTACTCCTCCGTCGACCAGGCGCTCAACGTCGACGTCCTTCCCTCCAAGGACGAGGCCGGCAAGGACCTCGGCATCCTCAACATGGCCAACACCATCGGCCAGATCCTTGGTCCCATCGTGACCTCCAGCATCGTCGTGGCCACCGGCTCCTACTTCCTCACCTTCCCGATCTCCATCGTCCTCATGGCCGTCGGCTTCGTCTTCGTCATGATGATCAAGAGCGCGAAGTAGCTCGGGCGCCTCTTGCCGAGGCGTGGCAACAAGCGCCAGCCCAGGCAATAAGCCCCAGACCTTGCCCCCATTGACCAAGATCTCCCCTTTCCTAGCCCGTCGACGGGTCCCCCTCTCGCCGGCGGGCGCCTAGAATTAACCAGGACCTAAGGAGGTTCTTACCATGCAGACCGTTGAGCAGTACAAGGTCTTCACCCTCGCCCTTTCGGGCAGAAGCGACGGCAACCCCTACGCCGATGTCGAGCTCTCCGCCACATTCACCCTGGCCGACGGCTCCGACTCCGTGACCTGCGCCGGCTTCTACAAGGACAACGGCAACTACGCCGTGAACTTCATGCCGCGCCTCGCGGGCACGTGGAACTACGTGACCGCCTCCAACGACCCGCAGCTCGCGGGCGTCACCGGCAGCCTCGAGGCGACGCCGGCGACCGAGGGCAACCACGGTCGCGTGCTTCTTGCCAAGGACGTTTTGCCCCATGAGGCCCCGTTCTCGACCGACGAGGACTTCAGCTTCGCCTACGAGGACGGCACGCGCTACTATCCCTTCGGCACGACCTGCTACGCCTGGGTCAACCAGGAGCCCGAGTGCCAGGAAGAGACCCTCGCCACGCTCGCCGAGTCCCCCTTCAACAAGATCCGCATGTGCGTCTTCCCCAAGTTCTACGACTACAACGTGGACGACCCCGCGCTGTATCCCTACCAGGGCGAGAAGGGCGCCTTCGACCACGCGCGCTTCAACGAGGCGTTCTGGGAGAACTTCGAGCGCCGCGTGGCGCAGCTCGACGAGCTCGGCATCGAGTGCGACCTCATCGTGCTGCACCCCTACGACAAGCCCGAGGACTGGGGCTTCAGCCGCATGACCAAGGAAGAGGACATCTTCTACCTGCAGTATGTGACGCGCCGCCTTTCCGCCTACAAGAACATCTGGTGGAGCCTCGCCAACGAGTGGGACCTGCTGCCTTGGAAGCCCGCCGAGGACTGGGACCAGTACGCGCGCGTGATCATGGCCAACGATCCCTACGGCCACCTGCGCTCCATCCACAACTGCCGCGAGATCTTCGACCACAACCACTCCTGGATCACCCACGTGAGCTGGCAGCGCTGCGACCTGCAGCGCACCGCCGAGTGCATCGTCGACCTGCGCAAGCAGTACGGCAAGCCGGTGCTCGTCGACGAGGTCGGCTATGAGGGCAACATCAACTGGGGCTGGGGCAACCTGACCGCCCAGGAAGAGGTGCGACGCTTCTGGGAGGGGTGCCTGCGCGGCGGCTACGTGACCCACGGCGAGACCTACGTCGACCGCGGGCCCAAGATCTGGTGGGCGCACGGCGGCAAGCTCCACGGCGAGTCCCCGGCGCGCATCGGCTTCTTGCGCGAGTTCCTGGAGAGCCTGCCCGGCGACATGGACTGGATGCCGGACGAGACCCCGTTCGTCGTGGGAACGTTGACCTGGGACGTCACCGTCTACTCGAACGACCACGGCAAGGGCGAGGACGAAGCCGTCGTCTACTTCGGCTTCAACCGCCCGTCTTACCGCGAGTTCGAGGCGGCCGCCGGCAAGAAGTACAGGGTCGACGTCATCGACACGTGGGACATGACGGTCGAGACCCTGCCCGACACTTTCGAGGGCAAGTTCCGCGTCGAGCTGCCGAGCAAGCAGTACATAGCGCTTCACCTGCGCGCGGTTGAGTAACGCGAGGGCGGCTTTAGCGGATTTGGCTGGCGGGCCCTATGTGGCCCGCCTTCTTTCTAAGGAGAGGGACGGATGAAGGAGTTCTTCGGGATCGACATCGGCGGCACGGCGGTCAAGTGGGCCGTGCTCACCGAGGATTACCGCGTCGTCGAGCGCGGCAGCCTGCCGACCGCGTTCGAGTCGGCTGACGAGGTCGTGGCCGTGCTCGCCGACCTCGCGCGGCCCTACGCGGGGCGTGTCTCGGCGGTGGGTGTCTCGGCGCCCGGCGGCATCTACGAGGGCGACCCCGAGGGCACAATCCACCGCGGCGGCGCCCTTCTCTACATGGACGGTTGCCCGCTGGGCC
>CAVGOA010000052.1:0-13290 GCA_963630635.1 Paludibacteraceae bacterium
AGCCTGATTTATGTTGGATTTACTACGTCTTGGCCGAGTATCGGCTATGCCTGGCAAATTTCCAACTGGGCAAACGCGTTGGAAAACGGCCCGGTACTGGCCCATTCCGAACTAAATCCAACATATATCAGTCAAACCGGCTAAAGCGGGCCGGTTACCCAAACATCCGGCGAATTCCCGCGTCGCTCGATATTTCTTCAAGGATATCGATGATGGCATCTGCCTGGTAAAACTCACCGCGCCGCCGGTTGCCCATCGGCCGCAGGATGCCGTACTCGCACGCGCGCGCGATCAAGTTCGTTGCGGCGCGCGTGGTGATAGAGAGGCTTTTCGCTACGTAGCCCGAGTTAACCACCGGCTGTTCGGCTAGCAACCGAGGCAAACGCCTGATGCTCGACCCCGCCCTTTCGGTAATGACGTCGTCCCAGCCGGCCATCACCTCGTCAATTTGACTAGCGGCTTTGGAGCCAATGGCCAGCGCAAGCTCAAGCGCATCGACCAGCTGTTCAATCACGGCAATCGGGTCGCCTTGTTGATACGCTTCAAGCGAGGCCATGTAGCCGTTAATGTCATGAAGTAGTCCCGCCGAGACGGGCACCGCCGCTTGCTGCAAAACTCCCTCATCCTTTAAGATTTTATGTAACAGCGTGCGCCCTGTCCTGCCATTACCATCGATAAACGGGTGAATCGTCTCGAGCTGGGCGTGCACAATAGCTGCCTTAGCCACCGGTCCAATATCCTCACGGCGAGAAAAAGCTACCAGGTCGTCGAGAAGATCTGGTACGCGCTCGCACGTTGGCGGCACATAAAGGGCGCCGTGCGGACTGTAGGCAGTTCCGCCAACCCAAACCTGCTGGTCGCGCAGCTGCCCGCCAAACCTCATGCCTCCGCGATTGATTAGTATCCGGTGAATCTCGAGGATGGCGTCAACGCTCAGCTCTCCGTCGAGCGCCAGCGCGGTTTTCATAGCCTCAAGGTTTCCCCTAATAAGCAGTGCGTTTTGGGGTCCATCGTCACTGACCTCGGCAAGCGCCACGTTGCGCACGCTGGAGGTAAGGTTCTCGATTTGCGAGCTTGCAGCCGATTCGCTGCGCAGCAAGAGTGCGGGCAGGTCGTATCCTCGCTTGGCCTGCAGTGCGTCAAATCGCGAAAGCTCGCCGATAAGGGCTTCGACACGCGCGGCCAACGCGGTGGGCACTTCGAGCGGGAGTTCCGCGATATGCAGCGGAATCGCCGCCTGGTAGGTGGACCCAATCTTGCGCCTGCGGCTCTTTGGGATGGCCTCGAGGTCATCGGCGTCGGAGTGCCAAGGGAGGGTTTCGGATGTTATAGCTGGCCATTGGGCGTCCATGGGTTCCTCCAAAGCAATTCACTTCTGCTATGGCCATCTTAACGGAAGTGAATCACATTTCACTTCCGTTATTCCAAATTAGCGGAAGCGAAGAGATGGACGCCAAAGACATAGAGGGCCTTTCTTTTACGTGAACGGCACCCTTTGTGACCTGGGCGTTAAGTTACTTGCTAAGGAGACTTTCAGGTGTATACCCCCTCTAAATTGCGGTAATATACAACATAAGTATCTTTAATGGGTGAATTCTATCGATTTCTCCTGGTAAAGATGCCTATCGAGTAATAACTGGTCGATTGCGGGCATGCTCGCAGCAGGCTAAGAGGTGGGAATTATGAGCGTCAAGAACAATGCAAGCGCAAAGCGTCGTGCCGGCGAGCACCCGCTGAGCCACAAGATCGCGTCTGTCGCCGCTTCGGCGCTGCTGGTTTGGTCCATGTGGCCCACCGGCGCCCTGGCGGAGGTTCAAAAAGAGCTGACTGCCGCGCAGGAAGAGACCGTCGAGCAGACGGTCGAGGTCCAGGATGACGCCGACGAGGCCGTCGATAGCCAGGAGTCTGTCCAGACGACCGAGTCTGAGGCTGAACCTGAGGTCGAGAAGACCGAGGAACCTGCGGCCGACGCCGACGAGCAGGCTGCGGACGAGCAGCCCGCCGAGCTCGCAGCCGACGAAGCTGAGAAGACCGAGGAGCTTGCGGCCGATGTCGCCGAGCCCGCCACCGAGGCCGACATCGCCCTCGAGTTTGTGGCCTCGACCATCACCTACGCCAACCAGGTAATCGCAGCCCCCACGAGCAAGGTCACGGTCCCCACCTCCGATGACTTCAAGTTCACCGCCGCTGCCAATACTGGTTACGAGCTTGCCGAGGTCAGCATCTCGGTCAACGGCTCCGATCGCAAGGAGCTGGACGCCGACGCCAACGGCACCTATACCATCTCGGCCGCAGACATCGCTCAGGGCGTGACCCTCTACGTCGAATCCGAGCAGCCCGCTGACGCCGCCGCCACCAACCAGGTCATGGCCGCCGACGTCGTGGACGAGAACACCCAGATCGCTAGCGAAGACAACATTACTAATAATGATGTCCAGGCCATCGATTCCGTCGAATCCGACGAGGATGCCGACCAATCCGATGTCGCAAACGAGCCGATGGCTATCGACGAGACCGTTTTGTTCAACGGCACCGTCACCGGCAACGACACCCTCGAGGTCGGTAAGTTCGCCGTCTACACCGCTAACGATTTCTCCGGCGCAGTGACCTGGAGCACGTCCGACGAATCCAAAGCTACCGTCGACTCCAATGGCGTTGTGACCGCCGTCGCCGCCGGCGAGGTTAACGTGATTGCTACTTACGGTAACGAGACCGCCAGCAAGACGATTACCGTTACCGAGGCTTCGTCTTCCAGTTCTGGCAAGACGGCTACGTTCGGGCCGGCTATCTCCAATGCCGAGGTTGCTTACTTTAACTGGCATGAAAGTAGCGATACGAGCAACATTGCTTTTACTCCGGTAGCGTCTGGCTCCACTCTCTCCATCAAGGATTACAACAGCTCGAGTCGGCCTGGCTATGTAGTTTTCTTTGTCAAGCCTAACAGCAACTATCTCTTTACGGGTCTTGGTGCCGCCGGCAATGGAGACACCTATGTTGTCGGCTCCGGTGAGTACGGAAACATTGCCGGATACCCCAACATCTCTGCAGTGATGACCGCAGCGAAGGCCGCGGGCTACGTTGCGGCGTTTGGTTACTCAAGGGTCAAGAACGACAATCCCCCGACGAATTCCGCTTTCCAGGTAACGGCTCAGTCTCCCGATATGACCATTGCTGCAACGAGCAGCAAGACCAGTGATGTTCTTGCCGGCGAAACTCTGACGTTCACGATTGTCATGACGCCTCACCTCACGGGCAGCAACAGGGACAAGGTAACGGGTGTTCAGGTGAACAGCGTTACCGTTAATGGACTGGCTGCGGAGTGCTCCGATATCGTCGACAACGGTGATGGTACGTTCACCGCAACGGTTTCCTATACCGTTACTGAAGCCGACTGCAATCGCTCCAGTGTGGACCTGGTGGTAAATGCGATCTCGACTTACGAGGCAAGTCTCAGCACGTCGCTCAGCTCCATTACCACTACGTCGTCCATCAATAAGACCGCAACGGCAACTTGCGCCATCGCGCCCAAGAGCGATGTGACCTATGACTTCAAGTCTGGCACGAGTGGCAAGACGCTCCCCAATGGCATCTATAGCGCGCTGCCCAAGGATTCCAATACCTATCAGAAGGGCAAGAAGGTCACTGCCTCCAAGACTCCGAAGTCGGGAGTCGTTTATGAGGATGCGGACAACGATGGTTACTGGACGTTCGATGGCTGGGATGCTGACACCAAGACGATGACCAAAGACGGCATCACCTTTACCGGCACCTGGACCTTCACGCAGTACAGCAAGTACACCATTAAGTATGTAGACGAGAGCGGCAACCAGATTGCCGATTCTAAGACCGTCTCTGGTAACAAGGTTGGCGGCGTTATCAAGAAGGCTGCTGTTGAGTACCCTGAGATTAATGGCTACTCCTATAGCAAGACGACTCCCGAGAAGCTAACTATCGACTCGGATGAGTCCCAGAACGTTATTAGCGTTATTTACAAAAAGAAGGCCGGCAAGGCTGGTTATTATCTGGCGCTGGACGATGCCACTTGGAGCGCTCCGTCCGAAACGACTCAAACTTCGGGTACTCAGAAGTGGTACTACAACTACGGCTTCGCTAAGGGCGATACCTTTGTTGTGACCAGCAGCGTTCCCTCTGCCGAGAACCACGTCTTTATCGGTTGGATGGACAAGGAGCGCGACGATCAGGCTGCCGCCATCCGCAAGGCCGGCGACACGGTCACGTACTGCTACAACAACAACCAGACCTACACTCTCGACGCGCTATGGGCAAGCTTGTCTGCTGCGGGCGAGGACGTTACGTATGACGGCAAGGCGCACAGCCTGACAGTTGACGTCAGCATCAACGAGGGTACCGATCTCAAGGATGAGTACGTCCAGCAGGCGAAGTCGCTCATTACCCCGGGCGATGTTCAGTACTCCACTTCCACCGACGGCGGCACTACCTGGAGCGACTGGAGCGAGATCGCGCCGACTTATACTGACGCGGGCAAGTACACGGTCAAGGTCAAGCAGGACATCACCGTTGGCGGCGTGACCACCACCCTTACGGCCGAGACGACCATCAATATTGCTCCCAAGACGTATTACGTTAATACCAATACTGACTCTAAGGAATACGACGGTACTCAGCTTGTCGGCACTGCGACGGTCGAAGGACTTATCTCCGGTGAGTCCGCCATCGCGGCGGCCACCACGATTGGCCCGGATGTCACCTCCTCGACCCCTAACGCCGTGACCGGCGAGATCGCTTGGGGCGAGAACACCAAGAGCACCAACTACATTCGTGGCAACGACCAGCTCGGCACCCTTGAGATCACCAAGAAGGATGCGTCTAAGTACGAGGCATCCGTCTCGATTGATGGCTGGACGTACAACGGCCTGTTTGACTCGAAGAACACTCTGACGTCTTCGAACAACGCCGGCGGCGGGCAGGCAACTTATACCTATTACAAGAAGAACGGCAATGAGTGGGAGCTGCTTAGCGCTGCCCCCGTCAACGCGGGCGACTACAAGGTCGTTGCCGCTTGGGCTGTTTCTACTAACTACCCCGAGCTCTCCGCCCAGAAGGAATTCACCATCTCTAAGGCTGCGATTGAGGTCAAGGGCAACTTCACGACCGAGTATACCGGCGAGCAGCAGACCAAGTACATCTATGCAGAGGACGGCAAGGAGGTCGAGGGCGTTACCGTTACTGGCGTTGTGACCGGCGAGACGCTCGAGCTTTTGAATTGCCCGATCTCGGGTACCGATGCCGGTGTCTACAGCAAGGACAACGAAGACCTCTCTAAGTCCTATAAGTGGAGTGTCGCTAAGGGCGACGAGACCAAGTCCGACTCTACCGACAACTACACCATCTCTGTCTCTGGCACCCTGACTATTACCGAGAAGGACGGCCTGAGCCTTACCGCGACTGGCTATTCTCAGCCCTATGACGGCCAGGCCCACGAGGGTGCTGTTACCGTGAACGTCACCGCTGGCACCACCGTTGAGTACAGCACCGACGGCGGCACGACTTGGACTGCCGCCGCCCCGACCATCACCGACGTGGTCCGTGCGTCTGACGGCTCCGTCTCTAAGGTTGATGTCAAGGTTCGTGCGTACAACCCCAACTACAAGAACAAGAATGTGGACAGCGCCCTTACTGCCGAGTACTCGCTGCAGGTGAGCCCGCTTACCATCGCGGTGAGCGATTCTAAGACGGTAACCTACAACGGCCAGGCGCAGGAGCTGGAGCTGACGGATGCAAAGGCAACCGGTCTTCTCACCGACGAAACCCTGACGCTCTCTGGCGCCAAGGTGACCGGCACTGCTGCTTCCGCTACACCCTACACTCAGGTCTCCAACTACACCTGGAGCGTCGCCAAGGCCGACGGTACCACCGACTCCACTGGTAACTACAACATCAGTGTCTCGGGCAGCCTGACCATCAACGCCAAGAGCCTGACCGACGACATGGCTACCAACGCCCCCAGCGACTCGGTCTATGACGGTTCCGCTCACCAGTGGACCGACATTGTTGTCAAAGACGGCGAGACGACCCTTACTAAGGACGCGGATTACACCGTGACCTACAAGCGCGGCGACTCTGCGACCGACGACTTTACCAGCGCCGGAACCATCACCGTTGTCATCACCGGCACCGGCAACTACACCGGCTCCATCACCAAGACGTACGAAATCACCAAGCGCCCGGTGACCTTTGCGGGTAAGTCTGATACCAAGACGTATAACGGTCGGACCCAGACCGTCTCTGGTTATGAGGCCAGCATCGGCGAGAACGCTGGCCTGGTTTCTGGTCACGCGGCGACCCTTGAGGCCTCCGCGTCCGGCATGCTGCCTGGTACCTACGCTGGCAGCATTACCGCTGCGGATAAGGTTGTCATCAAGTCCGGCGACACCGATGTGACCGCCAACTACAACATCACTACGACTGCCGGCAAGCTGACCATCGACGCAATCAGCACGCCCATCACCGTCACTGCCGGTTCTGCCCAGAAGGTCTATGACGGCACCCCGCTTACAACCAGTGAGTACAGCTATACCCAGGACGTTCTTCTCGCCGGCGATGTTTTGACCGCCGTGGTCACGGGCTCCAAGACCGATGTGGGCTACGACGGCGTTAGCAGCATCGCAAGCTACAAGGTCATGCGCGGCGAGACCGACGTGACTTCTGCTTATGCCTTTGCTGATTCTGTTAACGGCAACCTGACGGTCACCCGTCGCGATGTGACCATCACGGCCAACTCCGGCACGTTTACCTATGACGGCAGCGCCAAGACCGTTAGCGGCGTTAGGGCCGAGGGTCTTGCTGACGGTCAGACCACCAACCTGACTGCTAACCGCACGGAAACCGCGGCGGGCAGCTACGACGTTGTGGTTGCCAATGCGAGCGGCGACGAGGTTGATTACTCTAAGGCTGTCTTTGACGCCAACGGCAATAACGTGTCCACCAACTACAACATCACGATTAACAACGGCACGCTGACGATCGAGGCCAAGGGCATCGAGTCCGAGGGCATGACCGTCTCTGATCCTACGGACGTTGTTTACAACGGCCAAGAGCAGAAGTTTGCTCCGGTGGTCAAGGACGGCACGAAGGTCCTGGCCGCGGGCATCGATTACAATGTTTCCTATAGCGAGGACACCACCAACGTCGGCACTGTGACCGTTACCGTTACCGGCAAGGGCAACTATGCTGGCACCGTGACCAAGACCTACAAGATCACCAAGGCTCCGCTGCGGGTAAGCACGCCTGGCGCGACCAAGGTCTACGACGGCACCGCTTTGACCGCTGCGGCCACGGCCGATAGCCTCACCGGTCTTGTCAACGGCGAGACCGCTACTGTTGTGGCCAACGGCTCCCAGACCAACGTCGGCTCTTCCGAGAACGGCTACTCCATCACCTGGGGCACCGCCAAGGAGAGCAACTACTACATCCAGCCCGAGAACAAGGGCATGCTGACGGTCAACGCCAAGTCCATTGTCCCCAACCCGGACGAGACCGGTGGCATCACCGTTAACGACCCGACCAACGTGACCTATGACGGCCAGGAGCACAAGTGGTCCCCGGTTGTTAAGGACGGCGAGAAGACCCTGGTCGAGGGCACCGATTATGAGGTGACCTATAGCACCAAGGACTTCACCAATGCTGGTACTATCACGGTGACCATCGAGGGCATCGGCAACTACACTGGAACTGTTACGCGCGTCTATACCATTGATAAGCGCGCGGTGACCCTGAGCTCCGAGTCCAAGACCTTTACCTACAACGGAAAGGCCCAGAGCTGGAATAAGTACTCCTGCTCTGATGAGCTGTTCGCTAGCCAGGTCGACGGTCTTGGTTGTAGCGCCAGCGTGACCAATGTTGGCGAGACCGCCGAGAACGCCGTTAACTACACTTTCAAGTCTGGCTTCTCCGCTGATAACTTCAACATCACCGCGCAGTTTGGCACGCTGAGTGTCAAGAACTCCGAGGATGAGATTGTCGTGACCACCACGGGTGGCACCTGGACCTACGATGGCCAGTCCCACGGCGCAACCGTTACCGTGAGTGCGCTGCCTGAGGGCTACACGCTTGCCGAGGCCGCGTCTAGCGAGTCCCAGACCGATGTGACCTCAGCCGGCGGTGTTACCGCAACGGCCGATAACCTCAAGATCGTCAATGCTAAGGGCGACGACGTGACCTCGAGCCTCAAGATCACCAAGGTCGACGGCACTATCATCATCAACCCCGCGACCCTCACCGTGACGACACTCAGCGCGAGCAAGGTATACGACGGCTCTGCGCTTAGGGCCGCCGGATCTTACGTCGGTCTGGTCAACGGCGAGACGATTGAGTTCACCGCTCTCGGTAGCCAGACCGAGGTGGGCGAGAGCGACAACGCTTACAGCATCACCTGGACTGGCGCCAATTCCTCTAACTACAGCATTGTCGAGCACCTCGGCAAACTGACCGTCACCAAGCAGGCCATCACCCCCGGTACCGATCCTCAGAACCCTGACCCGTCCTATATCGGCGTCCAGGTGGGTGCTCTTGCCGATGTCGTGTACAACGGCAGCAGCCAGGAGCAGAAGCCAAGCGTTATCGACAAGAACGGCACCTCGCTGGTTGAGGGTCGCGACTATAAGGTGACCTTCTCCGCTGATACCACCAACGTTGGTGCCGTAACCGTGACCATCGAGGGCCAGGGCAACTACTCTGGTACCGTCGAGCGCACCTACAACATCACTAAACGCCCCGTGACCATCACGAGCGCGGACGCCTCCAAGGTCTACGACGGCCAGGCGCTGGTCGAGCACGTGGCTACTGCGTCTGCGACTGCAGACGGCGCGGGTATGGTTGCTGGCCAGACCTTCGATTACGAGTTCTCTGGTTCTCAGACCCAGAAGGGCTCCAGCAGCAACACCTTTGTGGCCAAGGACAGCTCCACGGCCAAGGTCAGCAACTACGACATTACTTATGCCTACGGCACCCTTGAGGTGACCGAGCAGTCCATCGTGCCTGGCACCGATGAGAATCCTAACCCGTCCTACAAGGGCGTGACGATCAACGACCCCAGCGACTTCAAGTACGACGCTCAGAACCATCAGTGGGTCCCCGAGGTTAAGGATGCCGACGGCAACACCCTGATTGCAGGTACCGACTACACCATTTCCTACCAGCGCAACGGCGCAGAGACCTCCGACTTCAAGAACGTCGGCACCATTACCGTGACCATCACGGGCGCCGGCAACTACACCGGCTCGGTGACCAAGGAGTACCAGATCACCAAGCGCCAGGTGACGCTTACCTCTGAGTCTGGCGATAAGAAGTACGACGGCAAGGCCATCCAGCGCCACGGCGTGAAGGTTTCTGGCGACGGCTTTGCTGCCGGCGAGAACGTCAGCGAGAACTACACCTGGTACGACAGTAACTTCATCTTGCCCAACACCGAGGGCTACGTTAACAAGTTCGATTACGTGCTCAAGGACGGCACCCTTGCCAGCAACTACGAAATCTCCACGGTCTACGGCAACCTGAAGGTCTACAAGGCAAGCGCCCAGGGCAACATCACGTTGAACGTCTCTGACAACGAGAAGACCTACGACGGCACAGCGTCCACGCTGCCCGTCGCGACTGCGACCGTCTCTTACAGCAACACCGCCAAGATCGAGTACAGCCTTGACGGCCAGAGCTGGACCGAGAACGCCTTGTCCTTCTCCGCTACCAATGTCGTCGACTCCAAGGTCGTCCGGGTCCGTGCTTCTAGCGAGAACTTCGAGGGCTATGTCTATGGCACCGAGAACCTCACGATTAACAAGCGCACGGTTAACCTGACGTCCGAGTCGAAGGTCTTCACTTACACGGGTGAGGCCCAGAGTTGGAATCAGTTCTCTTGCGATGACAACGTCTTTAAGGCCGAGGTTGAGAACCTTGGCTGCAAGGCGACCGTGACCAATGTTGGCGACGAGGCCGAGAACACCGTTAGCTACGATTTCAAGGACGGCTTTAGCGCTGACAACTACAACATCAACAAGCAGTTTGGAAAGCTGACCGTTGCAGAGAACAGCGATCAGATTGTGGTCACCGTTACCGGCGGAGAGTTTACCTACACCGGCAAGTCCTTTGGCGCGAGTGTTGAAGTGACCGGCATCCCCGCTGGCTACAGGCTTGACAAGGCCATTTGCACGGCAACAGCCAAGAACGTCTCTGACGGTGAAGTGCCTGCCACCTGCGAGCAGCTCGTGATTCGCAATGCCGCCAACGAAGATGTGACCAGCAAGCTCAACATCAAGTACATCAACGGCACCATTAAGATCAAGCCGGCTACGCTTACCGTTGTCACCAATGGCGGCGAGAAGCCCTATGACGGCGAGCCGCTGACCGCCGGTGGTGACATCACTGGCTTCGTCAATGGCGAGAGCGCCGAGCTGGTTACTACTGGCTCTCAGACCTATGTTGGCGAGAGCAAGAATACGTACGACATCAAGTGGGGCAACACTGACAAGGACAACTACACCGTGTCTGCTACGCTGGGCACCCTCAAGGTGACCGAGCCTACAGACAACAGCAAGGTCATCACCAAGACGCACGCCAGCGGCACCTACGGCCTGGGCGACACCGTGACCTTCACCATCACAGCTACCAACGTCTACTCCGAGGTCAAGACCCTGACCATCGCGGAGCAGGAGGGCGTCTCGCTTGATAAGAGCGTCTTCGATAACGTCGCCCCCGGCGCCTCTGTGAACGCCACTGCCACCTATACCATCACCGAGGCCGACATCCTGGCCGGCAAGTTCACCAACAAGGCCACCGTGTCCTTCTCCGGTACCGATAAGACCTACTCGGCCGAGGACACCGTCACGGTCGACGAGGCTGCGGCCAAGCTCACCGTGACCAAGACCACCACCAGCACGCCCGCCAACGGCAGCACGTATGCCTTGGGCGAGCAGATCGCTTACGACGTGACTGTGACCAACGACGGCAACCTGACCGCGACCGGCGTCGTGGTCGAGGACCAGCTGGCCGGCGCGACCCTGGCCGAGGGCCAGAGCGCCGAGGTCGGCACGCTGGTGCCCGGCGCTTCCGCCACGGTCAAGTACGTCTACACCGTGGCCGAGAGCGATATTCTCGCCGGCAAGGTCGTGAACTCCGCGACCGCCTCCGGCAAGACCGACGGCGGTGACCCGACCGTCACCCCCGGCACCAAGGAGGACAAGACCGACACTGCCAACGGCAAGCTCTCCGTCACCAAGACGACCACCAGCGAGCCCGCCGACGGCAAGTCCTACAAGCTGGGCGAGACCATCTCTTATAAGATCGTCGTCAAGAACGAGGGCAACCTCACCGTCAGCGGCATCAAGGTCACCGACCCCAACGCCGATGACTTTGGCGAGAAGACCGTCGAGTCCCTGGCCCCCGGCGACTCCGCCGAGTTCGACGCCACCCACGTGGTGACCGAGGCCGATATCCAGGCCGGCAAGGTGGAGAACGTCGCCACCGCCAAGGGCATCGACTCCTCCAACAAGGACGTCGACAACAAGGGCACCGACACCGAGCCCACCGACACGCCCGACGCGGCCCTCACCGTGACCAAGACCGCCGAGCAGAACGGCTCCGCGGCTCACGGCGCCTTCAAGCTGGGCGAGACCATCAACTACACCATCACCGTCAAGAACACCGGCAACCAGACCGTCAAGAACGTCACGGTGACCGACCCCAACGCCGATGGTTTTGGCGAGAAGACCGTCAAGTCCCTGGCCCCCGGCGAGTCCGAGACCTTCCCGGCCACCCACAAGGTGACCGAGGCCGACATTCTGGCCGGCGAGGTGGTCAACACCGCAACCGCCAAGGGCACCGACCCGACGGGCAAGGACGTTGACGGCAACGGCTCCGACACCAAGACCATCGAGCCCCTCAACACGACCCTTACCGTCGAGAAGACCGCCACGGCCCCGGCCGACGGCGTGGCCTACAAGCTGGGCGAGACGATCAATTACACCATTACGGTCACCAACAACGGCAACGTGGCGTACAGCAACGTCAATGTTGACGATGACCTGACTGCCCTTCACTTGCTAATTGAAACTCTCAGTGTGGGTGAGACAAAGACTTTCACGACCAGCTATGTTGTTACCTCGGGGGACATCCTCAATGGTGTTGTAAAGAATGTGGCTTGTGCCAAGGGCGACGAGATCGTCGTTCCTGGATCCAACGGCGAGAAGACCGTCCGACCGTCCGGCGAGGGCACTCACGAGGGCAAGACGGAAGACGTCAATGCCAACATCGCTGTAGTCAAGACCGTGACCAACACCGGCACGGGCGAGAACAACACCTTCAAGCTGGGTGACACCATTGAGTACGGCATCTCTGTTACCAACAACGGTAACGTGACTGTCTTCGACATTCAGGTCGTGGACCCCAATGCCGATGGCTTTGAGCCTGTGACTATTGCCGAGCTGCCTGTTGGTGCTACCAAGACCTATACCGCCAAGCACGTCGTGACCTCCGGCGATATTCTCGCCGGCAAGGTCGTCAACGTGGCCACCACTGCCGGTGGCTCCACCCACGACGACAAGACCAAGCCCAACCCCACCCCCGGCGAGGTTGACACCAAGGTCGACGGCCTGGACACCACCCTTGAGGTCACCAAGACCGCCAAGGCGCCCGCGACCGGCTCCTACAAGCTGGGCGACACCGTCACCTACACCGTGACCGTGACCAACAAGGGCAACGTGCCTTACTACAACGTTGTAGTGGCCGACGCCCAGACCGGCCTTAACAAGACCGTCGCCACGCTGGCGGTGGGCGAGTCCAAGACCTTCACGACCACGCACGTGATCGACGAGGCCGACATCGTCGCCGGCGCCTACAAGAACGTCGCGACCGCCAAGGCCGACGCCATCAAGGACCCCGAGACCGGCGAGGACGTCACGCCTTCCGGCGAGGCCTCCGAGACCATCGGCGGCGACTCCACCGATAAGAAGATCGACGAGGCCAGCCCGCAGCTCGTGGTCACCAAGACGAGCGACGTGGCCGAGGGCACCCTGCTCAAGGAGGGCGACGTCGTCAACTACGCCGTCACCGCCAAGAACACCGGTAACCTGACGCTCACCAACGTCGTCGTCACCGACCAGCTGGAGGGCGCGGTTCTCGCCGAGGGCGAGAGCGCGACCGTCGCCAGCCTGGCTCCCGGCGCCAGCGTCACCCTGCACTACAGCTACACCGTGAAGCAGTCCGACGTCGTGGCCGGCTTCGTCGCCAACACCGCGACGGCGACCGCCGACAACCCGT
>CAVGOA010000053.1:0-11842 GCA_963630635.1 Paludibacteraceae bacterium
CAGAAGACCGACACCCTCGAGGCCGAGGAGCCGTTCCGCAAGGGCCAGAAGGGCAGCTCGGCCATGCCGCACAAACGCAACCCCATTACCGTCGAGAAGGTCTGTGGCCTTTCTCGCGTGGTCAAGGCCAACGCCCAGGTTGCCTTTGACAACGTGGCCCTGTGGCACGAGCGCGACATCAGCCACTCATCCGCCGAGCGCGTGGCCCAGGCCGACAGCTTCATCGCGCTTGACCACATGTTTAGCTGCCTTACCCGCATCGTCGACGGCCTGGTGCTCTACCCGGCCCAGATGATGGCCAACCTCAACAAGACCCGCGGCCTGATCTACTCGTCCAAGGTGCTGCTGCACCTGGTGGACACCGGCATCACCCGCGAGGACGCCTACAAGATCGTGCAGGAAAACGCCATGGCCACGTGGCGAGAGGTTCAGCAGTGCGAGCCCGGCACCACCTTCCGCGAGAAGATCGAGGCCGACCCGCGTTGCGCCAAGCTCAAGGCCTCCGAGCTGGACGCGATCTTTGACCCGCGCAGCTTCCTGACGCGCGTCGACGTGGTCTTTGACCGCCTGTCTCAGCTTGAGTTTTAGCATCACGTCTGCAGGAGAGGGGAGGTAAGACATGCAGTTAGTCGATTTCAAGCCGCGCGGCGTGTGCTCGCGCATGATTCACATTGGTCTTTCTGACGACGGCAAGACCATCGAGCAGGTGGAGTTCGAGGGCGGCTGCTCGGGCAACCTCAAAGCCATCAGCAAGCTGGTCGCCGGCCGTCCCACCGAGGAGGTGGCCGATATCCTGCGCGGCAACACCTGTGGCCCCAGGAACACCTCGTGCGCCGACCAGATGTCCCAGGCGCTGCTGCAGGCCATGGAGCACATCCAGGCCCAGCAGGCTGGGGCGGACGCGGGCGCGGGCACGGGCGACGCCGTCGAGGCCCCGGCGCCGGCCGCCAACTAAGGCCACGCCCTTCTCGCCATGAAGTTGCCTAAGCTCACACGCCGCAGGTTCTTCCAGACCGCCGCCGCAGGCACCGTTGCCGCGACGGCGGTCGGCGTCCTTGCGGGCTGCAACAGCGGCTCATCCGCCACGCAGGAGACCGACCCGGTGGTCGTGGACTCGGATTCTGCGACCAGCATCACCGATTCCTACGCCTACGTGGACCCAACGCTCGAAGCCACGCACACCTGGACCCTGCCGCTGGGCACCGTCCTGCGCCCGGCCGAGGGCAACTGGATCCCGGCCACGATCGCGGGTTCGTCTGCCCTTCCCATGGTCAAGGGCGGCGCGCTGTCTCTTGAGTCTGGCACGTTGTTTGAGGTCGTGGCCACGCCCATGGGGCCGGCGGCGACCTCGGTCATCTATGACGTGCGCTGCTCGGACTCCACCTATGCGTGGGTAGAGATCGACACGTCCACCCGCGGATGGGCCCTCTACGCTGCGCGTTTGTCGGCCGGGTCTATCTCGGGCGACATCAAGACGCTGTGGCAGGCAGATTCCAACTACGACCCGGCGCCCTTTGCGGTAAGCGGGTCGAAGGTCATCTGGCAGGTCCAGCCGTCGCTTACCGGCTCCAAGACCTCCGAGCACTCGTTTGCCTACGTGTGGAACGTGGGCGACGCCGACGCTAAATCGGCGGTTGAGTCGCCCGGCCGCTTTGCCACCAAGCCCAACATCTCTGGCGGCTGCTGCATCCTGGCGCCCCGCGTTCGCGCCGACCAGGGCACCTACTACGGTGTTACGGCCTACTCGCTGTCTGACGACCTTCACACCCAGGTAGACCAGTTGGTCATGCCGGCCTCGGTCAGGCCCTTCCGCGCCACGCGAATTGGCGAGAAGTTCTTGATCAGCGTCGAGGCCAGCTACAGCACAGGCGGTCTTCTCGGCCAGATGGGCACCTATATTGGCACCCGTAACGGCAGTTTTATCAAGCTTGACCGCGAGCCCTCTGAGTGCCCGGCGGGCAACGGCCAGACCTACATCATCAAGAGCCAGTCGTCCTACTTTGTTGTCGACGCCGAGAAGCAAACCTACACCGGTTTGTCGTCGGCCGACCGCTCGGTCGACTACGGCGAGTACCCCGCAAGATCGGGCGAGAACTCGACTTTTGTGACCTTCTCGACGGTAAAAGACCCCGATACCGGCTATCCGTCCACGGTCACCGTGAGGACCTTTAACCTATAGAGGGGTTTCACAGCCCCCGCCGTGGGGTAAACTAGGGTTACTTGCGGCGGGACTCTGCCGCCGTGCGTACAAGCGATCATCAGGGAGGCCCCATGGCTTCAGACGAGAAAAAGATTTTGTTGGTCGAGGACGAGAAGGCCATCCGCGACGCCGTTGCTGCGTACCTTGAGCGCGAGGGCTATATCGTTCGTGGCGTTGGTGACGGTCAGTCTGCCGTCGAGGAGTACGAGAAGCACTCCTTTGACCTGGTCATTCTTGACCTCATGCTCCCCAAGCTCTCTGGCGAGCGCGTTTGCCGCGCCATTCGCGAGACGTCCAACGTGCCCATCATCATGCTTACCGCCAAGGGCGAGGTCGAGGACCGTATCATTGGCCTTGAGCTGGGCGCAGACGACTACCTGATCAAGCCCTTCTCGCCGCGTGAGCTGGTTGCTCGCGTGCGTGCGCTGCTTCGTCGCGCCCACACCGAGGCCGAGCCGCAGCTTGAGGTCCTGGACTTTGGCGACCTGGTCATCGATATTTCTGGCCACAAGGTTTTGGTCGAGGGCTCCGAGATTGACCTTACCGCCTCTGAGTTCAAGCTTTTGACCACCCTTGCCCGCCACCCCGGCCGCGTCTATACGCGCATGGAGCTGGTCGAGAAGGTCTTGGGCTACGACTTTGAGGGCTACGAGCGTACCATTGACTCGCACGTCAAGAACCTGCGTGCCAAGCTGGGCGACGACCCGCGCAACCCGCGCTGGCTCTACACCGTCCACGGCGTGGGTTACCGCTTTGAGTCTCCGCAAAACGCCGAGGCTAAGTAGGCAACTTCGTGGCAGCACGCTTTGTCATAGGAAAGAACGCGACTGACGAGGGCTCCAAGCAGCCCTCGTCTCGTAATTCGTGGGGCACCATCAAGCCCAAGCCCAAGGACACCCCGCCCTTCTCGACGCACATGACCTTGGCCTTTGCCTTGACGGCCGTCATGACCGCCGTGGTCATGATCGGCGTGTTGGCGTTTGTCTGGGAGAACACCTTTATGGCGTATACCAGGCAAAACATGCAGGGTTTTGCAGATTCCACCGCCGAGGGGCTGTCGTCTGCCTATGCAGCGGCGGGCGATGAGTGGACCGAGGACGTCTTGGCCGGGGCTCGCAGCGCATCTTCTATCTCGGCCGATTTGGGCGTGCAGGTCTTGGATGCCAACGGCAAGATCTTGTACGACGACACCTGGTCGCACGCAAGGACCTCCACCGAGAAGGACGACGAGATCAAGGGTGTTGCAACGTCAACCGGTGGTCGCGGATCGAGCGCGACAACCTTGACTTCGTCTGCCCCCACCGATGCCGAGTCTGTGGTCACGGCCGACGTCTGCGACTCGACCGGCGCCGTGGTGGGCACCGTGCGCCTGTGGGCCTTTGGGTCCGAGGCCCTTCTCACCAAGAGCGACGCGGCGTTTAGGGTCAACTCGTACGGAGCAGGCCTGGTAGCGGCGGCGATCGCCATCGTGCTTGCCTGCGTCATTGGCTTCTTTACGTCTAAGAAGATGGCCACGCCCATCCAGCGCATCACCTCGACCGCCAAGCAGATTCGCAACGGAGACATGACGGCGCGCTCGGGCGTGAGCGGCACCGACGAGATTGGCCAGCTGGGCGAGACCTTTGACGATATGGCCTCTGCGCTGGAGCGCGACCTTAAGCTTGAGCGCCGCCTGACCGGCGACGTGGCCCACGAGCTGCGCACGCCGTTGATGGCCATGCAGGCTACGGTCGAGGCCATGCAGGACGGCGTGCTTCCCGCAGACGACGAGCACTTCGAGACCGTGGCCTCTGAGGTGCGGCGCCTGTCTCGCCTGGTCGATGCCATGCTTAAGCTGTCACGGCTTGAGAACAACACCGCAGAGCTCAAGACCGAGCGCACCGATGTGGTCTACCTTATCAAGAGCCTGGTTTCTTCTCAGCATGCTTTGTTCCACGAGAAGGGCCTCCACCTGCGCTTTGTTAACGAGAGTGGCCGCGACGAGGTCATGGCCGATATCGACGCCGACCTTATTCGCGAGGCTGTGGTCAACCTCATGAGCAACGCCATGCGCTATACCGACGCCGACGGCTACGTGAAGGTCTCGGTCAAGCTTGAGCGCGAGGACGTGCTGATTTCTGTCCAGGACACCGGCATTGGCATTGCCAAAGAGGACATCCCGCAGACGTTCTCGCGTTTCTGGCGCTCGGACGTGAGCCGCGAGCGCGTGAGCGGCGGCCTGGGTGTTGGCCTGTCGCTGACCAAAGAGATCGTGGACAAGCACAACGGCACCATTCTGGTTGAGTCCGAGCTGGGCCGCGGCACCACGTTTACGCTGCGGATTCCCCAGAACCGCGGGCGTCGCAACCTGGCACAGGTCATCCAGGAGGGGTAGGGCAGGCGGCATGCGACCCGCGCGGTCTTCTCGCCGCCTTACCTGCCTTGGCCGTTGCGGTAAACTAGTGGATTGTGCATACGGCACAGCCTCGCGTCAGAGAGGCAACTCACAGCCAAGGAAGGTTGATTAATCGTGGCAACTATTGAGCTTCGTCCGGATTCCCACGGTAAAGTTCGCGACATCTACGACTGCGGAGACAAGCTGCTTATGGTGGCTTCTGACCGCATTAGTGCGTTCGATTACATCCTGCCCGACGAGATTCCTTTTAAGGGCGAGGTTTTGACCCGTATCTCGGCGTTTTGGTTCGAGCGTTTTGCCGACCTTATGCCCAACCACATGATTTCGTGCGACGTGGCCGACCTGCCCGAGGAGTTCAAGCAGTACGCCGATTACCTGGCCGGCCGCTTTATGCTGGTCAAGAAGGCCCAGACCGTGCCCATCGAGTGCATCGTGCGCGGCTACCTTACTGGATCTGGCAAGAAGACCTACGACGCCGACGGCACCGTGTGCGGCATTAAGCTGCCCGAGGGCCTGACCGAGGCCTCCAAACTGCCTGAGCCCATCTTTACGCCTTCCACCAAGGCCGAGCTGGGCGACCACGACGAGAACATTAGCTTCGAGCGTTGCTGCGAGATCGTGGGCGCCGACGTGGCCGAGCAGCTGCGCGACGCTTCCATCAAGATCTACAAGGCCGCGGCCGAGTACGCCGCCACCCGCGGCATCATCATTGCCGACACCAAGTTTGAGTTTGGCTTCATCGACGGCCAGCTCACGCTGATCGACGAGTGCCTGACGCCCGATTCCAGCCGCTTCTGGCCGGCCGAGGGCTACGTCGAGGGCCACGTCCAGCCCAGCTACGACAAGCAGTACGTCCGCGACTGGCTCAAGGCCAACTGGGACTTCACCGGCGACGCGCCCAAGCTCCCCGCAGATGTGCTTGAGGGAACCTCCAGCCGCTATCAGGAGGCTTTCCAGATTATTACCGGTACCGAGTTCAAACCCATGAAGGAGTCCAATGTCTCTGCGTGACACGATCGAGGGCGCACGCTCCGAAGCTAAAGAGAACGCCTCTAACCTTGCCCCCAAGAAGAAGGACGGCGAGAAGGACGATGAGGCCAAGGTCGCCGCGTACGACCCGTTTAACCCCGGCAAGTCTTCTGCCGCCACCGGCCGCCCCAAGACCGAGGCCGGCTCGTCTGTGCGCGCCGAGGGCAAGTACAAGGGCGCCACGCCGCTTGAGCGCTCGAGCATGACCAAGGAAGAGAAGAAGGCCGAGCGCGCCCGTGAGCGTGCCCGCGAGGACCAGCGCACCCGCGCCTACGACCTGATTCTTAAGGCCAACCCCGAGTACAAGCGCACCGAGAAGGTCTGGTGGATCCTGCTGGGCATTGGCTTTGGCTGCACCGTGGTTTCTCTGTTGGTGGCCTATTTCCTGGGTGGCCAGGACCTGGGCACCACCTCGGGCGTCGTGTCGATCGTCGCGCTTGTGTTGGCGTACGTCTTCATCATCGGCGGCTTTATCTACGACCTGGTCAAGAGGCGTCCGTGCCGCAAGGCCGCCGAGAAGCGCCTTGCCAGCATGAACGACAAGCACGTAGCCGATTTTCTCGCCCAGGCCGATAAGGTCGCAGGCGACGAGAAGGCCGGCAAGTCCGCCAAGTAGGTTTTATGCCGTGTGGCGCGGGTGTCCCGGCGAGACGGGCGCGGGCGTCGCTAAGGTGTTAGAATCAGGTTTCATGCCTTCGTAGCTCAGGGGATAGAGCACCGCTCTCCTAAAGCGGGTGTCGGCCGTTCGAATCGGCCCGGGGGCACCATGATTTCACAGGCCAGGGGCTTTGGGTCCCTGGCCTTTTTTGTGTGTGCTGGCGCGGCAGGCGTCGCCGCCAACTCGCGAGCTTGCTTGAATTTATGCGAACGCATAAAGCGAGGGTGCATGCAGCCGACTCAATGGCACGTCGATTTAGAAAAAATACGAAATTGGGAAGCCGAGTCGTCGATGAGCGAAGTGAGGGGCGACTCTGGATTACGCGACCTGCGGTTTTGTTGGTGCGTAGAGGCAGCATGTTGGCCTGCGGGCCATTGGGCTTCCCAATTTCGCGCTTTATGTTTTCTGCGCCTGGCGCAAGGGCGTGAAAAAGGCCCCGGGAAGGTTGCTTCTCGGGGCCTTGAGGTGGTGCTGAGACGGACGATGCGCTACTCGGTTACGGTGCCGTTGCCGCCGGCGCTGTTGCCGCCGTTGGTGGAGCTGCCGTTGTTGCTGCTGCCTGAGTTGCTGCCGGACCCGCCGTTGCTGCCAGAGTCAGTGTTGCTCCCAGACCCGTTGTTGTTAGACGGCGTGGTGCACGTCAGGACGATGCTGGTGCCCTTCTCGGCGCGTCCGGTGACGGACTGGTCGGTGACGGTACCGCTCTCGCTGCCGCTGCCCAGGCTCACGCTAAAGCCGGCGTTGACCAGCGTGCTCTTGGCCGTGGAGTAGGTCATGCCCACAACGTTGGGCACAGACACGGTGGTGTCCTCTTTGCCCTTAGAAACCACCAGCGTAATGGTGTCGCCCTTCTTGGCGCTGCTGCCCTTGGCAGGCGTCGTGCGAATCACGTAACCGTTGTCCACGGTGTCGCTGTACTCGTAGGTGGTCGAGACCTGGAAGCCCTTCTCGGTCATCGTGGACGTCGCGGAGCTCTCGGAGTCGCCGGTCACGTTGGGAACGGTAATCTCGCCCACGCCCAGGGACACGTAGTAGGTAATGGTGTCGCCGGCCTTGGCGCTGGAGTTGGCGGCCACATCCTGGCGGCAGATCTTGCCCGCCTCGACGGTGTCGCTGTTCTCGGTGCCGCCCGCCTTGCCCTTGAGCTGCTGCGCGTTCAAGAGCTTCTCGGCTTCGTCAACGGTCTTGCCAGACAGGTCGGGGACGGTGACGGTTGCCGCCGGCTCTTTGCCCTTAGAGATGCGGAAGCTGATCTGCGAGCCCTCGGCGACCTCGCGGTTTGCGTTGGGGGACTGGTCAACCACGTAGCCCTCGGCCACGTTATCGTCGTAGGTCTCCGTCACGGTACCCACGGTGAAGTTGCCGGCGGCAGATTTGATGGCGGCCTCGGCCTGCTCGCGCGTGTAGCCAGACAGGTTGGGAACCGCGTACGTCTTGCTGCCCGAGTTAAGCAGCGAGAAGGCCGCGACGGCTGCGGCGGCAAGAAGAACGATGCCCACCACAACGCCTATGACCACGTTGCGCTTGCGCTTCTTCTCGCGCTCGGCCTCTTCCTGCGCGGCCTGGTCGGTCGCGGTCTGCGGGCGGAAGTTGCCGGTGCGGCTGGGGTTTACCGCGGCGCGCGGCATGGCGGCCGTGTTCGACACGGCGCGCTGACCAGGCTGGATGCGGTTGGTGCCCTGCGCCGGCAGCATGGCCGTGGCAGTGGCGGTGTTGACCGAAGACAGGCGACCAGCCAGGTAGTCGCGCAGGGTGCGATAGAGCTCGTCGGCCGTCTGGAAGCGGTCGGCGGGGTTCTTTTGCATGCACTTCAAGATGATGGCCTCAAGCGAGGGGTCCACCTTGGGGTTAAGCTGCGAAGGGGGCAGGGGCTGCTCGTTGACCTGCTTCAACGCGACCGAGATGGCGTCGTCGCCCTTAAAGGGGACCTGTCCGGTGACCGACTCGTACATCACGATGCCCAGCGAGTAGATATCGGTGGTGGGGCCAAGCTCCTTGCCCTGGGTCTGCTCGGGAGAGACGTAGTGAGCAGTGCCCAGGACCGAGTTGTCCTGCGTAAGGTGGCTGTTCTTGGCGCGCGCGATGCCAAAGTCCATCACCTTGATGTTGCCGTCCAGCTGCACCATGATGTTTTGCGGCTTGATGTCGCGGTGGATGATGTCGTGCTTGTGCGCCACAGACAGAGCCTGCGCGATCTGGCTGCCAATCTGCGCGACCTTCTTGCAGTCCAGCGCTCCGTGGTTGCGGATGCCGGTCTTGAGGTCGGTGCCGCGCAGGTACTCCATGACGATGTAGTACGTATCGGCATCCTTGCCCCAGTCATAGACCGAGACAATGTAAGGGCTTTGCAGCGCCGCCGCGGCCTGTGCCTCTTGCTTAAAGCGAGCAGCAAACGACGGGTCGGTTGCGTACTGCGGAAGCATGGTCTTGATAGCGACGGTGCGCCCCAAGACCTCGTCAAGGCCGCGGAACACCGTGGCCATGCCGCCGGTACCGATCTTGTCCTGGACTTGGTATCGTCCCCCGAGCATCCTGCCTGGCATCATCTCTCCCATCCTGATCGCGAGAAAATCGCGTTCCTTAAATTACGTTAGTTGCCAGCCCCAGAGGCCTGGACTTTGATTGCGGCTGCAAGGACCTTGCCGGCCAGCGCCGCCGCGTACCCCTCGACGTCCTCGCCCTGGCCCTCGACGCACACCGAGATAGCCAGCGTGGGGCTGTCGGCGGGCGCGTAGCCAATGAAGAAGGCGTTGATATAGCCGTTCTCGACCTGCGCGGTGCCGGTCTTGCCGGCAACCTTCACGCCGTCCACCTGCGCGCGCCGGCCGGTGCCGTGGTCAACGACGTCGAGCATGGCCAGCTTGACCTTCTCGGCGGTCTCGGCAGAGACGGCCTGCCCCAAGGACTTGGGCTGCGTGGTGGACGTGACGGTGCCCTCGGGCGAGAGCACGTGGTCGACGATGTAGGGGTTCATGACCAGGCCGCCGTTGGCCAGCGCGGCCGCGGTGACGGCGTTTTGCATGACGGTGACCTGCGGGCCTGCGGGGCTGGCGTGCTCGCCCACGGGCTGGCCACAGGCGGCCCAGGCCGTCTCCCACTCGGTCATCTCGGCAGGGTCGGGCATCAAGGACGCCTTGGTTGTAAAGTCCTGGCCAAGGTCGGTGCCAAAGCCAAAGGCGTTGGCGTACTTGACCAGGTTGCTCGCGCCCACCTGGACGCCTACCTGGCCAAACACGGTGTTGGACGAAAGCGCCAGCGCCTCTTGCAGGGTAGGGGTCCCGTAGTCGTTGTGGTTGTAGTTGCTCACCTCGGCGTTGCCAATGGTAAGAGACGACGGAGCTTCGTAGACGTCGTCGAGGCTGGCAGTGCCGGTGTCGATCGCGGCAGAAAGCGTGATGGCCTTGAAGGTCGAGCCGGGCGAGTAGAGCGTGGACGTTGTGCGGTCCACAAGCTCAGACCCGCCGCCGGTCATCACGGCGTCAAGGTTATCCTGCGAGAACGTGGGGTTGGACGCCTTGGCAAGAACCGCGCCGGTCTTGGGGTTCAAGACCACGATGGCGCCGGTGTAGCCGTCAAGAGCGTCCTCGGCCGCGCGCTGGATCTGCGAGTTCAAGGTGAGAACCACGCTCGAGCCCGACTGCTGGATACCGGCCAGCGAGTTCAAGGCACTTCTCCAGTTGGAATAATCGGCGTGGCCGGTCAAGGTCTCGTTCATGCGGCTCTCGATGCCGGTGGTGCCGTACTGCGTCGAGACGTAGCCCACGGTGTGCGCGGCCATGGTGCCCTGCGGGTAAGTGCGCAGGTAGGTGCCGTCGGCCTGCTGGACGCTCTCGGCCAGGGTCACGCCGTCGCCGGTGATGATGGCGCCGCGCTGCACGTAGGCGCTCTTGGCAATGGTGTGGTTGTTGGACGACATGTTCTGGATACGTGCGGCGTCGACCTGCTGCACGTAGGTGAGGTTGGCGATCAGCGCGGCAAAGAGCACGGCAAAGGCGGTGATAAGCACCGTCAGGCGCTTGCCCAGGGCAACGCGGCCCAGGACGCCGGACTCCTCGGTCTGCAGGGCAAAGTGGCCGTGCGCGTGCTTGCCGTGCACGATGTCGGCGGGCGCGGCGTGGGCACCCAGGGCGCCCGCGGCCTCAAGGGCCTGCGCGCCAAAGCCGGCAAACGGGTCGCGGGCAGATTCGTCCTTCTCGGCTGCCTTAAGCTCGGCTTCGCGGCCGGTGGCCTCATCGCCTGCGCGAAGCAGCAGGCCAACGATGATGAAGCTGGCGAGAAGGGACGTGCCGCCCTGGCTCATGAAGGGCAGGGTGACGCCGGTGAGCGGCATGAGCTTGGTGACGCCGGCCACAATGAGGAAGGCCTGGAAGCCGATGGCGCTGGTAAGGCCAACGGTGGCAAAGGCCGAGGAATCAGACTTTGCGCGGGCCGCGGTCACAAAGCCGCGCACGCAAAACAGTAGGTACATGATGAGAATGGCCGAGGAACCCAAGAGGCCCATTTCTTCGCCTATAGCCGAGAAGATAAAGTCCGACTCGACAACAGGGATCTTGGTGGGCATGCCCTTGCCAATGCCGGTGCCAACCAGGCCGCCGTCTGCCAGCGAGTAGAGCGACTGGACGATCTGGTAGCCGCCGCCCTGCGCGTCGGACCAGGGGTCGAGCCAGATGTTCACGCGGGTCTGGACGTGGCTAAAGAAGTGGTAGCAAAAGACGCCGCCCACAGCCAGCAAGAGGAACGAAAGCACGACGTAGCTCACGCGGCCGGTGCAGACATAGACCATGATGACAAAGAACGTGAAGAAGAGCAGGGCGCTGCCCAGGTCGCGCTCGAAGACCACCAGCAACAGGCTGATGCCCCACATGACAAACAGCGGCAGGCACATGCGAAGACGCGGGATCTTAAACGGGCCAAAGCTGCGCATCGAGACCGAGAGCGCCTCGCGGTTGGCGGCCAGGTAGAAGGCCAGGAATAAGACGATCAAGATCTTGGCGAACTCGCCCGGCTGAAAACCAAAGCTGCCAATAGAGATCCACAGCTTAGAGCCGCCCTTCTCGGTACCAATAAGCATGGGGAGAAGAAGCAGGATGACGCCCAGGAAGCCCAGGGTGTACTTGTAGTTGGCAAGGCTGTCCAAGTCCTTGACAAAGAACAGGACCGCAACCATTGCGCCAACCGAGACAAACAGCCACACTACCTGGCTCACAGCCAGGTTAGGGGCCAATCTAGTTAGAAATGTGATGCCCACACCAGACAGAAGGAAGACGATGGGCAAGATGGCCGGGTCGGCCGCCGGTGCCAAGAAGCGAATGGCCACGTGCGCGATGGCAAAGGCGCCAAAGAGGGCCAAGGGCAGGCCCAGCGTGGACACGGTTACCTCGGTGCCGGTGTTGGCGACGTACATCGCGTAGAGCAGCACCACGGGGATGGCCGCCAGGCACAGCAAGAAGAGCTCGGCGTTGCGGCGAGAAGTTCCGCGCGGCTTGGGGGCATCTGCAGCCGCGACGCTGGCCGCAGCGGCGTTGAACTGGTCGCGACCAAGCGCGGCCTCCATGGACTT
>CAVGOA010000053.1:11985-13098 GCA_963630635.1 Paludibacteraceae bacterium
GTCGGTCGTGCCGGCGCTCACGTCCTCGGCCAGAAGGCCGGCCTGGTACTTTTGGGTGTCGATCTGCTGGCGGTAGTCGTCGACGGTCTCGCGCGCGACTTCCTCGCTGGCCACGCGGATGCCGCTTGCCAGCTGGTTTTGTACCGCGTCGGGCAGGTCAGAGACCCTAACGGCCGTCTCTTCTACCAAAGTGGACATGCTTATGCCCAAGAAATCGCCATGAATGCCCTGGTAGATGCCTACGGTGTCGCCGTTTGGCGCCAGGTAGTACTCACCGTTGATAAAGAAGGCGATAAAGACCAGCGTCAAGGCCAGCACGCCGGCCAGAATGCCGCCGACGATGCCCGCGTGCCGCAGCAGGCGCTTGCGGTTGGCCGAGGCAATGCCGTCGTCGGTCACGTCGATAACCAGCACGGTCACGTTGTCGGCGCCGCCGGCCGTGAGGGCTGCGGCCACCAGGTTGTCAGCCGCCTGCTGGGGCGTTGCCGCCGAGACGGCCACGCGCTCGATCTGGCTGTCGGGGATCATGCTGGACAGGCCGTCGGAGCACACGATGATGCGGTCGCCGCGATAGACGTCCAGCGAGAAGTGATCGGCGTACATGTCTGGGTCGGAGCCCAGGGCGCGCGTGATGATCGAGCGCGAGGGGTGGACGCGGGCCTCGTCTGCCGTGATCTGGCCAGAGTCCACAAGCTCCTCGACGTAGGAGTGGTCGTGCGTCACGCGCACCAGCGTGCCATGACGCAGCAGGTAGACGCGCGAATCGCCCACGTGGGCCACGGCCATTTTGTTCTTCTCGATTAAGACGCAGGATGCGGTGCAGCCCATGCCGGGCTTGCCGATGCCCTTTTGCGCGCCCTCGATGACGGCGGTGTTGGCCGATTCGACGGCGGCGCCCAGAAGGACGTCGTCTGCAACGCCGGGGGCCACGCGGCCGATGGTGTCGACGGCGATTGCCGAGGCAACCTCGCCCGCGGCGTGGCCGCCCATGCCGTCGCATACGGCAAAGACGGGGGCACGCAAGAGGAAGGAGTCCTCGTTGTGGGCGCGAACCAGGCCCACGTCAGAGCGGGCGCCCCACGAGATGAACTGGTTGGAGCCGGTCACTACGTC
>CAVGOA010000054.1:0-10243 GCA_963630635.1 Paludibacteraceae bacterium
GTCGATCTTGGGACGGAACTTCATCTCCTTGATCTCGACCTTGACCTGGTTCTTGCGCGCTGCCTTGGCCTTGCGGTCCTGCTCGTACTTGAACTTCTTGTAATCGAGCACCTTGCACACCGGAGGCTCGGCGTTGGGGGCAATCTCTACAAGGTCAAGACCCTGGTCGTTGGCAATACGAAGTGCGTCACGGACGCCAAAAAGGCCCATCTGGGAGCCATCGACGCCAATGAGGCGGCATGTGCGAGAAGTGATCTCCCCGTTGATGCGGGGACCATCGTTTTTAGCTATCTTCTACACCTTCCTCTCAACGCGGCATGCGCCGCACGAAAAATCTCCCGGAGCCAAAGTGCGTCCAGGAGACAAAACTCGCGCTGAGCGAGGAAGTTTCTTTGTCTGACCAGACAGCAACCAAAAGGCGCCGTGTAGGTGGGGACCTAAGTGCTTGGTCCCGCTTTTCCAAAAGAGAATACTAGCGCAAGGCCAAATCCCTTGCAAGGCCAGGCGGCGAGAAGTTCTTCTCGCCACAGATGCTCCATGTGATGCGCAGTGCGAAGTTTTATCTGGCAATCCCGGCGAAGTCTGCTACCATAGTTTAGCGCAATGCCCGAGTGGCGGAATGGCAGACGCGGCGGTCTCAAAAACCGTTGGGGAAACTCGTGTGAGTTCGAGTCTCACCTCGGGCACCATTTCGAACCAAAAAGCACCCGTACCCCGGGTGCTTTTTTCATGCCGCGACGCCGCGCCTTCGATGATAGGACCTAAATCGCAGATTGTCGGCAAATTGAAGCGCTTTATCTGCGATTTAGGTCCCGTCATCGAAAGGCGGTGGGCGATGGAGGCCGAGCCGCTAGCGCAGGAAGGGGTTGCAGCCCAGCTCGAAGGACATGGTGGTGTGGGGGCCGTGGCCGCAGAAGAGGGTCGACGTAGGCGCAATCTCGCGGGCCATGCGAGACAGCGAGGCCAGGATGGTGGGCTCGTCTCCGCCAGCAAGGTCAGTGCGGCCGTGGCTGGACGGGAACAGCGTGTCTCCTACAAAGACGACGCCCTCGGCAGATCCGCCGCCCACCAGGCACACGCCGCCGGGAGTGTGGCCGGGGGTCTCCATGACGGTGAACGTGGCGGTGCCGAGCTTTATGACCTGGCCCTCGGCGAGAAGACCGTCGGGCTCGGGCGCGTTGTCGTCGTAGGCGCGGCCCAGCTCGGAAGGCTCGCCGGCGTGCGTCGCCCGCTCGGCGTCTGCCGGGTGGATCCAGTACGCAGCGCCGCAGGCCGCCTTCAAGGCCGCCACACCGCCCACGTGGTCGCCGTGGCCGTGCGTGGCCACGATGTACTTGACCTCGACGTCGGAAAGGTGCTCGGCCACCTGGCGGCCCTCGCCGCCCGGGTCGACGACCATGGCCTGGCCTTGGCTCACGTAGGCGTAGCAGTTGGTCTGCAGGATGCCAACGACAAACTGACGCAGCTCGTCGGCGGCCGCGGCGCCGGCGGCAGCGGCAGCGTTCTTCTCGACACTCACGTCTAACCCTTTCTCTTGGGGGTCTGCGCGCCCTCGCCGGGCATCAGGCGGCGGGCATCGTAGACCGAAGGCACGCGGCTGACCTGCGCCAACAGGGCGTCAAGCAGGCTCGCGTCAGAGATGGACACCAGGAAGCGCAGGCGCGCGATGCCCTGCGAGGAGGTCTGCGTGGCCGCCGACATGATGTTTGCGCCCGCGTCGCCGATCGCGATGGTGACGTCTTTCAACAGGCCCATGCGGTCGGTGGCCTCGACCACGATCTCGACGCGGAACTCGGTGGCGCCCGAGGTGTCCCAGGCCACGTCGATCATGCGCTCGGGGTGGTTCATCAAGTCACCAACGTTAGGGCAGTTGGCGCGGTGGACCGAGACGCCGCGGCCGCGGGTGATGAAGCCCACGATGTCGTCGCCGGCCACCGGGTTGCAGCAGTGGGCCAGGTGGACGAGAAGATCGGCGTCGCCCTTGACCACCACGCCGCAGCTGGCCTTGCGCTTGTTGCTCTTGCCACCGGCCACTGTCTGCGTGATGGCGTAGGCCTGCATAAGGGGCTTGCCGGTGGCCATGGCTTGGCGCTGGCGCTCGGCCTTCTCGGCTTCTTTTGCGGCGGCGGCAAGCTGCTCGGGAGAACCGGCCTCCAAGATCTCCTCGACCTTGTTGGAGACCTGCTTGGTCGAGGCCTTGCCGGTGTGGATGGCGGCAAACAGGTCGTCCTGGCTGCGGAAGCCAAGCTCCTCGCACACGCTGTCCAGGGCCTTGACCGTGCGGCGGGTCGAGATGCCGTAGCCGCGTTTGCGCAGCTCGCGGGCCAGCTCGACGCGGCCCTGCTCGGCGTCGTCGGTCTTGGTCTCGGTCGAGAAGTACTTGCGGATCTTGGCACGGGCGCTGGGCGTGACCACCAGGTCCATCCAGTCGTGCGACGGGCGGGCGTTCTTGTTGGTCAAGATGTCCACGCGGTCGCCCATGTGGAGCTTGTAGGTGAGAGGAACGACCGAGCCGTTGACCTTGGCGCCCACGCAGTGGTTGCCCACCTCGGTGTGGACGGCGTAGGCAAAGTCCAAGGGCGTGGAGTCGCGGCGCAGGCTCATGACCTCGCCCTTTGGCGTGAAGACAAAAATCTCGCGCTCAAAGAGGTCGACGCGCAGGTTGTCCAAGAACTCGTGCGGGTCGTCGATATCGTCTTCTGCCGCCCAGTCCAGGCTCTTGCGGATCCAGTTGATCGTCGAGTCGATCGAGCGGTCCTCGGCGCTCATGCGGCCGCGCGAGTTGCCGCTCTTCTTGTACAGCCAGTGCGCGGCGATACCGTACTCAGATGCCTCGTGCATCTCTACGGTGCGAATCTGGATCTCGATGGGGCGGCCGTCGGGGCCGATCACCGTGGTGTGCAGCGACTGGTAAAGGTTGGCCTTGGGCGTGGCGATATAGTCCTTGAAGCGGCCGGGCATGGGGTGCCACAAGCTGTGGACGGCGCCCAGGGCGCTGTAGCAATCCCCCACCGTCTGCGTGATGACGCGCAGGGCGATCAGGTCATAGATGTCCGAGAACTCGCGGCCCTTGCGGGTCATCTTCATGTAGATGCTCCACAGGTGCTTTGGCCTGCCCGTTATTTGGTAATCAGAGAGGCCCACGCGCTTAAGCTCGTCGTCCAAGGTCTTGATCGCGCCCTCGGTGTCGTCCTCGCGCTGGGCGCGGGAGTCCTGGACCATGCGGGCCACGCGCTGGTACTCCTCGGGCTCAAGCCAAAAGAAGGCCAGGTCCTCGAGCTCCCACTTAACCGACGAGATGCCCAGGCGGTCAGCGAGAGGGGCATAGACGTCCATGGTCTCGCGCGCCTTGAAGAGGCGCCGGTCGGGCGGAAGCGCGGCCAGGGTGCGCATGTTGTGCAGGCGGTCTGCCAGCTTGATGATGACGACGCGGATGTCGCGGCTCATGGCCAAGAACATCTTGCGTAAGTTCCAGGCTTGCTTCTCGTCCATCGAGGTGACCTTGATGGACGTGAGCTTGGTCACGCCGTCTACCAGGTCGGCAACCGTTTGGCCAAAGAGGTCGGCCAACTGCGTCAGGGTGGCCGAGGTGTCCTCGACGGTGTCGTGGAGAAGGGCTGCGCAGATGGTGTCCTCGTCCATATGCAGGTCCTTGGCAAGGATCAAGGCCACCTCGACGGGGTGGTTGATGTAGGGCTCGCCCGAGCGGCGGCGCTGGTCCTTGTGGTACTGAGCCGCAAACTGATAGGCGCGCGAAACCATGTCCAGGCCATCGGCGTCCAGGTAGGCGGCGCAGGCCTCCTCCAACAGGCGGAAGTTGGCGGCGTCGGGGGCGGCCTTCTCGGCGGGCACGGGGGCGGCGAGGGCCGCAGGCGCGGCGGCCTTCTCGGCAGACGGCGAGACGGGCTTTACGGCGGCCGCGGCGTCCTTCTCGGCGCCTGTCACACTATCGCGTGCGTCGTCCATGGTTACTTCCCCTCTCCCATCTGCTTGCCAAAGTTGGGCGTGATGGGCCTCACGATTCGGGCGAGAAGCTCGTCTGCCGGGCAATCGAGCGCCCAGGCCGCAAAGCTATCGAACTCCTCGCGTTGGTGCATTCCCTCAAGATAGCGCACCGAGCGCGTGAGCTCCATCCTAACCGGATTAGGGACCAAACTCACGCGGCGCTGATCGGCGATGCCGCTGATAGAAACAAAGCCCAGCTCTTCAAAAACGCCCAGGCCAGGCTCGACCTGAGCGGCGTCCAACGCGGCGCGCGGGTTCTTGGCGCGGGCGGCGTCGACAAAGGCCTTGGGGTCAAGAGCCACCGGCTGCGCCGCGTCCTGCGTGAGGGCGCGAAGGGCGCGGTAGAGCTCGATCATGGCCTCGCGCGGCGGGGCCATCGTGCCAATGAGCCGCTGGTTGATGCCGGTGTCGTAGGCGTTGAAGAGCATGTGGACCTGCGCCTCTTGGCCGTCGCGGCCGGCGCGACCGCTCATCTGGTTGAAGTCCACGCGCCCAAAGGGCATGCCGTAAAGGACCACGTGGCGGATATCGGGCAGGTTGACGCCCTCGCCAAAGGCGCTGGTAGAGACGATGCAGGTAAGGTCGCCCGCGCGGAAGGCCGCCTCGACGCGGCAGCGCGTGGGGCGGTCGAGCCCGGCGTTGTAGAAGGCCACCTTGGAGGCCAGCTCGGGGATGCGGTGGCGCAGCATGCGGCACAAGGTGACCGACTGGTCGCGACTGGTCACGTAGACCACGCACTTCTCGCCGCTGGAAACCAGGTTTACCAGGGCAGAGTCGCGGTCTTTGTAGCCGCGGCCGTCGGTCACGCGCAGGTTGGGACGCAGGGCATGGTCGCTAAGGACGCAGTTTGGCGCGATGCCTAAAAGGCGGCAGGTCTCTTGCGCGACGTCGGAGGTGACGGTGGCAGAAACAGCCAGGCAAACGGGGTTGCCCAAGGTCTCGCGCACCTGCGGCAGGCTGGCGTAGGCGCTGCGGTTGCCCGACTTGGACATTCCGGCGTGGTGGGCCTCGTCGATGGCGAGAAACCCAATGTCGCCCGCCGCGAACTCGGCCGCGTGGATAGCCAGGAACTCGGGCGTGGTAAGGACCACGTCCAGGGTATGCGACGCCAGCGCCGAGAAGACCTTGGCGCGGGCCTCTTGGCTGGACTCGCCGGTGATAACCGAGACAGTGACGCCCAGGTCTGCCAGGGCGCGGGCCAGGTGGAAGGACTGGTCCTGCACAAGCGCGCGCAGCGGATAGACAAAGATGCTGGCGCGGTGGTTGAGGATGGCCTCGCGGGCGGCGTGGACATGGAAGATCAAGGACTTGCCGCGGCCAGTGGCCATGACCGACAAGCAGGACTTGCCGGTAGCCAGGCAGTCAAGGGCGGCAGCCTGGGCAGGAAGCAGGGGGTTCTCGCCGATCATGCGCCGGACCAGGGTAGCCGTGAGTTCGGCGTAGGAGAGGCGCGCAAGTTCTTCGCGGGTGGTGGCGCTGGGGGCCGGATCGGCCGGGCGGGCCGAGGCGGCGCCGGTGGCCGAGGCGGCGGCGAGCTGGGCCTCAAGGTCGTCGGCCAGCGCGGGGGCGGGCGCGGGCGCGACGCCGTCCGGGCCGTCCGCGGTCTTCTCGGCATCCCTTACCAGTACGTCCTTGACCATGAGCTTGGGCTTGACGCGGCCCTGCCAGGACTCGTTGACAGCCTCGAAGACCACGTCGACCGCGCCCTCGTAATCGGCCAGGAAGTCGACTCGGGGCGCGCGAAACATGATCGCAGGCACACTAGCTGCGCCGTCGGTCGCAATAAAGCGCAGGTGAGAGGCATCGGCACCCACGCGCCCGCGATTCTTCATCGACACTGCGCAGCTGGCAAACAGGGGCTTCTTGTTGCCCTGGCCAAAGGGCTGCAGGGCCTCAAGGGCGCCGATGGACTCGACGGTGATCTCGGAGAGGGCCACGCGGGCCGTGACCTCGCCGGTGTCCTCGAACTGCTTGGGGTCAAGCTGGGACAAGACGGCCTCAAGGCGGTCGCGGAACTCAGGCAGGCGCGAGGCCTCGCAGGTCACGCCCACGGCACCCGCGTGGCCGCCAAAACGCACCAGCACGTCGGCGCACTGCTCGACGGCGTGGAAGAGGTCGACCGACCCCACCGAGCGGCCCGAGCCGCGGGCGATGCCGTCACTGATGGTGAAGATGATCGCCGGCACGTGGTAGCGGTTGACGATGCGCGAGGCCACGATGCCCTTCACGCCCTCGTGCCAGCCCTCGCCGCCCACGACGACGCAGTGGCCCACTTTGCCCTCTTGGGCGATCTTGGCCATAGCCTGCTCGCTAAGCTGGGCCTCGACCTCGCGGCGGTTGGTGTTGATCTCTTCAAGCTTGCCGGCAAGGATTGTTGCCTCGTACGGGTCCTCAACCATAAGCAGGTCAAAAGCCACGTCGGTCGTGCCCATGCGGCCCGCGGCGTTGAGGCGCGGGATGATGTTGAAGGGCAGGTTGTCTGCCGTGACCTGGGCGATGTCGATGCCGGCGGTGGCGGCTAAGGCCACCAGGCCCGGGCGCGTGGTGCGGCGCATGCGGGCGATGCCCTCGGCCACCAGGGCGCGGTTCTCGCCAACCAAGAGCATCATGTCGCTTAAGGTGCCCAGGGTGGCCACGTCAACGTAGGAGCGCCAAAGATCCGGCTGGCCCAGGCGACGGCCCAGCTCGTCCAAGAGCTTCAAGGCCACGCCGGCGCCCGCAAGCTCGCGGGAGTAGCAGTCCTCGACCAGCTTGGGGTCGGTCACGGGGACGCCTTGGGGCACCAGGTCTGCGGGCTCGTGGTGGTCGGTGATCACGACGTCGATGCCGCGGGCGAGAAGGTCTTTGACCTCGTTAGCTGCGGCGATGCCGTTGTCGACAGTGATGATAAGCGACGGATCGCAGCCGGCGACCACGCGGTCCAAGGCCTCGGGCGACAAGCCGTAGCCCTCGCCAAAGCGGTGCGGGATATAGGGCTCGACGCTCGCGCCCAGGCGACGAAGGCCCAGGGTAAGCAGGCAGGTCGCGCTCATGCCGTCCACGTCAAAGTCACCAAAGACGGCAATCTGCTCGCCACCTTCGATGGCTTGCTGGACGCGATCGGCTACCTCGGCCATGCCGGGGATGTCCAGGGGGTCTGCCCAGTCGCGGTCAAGCGACGGCGAGAGGAACGCGCGGGCGTCCTCGACCGTCTTGACGCCGCGCGCCGCCAGCACGCGAGCCACCAACGGGTCGAGGCCCAGTTGGTCTACCAGGTCTTTCTCGGCTGCGGCGTCGGCGGCCAGAAGCGACCAGCGGGGGCTGTCCGCCAGGCCAGGCATGACTAGGCTTCCTTAGCGTCGGCGGGCTTCTCGCCCAAGTCCTGCGCGGGCTTCTCGCCTGCGTCAGCGTCCTTCTCGGCTGTGACCTTAGTCACTTTGACCTGGTCTTTATTGGATGCAACGCCCCAGAAGGCAGGGTTCTTTTGAATGGTGCCCTGGGACAGGAGGCGCAGCCAGGGGCCGGTGAAGAGGCAAACGGTCAAGATCTCGCAGACCACGGCCAGGGCAAGGGCCATGCCAAAGCCGCGCATGTCGTCGGTGCCCACAAAGAAGATGACCAGGCCGGCCGCAAAGATCACGAGGTCGGTCTTCCAGCTGGACTTGACCAGGCCCTCGGTGGCCAGGACGGCGGCGTTCTTGACGGTCTTGCCCTCGGCCATCTGCTTCTTGTGGCGCTCGAGGACCATGATGCTGGAGGCCAGGACAATGGCCAGGCCCATGACGATGGCCGCGGCCGAGATAAGCGAGAGATAGAAGGCGTCGAAGTAAGAGGCCGCGCTCAAAAGGCCCAGGTGCATGAGGCCGTAGACGAGAAGGGAGGCCAGGGGCAGCAGGGCCTGAGCGCGCAGGCGCACGAACAAGACGATGGCGATGACGGCGATGACCGCGACGGCGGCTGCGACGGCCATAGGCAGCTGATCTGCGGCGATGATGGCGTCGGCTGCCTGGGCGCCCTCGGTCGCAAGGCTCACGGGCAGGCTGCCGTTGTCAACGGCGCTCTTGATGACGCTGGCGTCGGTCTGGCTAAAGCCGCTGACCGAGACCTGGCCACCCTCGATCTGGGAAGAGACCGTGGCAGAGACCTTGATGGTGCCGTCCAGAACAATGGCCAGCTCGCCGGAGTTCTCGGCAAGCTCGCCGGTGACGTCGGCGAAGGTCTGGGCGCCCTCGTTGTCGAAGGAGAGGCTCAAGACGTAGGTGCCCTCGGTAGAGGTGGACTCGGTCACCGAGGCGGCCGTGATGTGGGAGCCGTCCATGAAGGAGGTGTAGGTACCGTCCTCGAGCTTGACGTTCTCGGTACCGGCATTGAGCTTGGCCAGGGCCTCGGCGTCGGCGATGTCGTCGCCGCGCACGAACTCGATGTTGCCCGACTGCGAGAGAGACTCAATGGTCGAGGCGTTGTCCTCGGCAGAGCCGGGAAGCTTAACGGTGATGTTGGAGCCGTCGACGCCCACGGTGGCGTAGTTGACGCCCAAGGCGGACAAGCGCGAGCGCAGGATAGAGGCGGTGCTGTTCATCTGGCTGTCGCTGGGGGCCTGGCCGTCGCCTGCCGTGGCGGCAAAGGTCGCGCTGGATCCGCCGGTGAAGTCGACGCCGCGAGAGATGTGGCCCGGGACCAGGGCAAACGTAACAGCCCCGGCAACAATCAGAGCGGCCGCGGCGCCCATGCAGGCGCGAGCGCGGCGCACCACCAGGGTTGCGGGGCGGCGGCGCTTGGCCGCGCCCTTCTCGGCTGCTTTATCGTCCTTTTTGCTGGTAGATGCGCTAGTGTCGTGCGTTTCTTCGCGCCAACGGTCAACGCCCGTCTTCTGGACGGCGTCCTTCTTTTTCTTAGCCATGTAAAACCCCTGGTCTCACGAGATTGTTTAAGGGCTTGATTATATGCCCGCGACCCCATAAGACCAAAAGTTTTATACAGAGCTTAACCTTGAGCGCCCCGGCGGCAAATCTGGGACTTGTCTGATGGTTTTGGCCCTTCTCGGCTGAAATTCTTGGACTTGTCTGATGATTGGGGCACAAAAAATGGACTTGTCTGATGGTGAAGTATCAGACAAGCCCAAGAATTGCGGAGGCGAGAGGAGCGAGAGGAACGAGACGGGCGCGGCGGGTCGCGGGCTTCTCGCTTACCAGTCCTTGGCGGCGGGAGAGGCCATCCACTCGTCGACGAAATCGGCGTAGGTGCCGTCGATGATCGCGGCACGGGCTCGGCGCATGAGGTCGAGCAGGTAGTAGATGTTGTGCTGCGACACCAGGATCGAGCCCAGCATCTCTTTTTGGCGGGCCAGGTGGTTGAGGTAGCCGCGGGTGTAGCCCGCGCGGCAGGTGGGGCAGCCGCACGCCGGGTCAAGAACGCTGTGGTCGTGGATGAAGCGGGCGTGCTTGAGGTTCAAGCGGCCCTCGCTGGAGAAGGCCGTGCCGGTACGGGCCGTGCGGGTGGGAAGCACGCAGTCGAACATGTCGATGCCGCAGGCCACGCCGCGCACCAGCGTGGTGGGGTTGCCCACGCCCATGAGGTAGCGGGGCTTGTGGCGCGGCATGTACTCGGCGCACAGGGGCTCCAGGCTCTGGAACATGGTGTCGTGGTCCTCGCCCACCGAGTAGCCGCCAATGCCGTAGCCCGGGAAGTCGCCCGCCTCTTCAAGGTGACGGATGCTGCGGGCGCGCAGGTCAAGATGCATGCCGCCCTGGACGATGCCAAAGAGGGCCTGGTCGGGGCGGGTGTGGGCGGCAAAGCAGCGGTCGGCCCACATGCTCGAGAGCTCGACCGAGCGCTCGACCTTGCTACGCGGCGCGGGGTAGCCCACGCACTGGTCGAGCTGCATCACGATGTCGGCGCCCAGCTGCTGGGCGATCTCCATGTTCTTCTCGGGGCTCCACTCGACCCAGCTGCCGTCGTAGTCAACCGCGCGAAAGCGTACGCCGTCGTTGGAGAGCTTGAAGAACTCCTCGTGCGAGAAGACCTGGAAGCCGCCCGAATCGGTAAGGATCGGGCCGCCCCAGCGCATGAACTCGTGGACGCCGCCGAACTCCTCGACCGTCTGCGCGCCGGGACGCTGCGAGAGGTGGTAGGTGTTGTTGAGAAGGATCTTGGTGCCCATGTCCTCCAAGGTCTGGGGCAAGATGCCCTTGACGGTGGACTTGGTGCCAACGGGCATGAAGATGGGCGTGGGGATGTCGCCGTGCGGGGTGTGCAGGAC
>CAVGOA010000054.1:10370-12671 GCA_963630635.1 Paludibacteraceae bacterium
GCCGCGGCGGGCGTCTCGGCGGGTGCCGCGGTGGCGGGCGCCTCGGCGTCGTTCACGTCTTTGACCTGGGCGTTGTTCTCCTCACAAGCGCACATCTGGCGCGTCCTTTCTTCTCGCTTCCTGCTCTGGCTTCACACAAAACCCGGCCCGGAGTCTTTCGACCCCGAGCCGGTTACAAGGCCTTATGAGGGCTGCGATTTACTCGCCGAAGCCGCTGTCGACCAGGGCGACCAGGGCGTCGAGAGCCTGCTGCTCGTCAGCGCCGTCGCAAGCGATCTCGACCTTGGTGCCGGTGCCCAGACCAGCAGCAAGGATCATCATGATGGACTTAGCGTTGACGGGAGCAGAGTCCTTGTCGACGTTCTTGATGGTGACGTTGCTCTGGTACTTCTTGGCCTCGGTCACGAAGACAGAAGCGGGACGAGCGTGAAGACCGGTAGCGTTGATGATGCTTGTCTGCTTAGAAACCATTGCGGACTCCCTTTCCAGATTACAAACACACGGGGTTAATCCCGTAAACATTTATGTATGGTACCAAAACCCGGCAGAAGTATTCACGAATAACTTGAAGCGGGCCAAAGTTTAGGGGGACGAGGCGTTTTTCGCGGTCGGCGGCGAGAAGAGCGCGGCGGGCCGGGCCGCACGGCGCCGCGGCCGCGGGGTTCCTCTCCCCTACTGCCCGCAGGTCTGCAGCAACACCAAGACGATCGCGACCAACACGACGGCGGCCACGGCCAGAAGGGCGTAGCGCTGGACGCGGGTCTTGTGGCGAAGGTCCTTCTCGGCGCCTTCTAGCTGGGAGACCTTGGCCTCTGCGGCATCAAGGGCCTCATGCTGCGAGGCCACGCTGGCGCGCAAGGCTTCGGTGTCCTGGGGATTGGCGTAGACGTCGTTGGCCTCGTCCAGAAGGGCCTGGGCGTTGTCGTGGGCCTCGGCGGCCTCGTCGTAATCGGCCTTGGCGTTTAGGATGTCGCGATCGTGCTGGTCCATGGCGTCGGCCAGGGCCTTCTCGGCTGCCTGGGCCTCTTCGCGCATGCGGTCGTACTCGGCTTTCTTCTCGTCGTACTCGGCCTTGGCCTCGTCGCACTCGCGCTGGGCGCTTTCCATGGACTGCTGCTGGGTCCACAGGTGGGTCTGGGCGTTGTCCATGCCGGCCTGCGACGAGCTGCCCGCGCGGGTGACCTCGGCCTTGGCGTTCTCGACGTGGGCCAGCTCGGCGACGACCTCGGACTGCATCGAGGCGATGGCGTCGGGCGAGCCGTTGCTGCTTTGCAGCTTGGTGAGCTCGGCCTGGGCCTTGCGCAGGCGGTTTTGCGCAGAGTCCAGCGAGCGGTTTGCACTGGCCACGCTCTGTTCGCGCTTGTCCGAGGCGTCCTTGACGCGGGCCTCGGCCGACTTCACGGCGCGGCGGGCCTCGGCCATGGTGCGGCTGGCGTTGTCCAGGCGCTCCTTGGCACCGTCGGCCAGGCGCTTGTAGGGTCGAGTCTCTTGCTCGTGCTCTTTCTTCATGGTGTCAAGACGGGCCTTGAGCTCGCCTTTCTCGGTGGTAAGGCGGTCGATCTTGGCCTGGGCCTCGTGCATCGAGGCGGTTGCCTTGGCGAGGTTTTGGGTCTCTTGCTCGACGATCTGCGGATAATTGGCGGCCACCTCGTCGCGGCGGGTCAGCGCCGCCTCGTCGGACTCGAGGCCCAGACGGATCTCGCGGGCGCGAGCGCGGGCGTCTGAGCTGAGCTTCGAGGCGCTGCGCACGTCGCGCATGGCAAAGAAGCCGTCGCGCAGGGTGTCGGCCGCGCCGATGGCGGCGCCGCGGGCCACGCCGGCGGCGTTGGCGGCGATGTCCTGAGCCGAAGGGGCCTTTTCGGTGGCGGAGGCAGGCTCGGGGTCGGGGTCGTCGGCGTTGACCTCGTTGCCGTCGTCGTCCAAAAGCACGGCCTGGGCCTCGACGACGTCGGCGTCCTCCGTGAGCTGCGAGGCCTCATCCACGGGCTGGCCAGTGGCCTCGTTGGCCTCGTTGGGGTCCTCGGCCTCGGCCTTTTCGTCTAAAACGTCCTGAGTTTCCTGGTTCATTTGAGCTCCTTCTTACAGGGCGATGTATTCAAAGATGAAACCAGTGTATCCCGCTGCGCCGCGCCCGCGCGCCGCCGCCGCCAAAAGCCCCAAATATGCCGTACATGGCGGCGCGAGGGAGGTGCCCTCTGCGAGGATTTTGCGCATCTGCATGTTTTGCCTTTTGACTTGCGAGCCCGTCGCAACATGCAGATATCCAAAAAGCTCGCAAATTCTCGCGTTGCCGTAACAAAA
>CAVGOA010000055.1:0-10939 GCA_963630635.1 Paludibacteraceae bacterium
CAGCCTGCTGCCCGGCGAGTCCAAGGACCTGCACTTCTCCTACACCGTGAAGCAGTCCGACGTCGTGGCCGGCAAGGTCGTCAACACCGCGACCGCCACCGGCGACAACCCGGTCGACCCTGTGGACCCGACTCCCGTTACCCCGGGCACCCACGAGGACCACACCGAGAAGGCCGAGCCGTCTTTCTACATCGTTAAGTCCGACGGCGGCGCGACCAACGTCAAGGCCGGCGACGTGATCGACTACACGCTGACCGTGGTCAACAACGGCAACGTCGACCTGACCGGCGTCGTGGTGACCGACGAGCTCACCGGGCTTGTCTCCGATGCCTTTGACCTGGCTCGCGGCGAGTCCAAGGTCATCCCCACCAGCTACGTCGTGACCGAGGCCGACATGGTTTCCGGCAAGGTCGTCAACGTGGCCACCGGCACCGCCGCCGACCCCAGCGGCAACACCGTGACCGGCGACGAGGGCCGCACCGACACCACGACCGAGGCCGTCACCGACGACCTGGTTGTCGAGAAGACCGCCGCCGCGGGCTCCTACGCCGCGGGCGACACCGTGAAGTACACCATCAAGGTGACCAACAAGGGCAACGTGGCCGTGAGCGGCATCACCGTGGCCGACGCCAAGACCGGCTTTAGCCAGTCCGACGTCACCTTGGCCGCTGGCGAGAGCCGTGAGTTCTACACCACCTACACGGTCACCGACGCCGACATCGCCGCCGGCACCATGAGCAACCGCGCGACCGCCGACGGCACCGACGCGGGCGGCACCCCCGTCCACGGCGAGGACACCAACACTGTCGACAACCACAAGCAGATCGACCCCAGCAACCCCGACGAGCCCACCTTGAAGCGCACCTTCACCCTGAAGAACCCCGAGGACGTCACCTACAACGGCCGCGAGCAGGCTGAGAAGCCCGTCGTTACCGACTCCGACGGCAACACCCTGGTCGAGGGCGTGGACTACGAGCTGACCTACAGCGAGGACACCACCAACGCTGGAACCGTCACCGTCACCGTCACCGGCAAGGGCAACTACACCGGCACTCTGGATGCCACCTATCAGATTCACCCGGCCGTCCTTACCGTGACCACCGGCTCGGCCACCAAGGCCTACGACGGCAGCGCGCTGACCAACGACGAGCTGCGGCTTGAGGGCCTTGTGGGCAGCGACTACGTGGTTGCCAGCACCACCGGCAGCCAGACCGAGGTTGGCACCTCGGCCAACACGTACCAGATCGACTGGCGTGGCGCCAAGGCCGGCAACTACACCATCGTCGAGGAGCTTGGCTCCCTGACGGTGACCGAGGCCGTCCCGACCCCGACGCCCACCCCGACGCCCGACAACAACGGCGGCAACACGACCCCGACCGACGGCGGCAACACGCCCACGCCGGCCCCCGCGCCCGTGACCCCCGCCGAGCCCACCGCGCCCGCAACCACCGTCGACGAGCTGCCCGCTCCTCTCGACACCGTGGTTGAGGCCATGGAGACCGTGGCCGAGAGCGTCACCGGCGAGCCCGCCTCTGATGGCGAGGTCATCTACGACGAGGCCAACCCCTTGGGTGCCACCCAAAACAGCTGCTGGGTCCACTTCTGGATGTTCGTGGGCATGATCGTGACCGCCATCTACGGCCTGGCCGTGTGGCTGCACCGCACTAACCACACCCGCAAGCTGCGCAAGAACATGAACGACCTTCTGGGCGGTAACGATAACGAGGGCTCCAAGCCCGTCGACGTCACCAACCCCGCAGGAATGGAGGCTTAAGCCATGAAGAAGAACAACTACCTGGTCATGGGCCTCGCGGTGCTTGTCTCGGCGTTTTTGCTGTGGCTCTGGTTCCACCTGGGATTCAACCAGGTGGACAGCCCGCTTGACCTTGCGGTCTCGGTCCTGTGGTGGGTGCTGGACGCGCTGATTGTCGTGGGCATCGTGCGCTTCGAGCGCTCGCGCCAGCGCCAGATTCGCACCATTTACGTGGCACCCAACGCCCTGTTCAATTCCGAGCGCGGCGTCGTGAGCGTCGAGGGCGCACAGGAGCGCGTGGACGTCATGCAGGACATCCTGGAGCAGCTGGCCTACGACTTCTCTAACCAGGACATGCCCGAGCAGGGCGAGTTCGAGTACCGCTATGTTGTACAGACCGATAAGTTCGAGAAGGCTGAGAAGGACCCCGAGGCTAAGGTTGAGGCCTTTGAGGCTCCGGCTGCGGCGGGGGAGGCCGGCCAGCAGGACGAGCCCACCTGGAAGGGCAAGGTCATCAAGATCGACCGCCAAAACGGCAACGTCGAGACCGAGTTCTCTAACCTGGCGGGTTTGAAGGCGGCCCTTGCGGCCTAAAGCTCTTCTCGCCAGCTAAGACCCCCCCACGGGCGGGCGCCGAATCACCGGCGCCCGCCCGTTATTTGTGGTCCAGCCGACCATGCGCGACTTTTCGCGGTTTAAATCGGCTTCGGTCAAGTAGCCAGCCCGCTTTTTGGCCACGTTTGCCCAGTTGGCCGATCTTGGCTACCAACCCCAAGCCCGTTTAAACCCAGAAAACTCGCGCATGGTTATTTGAGGGCGCGGTAAAGCTTCGTGGGAGGGGACAGCCGTGTTGGCCGCAAGGGAGGTACCCCGTATGCTGACCTGGGAAAACCCACAAGTTGAGGGTTGCTAACATATATGTGGGAGGGGTAACATCTAGGGGCTTGTTGTTAATTCAGCTTTCTTGCAGGCGTGAAGAGAGGCCCTTAAATGAAGCAGAAGTACCAGCCCCGCCACATGGCTCCCCAAAACAACGCGTTTAGCTGGCAGGATGCCGCAAAGCGCTCGGTGACCACTATGACGTTGGCTGCCATGATTGGTAGCCAGGTTTTTTCACCCGTGAGCGCGCTGGCCGCTCAGTCTGGCGAGAAGACCTCCGGCGCTGCCGATCAAACCACGCACCCTGCCGTGACCTCGGGCCTCAACTTGGCCGCGACCGACGACACCGTCGACGCCAAGAAGGCCGAGCTCCAGGCTGCGCTGGACGCTGCCCAGGCCAAGGTCGACGAGACCGCGGAAGCCCTGGTCGAGCCCAAGGCCAACTACGACGCCGCCCAGAAGGTCGTGACCGAGAAGACCTCTGCCCTCGAAGAAGCAAACCAGGCCGCCGACGCCGCCTACGACGCTGCGGCCGACGAGCTTGCTGCTCAGGCTGCCGCAGCTCAGAAGGCTTTGGACGAGTCCCAGGCCGCGATGGACGCAGCGCAGAAGGAGCTTGACGCCGCCAAGGCCGACGCCACGGCCAGGGCCGACGACGTGACCACCGCGCAGAAGGCGGCCGACGATGCCGTGGCTTCTCTCGCCAAGGCCCAAGCCGCGCTTGACGCCTTGACCGACGGCAAGGACGCCGACGAGGTCATCTCCGCAGGGGAGAAGGACCTGGCTCAGGCCAACAACGAACTTCTCGCCGCCAAAGAGGAGCTGGAAGCCGCCCAGGCCAAGCTGACCGCTGCCGAGGCCGATAAGGCGGCAGCCGACAAGGCCCTTGCGGACGCCACGGACGCCGCCGAGGCCGCCAATAAGGCCAACGACGACGCCCAGGCCGCAGCCAAGACGGCCAAGGACGCCCTTGATGAGGCCCAGTCTGCCCTCGACAAGGCCATGGCCGGCGAAGATGCCGAGACCATCGCCGCGGAGCAGGCAAAGGTCGAGCAGGCCAAGAAGGACTACGACTCTGCGAAGGCGGCTGCCGACACCGCCAAGGCAGACCTCAAGACCGCCGAGGAGGCAAAGAACAAGGCCGACAAGGCAAAGTCTGATGCCGAGGCTGCAGAGAAGGCCGCCGACGATGCCGTGACGGCCGCCGAGGGCGATCTTGCCACCAAGCAGAGTGCCGCAAAAACAGCGCAGACGAACCTTAACGCCGCCAAGAAGGCCAACTCCGACGCCGTGACTGCAAAGAACGCGGCCGACGAAGCCGTGACCGCCGCCAAGAAGGCCGACGACGACGCCAAGGCCAAGGTCACCGCCGCCCAGAAGGCCAAGGAAGACGCCGACGCCAAGGTAACTGCAGCTCAGAAGGCCTACGACGACGCCGTGAGCGCCTCTGCGTCCTCCACCGCCGGCAAGACGGTCATCGACTTCTGCAACTACATTGGTTACAAGGATGCCCAGAAGTACCTGGACATCGCTAAGCAGGGGACGATTGACGCCGGCGGCGTCTACAACCTCGACCTTGGGAATGCGAACGACCCGACCTCGCTTGCCAACATCCGCGCTGCGCTTAAGCAGATTCAGCAGCTCAATGAGTACCGTAAGAGTATTGGGTCGCCGGAGCTTTCCGTGAATCTCCAGGCGACTATGGGCGCAATGGTCAACGCAGGGTACTCCGCTCAGGTACACGGCCACAATCCTGGCGACTTTGCAGTGGGAAACATTGGCGCAGAATGCGCCGCATGGGGCCACAGCACCAGCGCGGACTTTACTCACCAGTGGCGCGATGACGAAAAGGTGGACTTCGATAACGCGGCCAAGGCAATTGGTCTTGGCGAGGTTGCCGAGAAGGACGCATGGACAACGTTCTTCAATAATGAGGATGCGTTTGCTCAGCAGGGCATTACCTTTTACCAGGTAGGTCACTACCTTAGCGTCTCTTGCAGCGAGTTTGTCTCTATTGGATATGGTATTACGTCCGAGAACCGCGGTCAGGGCAAACCGGTGACCGCTGTAGCGGACTTCTCCCGCAGCAAGGGTGACTACACTGCCGAGGAGCTGCTAAAGAAGCTCGATGCCTACGAGGACGACCTCAAGAACGGTGCTGTGAGGGAGGCTAAGGCGGCGCTGGAGACGGCCAAGGCCGCGGCCTCGACGGCTGCCGCTGATCTTGAGACGGCCAAGAAGACCTACGAGGACGGCGGCACGGCTGCTGCGCTGACCTCGGCGCAGGAAACCGCCGACAAGGCCGCTGACCTCGTGACTTCCACGGCTAACGACGTCAAGGCCAAGCAGGCCACCCTGGATGAGGCCAACAAGGCCGTTGAGACCGCCGAGTCGGGCCTGGCTACCCTTAAGACCAAGGCCGGCGACGCGGCGACGGCGTACAACACCGCAAAGGACGCCGCCGACAAGGCTAACTCGGCATACGAGACGGCGGCTAACGAGAACTCTAAGGCCGCTGCGGCTGCAAGCGACGCCCAGAGCACCTACAACACGCTCAAGACCACTTTCGACAGCAAGTACGGCGACGTTGCAGCTGCTACCACGGCCCGCGACGAGGCCAAGAAGGCTGCCGACGCGGCCGATGCTAAGGCCGAGAAGACCGCCGCGGCTCTGGCGACGGCCAACGACGCGGTGGCCGCCGCAAAGACTGCCGCCGACAATGCGAGCAAGGCTCACAACGATGCCTCTAAGGCCGTCGATGATGCAAAGGCCAACGTGGCTGCCAAGCAGGAAGCAGGCGATGCCATCGAGAAGAACCTCGACGCCGTTACCGCCGCCGTGGCCGCCGTTTCCACCGCCCAGAACAACAAGGCCGCGGCCGACAAGGCCGTGACCACTGCGACCGACGCTGCCCAGGTCGCTGCAGCCGCCGTGCCCGCCAAGCAGGCCGCGTATGACTCTGCAAAGGCCGTCGTCGCTGCAAACCAGGCCCAGGTCAACACGCTTAAGAACATCGATCTTGAGGCTGCCATCGACGCGGGCTTCTCGGCAGATGCAAACGATGCGCTCAACAAGCTGATCGCCGAGGCGCACGATAAGCGCCAGGCCGCAGAAGATGCCGAGAAGGCCCTGACCGAGGCCAAGGCCAAGTTGGGCGAGACGGCTCCCGCCTACATCGCCGCCAAGGCCGCCTACGACCAGGCCGTGGCCGAGCGTGATGCCGCGCAGAAGGCCCTCGACGACTACGTGGCTGCTCAGGAAGCCGCCAAGAAGCAGGAAGAAGAGGTCAACAAGGTCGTCGACGAGGTGACCGGCGACCCGCAGCCCGCCGCCAAGCCCGCGACCGAGGTCAAGCCCGCCGCCGCAAAGAAGGTTTCCGCCGTTCCTGCGGCCGGCGACACCACGTCCGCGACCGTCGCCGGTGTTGCCGCTGCTGCCGGTCTCTCGATGGTCGGCGTGGCCGAGCTTCTGCGCCGCCGCCGCTCTTCTCAGCAATAAACCGCAGCTCAAAGCCACAAACCAAACGCGCCCGGAAGCCTTCCGTCTCCGGGCGCGTTTTCTAACCCTATTCTCCCCACGATGGTTAGATTGGTTAGAAAATGGTTAGATTGATTAGAAAAATAGGGTGGGGAGTGGCTGGAAAGCCGGCTCGCTCCCTTGCTAGACCCCCAGCGCCTGCAACACGAACATGATCACGGTCAAAATCACGACGGCGATAATCGTGAACCACGTAAGCGCGTTCCAGGCCTTCGAGTTGGCGTATTTGCCCAGCACGTGGCGGTCGCTGGCGATCAGCACCATGAAGACCAGCAGCACCGGCAGCAAAACACCGTTGATGACCTGGGCCAACATCATGATGCCAAAGAGGTCGACGTTGGGGATGACCACCACGACGGCCGAGAAGATGATGACAGCGGTGATGATTCCGCGGTAAACCGGGGCCTCTTGCCAGTTGCGGTCGCTGCCGCGCTCCCAGCCAAAGGCCTCGCAGATGGCGCTCGACGTGATGCCGGGCAGCACGCACGCGGCCAAAAACGAGGCGCCTACCAGGCCCGCGCCAAAGAGCAGCTGCGCGTAGTCGCCCACCAGGGGCGCAAGCGCGGTAGCGGCGTCCTCGGCACTGGAAACGGCGATGCCCGCGGGGTACAGCACGGCGCCGGTCGTCAGGATGATAAACCAGCTGATGATGCTGGCCACAATCGAGCCGGTCACGGTATCGATGCGCTGGTAGGGCAGGTCGTCGGCGTGCGCGTTCTTCTCCACGACGTTGCTTTGCGCCAGGAAGATCATCCACGGCGCGATGGTGGTGCCGATGTTTGCGACCAGTACGCTAAAGTACGTTGGGTCGGTCGAGAAGCGCGGGATCAGCGTGGCGTTAAGGGCGTCGCCCCAATCGGGCCCAACCATGATGCCGGCCACCACGTAGGTGACAAACACGCAGCTAATGGCCAGCAGGATCTTCTCGATGCGGTGGTACGAGCCGCTCATGGTAAGCAGCCAGATGGCCAGTGCCGCCGTGGGCACGCTCACGATGGCGGGCACGCCAAACAGGGCCAGGCCCGAGGCGATGCCTGCGAACTCGGACAGCGTGACCGTGGTGTTGGATATCAAAAGTGCAAGCATTGCTAAGGCGGAGAGACGCACGCCAAACTGCTCGCGGATCAGCGAGGCAAAGCCCTTGCCGGTGACGCAGCCCATTCTAGCTGCGGTTTCTTGGGCCACAATGAGCAGTAGGCACATCACGGGCACGGTCCACAGCTGGCCGTAGCCAAAATAGGCGCCCGCGCTTGAGTACGTGGCCACGCCGCCCGCGTCGGCGCCGGCCAGGGCCGCCACCATGCCGGGACCCATCGCGGCCAGGACTCGCTTGGGGTCGAGCTTGCGGCGCGCGGGCTTGTCGGCCCCGCCGCGACCCGCCGCCGAGCCGCCGGCCCCGCCCGCTACTTGCATCTTCTCGTCGCTCGCCACGCTATGCCCCCACAAAAACCGGAGCCAGCAGAGCAACCGCGCACAGGAACACGGCCAGCGCCACCACCATCGTGGTCACAGACAGCGAGAAGCCCGACGTGTCCAGGTTCTTCTCGTCGCGCCTGCGAAGAATGGCCAGGTAAAGCGGGCAAAGCAGGAACGAGACAAACACCGCGATGGCCGCCGCGCCCAGCCCCAGCGCAAGGCCGGGCAGCAAGGACGGCAACGGCTCGGCCAGCCGCAGGCTCTTAAGCGCCATGGAAGTTAAAACAATGATGCCCGCGATGACCACGCCCAGCCCCAGGCTCTTCACAGTAAAGCCCAGCATAGAGGGGGAGTCGTCGTCATCGGGATCGTTTTGCAGGAAGAAGTTGGTGACGTAACTCATCGAGTCGTCGGCCAAAACCAGGGCCGCCGGCAGCGCCGCCGCGCACAGCAACAGCAGCACGGGGTCGACGCCGTCGACCATGGGTGCGGCGGCCGCCAGGACCACCACGCCAATGACCCACAGCAAGAACCACGCGTTGCGGCGCAGCAGCCACACCAGGTCGCCGCCGTGGGCGTTCTCGTCGTCGGCCGTGGGGCCGCCGGCGATCTGCAGGTCCTCGGCGTGCTCTTCTTCCAGGACGTCAAGCGCGTCGTCGACGGTAACGATTCCCAGCATGTGGCCGTCGTCTGCCACAACGGGCATGGCCAGCAGGTTGTACTTGGCGATGTTCTCGGCCACGTCCTCCTGGTCGTCCTCGGGGCTGGCGGTGATCACCTCGTCGGTGCAGATGTCCTTCAACACCGTCGCCGGGTCAGACACGATGATCGCGTTTAAGGTCACGACGCCGCTCAGCTTGTTGTCCTCGTCGGTGAGGTAGACGTAGCGCACGCTCTCGAAGTCGTCGTCCAGGCCGCGCAGCAGCTCGACGGCGTCAGCCACGGTCGCGCCCTCGTCCAGCGCGGCAAACTCCGAGGTCATGATGCGGCCGGCCGTGTCTTCGCGGTAACCCAGCAGCTGGCGAATGGCGCGCTGCTCCTGCACGCCCATCAGGCGCAAGAGCTTCTCGGCCTTGTCGTAGTCCAGCTCGCTTACCAGCTCGGCGGCGTCGTCGGGGTCCATCTCGGACAGCATGCTTGCCGCGTCGCGCTCGTTCATGTTGCCCATGAGCTCGGCGGCCATCGCGTCGTCGTCGAACTCGGCCATGGCGCCGGCGCGTTGCTCGTCGTCTAGCTGGGCAAACACTTGGCCGCGCAGGCGCGGATCCAGGCGCTCGATGATGTCTGCGATGTCGGCGGGGTGCATGTCGTCCAGCGTCTTGTGCGAGACGCTCAGCTTCACGTTGGACAGGTCGCGCTCGACCAGGTCCATGTAGCTCCACGCGATGATCTTCTCGGGCAGCGGTTTGCCAAAGGTGCGCGCCAGGCGCAGGCCGATCTTCTCGATAGCGGGGGAAAGCGAGCGCAGGATGCCGCGAGCGCCCACCTCGGCGCCAAGCAGGCGCAGCTGGGTCGAGTTGGTGTCCGACAGCTTGAGGTCGTTCACGCGCACGACGCGCATGCCGCGCGTATCGACGATCTGCTTGTTTAAGATGTCGCGGGCGAGAAGGACCTCGTCGGGCTGCAGGTACGAGAAACGAATCTCGACGGCGGTGACCTTGAGGTGGATTTCCTTCTCGTCATAAGTGTCGACGTACTTGCGCCAACTAATCATCAGCGGCGTGCGGCCGGGCCCGCGAAAGGCCAGGCTGGTGACGCGCGGAAAAACTTCGCCGGTGGCAATGCCCAGGTCCGAGACGGTACCGATCTTCTCGCCGTCCGAGGCATACACAGGGTTTCCCATAAGCTGGGAGAGGTAAATCATTCGTGCTCCTTTGCCCATGCGCGGCCCACGCAGGCCGCCGCCGTTGCAGATGTGCGCCCTTTGGCGCGATGGAGACACGCCGCAGGGTTATCGACTGGCAGGTCGAGGTTTCATGAGGACCCTTCTCTTGCGGATAAGTTCGACTAACCGTAGTGCATTGTACACGAGCTAGCTGGGTTTTCTGCCGTCGTGGCCGACCCTTACAGTGATGTGACATAAGTTGGGTTTTTGCGGGTTGCGGGGGTGCGGCGGCGAGAAGACCTTCTCGTTAATTGACGAGGGCCCCGCAGGTCAAAGACCCGAGGAGCCCCCACTTTGGCAGCTGCCGCTGATGTAAGCAAAACAGTGCGAGTGCGCGGATTCGCGAATTTAAAGCCGTGCGCTCGTCTCTGCACAACCTCATGATTCCCGGCGCGGAGGATTTTAAACCGGCGGGGACAAATCCTCCACGAGGCTTGGGCGCGGCTGCAGGGCGCCCGGGTCGCCCCCCGCCCGTCGCCCGCTGCCGCGCCCGGCCTTGGGTCATCCTGTGGAGAGCCGCCGCCCGGGGTCGCGCGACCGGGCGATTTTGGGTAAAGTAAACCCTAGTGTGTTGAATGGGTTCGGGCGACGTCACACCTCGAACCTGGTCAGGACCGGGAGGTAGCAGCCATAAGGGGCCTCTGATGGGCGCCCGTTCCCATTCAGCGCACTGGTGCAACCCCGCAGCTTGCTGCGGGGTTGTGTTGTGTACGGACGCTTTTTGAAGCGCGTCCAAAAACGCGCTTCTCGCCCGCTGCGGCTTTCTTGCCGCCACGCCGCCCGTTCCCGCGAAAGGATGCTCATGGGCTTCATCGACTTTATTGTTACCCTGCTCAAAGACCCGCGCACCGCGATTGCCGGCTGGATCGCCGCTGGCCCCCTGATGGCATACGGCTGCGTCTTTCTCATCATCTTCATCGAGACCGGCGTCGTTTTCTTCCCGTTTTTGCCGGGCGACTCGCTGTTGTTTGCCTCGGGTTTCTTTGCGCAAGGCGGCGGGTTCAACATCGTGGCTCTTCTCGCCGTGGCCTGGGTCGCGGCCATTTTGGGCGACCAGTGCAACTTCATGATCGGCCACTTCTTTGGGCAGCGGATCATTGCCTCGGGCAAGGTCAAGGCCATGACGCCCGAGCGCATCAAGAAGTCCGAGGACTTCCTGGACAAGTGGGGCCACCTGGCCATCTTCCTGGGGCGCTTCTTCCCGTTTATCCGCACCTTCGTGCCCTTCATTGCGGGCATGGGCGGTATGAAGTGGCACAGCTTCGTGCTGTTCAACGTCCTAGGCGGCATCACCTGGTCGACCCTCTTCACCCTGCTGGGATACTTCTTTGGCGGCATCCCCTTTGTCCAGGAGCACTTTGAGCTGCTGATCGTTGGCATCGTCCTGGTCTCGGTCATCCCCACCGTGGTTGGCCTGATCAAGGCCAAGCTGGCCAAGAAGTAGGGGCCCACAGGCACCGCTCCTGTTA
>CAVGOA010000055.1:11070-12453 GCA_963630635.1 Paludibacteraceae bacterium
TTTGCGCCAACTGGGCAAACGTGGCCGCAAACCGCCGGTGTACTTGCCAAAATCAAACAAGACACCATTTTTCCGAGTTTCGTGACAGCCGGCCTAGCCCGGGAGGTCCGGCCAGTGGGAAAAGACCAGTTGGCGCAGTTTCTCGGCGTGGACCAGCTCGCGATTCGTCTTCTTCCTAAGGCGAATACCCCGCGCCTCGGCAATCAACTTGAGCAGGGCCGCGTAGCTTTTCTCGTGCGAAAGCTGCGCATACGTGATGGGTATGACCTCGATGCCCATGGCCTTGAGGGCTGCCGTCCGCTCGGAGTCAGAGAGGTAGCTGCCCAGCTTACTGTGGTGCTGGGCGCTTTGGCACTCCACGTCCACGCCGTCGTCCCACCAAAGGTCGCAGTAGCAGCAGCTTTTCCCGGCCAGCAACCGGGCCTCGGGAGAGAAGGGGACCCTCGCGTTGTGCTGCAGGCCGCCAAAGCCTTCGCCTCCTAGTCTGCGGGGAAAGCCAAGAAGAACCGCGGCCTGAACCTCGAACGGCGAGGCCGCGCCTGGCACCACCAGCTGCGCCGCCCGCTCCAGCGTCGAGCGCCCAACGCGGGACTCCGAGACGGCGGCAATCTGCCGCAGGTCGGCGGGCTCTAGCAGCGGCGGGCGCATCCATAGATCGGTGAGTTTGCCGTCTTGGAGGGACGGCTCCCATCCGCCCAGCTTGGGAAGCCGGTCGTGATCGATCAGGTCTTGCAAGACGCGCGCGATGGGGGCAGGCGCCTCGTAAACCGCAAACGAGCCGCACAGCTCCGAGGCCAAAAGGACCGTGCGCGCCACGTCAAAGCGCCCCGCCAACTGCAACATCGTAAAGGCCGGTGACGTGACGCAGACGTCATTGGCAATCTGAACCAAAGAGCCAAAGGGCAGGTCAAGCGTCCAAATGCGCGCCCTTACCAGGCTCGATTTGTGAAATCGGCTTGCATCGTTGGTCAAGACCTCGACGGGCAGTTTGCACCCGGGCGCCAGCAGAGCATGAAGCTCGCGTATGCGCCGCGAGTCCACACAGGTCCTTCTCTGCAGCTTGGGCTCGCCGCACGTAACAGAAAAGGGCAGGGTAGAGGCAAGGTTGGCGCGCAGAGCCAGCAGCTTGTTTGGCTCGAGCATCTTGCACAAAGTGGGGTCATCCTCTGGCCCTACGGTCAGAAGCTGAACGACAGGCGGAATGCGCCAGTATTGGAAGGCGGTCGACCCGCAAATCACAGTATCCATGGCTTGACGCTACCCGTATTTGGGCGCCCGCGATCACGAAACCCGGAAGAATGGTGTCTTGTCCGGAAACGGCGTGTATACAGGGGTGAACGGCAGGCGTTTGCCCAGTTGGCGAGTAGCAAAATCGCTTGGCTA
>CAVGOA010000056.1:0-1610 GCA_963630635.1 Paludibacteraceae bacterium
GCGTCCTGGCGCAAAAGGGCCTCCAGGGTCTGCGGAACGCTGCGACAGGGGCGGACGCGAGGGTTAAGACGCAGAAGCTCCGGCTTTCCGGACTCCATGGCATAGGGGTGGCCCACCAAATCCAGCATAGGTACATCGTTGTAGTTGTCGCCAAAGGCTGCCATGTTCGCGGGCGCGATGCCCAGGCTCTCCCCCACCTTAGCCAAGGCGACGGCCTTGCTCTGACCGCGGGGCACGATGTCGTACCAATCGACGCCCGAGCTCACCAGCTCAAAGGTGCTCCCAAAGCGGGCCTTGAGCTCGGCGACCTCGGCCAGAGCCACGGGGTCTGCCGGGTCCTCGAACCAGATACCGGCTTTCACCAGGTCGTCCGCCACATCGCGCGCGTCGTCGAAGGGGCGCGTAAGGTTGCCCAGGCCCTTCTCGGTGCGCTCGTAAAACAGCTGGTCGTCGCGGTGAACATAGCAGGCGCTCACCCCGTTGAGCAACAGGTGCAGGGCTTTGCTCGCCAAGATGAAATCCGCCATCTGGACCATGGCTTCTGTGTCCACGGGCGCCCGATAGAACACCTTGCCGCCGTCCATGACCAGCGTGCCGTTCTCGCAGATGTACAGGATGCGATTGGCCAGGCGGCCAAACAGACCGCGCACGTTGAAGTACTGTCGGCCGCTCGCCGCCGCAAAGACAATGCCCTGGTCAAGCACGTGTTCGACGGCGTCTAGGGCCTCTGGTCCAAGGCTTCGGGCCCGCCAATCAAACAGCAAGGTTCCATCGATGTCCGAAGCCACAAGCTCGATCCCGCTCATCTCGCCCCCAAAACAGTGCGCGCCGCGAGACCCAAACAAAGCCCCGCGGCGCGTCCAATTACCTACCCAGCAACCCGCTTACCTGCGGATATAGCAAACACCCTCGTACGGGCGCAAGGTGTCGCCAACCGGCGCGTCGTCGTAGGCGCACACCAACACGTCCCACTTGCCATTGGCCAGAAGGGCGCGCACCTGCTCGCCCACCGGCGCCTCCTGCCCACAGAAGTTGGCCACGACGAGAAGAGAACCCGGCTCGAGCAGGTCCTGCGGGCCGGCAGCCGCCGCGTCAAAGCGCTCGCCGCGGGCCAGCTGGCCAAAGCGCCCGTAGGCCATTACGGGCACCGCGCCCGCGTCCAGGAACTTTACCTTGCCGTCGCAAATCACCGGCATCTTGTGGCGAAGCTCAATAACGCGCTGGTAGAAGGCAAAGACCGAGTTGGGATCGCCCACCTCGCGCTCGACGCATATCGCCTTTTGGTCGCAGCCGGGCGCGTCGCAGGCCATCGTGGCCCAAGGCACGCCGTCGCTAAAGCCGGCCGCCGGGCCCTCGTCCCACTGCATGGGCGTGCGCGCGTTGTCGCGCGAGCGCTCGCCCACGATGCGCAGGGCCTCCTCGGGCGTTTTGCCTTCCTCATCGATGAGAATGCGGTAGTAGTTGATGCTCTCGACGTCGCGGTACTGCTCGATGCTTGTGAAGTGCGCGTTGGTCATGCCCAGCTCGTTGCCCTGGTAGACATAGGGGGTACCGCGCAGCAGGTTCATGAACAGGCACAGCATCCGGGCCGATTCCACGCGCAGACGGCC
>CAVGOA010000056.1:1890-5427 GCA_963630635.1 Paludibacteraceae bacterium
TCGGTGGCGTCGATGCCCGTCTCGCGCACGAGTTCCTGCAGGTACTCGTGGACATGCGGGCCATCGACGTAGAAGCGACGGCCGTCGCCGATAAAGTCGTCCTCATACGTCGAAGGCTTAGAGATGTTGTTGACCACATCAAAGCGAAAACCGTCGACGCCCTTGTCCTTCCAAAAGCGCACGATATCGGCGCACTCGCGACGCACCTCGGGGTTTGCCCAGTTGAGGTCAGCCTGCGTGGGATCGTAGAGGTTCATGCGCCACTTGCCCACGGCCGGCTCCCACTGCCAGGCCGGGCCGCCAAACTTCGAGACCCAGTTGCACGGGAGCTCGTCGGGCGTGCCGTCGCAAAACAGGTAGTAGTCCTGATAGCGCTTCTCGCCAGCCAAAGCACGCTGATACCACTCGTGCTGGGTCGATGTGTGGTTAAAGACCATGTCGAGCATGACCCCAATTCCGCGAGCGTGGGCCTCGCGCGAGAGCTCCTCGAAATCGGCCATGGTGCCATAGCGTGGGTCCACGGCGCAGTAATCGGCCACGTCATAGCCGTTGTCGCGCTGCGGCGAGGGAAAAAACGGGGTGAGCCAGATGTAGTCCACGCCCAGCTGGGCCAGATAGTCGAGCTTGCTCGTGACACCTGGCAAATCTCCCCAGCCGTCGCCGTTTGAGTCCTTGAAGCTCTTGGGATAGACCTGGTAGACAACCTTATTGGAAATGTCGATGGTGCTCATCGAGGTACCTCTCTGTGAAACTTAGGCCTGGGCGTTGGCGGCAACCTCGGCCGCGATCAGTTTGGCCTCGGCCTCGGCCTCTTCCTGGATGCCCTTCTTCTTGCCCACGATGACGGTCAGAACAAAGGGAACGACAAAGGCGATGACCATGCAGACGGCAAACATTGCCCAGCTCGCGGGCTGCATCGAGAGGATGCCGGGCAGGCCGCCGACGCCCACCGCGTTTGCGGTGCAGCTCATGGCCACAGACAGCAGGCCGGCGATGCACGAGCCGATCATGGCGCAGACAAACGGGAAGGTGTACTTGAGGTTGACACCAAACATGGCAGGCTCGGTGACGCCCAGGTAGCACGAGATGATCGCGGGGATGTTCACCTGCTGGTTGCGGTCGTTGGAGCGCTGCAGATAGGCCATACCAAGGACGGCCGAGCCCTGCGCGATGTTGGAAAGCGCGATCATGGGCCACAGCATGGTGCCGCCAAAATCGGCAATGAGCTGCAGGTCAATGGCGTTGGTCATGTGGTGCAGGCCCGTGATGACCAGTGGCGCGTAGAAGGCACCAAAGACGGCACCAAAGATTGCGCGGAAGGGACCGGTGATGCCGGCGTAGACCACCGACGAGATGCCGCTACCAAGCCACCAACCAATGGGGCCCAAGACAAAGTGGGCGGCCATGACGGCCAGAATAAGCGAGCAGAACGGCACGACGATCATCGAGACGACCTCGGGGCAGATCTTGCGGAAGAAGCGCTCGAGGAAGCCCAAGGTCACGGCGGCGAGAATGGCCGGGATGACCTGCGCCTGGTAGCCGATCATGTTGACCTGGACAAAGCCAAAGTCCCACTGCGGGATGTCAGCAGCCGGGGTGCTCGCCACGCTGTAGGCGTTCAAGAGCTGGCCCGAGACAAGGGTGAGGCCAAGGACGATGCCCAGCATGGGAGTGCCGCCCATCTTCTTGGTGACCGACCAGCAGATGCCAACGGGGATGCCGGTGTGGAAGACGGCCTCGCCGATGAGCCACAGGAAGCTGTCGAGGCCTGCCCAGAACTGGCTGAGCTCGACTAAGGCCTGGGTGCCGTCGCCAAAGATGAAGATGGAGTCGATGCAGTTGCGGAAGCCCAGGATAAGGCCGCCGACGATGACCGCGGGGATGATCGGGGCAAAGACCTCGGCGATGACGGTCATGGCACGCTGCAGCGGATTCTGGTTTTGCTTTGCGGCTGCCTTGGCGGCGTCTTTGCTCACGCCCTCGATGCCGGCGATGTCGGTGAACTCCTCGTAGTAGGCTTTGACGTCGTTGCCAATGATGACCTGGAACTGGCCGCCCTGGGTGAAGGTGCCCTTGGTCGTGGCCAGCTCCTCGATGCCCTTGACGTCTGCCTTGGAGTCGTCGTTCAAGACAAACCTCATGCGAGTGATGCAGTGGCTCACCGCCGCGATGTTGCTTTTGCCTCCCACCAATTCGAGAAGCCTGGCCGCGTCTTGCGCGTACTTGCCCATTTTGCCTTCCTTTCCCTTGCTCACTATTGTGCCTCACGCTCTTCCCGGTTGGATAAGGCACTTATTTGAATAAGCCAAGGCACAGTATAGGCGTGACTTATGTGAATAAGTCACTTATTTGCATAGGTTCGCCAAACGGTATGGTTTTGCCGCCGAGCGGATGGCAGCAGGCCAGCGTGGCCCGTATAATTCAAGGGACCAATCTGCTTTGTTGACCCCCGGATTCGAGGAATTTCCCCAGATGAAAGCTATATGGCAGGGCATCTACCGCGCCCTGCGAGAAGACATAGTTAACGAGACGTACCCCTTCCAGTCGCTTCTCCCATCAGAGGCGACGCTGGTGGGGCGCTTCTCTTGCTCGCACAACACCCTGCGCAAGGCGCTGGCCGCGCTTGCCGACGAGGGCCTGGTGCAGCCAATCCAAGGCAAAGGCGTGCGCGTGATTTTTCAGCCGCGAGAGCGCGCCTTGTTTGAGATGGGCGGCATCGAGAGCTACGCCGAGACCATGGCGCGCTTGAAGATCGAGCAGACCACAGAGGTGGTGACCTTCGAGCAGGTCACGGCAGATGGGCGACTGGCGCACTTCACTGGCTTTGCCGAGGGAGACGAACTTCTCCACGTCGAACGCGTGCGCGCCTTTGGCGGCGAGCCCGTGATTCGCGACGACAGCTATTTCTTGGCCAGCGTGGTTGAGGGCCTTACTCCCCAAATTGCCGAGAAGTCCATCTACGAGTTCCTTGAGCAAACCTTGGGCATAGGCATCGCGCAGAGCATGCGCGAGATCACCGTCGAGCCGGCCGAGAAACGCGACTACGACCTGCTTGAGCTGCCCGAAAACTGCTATCTGGCCATCATGGCCAACCGCGTCTTTACTTATGACGGCGTGATGTTCGAGAGCACCCGCTCGCGGCACAGGCCCGATCTCTTTGTCTTCCACGACGTGGCCCGGCGCAAGCCTTCGCTGGCGTAGGCGCGCCGACTTTGACCCCGCCACAACCCAAAACCTCAACCCCTAGGAGCAAACCATGCCCAGCTCAAGCTACAAATCCAAGCAAGTCATCGTCATGCGTCGCGACCTTAAGATGCGCAAGGGAAAGATCGCGGCCCAGGCCGGACACGCCTGCGTCGAGGCGACCCTCATGGCCATCGCGCGCGAGGGCCGCGCCGAGCAGATCCGTGCAACCGACGGTTGGGCCTTTCTCGAGCACGCCGAAGACGACTGCTCTCCCCTGACCGATTGGTTTGACGCCGGCGTGGCCAAGATCTGCGTGTACGTCGACGGCGAGGAGGCCCTTCTCGACGTGGC
>CAVGOA010000056.1:5937-7344 GCA_963630635.1 Paludibacteraceae bacterium
CATCCTTCTTTCCAACGAGACGCCCGCATGCGTGCGGCACACCTCGTAACCAGTCAGCTGAATAGCAAGGAGGCACCACCATGCGTTACGCAACCAAGATTGAGGCCCTCATTGGTTCCACTCCCCTCGTGGACCTTTCCGACCTCGCCAACGGCAACGCAACCGTTCTGGGCAAGTACGAGGCCACCAACCCTGGCGGCTCCATCAAGGACCGCATTGCCAAGGCCATCGTAGAAGATGCCGAGAAGAACGGCCGCCTGGCCCCCGGCGGCACCATCATCGAACCTACCAGCGGAAACACCGGCGTCGGCCTGGCCATGGTCGCGGCCGAGCGCGGCTACAAGCTCATCTTGACCATGCCCGAGACCATGTCCATCGAGCGCCGCAAGCTCGCGGCCGCCTACGGCGCCGAGATCGTCTTGACCCCCGGCGCTCAGGGCATGAAGGGCGCCATCGCCAAGGCCGACGAGCTGCACGAATCCATCCCCGGCTCCATCATCGCGGGCCAGTTCGTGAACCCCGCCAACCCCCTTGCCCACTACCAGACCACCGGCCCCGAGGTCTGGGCCGACACCGAGGGCACCGTAGACGCCATCGTCGCGGGCGTGGGCACCGGCGGCACCATCTCGGGCACCGCGAAGTTCCTCAAAGAGAAGAAGCCCGGCGTCACGGCCGTGGCGGTCGAGCCCGCCGAGAGCCCCGTTTTGTCCGGCGGCCAGCCCGGCGGCCACAAGATCCAGGGCATCGGCGCCGGCTTTGTCCCGGCCAACTATGACGCCGAGGTCGTCGACGAGGTCCTGCCCGTCGCCTCGGCCGACGCTATCGCAACCAAGAAGCAGCTATCTGAGAAGACCGGCCTGCTCGTGGGCATCTCGGCCGGCGCGGCCGTCAACGCCGCCCTACAGCTGGCCGCCCGCCCCGAGTTTGCCGGCAAAACCATCGTCGCGATCCTTCCCGACACCGGGGAGCGCTACCTGTCCATGGACCTTTAATCGAGCCTGGTAAACCGCCATGTTCGAAACGTTAAAGGACGACATTGCCAGCGTAATTGCGCGTGACCCCTCGGTCCACAGCGGCCGCGAGGTGCTACTTTGGCACACCGGCATGCACGCCGTGTGGGCGTTCCGCCGCGAGCACTGGCTGTGGGAGCACGGAATGCACGGCCTGGCGTCGTTTCTCGCTCGCCGCACCCGACGCCGCTATGGCGTGGACATCCACCCCGCGGCCACCATTGGCCGGCGCTTCATGATCGACCACGGCATGGGCGTGGTCATTGGCGAGACAGCCGTCATTGGCGACGACTGCCTTATCTACCAGGGCGTTACCCTGGGTATGACCGGCAAGCACGGCGGCAAGCGCCACCCTACCCTGGGCAACAACGTCATGGTGGGCGCCGGCACCATCGTG
>CAVGOA010000056.1:7606-12329 GCA_963630635.1 Paludibacteraceae bacterium
CACGCGGGCCGCGCTGTGTTGCGGGCCGATTAGTGCCAAGACGACGGCGAGGGCGCCGTGAGCCGTTAGCCCTTGGGCTCGCGGCGCTTGCCGGTAAGGCGGGTGACCTCGACCTTCCAGACGCTCACGCGCTCGACGGCCTCGGGCGAGAAGGTCACGGGGGCACCGGGGGCCATGTGGGCCATGATGCACTCGAGGCCATGAATCTTCTCGTCTGCTGCCTCTACCTGGGAAATCGTGCCGCTGGCCATGACGGACTCGTACGCCTGCGAGTAGGCACAGGCGTACGTTCCACAGATGACCTCGGCCGCGGCGTCAAGCTCCAGGGCCACCTGCGGGTTGGCACGCCAGGCGTCGACCTTGCGGCCCTCGTTCGCGCAGTGCAGCCAGAAAGTCCAGGTAGGAGCCTCGGGCGTGCCGCCTATCTCGTACCCAAAGCTCATAGGGACGATAAAGACGCCCTCGGCATCAACCTGGCCCACGCGCACCACGTCGGCGCGGTCGACGATCGCGGCAAGCTGGGACGCGTCGGTCACTTCTCGCTTATGGAGGCGCATGGGCCTGTGCTGGGGTTGCATCGGGTTCCTTTCTGGGAGGGGGCAGGCGCATCGGGCGCCCGGCCCGCCGAGGCCGCTAAAGAATCGTCTCCATGCCAATCTTGTACGGCTTCATGCCCATGGCCTCGTAAAACGCCTGGGCGCCGGGGTTCAAGCTCCACACGTTAAGCGTCACGTTATAGCAGCCCAGCTCGCGCGCATAGGCAACAACGTGCTGGTACAACGTTGTAGCAACATGCTGCCCGCGGTGCTTCTCGTCCACGCAGATGTCGTCGATGTAGAGGGTCACGATGTCCTGGAAGTTGTTCTGGGGGCGAAAATCCTCAACCACGCAGAAGGCGTGACCCACCACGTCGTCGCCGTCGACGGCCACAAAAACGGGGCGCGAGTCGTCTGCAAAGATGGCGAGAAGCTCGTCGTCGGTGTACTTGCGGGTGCCGGTCTTAAACAGATCGGGGCGCCCGGCGGCGTGGACCTCCAAAACCTGGCTCAACAGCTCATGGACGCCCGCAACGTCGGACGCGCAGGCCCTTCTTACCTCGACGGCCATCTACGCATCAGCCCTTTCCTGGACAAACGCGACAAAGGCGTCAAGCTCCTCGCGAGTCTCAAAGCGACCCACGTAAGCAAAGTTGCCCAGGTCATCGGACAGGCCGTCGGGCATGCGCTTGGCAGACATGACCTTCTCGCCAAACTTTGCCATGACCTCGTCGTGGGTGTGGGTATAGGCGTAGGCGTCGCGGCGGCTGGCGTGGACGCAGTAGAAGTCGGGACCGGCGGGCGCGTGGCGCAGCTCGTCGAAGCAGACCATATCGGCCCACATCTGGTAGACGCTGCAGGAGTGCGCGTAGTTCATCATGTCGGGCGAGTAGCCGCCAGTGGGGCGCGCATTGACCTCAAGGCCAACGTAGTCGCCAGGCTTGCCCAGGCCGGGCTTGTCCTGGGTCAGGCGGAAGAACTCCAGGTGGACAAAGCGGCTCTTAAAGCCAAAGGACTTGATCGCGGCGCGGCCCAGCTTGGCCAGCTTGGGGTCAACATCGGGACGCGACCAGTAGGCGATGTCGAGCGCCTTGCCGTGCACATCGGCCATGGACGAGGGGAACTCCTCCTGGTTCTCGAAAAGCGGGGTGCCGGACGAGTCGACAATGGCGTCGTAGCTGCAGATCTCGCCGCCCACAAACTCCTCTAGCACGTACGGCACGCCAGCCTGAGCCGCGGCGGCAAAAGCGCGGTCGACGTCGGCCGGGCCCTCGACGGCAAAGGCGCCGCCCGAGCCCACGCCCACCTCGGGCTTGGCAAAGGCGGGGTAGCCCACCTTGGCGAGAAACGCGTCGACCTCGACGCGGTCTGCAACCTTGACCTGACGCGCCGTGGGGATCTTTGCCGCCTTGTAGCAGGGCTTCATTGCCGCCTTGCTCTGCCACGAGACAAGCTGCGCCGGGTGGACGCCCGTCGTGACGTTGAAGTCCTCGCGCAGGCGCGCGTCAAGAGAGAGCCAGTACTCGTTGTTGGACTCGATCCAGTCGATCTTGCCGTGCTTGTACGAGAGAAACGCCACCGCGCGAAAGACCTGGTCGTAGTCCTCAAGCGAAGGCAGCCAGTAGTACTCGGCAAGGATGTTCTTAAGCTGCGGCTCAAGCTGGTCGTAGGGCGTGTCGCCTACGCCCAAGACAGTTACGCCGTTGTTGGCCAAGCCCTCGCAAAAATAGCGGTATATCTGCGGAAACTGCGGAGAGACAAACACAAAGTTCATGCTCTACTCGCCACCTTTCTTTACGTCTTCAAGCACAAGCGGCATAAAATATCTAATCTGTTTCTTCCACCAGGGCCAGTCGTGGTTGACGTCTTGGCCCCAGAAGTCGCACCAAGCGTTGATGCCTAAGCGCGCAAAGGCGTCGGCCAGGATGCCCTGGGTACGGATGCCCTCGTCCTCCCAGGCGCCGCGGCCCACGCACAGGACCAGCTGGCGCTGGTTGTAGACGGGGATCAGCGGGTGGTCGGCGCTCATGTTGGGCACAAAATCGGTGGGCGAGTTGAGGTAGAGCTCGGGGCTCATCCAGTCACCAAAGAAGTAGTGCGCGTCATAAACGCCCGAAAGCGCGATGCAGCCCTGGAAAAGATCGGGGCGGCGCAGCGCGCAGATGACCGAGTGGGTGGCGCCCATCGAGCAGCCCATGGTAAGTGGGCGCAGCTTGGAGGCGTTAACCTTTTGCACGTAGGGCACCAGCTCTTCGAAGACATAGCGGTAGTAGGCCTCCAACAGGTGGGCGCGAGCGTCCTTGTCACCGTGCTCGTCCGACCACGTTTGCTTGTCGACGTTGCTCACGCAAAAGAGCTGGATCTGGCCGCCCTCGATGTAATCGGCCATAGTGTCTACCAGGCCAAAGTCCTCGAAGTTGGTGCAAGGCGAGTCCTGTGTGGCAAACGCGATAAGCGGCCAGCCCTTCTCGCCGTAGACCAGCATGTCCATGTAGCGGTCGAGGTTGGTGCTTCTAAAGGTCTTGAGCTCTCGCTTCATAAGCGGCTCCTTTCATCTTTGGAATCCAACCAATCCTAGCGCAGTCCGGTTACAAAATGATTGCCCCTCGGCGGGCGGGTGGGCGGCACGCGGGCGGCGCGGCTTGTTACACTATGGACGTTAAACGGCAACTGACATGAAATGAGAAGGCCATGCAAAACGGCTTCAACAACCAGACCTACATCGATCTGCAGGCCTCGCACATCCGCGAGCGCGTGGGGCAGTTTGGCGGCAAGCTCTACCTGGAGTTTGGCGGCAAACTGTTTGACGACTACCACGCGAGCCGCGTGCTGCCCGGCTTTGAGCCCGACTCTAAGTTCCGTATGCTCAAGAGCCTGGCGGCAGACGTCGAGGTCATCATTGCCATCAACTCCAACCACATCGAGAAGAACAAGGCCCGCGGTGACCTGGGCATCACCTACGACGAGGACGCGCTGCGCCTGGTCGATTTGTTCCGCGGCAACGGGATGGCCGTGGCGGGCGTCGTCATCACGCAGTACGCGGGGCAACCGGCGGCCGACATCTTTCGCCGCCGCCTGGCCGAGCTGGGAATCACCTGCAAGCTGCACTACCCCATCGAGGGCTATCCCCACGACGTCGACCTGATCGTCTCGGATGAGGGCTACGGCAAGAACGAGTTTGTCGAGACTACCAGGCCACTGGTCGTGGTGACGGCGCCGGGCCCCGGATCGGGCAAGCTGGCCACGTGCCTGTCGCAGATCTACCACGAGCACTGCCGCGGCGTTGCGGCGGGATATGCCAAGTTCGAGACCTTCCCCGTGTGGAACCTGCCGCTTACGCACCCCGTCAACATCGCGTACGAGGCCGCGACCGCAGACCTGGACGACGCCAACGTCATCGACCCCTTCCACCTGGAGGCTTACGGCAAGACCACGGTCAACTACAACCGCGACGTCGAGGCCTTCCCCGTGGTGCGCGCGCTGATGGAGAAGATCATGGGGCAAAGCCCCTACCAAAGCCCCACCGACATGGGCGTCAACATGGTGGGCTTTGCGATCGAGGACGACGAGGCCTGCTGTAAGGCCAGCAAGATGGAGATCGTAAGACGCTACTTTACCGCCTGTGAGCAGGTCAAACGCACCGGCATGGGGCAAGAGCAGGTGGCGCGCCTTAAGTCCATCATGCAGAAGGCGGGCGTGGACAAGAACTTCTCGCCGGCAAGGTCGGCCGCGCTCACGCGCGAGCAGGTGACCGGGGCGCCGGCCGGGGCCATGATCTTGGCCGACGGACGCGTGGTAACCGGCAAGACGAGCGGGCGTCTGGGTTGCGCGAGCTCGCTGCTGATGAATGCGCTCAAGGCCGTGGCCGGGGTTGACCTGGAGCTCGAGGTCATTAGCGACGAGGCCATAGAGCCCATCAGCCACCTGAAGACCCACTACCTGGGCAGCAAGAACCACCGTCTGCACACCGACGAAACGCTGATCGCGCTGTCGATCACCTCGGGGCACAGCGAGGTGGCGGCCAAGGTGCTGGCCGGGCTGGATGAGCTGCGCGGCTGCGACGCGTTCTTCTCGGTCATCATCTCGCCCACCGACGAGCAGGTGCTGCGCCGCCTGGGCATCAACGTCTGCTGCGAGCCCAAATACGAGCGCGCCGGAGCGTGCCACCAGTAGGGGCAGGGAACCCG
>CAVGOA010000057.1:0-12325 GCA_963630635.1 Paludibacteraceae bacterium
GCCGAGTAGACGGGCTTCTCCCCTCTCTTCGTTTAGCCTCTTGCTACAAAATCGCAGGTCGGGCGCTGGAATATTGCGCCCGACCTGCATTTTTGTAGCAAATGGGCGTCAAAACAGCGCCCGACCTAGGTTTTTGTAGCGAGAAGCCCTTCTCAGCGCGCCCGACCCGCCATTTTGTAGCGGCGAGAAACCCGCGGCGCCCGCGCCCTTAGAAGAACTTCACCGGGCTGGCCAAATTGGCGAGAAGGGCCACGGCACTCCAGGCCGTCACCGTACTTGACCGCGGGTTGGCCGGGTCAGGCGAGCTGGAGACCTCGATGCGCACCTGCACCATATCGTTTGAGGCGCGGACGACGTGCGTGTTGTTGGCCTTGCCGGGTACGCTGGTAATAACGACCTCGGCACGGTCCAAAGCCCCCGCCGCCAAGGCGCTCGCCACAGCGACGTTGACGTTCTTGGGAAACCCCGCGATGGCCTGCTTAGCGGAGCCGCGAAAAACCTCCTCGACTTGGTCATGCGAAAGCTCCCTGCCCTCCAACGCGGGCGCTGTGGCCAGACCCTGCGGTGCCTTGATGTTGTCAATCGAGAAGCGCGTCGAAGGGTCCAAGGCCATCGTGCGCAGCACGTCAAAGCCCCCGACTGCCCCAGACATCACATGCAGAGAAGACCCGCCCTCGCAGGCCGCGGCCCCTAGCTGGGCAAGCAGCGCCCCGTCTGCCAAGGCCCCCACCGAGGCCACAACAAAATCGCAGCCCTCCCGCAGGAACTCCGCAGCGTAACTCCGCACCGCATCGACCCCCGCGAACTCGACAACAAAGTCCGGCCGCACCGCAACGGCCTGCCCGGCGTCAAGATAAAACCTCAAACCATCGGCCGGCGCATCCTCGGGCACATGACGCACCAAGGCGCCAACCAGCTCGTAGTCGTCACCCAAAACCTCGTCAAACAGCCGCTCGAACTCGCGGGCCAACGTCCCGTACCCCACGAGCAAAACTGTATTCTTCTCGGCGCCGCCCACGGCTATTCAGCCTCGATGGCGCCAACAAGCCCCAGCTCAGAGACGTAAATGTCAGGCGCCCCGCACCAGTAGGCGTTAAGGTCTTCCATATCAACCCAAGCCAGGTGATTCGAACAAGCCACGATATTGGCAAAGAGGTCCTTGAGATTGCAGGACAGGCTCATCGCGCTGATGGGCTCGGCAAGCTTGCCGTCCCTCACGCGCGCTCCGCGCACCGGCGTCGAGATGCCGCCGGACGCGATATTGAACGAGTGGTAAATGTCTGCAATGTCGGTGATGTATATGCCGTCACCCATCTTGGCGAACAAGTCGTCAAGACTTCCCTCACCGGGTGCCACCGCCAGGTTGGCGGGCACCACCGTAAGGTCGTTGGGCACGATGCGCCCCATGGTGTCGCGGCGGTCGGCGTTGCCGCACGACTCGCCAAGCCCCAGCTCACGCGCCCACTCGCACGTGGTGAGCGGCGAGACAAACACGCCCGCATCCACCAGCTTGCGGTCACGGTGCGCAACACCCTGCGCGTCGACCGGCAGATATCCCGGCCCGCCCCACGCGGGCGCCGCGCCGTCGCAAACCGTGAACGCAGCCGAACCAATGACCTGCCCAAGCTTTCCGTCCAAGAAGCTCTGCCGCGTGGCGATCTTCTCGCCGGAGAAAAGCTGCCAGAAGCCCACCAGCATCTGGCACACGACCTCGCCGGAAATCACAACCGGGTAGGCTCCGCTGTCGATGGTGCCGCCGTCAAGGGAGGCCTCGCCAATCAACAGTGCACGTTCCACCAGCTCATCCACGTCGATGTCACCGGCCGCACCCGCAAACGAGCGCACCATAACGTTGTGCATCTCTTTTTGCCCCACGGCGATGTAAGACAAAAGCGCCATCACGTGCCGGTGCGTGCACGCGCGCGACAGCCCGGCCGAGTTGGACACAAGACGCCGCTGGTCATAGATGCGCACCGTGCACTTGACGGCCCGATGGTTGGACGACTTCTGGCACAAAAGCTCAACGGCCTTCTGCGCTATGACCGCCAGGTCGTTGGCCGCAGGCAGCGGCTCTGCCGCAGGTAGGCACGCCTCCTCCGGCTCATCCGGCACCACCATGACGCCCGCCGGCTCGGACAATTCAACCGTGCGCGACTGCGCGACGGCCTCGTCAACCAGCTGTTCAAGCGAAGGGTCCACGCCCTCGACGCGCGCGTAGCCAACCTTCTCGCCGCAGGTGCGCACGTAGCTGTTGGCCAGCTCGTAGGTAGTGCCGCCCAGGCCCCCGTCCTCGCTCGCCGCGACCTCAAGGCAGCTCTCGCAAATCTGCTCGAGCTCGAGCCCCGTGCACTCACCGGCGTGCTTCTTGGCAAGACGGGCCAGCTCCTCGCATGTCTTTGTCATAGCCATCTCCTAACCCACCATCATGCCGTCGATAAGCACACGCGGCATGAACGCCGTCACGTATACCAGGCCAGAATCGGCCCCGCACAAAGAGCCGTAATCGGGGAAGTAGCTGTCCCCCACCGCCGCGATTCGCTTCAACGCGTCAATGCTTTGGCCCGAGAGGTTAATGTTCGAAATGGGGTAGGTAAGCTCACCGTTCTCGATGATGTTGCCCGAGACGGCCAAGAAGTTGAAATTGCCCGTGGTGGGATTAACGTTGCCACCGCCCACCTCGCGCACGTAGAGGCCGTGCGAGACAGAAGGGATGATGCTGTCGGTAGGCGTCGTTCCCTTCTTGAGATAGGTGTTGCTCATGCGAGCCACCGGGGCAAAGCGGTAGTCCTGGCGCCGGCCCGCCGAGGTCTGCGGCATGCCGAGCTGCCGGCTTCCCAGGCGGTCGACCATATAGCCCTTGAGCACGCCGTTCTCGATCAAAACGTTGTCCTTGGCCTCGACGCCCTCGTCGCTCATGGCAAACGAGCCGCACAGCTCGGGCCACTCGCCCGAGTCGCCAATGGTCACAAGGGGGCTTGCCACCTGCTCGCCGATTTTGCCGTAGTAGACGCCGGTGCCCCCGGCCAGGTGCGTGGACTCCAGCGGGTGGCCGCAGTCCTCGTGGATAAACGTGCCCGAATCCACGACCACCGGCATGACCTGCGGAGAAACCCCGCGGGCAACCAGACCGTTCATCGCGTTCTCGCAGGTGGATGCCACCATCTTAGAGCGCTCGGCGTCGTCTTCCAAGAACTCGAAGCCATGCCCCGAGCTAAAGTTGTTCCACGCGCCGTTCATGCGATCGCCGTCAGCCGCGGTCACAAACAGCCGCAGCGTCGTGATAACGCGCCTTTCGCGAGCGAGAAGACCCTCAGAGTTCAAGACGGCCACGTTTTGAATGCGGTCCTGGTAGTCAGCGTGGACCTCGACGATTTTGGGCGAGTAGGCGCGCGCCTCGGCACAAACCTGGTTGAGCAGGCGCGCCTTGACCTCGGCATCCACCGTCTCGGGGCTCTTTAGCACCGTGTTGTGCGGCGCATAGGTGCGCTCCTGCACGGGAAGCACGGCGCTGGGGGCCGCCGCGGCCTTCCAGGGGGCCAAGCCGCCCAGGTTCGCAGCCAGGGCGCTCAGGCCGCACGCATCGGTGTTGTTGGTAAAGCCGTAGCGCGTCTGCGTACCGCTCATCAAATAAAGCCCTGCTCCGTGCATGTGCGTTGAGCTCGATGCCGTGATTTGGTGCCCGTTGGAAGAAATTCTCGTCTCTAGCTTGTCCTCAAAGAACAGCTCCGAGAAATCCGCCCCGTGCGTCAAAGGAAGGGCCAGGGCCTGCGCCGCCGGCTCTACCCAATCACTTGACTCCATAAGCTCATGAGCATCCATAAAGCCCCCAATCGATGCTGTTACCGTAAGTAAAACGGCGGGCCTGTGCGCAATTAAGCGCTGGTCACAAGCCCGCCGTCAGTCAATCAAATCATTACCAGGAGCTCTTGCCCATGAACTGATAGAGAGCGGTGCCGGCAGGATCGGTCACGATGTTGGTGACGTCCTTGCCGTAGGCGTTCATGGAGTAGCCGTACAAAACCGGGCGCAGGGCGTAGTTCTCCTTGATCAGGACCTCCTCGGCCTGGTGGAGAAGCTCGGACTGCTTGTCGGCCTCGGTCGCGGCCGCAGCCTGGCTAAGCAGCTCGTCGTAAGCGGGAATAGAGATGCCAAACTGATCTGCCGCGGTGGTGTAGCCGCTCATAAGCTCCTCGACGTTGTCGCAGCTGGCATCCTGCGAGACGTACGAAAAGGCGTAATCAGAGCCAGTGAGCATCGACAGGTACGTGGGGATGTCGTAGGAACCAACCTCGACCTGAATACCCAGGTTGTCCTTGAGCATGGCCTGGAAGAACTCGGCGCGCTGGTTGCCGCGGGTGGTGTTAGAGGTCAGGTACACGAGCTTGGGCATGCCCTCGCCGTTGGGATAGCCGGCGTCTGCCAGGGCCTGCTTGGCCTGCTCGAGCAAAGCGTCGCCGCCGTTCTCGATCACGGCGTTGGAGCTGGTGCGGAACGTTCCGCCCTTGGGGTCAGAGAAAGCGTCGCTCACCAGGCCCTGGGCCACAGTGGCGTGACCGTTTTCCAGGGTGTCGTTGGTGTAGGAGGCGTCCACGGCCAAGAAGATGGCCTTGCGCACGTTGACGTCGTTCAAGGGCGTGCAGTTCCAGTTCATGAACAAAGAGGCGGTGGCGAGAAGCTCGGCGTTCTTGACCTGCACGTTGTCACCCAGCTGCGAGACCAGGCTGTCAGAAACGTACTTATACACGTCCAGCTCGCCGTTGCTCATGGCCACATCGGCCGCGGAAGAATCGGCAAAGAGCTTGAAGGTGATCTTATCGGCGATACCCGCCTCGGCGGTGCCGGCATAGGCATCGTTCTTGACCAGGACAACAGACTCGTCGGGGTTATACTCAGAGAGCTTGTACAGGCCGTTGGACAGGTGGGTCTCGGGGTTGGTCGACCAGCCGTCGCCGCCCTTCTCGATGGCCGCCTGGTTCATGGGGTAGACAAAAGAGCCGGTGAAGAAGCCCTTGACCGTGACCTCGGGCAGGACAGAAATCAGGGTCACAACCAGGGTTTTGTCGTCGGGGGCGCTAACCGCGATGTCCTCGACGCTGCCCTCGCCGTTGTAGGCCTCGGACGCGCCCTTAATGTAGGTGAGATAGCTGCTGGCGTTCTCGGAAGCCAGCTCGGGGCTAAAGAGACGCTTGATGCCGTAGACAAAGTCGCCGGCCACAACGTCGGTGCCATCCTGCCACTTGGAGGTGCCCAGGGTAAAGGTGTAGGTCAGGCCGTCTTCGGACACGGTGTAGCTCTCGCAAACCGCCGGCTCGGGCGTCGTGCCGTCAGAGCCGTAGCGAAACAGGCCCTCGCCCATGAGGTTGGTCATCTCGCGGTCATCGGAGTTGGAGTCGTTTTGCGGGTCGAGCGTGGCCAGCGAAGAGACCACGTAAGCGTTGAGCTCCTTGGACGCCGCGTCAGAGCCGCCCGAGCCCGAAGAAGAGGAGCCCGAGGCTCCGCAGCCCGCCAGCGCCGCCGCCGCGCCCGTGGCGCCCGCGGCGGCCAAAACCTCACGCCTAGTCATGTTGATCGATTTCATTGCTTATCCTCCCGTTTGATGGCAAACTTGCCAGCTTACTTATAAAATCCCACGTCAACGGCTCTGTTTTCCGTTGGCGAGAAGACCTATGACGCCTGGAAGCCCTGCAAAGAAAGCTCGGACGCGCGCAGGCAGGCGCAAAGATGCCCGCCTTCGCCACCGCCGCCGTTGCCGCAGGCGGTGAGCTCTGGGCGCTCTTCTCGGCAACGGTCGGTCGCATACGGGCAACGCGTGCTAAAGATGCAGCCGCAGGGCAAATCGGACAAAGGCGGCAACTCGCCGTCCAAGACAATGCGCTTCTTCGCGCGGGCGCGGCGCGGGTCGGGCTCGGGCACCGCCGAGAGCAGCGCCTCCACGTAGGGGTGACGCGGGTGGGAAAACAGCTCGTCGGTCGAGGCAACCTCGACCACACGCCCCAGGTACATCACCACAATGCGCGAGCACAAATGGCGCACGACGGCCAGGTCGTGGCTGATGAACAGGTACGCCACGCCGGTCTCTTTTTGCAGGTCGGCCAGCATGTTGAGCACCTGCGCCTGCACCGAGACGTCCAAGGCCGAGACCGCCTCGTCGCAAACAACCAGCTTGGGGTCGCAGATCAAGGCGCGCGCAATGGCCACGCGCTGGCGCTGCCCGCCAGAAAGCGAGAAGGGGTAACGGTCCAGGCAGTCGGCCTTCAGGCCCACGCGCTCGACCGCGGCCGCCGCCAGGGCGCGCCACTCGCTCTTGGGCGCGAGCTTTTGGACCTTCAAGGGCTCGGCCAAGATATCGCCGATGGTCTGGCGCGGGTCAAGCGAGGTGTACGGGTCCTGGAAGACCATCTGGACAGCGCGGCTCAGCTCGCGCGCGCGGCCCTTCTCGGTAGATTTTCCGTCGATGCGAATCTCTCCGCCGTCTGTCCCGTAAAGGCCCAGAACGCAGCGACCAACTGTGGTCTTGCCGCAGCCCGACTCGCCCACAAGCCCCACGGACTCGCCCGCGCGCACGTCAAACGTGACGCCCTCGACCACAGGCACCTTTTGCTTGCGCTTGCCCACCTTCATGGGAAACGCCTTGGTAAGACCCTCGACCCGCAGCAGCGGCTCCTCGTTTACCTGCGCCGTCATCAGCGGACCTCCTCGGCGGCCGCGGCCCTCACGGGCCCTACTTCCAAGACCTTGTCCGAAATGTTGTTGGACACGCAACGCCAGCAGGCGCACGAGTGCTGCCCGCCCAGGTCAAATTCAGGAGGCATCTGCTCCATGCAGACCTTCATGCGTTTCTCGCAACGCGCGGCAAAAGGACAGCCCGCCACCTTGACGCGTGGATCGGGCACCATGCCGGCAATAGGCACTAGCGGTTCTTCTCGCGGCCCCTCCAACGTGGGCATGCAGGCGAGAAGACCCTGGGTATAGGGGTGCGTCGTTTGATAGAAGATCTCGTCGACGGTGCCGCGCTCGACGATCACGCCGCCGTACATCACCACAACACGGTCGCACAAGGTGGCAATGACACCCATGTTGTGGCTGATGAAGACCACCGAGTTGCCCAGCTCGTCGTGCAGATCGCGGATCAGGTCCAAGACCTTGGCCTGGATGGTCACGTCAAGGGCGGTCGTGGGCTCGTCGCAGATCAGCAAGCTGGGGTGGCAGCACAGGGCCATCGCGATGATCACGCGCTGCCGCATGCCGCCAGAAAGTTCAAAGGGATACTGACCCATGCGCTTCTCGGGCTCAGAGAGACCAACGCTACGCAGGGCCTCGACGGCGACCTCGGTGGCCTCGTCCTTGCCCAGCGCCGAGTGCTTTTGGATGGTCTCGAGCATCTGGTTTCCCACCATATAGAGCGGGTCCAACGCGGTCATGGGGTCCTGAAAGACCATGGCCAGGTCGCCGCCGCGAAGCTGCTCCATGCTCGCCTCGTCAACGCCGCGCAGGTCAGCACCCCTAAAGTTCACCTCTCCACCAGACAAGCGCACGTTTGAGGGCAAAAGCCCCATCACAGCGCTCATGGTCATGGACTTGCCGCAGCCCGACTCGCCCACCACGCCTAGGATCTCACCGGCCATGACGTCGAAGCCAATGCCGTGGATAACGTCGTAGCTGCCCTTGCGGGAATCGACCGTCACGCGCATGTCGCGCACCTGCAAGAGGGGCTCGCCCTTCTCGACCTTAGCCAGACGCCCCGCGATCTCACGGGCCTTGATGCCGTCTTTCTTGGATGCCATCTTTGTCTTGCCTCCCTACAGCATGCGCGGGTCAAAGGCGTCTTCGAGCGCGTCGGCAATGACGTACAAAGACCAGGTGATGATAAAGATCAAGACCGCGGGCTCGATCATCTCGTAGGGGTAAAGGACCATGTTGGCGCGCGCCGAGTTGATCAAGGTTCCCAGCGAGGCCATGGGCACCGAGACGCCCATGCCAATAAACGAGAGAAACGCCTCGCTAAAGATGCCGTCCTTCACCAGCTGCGTGATCTCGACCACGATCAGCGACAGGCTGTTGGGCAGCAGATGGTTCCATACAACAGAGGGGCCCTTCGCGCCCATCGAGCGCGCCGCCAGGGCATAGCCCTCGCTTTTAAGCTGCAGAACCGAGCCGCGCACGATGCGCGCAAGGCCCGTCCAGTACAGCAGCGTGAACGCCACCAGGATGCAGAACATGCCGCTGCCCGCCTGGGTGATAAAGGAGTCAGGCAGCTGCTCGAACAGCGCGTCGATGGGGCTCTTCAAGGTGATGGCCATAAGAAGCACGATCAACTGCGCCGGCAACGACTCCACGATCTCGACGATGCGCATGAGCACCAGGTCGACCTTGCCGCCGCAGTAGCCAGCCACGGCGCCATAGGCGCACCCCAGCACAAGGACGGTCGCCGCTGTGATAAAGCCCACCAAAAGCGAGATGCGCACACCGTACATGCAGCGTACCAGCATGTCTCGGCCCATCTCATCGGTACCAAAGAGGTGCGCGGCGCACGGCGCCAGCTTTTCTTCTCCGCGAAAGACCTGGTCGTAGCTGGCCGCCTGGGTAAGCGGTCCCAAGAAACCAAAGAGCGCGACGGCAACCAGCAGCACCAAGGCCACGACCGCGACCTTGTTGGAGCAAAACACGCGCACGCGGCGGCGCCAGATGGGCTCTGCGTCCGCGACCTGCGCCGAGATGTCCTCGGTAAGGGGCACGGGCTCGAAGGCGTCCGGGGCAAGCGTCATGCCCGCGATCGTCCTAGTTGTCGAGGTATTGGTCATCTGGTCCATCCCCTACTCCTCGTCCAGCTTGATGCGCGGGTCAATAACGCAGTAAACAATGTCGACCACCAGCAGAATCACGATGATGAATGCCGTGTAGAAAATCGTCGTTCCCATGATCACGGGATAGTCTCGCTGAGAAATGCACTTCACCAGGTACGAGCCAAGTCCAGGGATCGAGAAGACCGTCTCGACCACCAGGTTGCCCACCAGGATGCCCGCCGCCAAGGGGCCCAGCGTCGTAACGATGGGGATGGCCGCGTTTCTCAGCGCGTGCTTGAACAAGATGACACGGGTGCCCATGCCCTTTGCCTTAAGAAACCTAGTGAAGTCCTGCGACAAAACGTCCAAAAGAGCCGCGCGGGCAATGCGGGTAAGAATGGCGCTGGGGCCGGCCGAGAGAGCCAGCACCGGCAAAATGTAGTTCTTCCAGCTGCTCAGGCCCGAGGTGGGAAGCACATGCAGCCACATACCAAAGGCATAAAGGAGAAGGACCGCCAGCACAAAACCGGGAAGCGACGAGAAGAAGCTCGACAAAGACGTGATGGCGCGATCCACCACGCTGCCGCGGCGATAGGCCGCCAAGATACCCAGCGGGATACCAACGACGCAGCTAAAGGCGATGGCGATGATGCCCACGCTAAACGAGACGGGGAACTTATCGGCAATGATGTCGTTTACCGAGTAGCCGGCATTGACGATCGAGGTACCCAGATCGCCTTGCGCCAGGCCCTTGAGGTAGTTGACGTACTGCACGCCCACAGGCTGGTCCAGGCCGTACTTCTGCATGATGAGGGCTTGGGCCTGCTCCGAGAGCTTGTCCGAGGTAAACGGGCCGCCAGGAACCATGTTCATCAAGAAGAAGGTCAGCGTCGTGACCACAAAGATCGTCAGCACGCCAAAGGCGATGCGCTTTGCTATGTACTTGCCCATGTCTTCTCCCCTGTGATGGGTCGTACGTGGTAGTTGAGACTCTACGTCATCTGGCAGAGTGATTTAGACAAATTGTCTAGCTGTTAAACTAGATTTCCAGTTTTGTAATAAAAGGAAACTGATGCCGTGGCGGCGGCATACGAGCCGGCGAGACGAACGCCGGGCTCGCCGCTTTGCCTAGGCAATCTCCTTGAGATAGTTGTAGACGGTGCTCTTCGAGACGCCCAGGCGTTTTGCCAAGGCCGGGGCGCTTCTCTGATAGTCGAAAAAGCCCCGCTCGTTGAGCATGCGAACCAGCTCGATCCTCTCGTTTTTGCCCAGAGACTCAGCCGGCTTGCCCAGGGCGCGAACACACTCTTCAACCATCGAGTCGGCGTCTTCCGAGACGGCCGGGTGCCCATAGAGGGTCTCTCGCAGCTCGCCGCCCACCTCGGCCATGCCGCTAAGGAGTTCGGCCGCGCGCGCAAGCTCGGTGACATCGCTGTTGATGCCCAGGCCCATCACGTAGTTCTTGCCGCGAACAAGCCAGGTAGACGACTTGATGCGACGACCGTCCTTGGTATGGGCGCAATCACAGTTGATGTCCATAAAGGGGTCAAAGGCCACGTCATTGTCGTCGGCGATGGTGTCTGCGCCGTAGACCGAAAGCGTCGAGCCCACCTGCCTGCCCGAGACATGCCCGTTATAAATCGACAGGGTATGGAAGGTCTTCCCCACAACCTCCTGAACAAGCGTCTCGCAACTGGGGCCGTACATCAGGGCGATGCCCTGGGCCAGGCGATCCAGCAGCTCAAAGGCCTCGTCGCGGGTCATGTGGGTTCTCTTGACGTCAGAAAAAGGCATGCTAGATCCTTAGGTTGTTGTCCTCGACGGCCGCGATCAGGCGCTGCATAGCCTGCGCGGTCTCTTGGTGGCGGCCAGAGATGTTGATGCGACTAAAGCGCTCGAGCCCTTCTCCGTACTCCGTGCCGGGCTCGACCTCAAGCAGGGCCTTCTCCTCAAAGAAGCGGTTGAGTTCTTCTCCTTGCAAGGAGAGGCCCTCCCAATGCGCCCAGCAAACGAAGGTGCCCTCGGTTGGGTAAACGCGGCCCAGGCCAGAGCCCTCGATCGCGTCTGCGATGATCTGGCGGTTAGTGGCCATATAAGCCACGCTTTGGCGCTGCCACTCCAAGCCCTCGGGGGTATAGGCGGCCATCAGGGCCTGGCGACCAAAGGGGTCGATACTGCCAAAGTGGTCGCGGGTCCTTTGGGCACTAAAGCGCTCGCGCAGGTCGGTGCCAGGGATAATCGCGTTGGCAAAGTTCAGGCCGGTGCAAGAAAAGGACTTTCCAATGGAGGTCAAGACTATGGCGTTTTCGCGGCCGGGGGCCAGGCTTGCGTAGGGCGTTGTACGGTGGCCGCCAAAGGTGACCTCGGCAAAGATCTCGTCCGAGACAACGATGGTGCCGTACTTGGCCGAAAGCTCCGAGACGCGGGTTAGCTCGTCGATGGTCCAAACGCGGCCCACGGGGTTGGCCGGGTTGCAAATAACCAGCAGCTTATTGTGGGGGTTTGCCATCAGGCTCTCAAGATGGGCAAGGTCCATGCGGTAGGTGCCGTCGACCACTTTGAGCGGGTTGTAGACAGTCTTAAGACCAAGGCGGCTGGCCGCCTGCTCGTAGCGGTAGTAAACCGGCGGCTGGACAATCATGGCGTCGTCGGGGCCAAGCAGCATGCGAAGGCACGTGGCGACCGAGAAAATCGTGCCCAGGGTAGGCACCACCCAATCGCCCTTTATCTCCCAATCGCGCGCGTTGGCCATCCACCACTCGATGCGCTCGAGATAGCCGTCGATGGGCCAGGTAAACGCGTAGTAACCGTTAAGCGCGTAATCGGCCAAGGCGCGGCGAATGCAAGGCGCGGTTTTAAAATCGAACTCGGCCCCGCCCATGCTTGGGACGCGAGCATCCAAGATGTTCTTGGGAGTCAGGGCCTCTTGTAGGCTGCCCAAACCTTCGCGAGAAACCTCTTCGGCCACAAAGCCCATTAAGGCACCTCTGTTTCTACCTTCTGTCCAATAGTTGGACTAATGGTAGATAAATTCAACGGTCGATAGGTTAACGAGAGGTATCCAATTCGTGCGAAATCGCGCGGTGTCAGCTCATGCGGCAGGTGTCGCTACAAAAACGCGGGTCGGGCGCTGGAATATTGCGCCCGACCCGACATTTTGTAGCAAACGGGCGTCAAACTTGCGCCCGACCTTCGATTTTGTAGCGAGAAGCCCTTCTCAGCGCGCCCGACCCGCCATTTTGTAGCGCCGAGAAGGGCACGGGGGACGGCCCCTAGTGCTCCCGGCGAGAGACGCGAGCAGTGCCCAGGCAGACGGCGGCGGTGGCGAGAAGGCCGGCGAAGCCGCCCCAGGTAACGTCGCCGGTGGCGGGGGTGCCCTTCTTGGACGCGGTCTTGGTCTCGGTGACCGCGGTCGTCTCGGACTTGGCGGCGTCGTCCTCGGCCTGCTTGGCGGGGGCGGCGACCCTGACGGTGACGGTCACGGCCGTGTCCAGGCCGTCCGTGTCCAGCTCGCCGTCGTAGGCGACGTGGGTGACGGTGCC
>CAVGOA010000058.1:0-12029 GCA_963630635.1 Paludibacteraceae bacterium
AGCTCGGTCATGAAGGACTGGCAGAAGTGCATGATCTCGTTGTTGGACTTGCCCTTGGGGTCGAAGTCCGAGCCGCCCTTGCCGCCGCCCATGGGAAGCGTGGTCAGGCTGTTCTTCAAGATCTGCTCGAGACCCAGGAACTTAAGCATGCCAAGGGTAACGGTGGGGTTAAAGCGCAGGCCGCCCTTGTAGGGTCCGATGGCCGAGTTGAACTCGACGCGGTAGCCGCGGTTGACCTGGACCTTGCCGGAGTCGTCGACCCAGGGCACACGGAACATGACGACGCGCTCGGGCTCGACCAGACGCTCGAGGATGGCGGCCTCTTCGTACTCGGGGTGGGCGTCGAGGGCAGGCTGAAGAGTGCTCAAAATCTCGGTGGCAGCCTGGAGAAACTCGGTCTGCTCGGGATAGCGAGCCTTGAGGTCTTGAAGGACGTTCTCGCAGTAGGTCATGTGCACTCCAATCGTTTGGTTAACAAAGGCGAAACACTGCGCAACAGGCTCGCCACCGTCTAGAATACGTTCGGCGGCAAACCAGTTACCAGACTGGTATTAAGGTGTAACAACGCCGAACTTGTTAGGAAATCTTTTGGATATCTTCCCAGGTTGAACGGCTTGTTTTGGCGTGTGAGCGGTAGAGGCCGTTTATGTCTTTGTGAAATCAACGCTTGAAGAAGCGGGGCTGTTTTCATATACTCAATTCCTGGTTCGGGGCGTGGCGCAGCTTGGTAGCGCATCTGCTTTGGGAGCAGAGGGTCGAAGGTTCGAATCCTTTCGCCCCGACCATTTGACATATGCGGGTGTGGTTCAACGGTAGAACTCCAGCCTTCCAAGCTGACAACGCGGGTTCGACTCCCGTCACCCGCTCCATAAAATACCAGGCCAGAGGATATGCGAATTAAATCGCTCCTCTGGCCTAATTTTGTTTGGCGCACATGGCCGCGCCACTAGAATTGATGAGAATAGCAACCGGCTTCAAAGGAACCCCCATGGCGCACTCCCCTCTTGGCAAGACGCTCGTCATCGCAAATCCGGCCGCCCACAGCGGCGATGGGTTGAAAGGCGCCCGCTTTACCAGGGATTTTCTGAGTAGCTATGAATCTGCGGCCAATGGATTCGAAATTGTGTTGACCAAAGAGGCAAAGGACGCGACCCGGCTTGCCGCGCAAGCGGCGAGCTTCGACACCGTTGTGGCGCTTGGCGGGGACGGCGTGATTCACGAGGTTGTCCAAGGTCTTATGGACATCGATAAGGACGCCCGCCCCCAGCTGGGCGTTGTTCCCATGGGCAGCGGAAACGACTATGCACGCACCTTGGGGATGAAGAGAAACGACTGCCAGGGCGCCTGGGCGCAACTGGTGCGCGGCGTTTCTCGGCCCTGTGAGGTTGGGTGTGTCAACGGGCACTATTTCATGCAAACGCTTTCGTTTGGACTGGACGCAGCCATTGCCCTTGACACCATGGACAAACGAGCCGCAGGTACAAGCCAAAAAGGCGAAGAGCTCTTTGTCCGCTCGGCCCTGCGAATCCTCTCTAAGGCCAAGGCAGGCTACCCTGTTCGCGCGTCCTTTGACGGAGAGAAGGCGATCGATCTTTCAACTATCATCTTTGCCGTGCAGGTGGGCCCCAGTTACGGAGGCGGCTTTAAGATCTGCCCCAACGCCACCCCGCAAGACGGTCTTCTCGACGTCTGTTACAACGTTAAACTGCCGCCCACTCCCCTGCTGCTAGGATTGCTGGGTTTGGCCCGTTATGGTAAGCACACGTCATCAAACGTCGTGCGCTTACGCCACTTGACCTGCGCTTCATTGGATTTCGAAACCGAGCCACCCTGTCAAATAGACGGCGAGAAGCTCACCGGCACCCACTTCGATATCGACGTCGTCCCAGATGCGCTTAGAGTCATCTACCCCAACTAGCTACGCAAAAAGCCCCAGGCGCGGTGCCTGGGGCTTTGTTGTGATGCCTGTTTGTGCGATGCGCGAAGCTTAGCGCAGGGCGGACTGAAGGGCAGCCTTGACCTCGGTGGCGGTCTTGAGCTTCATGACCTTCTCGGTAAGCTCGTCGGCCTCGGCCTTGGTCCACTCAGAGATGATGCGACGGGTGCGCAGGATCGAGGGAGCAGAGACAGAGAACTCGCCAAGACCAAAGGAGATCAGCACGGGGATGAGCAGCGGATCGGCCGCGGCCTCGCCGCACATGCCGACCATGATACCGGCCTTGTTGCCCTCCTCGATGATGCGCTTAAGGGAGCGCAGGACGGCGGGCTGGTAGACCTCGTAGAGGTAACCCACCTTGTCGTTGCCGCGGTCGGCGCACATGGTGTAGCCAATAAGGTCGTTGGTGCCGATCGAGAAGAAGTCGCACTCGGCGGCCAGGTCGTCGGCGATGAGGGAGGCGGCGGGGGTCTCGATCATGGTGCCCACCTCGATGTCCTTGTTGTAGGACACGCCACGGGCGTCGAGCTCGGCCATGCACTCCTTGACCAGGTCCTTGACCTGACGGATCTCGTCGAGGTTGGTAACCAGCGGCACCATGATCTTGATGTCGCCAAAGGCAGAGGCGCGCAGAAGGGCGGTGAGCTGGACCTTGTACTGATCGGGGTTGGCCAGGCAATAACGAACGGCGCGGTAACCCAGGAAGGGATTCTCTTCCTTGACCAGGTCGAGATACGGGATCTCTTTGTCGCCGCCCACATCCAGGGTGCGGATGATGACGGGCTGATCCTTCATACGAAGGGCGACCTTCTGGTAAGCGGCAAACTGCTCGTCCTCGGTGGGGAGCTCCTTGGCATCCATGAACAGGAACTCAGAGCGGAACAGGCCCACGCCCTCACAGTCGTGCTCGGCGGCCACGTTGGCGTCGTCGGGGTTGCCGATGTTGGCGACAAGAAGCTTCTTCTCGCCGTCTGCGGTCACGGTCTCCTTGCCGCGGTAGGCCTCAAGAGCGACCTTCTCCTCGGCGTACTGCTTGGCCTTGGTGCGGTAGTGCTCAAGGTCGTGATCGGAAGGAGCAGAGATAACCTTGCCCAAGGTGCCGTCAACGATGACCATGTCGCCGGTCTTAATGTTGGTCGTGGCGTCGGCAACAGAGAGAACCGCGGGGATCTCGAGCGCGCGGGCGATAATGGCGGAGTGAGAGGTGCGGCCGCCGGTCTCGGTCACGATAGCGGCGACGTTCTCTTTGTCGATGTCGGCCGTCATGGACGGGGTGAGCTCGCGCACAACGACGACGGAGTTCTCGGGCAGGGTGGACAGGTCCACAAGCTCCTGGCCCAGAAGGTCGGCGAGAAGACCGGTCTTGACGTCGGCAACGTCGGCGGCGCGCTCGCGGAAGAGCTCGTCCTCCATGTTGGCGAACATGTTGTAGTACATGTCGTAGGCCTCGGAAACGGCCTGCTCGGCGCACATGCCGCTCTCGATGGAGCCGTTGACCATCTCGCGGATGCCCTCGTCCTCGGCAAACTCGATGTGGGCGCCCATGATGGCCGCGGCCTCGGGGCCAACGGTCTTGGTCATGCGGTCGATCTGCGCGTTGGTCTGCTCGATGAACTTGGCAACGGCAGCCTGGTAGCGCTCCTCCTCGGCCTTAGCGTCGGCCGGAGCGTGCGGCGTGAAGGACAGGTCGGGCTCCACAGCCACACGGGCGACACCGATACCGATGCCGTCGGATGCGTTAACACCTTCGTACATATTCTTGCCCCCTAGTGCATGGCCGCTCTATCGCGGCCCCTTCCCAATACAGCACGCAATGCGCCCATCTCTGGGCGCATCACGGTTAGTACGGGTTAATTGTAGCGATTTAGGTGCGCTAGTCTACCAAGACATCGGCATCCGCGGCGGCTTTTTCGGCCTTGTCCTTGTTGGCCTGGATATCGCGGGCGATCGTGCCGGGCATAGCGCGGCCCATCTTCTTGTAAAGGGCGGTAACCACGCGGTCGATGGTGGCGCGCTTGGCGATGCCCTTGCTGGCCGCGGTAGCGGTGCCGCAGGCGGAGGCAAAGATGAGGGCGGTCTCGTAATCCTCGCCCTGGGTCACGCAGGCAAGGAAGCCCGCGACCATGGAGTCGCCGGCGCCGGTGGCGTTGACCAGCTTGACCTTGGCAGTGGGAACGATGTGCTCGACGCCATTCTCGTCAAGAAGCAGCGAGCCGTGGCCACCGCAAGAGATGATGACGTTGCGCGCGCCCTCTTCCTGGAGCTTGTGCGCGTAGGGCATGCACTCCTCGGGAGACTCGATGTTGACGCCGTAGATGCGGCCGACCTCGTGGTTGTTGGGCTTGATGAGGAAGGGGCGGGCCTTCAAAGACTCCATGAGGAGCTGGCCGGGGGCGTCGACGACAAACTGGATACCGCGGCCGTCGAGCTTCTCCATGATCTGGGTGTAGAGGTCCTCGGGCAAGGAGTTGGGGATCGAGCCGGTAAGGACCAGGGTGTCGCCGGAGCGAACGACGTCCATGCGCTCAAGAAGCTCGTCGACCTTCTTGGCCGGGATCTTGGGGCCCATGCCGTTGCACATCGTCATGACGATGCCGTTGAGCTTGACGTTGATGCGGGTGTTGCCGTGGTCAAGGCGCACGAAGTTGCTGGCCACGCCGTTGTCCTGCAGGGTCTGCAGCAGGTAATCACCGGTGAAGCCACCCGCGATGCCCATGGCGACGTTCACGACGTTGAGCTCGTTCAAGAGCGTGGAGATGTTGATGCCGTTACCGCCGCAGTAGATCTCCTCAGAAGAAGAGCGGTTGGTGAAGCCCATGTCCAAGGTAAGGGGGTGCATAACATAGTCGAGGGCAGGGTTCAGCGTCATGGTGTAAATCAAAGCTTGCTCCTTTCGGCAAAATCCACAGCGGTTTTAGTATGCAACAAAGCCGTAAGCTCAAGGTCATTTGGCGTAAAGGGCATGCAGAATGTTCCTAAAGTATCGTACAAAACCGGGGGAACATTATTCGCCGGCGAGAAGAGCTTTGCGTTTGGGGAGTTGTCGGAAATCCGGGAGCCCCGTCTTTTACGTTTTGGGCGTTGTCGGAACCCAAAGGTCTTCTCGCTTTATGAATTTGGGCTTGTCGGAACAAAATTTTTCCGACAAGCCTTCAAACGTAAAGATTTTTGATCGGGAGCTTCCGACAACCCTCGAAACGTAAAGAGTTCCTTCCGACAAGCCCCCAAACGTAAAAGACCGAGGCCAGAAGCCCCGGCCGTGAATGCGATGGTGCGCCCTGAGGGATTCGAACCCCCGACCTTCGGATTAGAAGTCCGCGGCTCTATCCACCTGAGCTAAGGACGCAAACAAGTTTGTATTCTATAGCAACCCGCGCGCCGATGCAGCAAGGATTCCCACGACGGTTTTGCTGTCGCAGATTTTCCCGGCGAGAATGGCGTCGATGACCTGCTGCGTGTCGATCCACAGGCAGCGTAAGGCCTCGTCGGCGTCGGGGTTGGCCTGGCCTTGGAAAAGGCCCTGGGCAAAGAAGACATCGGTGTGCTCGTCGGTGAATCCGGGCGAGCCGTAGACGCTGGAGAGATGGACCAGGCCCTGCGCGACAAGGCCGGTCTCCTCGGTAAGCTCGCGGGCGGCGCAGACGGCGCGGTCCTCGCCCGCGTCGACCTTACCGGCCGGGATCTCGAGCGTCATGCGGCCCAGGGCCACACGATATTGGCGCACCAGGCAGACCTGGCCGTCGCGCGCAGCCACCACGCCGGCGCCACCGTGGTGAAAGACCAACTCGCGGGCACCGGTCATGGGCTGGCCGTAAGGGCCCTGGAACTCGACAAGTCTCTTCTCGACGCGAAAAATCCTGCCCTCCCACTCGCTTGAGCGCGAGAGGGTCTTCTCGTATAGCTGGTCGTCGTGCTGCAGGGCAGCCTCGACGTCGGGGAAAGCACTTGTGGCCACGCGGGCCTCCTTAGTCTTGGGAAAACTCACCGGTTGCGTAGTCAATGGTATAACCCTTGGCGGCATTGTAGACCTCGACCTCAAGGTCGAGCGAGCCGTCCGAGCTCTTGACGTCGACGATCACAGAGCGGCACACGGCTTTCGAGCCCTCGTAGACAGGGACGGCGCTGTAGTAGACGGTGCCCGAGGGGTTGCTTTTGAGCCATTCGCGGGCCAGCCCCTCGGTGTAGGCCATGCCGCCGCCGTCGCCCTTGTTGCTGCCCACATTTTGCATGCGCGTGGCGCACACCAGGTTCTCAAGGCGCTCTTCCCCGCCCAGGGACTTGGCCACAAGATGGCTGCGGTTGAAGAAGGCACCGTGGTAGAAAGTGCCGTCTGCAAGCTCGATGTCGACCTCGCGGTTATGTCCCCACCCGCTGGGTTTTAAGGCCGACATGTCCTCACGTTGGCGAGAAGACCCTTGGCTCGCAAGATCGGCGGTCACGTTTGCCCAGGCACCGGCCGCGCGGCCGAGAGAGTCGAGGTCTGCATAGTGAACCTCGCCCGGTTGCAGGTCGACGCTAACCTGGGCTGCGCCAAGGACGCGGTAGTACTCTGGCGCGGCGGTCTCGTCCCACGTGGTCCACGCAAGGTCGCGCGCGTCAGAAGTCGCCGAGAAGCTCGTTGAAGCCGAGTCACCAAAGACGCCCGCAAAGCGGGCGAGAAGCCCGGGTGCGGCCGATCCGGCGCCCCCGGCGATTAGCACGGCGGCGAGAAGCGCGACCAACGAAAGCGGCTTTTTACCCTGCGACCTGCGTCCAGCCCCCGGTCTCATACGCACCGCCCTTCTCGGTAGACGAAAAAAGGCGAGTGCCTAAGCACCCGCCCTAAAATATCGTGGTGGATCGTCAGGGGTTCGAACCCTGGACCTTGGGATTAAGAGTCCCCTGCTCTACCAGCTGAGCTAACGATCCATATCCAATTGTAAATGGGGTGGGTGAAGGGTCTCGAACCCTCGACCTACGGAGCCACGGTCCGTCGCTCTACCAACTGAGCTACACCCACCATTTTTGGCTTCCCTGTCAGGCAGCTTGTCTATTATGCAAAGACGAGCGAAAAGTTGCAAGAACTTTTTTGGCAAAAATCAAAATTTTTGTCTCTCGCCTCCAAACAAACCCGTCCTGAGCAAAGAAAGCCCAGCTAGGCACCCAGAAGACCAAGTAGGTCGTCTTTGGTGAGAAGGGCGCTTTTGACCTCTTCTCCACTCAAGACGTTATCGGCCAGGTCGCGCTTGGTCTCTTGCATCTTGAGGATGCGCTCCTCGATGGTGCCCTCGACGATGAGCTTGAAGACGCTCACGTCGCGGCGCTGTCCAATGCGGTAGGCGCGGTCGGTGGCCTGGTCCTGGGCGGCGGTGTTCCACCACGGGTCGTAGTGGATGACGACGTCTGCCGCAGTGAGGTTAAGGCCCACGCCGCCCGCCTTGAGCGAGATCAAGAAGACGTCCTTCTCGCCGGCTTGGAAACGCTTGACCAGGCGCTCACGCTCCTCTTTGCTGGTAGAGCCCGTAAGCATGAAGTAGCTCACCTTCTCTTTGTCCAGGCGGTCGGCGATGATCGACAGCATGCTCGTGAACTGCGAGAAGAGAAGGACCCGGTGACCGGCGTCCATGGCCTGGGATACCAGCTCCATGCAGGTGTCGAGCTTGGCCGAGCCGCCGTCGTAGTCCTCGAAGTAAAGCGAGGGGTCGCAGCAGATCTGGCGCAGCTTGGTGAGCTCGGCAAGCACTTTGAGCTTGTCTTTCTTAAAGTCGCGGTCCTGCGCATGCTGGACCAACAGGGCAAGACGGTCCTGCGTGGCCAAGTAGAGCTTCTTTTGCTTGGCCTCCATCTGGGCCATGACGACGCTCTCGGTCTTCTCGGGAAGGTCTGCCAGGACCTCGCGCTTAATACGCCGCAGGACAAAGGGGCCAATCGTCGAGCGCAAAAGCCGCGACGAGTCGAACTCCCCTGCCTCGACCGGGCTCTCGAAGCGCTTGGCAAACTGGTCGCGGCTGCCCAGGTAGCCGGGCATGAGGAAGTCGAAGATGCTCCAAAGCTCCTGCAGGCGGTTCTCGATGGGGGTACCGGTCAAGGCAAAGCGCACGCGGGCGTTAAGGCACTTCGCGGCCTTGGTGACCTGTGCCTTGGGGTTCTTGACGTACTGGGCCTCGTCCAGGACCACGCGGGCAAAGCGCACGTGGGTATAGGTCTCGATGTCTTTTCTCAGCAAATCATACGAGGTGACCAGCACATCGTGCTCGGCCGCGGCGCCCACAAGGGCCACGCGGCGGGTCTTGGTGCCCAGGACCGCGACGGCATTGAGCGAAGGGGCAAAGCGGCTGATCTCGCTGATCCAGTTGTAGACAAGAGACGCTGGGCAAACCACCAACGTGGGGCCCGTGGCATCTCCATCGTCGCCAGCTGCTTCTTTTTGATGCAGGATTAACGCGATGACCTGCAACGTCTTGCCCAGGCCCATGTCGTCTGCCAGGATGCCGCCAAAGCCAAAGCGCTCCAGGGTAGCCAGCCACCTAAAGCCGTCCTCTTGGTAGGCGCGAAGGTCTGCGCAAAGCCCGGCCGGCACGTCGATGTCTGCGTCCGAGAAGGTCTCGAGGTCACGAACAAGCTGGCGAAACTCGTTGTTTCGCGAGAATCGCACGCCGTCGGCCTTGCGCAGCAGGGCATCGACGAGAAGGGCCTGGCTGCTAGAGAGCCCCACGGCGCAGTCCACGAGCTTGTCGACATCGACGCCCAGGCCCTGGCTCAGTTCCTCGGCCACTTGAAGGTTACGGCCAATGCGCACGATGTCGCCGGACGAGAGGCGCACGTACTTTTGCTTGCGCTTAAAGCCGTCCAGGTACTCGTGAAGCTCGCGCTCGGTCAAGCCCGAGGCGCCCAGCTCGAGGTTGAGAAGGTCGCTCTTGAGCGTGGCGCGAACGCTTAGGTTGGGCGCCGGGCGCACGTCGATGGAGCGCAGGCGCTCGGACAGCAGGACCTCGCCCAACTGGGAAAGATCTTGCAGGCCGTCGGTAAGAAGCGAGAAGAGCAGCTCTTCGTCGGCCTCTTCAAAGGCGTAGCCAACGTTTGTATAGGGGAAGTAATCCTCAAGCACGTCGAGCACGTGGTACTCGGCCGCCATGTCACGGGCAGGCTGGGTGCGCGCGTCCTCCGGCACGCCCACGGTATCCTTCCAGTCGCCGTAGGCAACCAATGGGGCGCAGGTCACAAGCCCGTCGTCCAGGCCCACCGAGAACGAGAACTCGGGATTGGGCGGCTCAATCTGGGCAAGCGAAGGCGCCACCTCAAGCTCTGTGCAGGCGCGCAACGCAGGCAGCAGTGACCGGCAAAGATTAGGGGCGTCTGCGGCGCTCACATGCCGGCCGCTCTCCCCTGCCTCGGCCAGGCGCTGCAAAAGCGGGGCAAAGGAGCGCGAGAATTCCCCGTCTTGCCGCAGGGCCTCGCCCGCACAGACAACGTAGCTGCGGCTTGCGTCGCAAAAAACACGCAGGTCATCTGGCAGATCAATGTCGTAGCCGCCGTCAGGCGAGTCCACTATCGTGCAGGCGACCGCCGCGGGCTTCTCGCCAATAACATAGGGGCGCTGCTTTTTGTAGGACGAACGACGATAGTAGTCGTAGCCACCCGTCTCGATCTCGACTGTCTGGCCCTGCATAAGATCCAGAATGTCACAGATGTTGTTGGGGCCCAGCGGCAGCTCCTTGACGTCGGTGCCGCGACCGCCGTCCACGTAGTCCCAGCGCGAGAGGTAAAGCGCCTTTTGGGTGTCAACCACGCGGGCGAGAAGATCAAGCAGACGGGCCGAGGCCTCGTCGAAGTTGCTTGGAATGTGGGCCAGGGAGATCTTGGGGCCGTAGCTGTACACAGCGCCGGAGCGCCAGGCGTCCACCACCTGGCCCACGTTCTTCACGATGTACTTTGCCGAGCCCTGGTGAACCGTGAGCTTTAGCGCCAGCTGGGACGCCGACGCGGCGCGCGCGGGGCGCACAAACGCCACCGAGAAGGACGCAAGCTCACCGGACGCAGCGGCGCCCCGTCTTCTTCTTGACCCCGCGGCCTGGTCCAGGCGGCGAGCGTCGGAGTCGCGAAGCAGCTCGGCGATGGCCGAGCTGGACGGCTTCTCGTAGCGCGGCATCGGCGTGCCGCTGGGCGACGTAGAGCCCCCGGCGTCCTGCCCCAAAAATGCGGCGAGAAATGCCAAGGCAACAGCCACCTCGTGCTTGCACATGCCCGGATAGTTGCCCGAGGCCGGGCAGGTGCACGAGTAGTCGACGATCTCTCCCGTGCCAATATCCAAATCGACGCTGGTCGAGTAGAGATTGTCGTATGACCCCTCTACCTGCCCGGTTATGTGCAGGCACGAGCCCATGGACCCGTTGAGAAAGTCAAGGCTCAAGACACAGAGGCCCCGCTGAAGCTTAGACCCCTTTTGGAACGTGCTGGGAAGGGCCGCCTCGGCCTTGAGGTTCTTTATGATCTGGTCGACGAGCACGTGGGTCCTTCCGTGTAGGCGTTGGCGAGCAGGGCTTATAGCTTGAAACCGCAGGCGTTACAGCACGCCCTCAAGGTCGCCGCGGTTGTAGGCCTCCTCAAAGAGATGGACAAAGACCTTGCTGCCGTGCAGGCCGTCGTGCTCGAACTCGTTGGTCACCCAGGCGTGGCTAGAACCCACGCGGCTTAAGGTATCAAGCTGCAGGCCCGAGTCAACGTATAGATCGTCAAAGTAAACAGCTGCCTGCAACGGCACCTCGTTTGCAGCAAGCTGCTGAGTGTCGTAAAGGGCGCCAAAGCTCGTGTCTGCCATAAGGACATCCATGGCGGCCGAGAAGGGCTTGAGCGCCGGGTCTTCCTCGAACATCCACTTGAACATGGCCTCGCCAAAGCACATGAGCGGGCGGGCGTTCTCGCTAAACTCTGGGCGGGACGCTGCCTGGGCTTGGGCCGCCCAGTTGATGGGGGCCTCCAGCTGCCCGTCGGCGTAGATGAACTCTTGCAGGGTCCAGTAAAGCGGGTTCGAGGGCGTAGCCGTCTTATTCATGACGTCATAGAGGAAGCCCAGCGAGAGCTTGACCTGCGCGGGGTCGCCGCCCGCTGCGGCCAACGCAGCTTCGGCTGTGCCATCGCCCTCGACAAAGGCGGTGTCGAGAAGGACGTGCAGGCGCTCGGGCGCGGGCTTCATGCCCAGGCCGCCGCCCAAAAGCTGCAGGCGGCGAACGCTCAAGGGGCTGCCGTCGGGGAGCTTGATGTCCCGCGCAGCTGCGACATCGGCAAGCAAGCTCATGCGCTTCTCGTCTTCTGGATAACGCTCGTACCAGGCCTTGGTTTTAGCGACCATGCGCGGGAAGGTGTGGGCATAGACCTCGGCGGCGCTGGCCGGGACATGCGGGATGCCGCCGCAGGTAAAGGACGCCGCAACACCGGCCGGGAAGGTCGAGAGATTGCACAAGGTGAGAAAACCGCCGTAGCTCTGGCCCAGGGTAACCCACTTCTTGCCACCGAACTCGCTCAGTCGCAGGTACTCAAAGTCGCGCACGATCGAATCGGCCAAGAAGCGCTTGAGATACTCGGCCTGCAGCTTTGCAGGATCAAGCCCCAGGCTGGCCGCCTCGGCAGCCACGGCCTCCATGCGCTGGCCATCCACTGCGTTGGAGCGGCCGGTGCCGCGTTGATCGGGCAGCACGACCAGAAAGTGCTTAAGCGCCTCCTCGATCCAACCGTCAGAGGTGGCGGACTGCACGCGCGGGCCGCAGCCGCCGGGGCCTCCCTGCAGGTACACAATAACCGGCAGGTCGCGACCCTTGTTCTGAGGTAGGCACAGCGTGCGATAGAACAAGCGGATGTCCTTCTCGGCAAAAACAGGGTTGGGCTCGAGCGCCGCCGACTCGGCACTAAGGCGCGAAGGGGCAGCATCGACTCCCGTAGCCAGAAGGGCCGGCGTAGTGCCGCGCCAATCAAGGGGGACGTCAATCGCATGGTCCTCGACATAGAGGCCCGGAAGGTAATACGAAGCGAGAAGCGCCATAGGTGTTGCTCCTAACTAACGGTTGGATTTAGACGCTCAACATGATACATCGCGCCCAGGACATAAAAAGAGGAAGCC
>CAVGOA010000059.1:0-2997 GCA_963630635.1 Paludibacteraceae bacterium
AGGCGCCCAAGGGCAGCGTCTACCGCAACGTCTGCGGCATCCAGTTTCGTTTTGGTAGTGACCCCGAGCGCGAGGCCCTGGCCGATTACATCGCCCACCTACGCGTCAAGTACAAGCTGTAGCCCATGGGGTTCTTTGGTAAAAAGGACAAACGCGACGCATCGAGGGGCGTCGTGCGCATCGACGAGCTCGAACGCGCGCTGGCCCAAGACGGCGTGGACGACCTCGACGCCGACGCGATCGTCTCGATGTACCTGCCCAAACGGCGCATGCAGCGCCTGGGCTCGGCGCTTTTGCGCCTGGGCGGCCTGCAAAAGGCCCTTCTGGTCCTGGTCCTGCTGTTTGCCGTGTTGTTCGCCATCGCGTTCATGCAAGAGAACATGGGTAACTTCACGATCAACCTCAACCGCCTGGAGCTCTTTCGCTACGGCGTCGCCATCGCCGACGAGCCCGAGTTCCAAGACGCCACGGCCCGTCTTCAGGCCGAGGTCGTCTCGGACGGCACGAACATCGCGGCAGACGACCTGCCCGACGGCTTGGACAGCGTCGACGGCAGCCACAACGGCAAGAACTACGTGGCCTACACGTTCTATATAAGAAACGGCGGCAAGACCGACCTGGACTACAGCGCCAAGATCAAGCTGTCTTCGGCCTCTAAAGGCGTCGAGAAGGCCGCCCGCGTGCGTGTGTGGAAGAACGGCGAGGTCACAACCTATGCCGCCGCTGCGGCCGACGGATCTAACGAGGCCGGATGCGTGAGCTTTGAGTCCGACTCTGTTGTGTGCACCTACAACGAGACCGACTTTCTTGTTGGCAACGTGGACAAGTACACCGTGGTCATCTGGCTTGACGGAGACGACCCCGAGTGCACCGACGACATTGTGGGCGGGGCCGTGGAGTTTGCGATGGACTTCGATACCCTTGACCAGGACAACAGCAGCCTGCTGGTCAAGTTCGTGCGCGACATCGCCGATACTCTGACCGGCACCGACCCCATTAGCTCCTCGGGCAACGACGCCCCCGACTACTACAAGAACCACGAGGTCACCTGGCAGACTCGCCGCAACCAAGAGAACTCCCCGGTCACGGAGTAGGGCCGCCCTGCCTCTGCTTTCTGCAAATTTGGGACTTGTCTGATGGTTTGGTATCAGACAAGTCCCGTTTTTAGTGGCGATTTATCAGACATCCCATGAAATTGCAGGCGAGAAGGGCTAAAAGCATCAGACAAGTCCTGGAATTGCAGGTGGGGGGCTGGTGGCTTGCGGCGAGAAAAGCGACGGGTGTTGGGTTGAAGGGTGCCGTTTGGGGGAGAAAACGGGCTGTTTAAGAAAACTCGCAATAGGCTTAAATGGGATGTGATATTTTACTTGAGTCTCAAAAGTTTGTTTTCGCACAGTTTTGAGTGGGATTTAACCCCCTCCGCTTCTATCTGGTGGGGGGTGCGAGAAAGGGGCCCTAACGTGGATACCAAGTCACTCAAGAAGCAGTTGGGCGCGGCCATCGCCATGGTCCTCGTTGCTGCCGTCGCCCTCGGCTCTGCCACCTATGCGTGGTTCGTGAGCAACGACACGGTTAAGGCTACGAGCAACTACGTTCACGCCATGTCCAACTCGGCGTATTTGGTTATTGCGAACAAGAAAGCTGGGGGGACGACCGCTGATTCTACCAGTGTTGCTACTGCCTCTGAGACGACTGCCGATGTCGCGCTCTATCCCGCTACCTGGGACAATACCTTTACTTCAGTAAAGGGTTCTGATAGGGCCTTGGATGGGGCTGGTGTTTATCAGTTCGAGACTGCTTATGCGAGCGATAAGGGTGATGCCCAAGAGATCGGTGGCGTCGAGAGCAAGACCTCCCGCTTTGCGATTGGTGCTCCCACTGACGCTATTTCTAAGGATGCTCCCTACGCTTACCTTAACACCTTCTATATCGGCACCGGTACTTACGCGGGCATCTTCAAGGACCTCAAGGTTACCGGGTTCAAGGTTTCGAACACTGAGGGCGCTTCCAAATCTGAGCTGCCTTCTGCTATGCGCGCCCTGGTTAAGTGCGACGGAAACTGGGTTGTCGTCAAGATGGCTGCAGACGGGGAGAAGGCTGAGGTCGTTAAGCAGTCCGGCGACAAGACCGATGGTGTTATTAAGACTGATGAGTTTGGTCAGTTGACTGGCGGTAAGAGCGACGCGCAGGTCGATGTCTATCTCTTCTACGAGGGCTCAGACAGTAACGTCTATACCACGAACCTCGCTGATCTCTTGGCTTGCCGCGTCGACATCACCTTCGAGGCAACTCCGACCGAGTACGGCAAGAACTAACTAAGCGGCAACTGATTTCAAATTAGAGCAGAGAAGGGCGGATCGAGTTTGGATGCCGCCCTTCTCTGGGTAAAAATTCGCGAATGAAACTGCAGCTGGGACATAACACGGGCGAGGTCAAGTCGGCGGAGGAGTACCGTCGGCTTGCAGACGAGCATGCGCAGACGCTCAAGGATTTCTGGAAGCGCTTTGCCGTCTCGGGACTGTTCGTGCTGGCGCTGGTGATCATCCTCTTTGTGAGCTTTGCGTGGTTTGCGGCAAACAGCCGCGTGGGCGGGATTTCGTCGTCGATCAGCGCCAAGGCGGCTCGGTACTCAATCTTGGGTGCCTCGGGCGCCGATTCCCGGGCGGGCAATTGGGACGGCAAGGCGGCGAGCCTCGAGTCCGGCGACTCACTATACGTCTCGGCCACGTACAACCTCAACAACTACACCGCGGGTTCCCTTCGTCCGGGGTCGTACGGACAGCTTGAGGTCACAGTGGCTCCGGTTGCCGGGGATGTGCGCGACATCACACTCACGATCGAGCGCAATATTCAGCTGCGCGATGGGTCTTCCGTTGAAGAAGACCAGCTCAAGGATCTCTTCCACGGGCACGTCCTGTTCTTTCGCGAGAAGAGTGAGGACGGGTATTACTTGAATCCCGTTCTTGATGACACACTTACCATTGAGTCCAGCGAGTT
>CAVGOA010000059.1:3286-12015 GCA_963630635.1 Paludibacteraceae bacterium
ACCAATGCGGAGTATCTTCAGATTAGGTTCTTGGGCGCAGAGAAGGAGGCGACCCAGTGACAAGCGACAGCCAGAGTAAAGACGCGTGGACTCACCGGCGTCGCCGCCTTGCGGCCGCGCTGGCAGTTTTGTGTGTCGCTGTGCTGTACGTGGGTATCACGTACACGTGGTTTGTGGGCAATCAAAGCGCCTCGACGGTCGCTAAGATTGCCAAGCCGTCTAACCTGCAGATTTTGGGACCCAATTCGTCCGCGATCGAACAGCTGGATTTGTCTTATGACGCGAGCAACGTCAACAGCGATGGCACTGTCACCGTTCGTCGCGGCTTTTGCGTTGAGAGCGACGGGCAGCCCTTTGAGTTGCAGGTAGCTAATACGACGAACGTCCGCGGCCTTGAAATCAAGGTTTATCGAGTGAACGTCAACGGCTCCAATAAGGACCTTGTGGTTGATGGCTCGACGACGTGGGACAAAGCTGCGCTCGTGACCTTCACCGATATCTCTGATAATGACGGCACCCAGACCTTTGGCGAATACACCAACGTCCAGACCAACGCCATCCCGCGGTATCGCTACCACGAATTTTCCGAACGCGACTTTGAGACTGATAAGACCTTCATCAACTTCATCATCGAGGTTTCTTGGACCGAGTCGGTGAAAGAGACCGACATGGTCTATCTTATCGCCAAGAACATGTCGACCACGACGGGCAACTAGGACAGATAAGGAGGTGCCGCTATGACCAAGACCAACAATGACGGCCGCGACCCGCGTCGCGCACTGCGTACCCGCGTCATGGCGGTTGCCGCCGCATTGTGCGTCTGCGCCCTTCTCGCCGGCATTGGGCTTACCTGGTCTGCCTACACGGGCGACGCTTACCTCAAGGGTGTCGAGGTCACTAACGCCACCCAGAGCCTCTTTGCCTCGGACATGCTGGTGGGGTATTACCAGGTTCCGACGGACGCCGACGCGATCGATTCGCGCTCTGTCGTTGTGGACACAAGCTCGGACACCTGCAGCTTCACGTTTAGGATTTACAACTGCCTGCTTGACGACCGGCAGGTGGTTAATGACAAGGACGTGCCGTACGCGCTGACGGTCGACGCGAACGGATTGGCCAGCGGTGAGGCATGGTCGATTGACCCAAGCGAACTTAACACGAAGGTGACCCTTCTGGGCAACAAGGCGACCGTGAAGGAATACACCGTCACCTTCCCCAAGAGCGCCCTGGGCAACGTGAGCTTTAAGGTTAAGGCAACGGTCGATACCACCCAGAGCAACATTGGCACCAAGCTTGCGTGCCTGGCCGCCAAGATCGTGCCTAACGAGCAGTCCTCGGTCGCGGCCGCGTCGGTCTCGGGCGAGCTTGTGGATCGGAACGGCACGTTTGCTAGCTACGACGCGTACAACTATCGTGTGACCGTCACGGGCGTGGCTGCGAAGGTCAAGGTGTCGTGGAACGCCGATGCCGTTGAGCTCGACCCGTTCTTCTCGGCTAATCACAGTGGTGCAAAGATTGATGCTGCAAATGACTCTGTGACCTTCACTATGGAGCCCGGTAGCGCCATAATTAATTTTTATCGCTCGGGCAGCCCTAGCGATTGGGCTGATCTTGGCATTAAGGTAGAAAAGGTGGACTAACGGGCATGAGAGCCGCCCAGAACATAGTCGCGACGTGCCTTAGCGTGGCCTTGGCACTCCAGGGCCTGGCTTACGGCACGACTGCCTATGCCGTCTCTATTGGCGGCTCCCAAGCCTTGGAGCAAAAGCTCGTCTCGCTTGCAGGGGAGAGCGACAGAGACGAGGATGCCGCGGACGCCCAGGCTGCCGCGGCGCAGGATTCCGATGCCGAGACAAACTCTCAAGAAGAACTTGAGGGTGACGGCGAGAAGGAATCGGCGACCGAGGGAGAGTCCGAGGCTTCTAACAAGACGACGGATGCGGCCAAGACGGATGCGGCCAAGACGGTTGCGGCCGAGGAGGACGGCGAGGCCGAGACGGTCGACGAGGAGGAGCCCCAGGCTGCAGACGACTCCGAAAGCGAGATTGCGGTCGTCGAGGATACCGCAGCGGTTACTGAGCCCTATAGTACGGTAGCTGACCTTAATACAGCGCTTGGAACTCACGGTTCTGCTACTGGCAGCGGCTCTGGCATGGTCATTACCTTCAACGACAACGATGCGCTGAAGATTATCTCGCACGCCGACGCCGCGCTTTACCAGTACGCCACTATCATGAAGGGCGGCTCGACCGGCAGTGGCCTAAGCGTGGCCAGCGCAAGCGGGGAGGCCGCGGTTTTCAAGGGCTTTGGCAGCAGCGCCTATCCCTTTTCAGGGAAGATTGTTGACGGCGATGGCAGTGCGATTGAGATTGCGACTGACAAAACCTTCTACAACAGCTTGAAGGTTGGTACGGACAACGGAACCGTCAAGCTTAAATGGGTGGGTGAGACTTCGTATAGCGATCCGATGGTGGCCGCTGAGCTTTCTGGCACGGGCACGCTTGACGCGACGATCGATATTGCGAACCCCACCGATCCTACGGATATCACAGAGTCTTCCGCGGCCATAAGTGCCCCGCTCTTTGGAACCTCGACGGCCACGGTCACGGTTAATGCTGGGTACTCATTTAGTAGCACCCGCAAGGGAATGGCAATTTCCTCCCAGAGCGGCAGCATCGGCCTTCTTGCTAATACGGTTGAAAGCGGTTCGTTCACTATTGGGAGCGTGACGGGTCTTGATTCCGTTAGCGGCGACGGCAGCATCTCGACCGCTAGCGGCAACGCCGGTTTGTTCGTTGGCGAGGTTAGCGATGGCGTAACGGTGAGCTTGGGTGCCTACACCCTGCCGAAGAACGTAACCGTATCGTCCACGAGCGGCTGCGCCGGCGGCCTTGCGGGCCTTGTTGGCTCCAATACCGGCGCCACGGTGACCCTTACTGGCGCGGTTGACTTCTCTAAACTGACCGCCGAGGGCACTACCGCCTCTGGCGGCCTTATCGGCAAGGCTACGAAGCTCACGCTCACTCAGGAGTCGGGCGCGACCTTCACCTGCCCCACGACCGTCGGTTCCACCTCTAGCGAGAACACCGGCGGCTTCATCGGCAGCGTTAGCTTTGCTGATGCTAAGACGTTCACGGCTAACAACGAGGTCGTGACTACCAGCGCTGTGAACCTCAAAGCCAAGACCAACGCCGGCGCCGTCTTTGGCTACCTCGACATCGCCAACGGTAACGTTACCTTCCAGGGCGCGACCGACGACACCACCACGTTCAAAAGTGCTCTCGCCAAGAAAGGCGGCAGCGTCGTCTACGGTGGCATCGTCGGCCGCGTGGAGGACACGAGCGCTACCTATATTGATGGCTACTACGCCAGCACCCACACGGTTACGGTGAACAACGTTAGCGTTGGGGGTACGTGCACAGAGCAGGCCAAAACTGCCGGCGGCCTTGTGGGCTCGCTGGGCAGCGGCGACACTGCGTGCGCGACGCTTATTGTTGACAACGCCACGGTTGCTTGGGACGGCCCCTGGGTGAGCACCTCTTTTGGCGGCGTCGTGGGTTGCGTGGACCGTTATTCCGTGCTCGACTGCGGCAACGTGACCGTGAGCACCGCGAGCAACGTAAGCAACGGCGCTGGCATCGCCGGCGAGACCTGGGTGGCAACCATTCGCCTTCGCGGGACCACCGATCTCTCTGGCCTAAAACTTTCTGCCAGCGGCTCCGTGGGCCAGATTGCTATTACGAGTGCCGCAAACCCTTCATTGGTTTTTGCGCAGGGCAGCGGAAGCAATGATGGATGGACCTTTAAGCGCCCCAGTACTGCGGTTGCGGTTGACGACCTTGGTGGTGCCAAAGGCGGCGGGTCCCTGCTCGGCAATAACGAGGTAGTAAGGCTGGGTAGCGGTAATCTGAGCTCGGGTCTTATTGCGCTTGATGAGACTACGCACCAGCCACGCTTCCATCTCTCGACCGGCGTTGATTCTGGCTCGGATCAATCCGGCTACCCTTGGGGTAGTCAGCTCAAATACGACAGCTCTTCAAAAACCGTAAGCATTTCGTCGGCCGACGAGTTCGCTTGTCTTGCTCTGACCATCCAGACGCGGGGTTATTTCTCTGGCGTGAGTGGCATCGGCAATCCTAACGTTGGCAACCTTGCGTCCGCGACGATTAACGTTACTGATAACATCAATCTGACTGACAGCGGTATAACGGGCCTTACCCAAGATGTCTACACAGGTAGCTATACCTGGGAATTTGTGGGTACGCTGAACGGCAACGGCCACACCGTGACCCTCGCGGTTGGCGAGCCGTACGGCATGCGCGGGGACACGCAGATTGAGCCCAACGACACCTCCGAGGGCAACGGCAAAATCTACTACCACAACCGCCTGGGCCTTCTGGGCAAAGACGGCGGCAGCACGGTGAATGACCTCAAGCTCGCCGGCACCATTCATGCCAAGAGCGACGGTCAGATGGCGATCGGTGCCTATGCAGCCGAGAAGTGTTCTACGGGCTCCACCACGTTTACCGGACTTGAAGTCTCCACTGGTCTGAGCCTGTATCAGGGCACCAAGAAGATGCTCGCCGGCAACGTTTACGGCATGGTCGAGGATAGCGGCTGGATTACGTTTGCTAGCGATTGCAAGGTTGATTCGAGTCTCTCTTCGTCGAACAAACCCGACGGCAGTACGCGCATTGGCGGCGTCATTGGCCTGGTTGACGGTGACTCGACCGCGCGCATTATCGTTTCCAACCTCACGGTTTCGGGCAAGATGGAAGTCGACGGCGGCGAGAAGGATGACCTTGGCGTCGGAGGGTTTATCGCCGGCATCGAAAAGGGTTCTACGAAGACCCTTGACATCAACGGACTTTCTCTTTCGAGCTTGGCGCTTAACTATTCGAACGTCAAGAAGACCTGCGGCGGTTTTCTTGGCTATAGCTGGGCAAACACGAACGTTACGTTTACCGGCTCTTCCAGCGCTTATGCCCTGAAAACGAGCGGGTCTACGCTGTCCGTTACCGAGACGGGCAGCAATACATTTTCTCTTGGCGGCTTGGTGTATCGTGCGAGCGGCGTTTGGAATGTGGGGGAGTACGCCATCGACTTGAGCGGTGCCACGCTGAGCGGATCGAACATCAAGTCCAACTCTAACCTTGGCTTGCTTGTTTGCGTTGGTGGTGACGACGGCAACCTTAGTGGCAGCCTGTACCTCATGAACACGGCTTACTGGGGTACTTCGTATAAGGTGGATGGCCTTAAGTTCACCGACATGGGCAACTTCTCGAACTTCGACGAGTGGGTCTACAACACCTGCGCGAGCGGCGAGGGCATTGCGGATTGCGGGACCAACGGTGTCGTGTCGTTGCGCACCCAGGACGAGAAGCTCGATATGACGGGTACCATCAGCTCGCGCAACTCTTATGTGAACCGCACCTCGCTTGGTACCAACCACCAAACAAACGGCAGCTCGCGGTACTACTACAACCTTGACACCATGACGTCTAACGGCAACGGTTCTGTGGATACCCCGGCCGAGCTGGTTCTTTGGAGCGTCTATCGTTACGCGGACACAAATATCCGCGATAACTTTGCGACTGGTGACGCGTTTACTTCGAACACCATCACCGGCTCCCTGGACATGACCGGGTACAGCTACTATCCGGTGGACGTGACGGGCGAGAGCGTGACGGTGAGCAGCGCGACGATCACGTTCTGCAACGACAAGATCGAGGCCGAGGAAGCGGGTAACAAGCTCACCAGCGCGGCGACGCAACACAAGAATATGCATGCTGGCCTGTTGCGCAACTTTAGCTGCGGCACGTCATCGGCGTCTTATGCCGTGAGCGGTGTGACCCTTAAGGGCTCCGTGGGTATGGATATGTCGACCAGCACCTCCGGCGCCCTTCTCAGAGGCTCTATGACGGGTACTCCGGCCAGCCAGGCGATTGCTTCGTTGAGCATCAACAATTTGACGCTTGACGGGCTTACGGTGTACGGGGTCGACGAGAACACGAAGCTGGCCCCGCTTGTGGCGTGCAACCTGGGCACGTACACCGCGCTTAGCGTGAATGGCATCACTGCGAGCAACTATGCGAGCGGCACCACGGCTGCCACGTCCCTCTTTGGCAACCTCGGCGGCGAGTCTGCCGACCAGGTCACCGCATCGTTCGTTAACGTTGCGGTTCCGTCACTCAAATCGGGAGATGACAAGAACGCCATCTTCACCCACGCGAGCCTGCTCGAGAGCTACTCCTATGCCCAGAACGGCGCATCTTCAGCGACGTATACGTTTACGATGTCTGATCAGACCAACAGTAAGGTCACATTTGGTAGCGAGATTGACTCCAATGGCGAGTACCATGGCAAGCAGCTCTGGTACTACGACGAGAACCTCAATGGAACGGATGCAGGCCTGGTAAAAGATGGTACGCGCACTGCAAACGCGACCGACCCGCAGTACGGCGACTATCTCCCGTACGTTGCCACGGGTAAGTCCAGCACCGCTTATCACGAGATCAAGGTAAACCAGCGCCTGGCCAACCTCGCGGTGGGCTGCGGAACCTATGGCGACCCGTTCGCCATTACCACGGCCGGCCAGCTCTACGCCGTCGCGAACTACATCAACACCGGCTCGGCCCAGGACGACTGGGTTGTGACCATCACAAAGGACCAGGAGACCATTTGCTCTCGTCGAGCCACCGACGGCACGACTTATAACGAGGTCACCTACCAGTACAGCACCTCCGACTCCAAGTGGCACAAGGGAACCTATTCCAACAACACGTGGATCGCGGACGCTGACGGCGCGACGCTGGATAACGACACTATGCATCGCTATATCCAGAGCTGCTACCTGAGCATCGAGACGGATAACCTTACGGTCGATACTTCTTCATTCAGCGGCCTGGGCACCCACGACTATCCCTTCCGCGGGGTTATCGTGGGTAACCTGACGGGCGGTTCGTCCAAGGCAACGCTCGTGATCGATAACGGCTCTGACAAATACATCCAGGGCCTTATTCCGTACAGCTACGGCAGCGTCGTGCGCAGCCTTAACGTGACCTACACCGGCGAGGCGAACACGATTACGTACAGCACCAAGAACACCGAGGATGGCGTGCCCACCGCGTTCTTTGGTGGCGTTATTGGGTGCATCATGGGCGGCGACAACATTATCGATGGCGTTACCGTGAACAAGGACGGCAACTTTGATGTTTCTGCCAGCGGTGACAAGTCCCACCTGGTTGCCATCGGCGGCTACGTTGGCGCCATCGCCGGCGGCGGCGTGATCTTCCGCAATATGAGCGACGACGTATGTAAATGGCACAACGGCAGTGCCAACCTCTACGACAACCCCTACGTCGGCCGCGTCATCGACGGCTTCGCCTTTAGCGAGGGCTGTGAGGTCAGCAATGGCGATGACAACTACAAGATCAACAAGCTTGATGCGACCCTTACCGGTTGTGTGACCACCTCGGAGATTCAGGACAAGTACCGCGGAAAAACTAATAGTGCTGCAACTGTCACCGTGAATAACGCCCAGGGACTTCTGGTTCTTTCGGCCATCATTAGCAGCGGCGCGGCAGCAGGGCCGTCGAATTCTAACTGGGATCCCGGCTCTGGCATTTTCTGCGGCTCGCGCGCTTATCAAGGGAGCACGGAGCAAGACCCTTCGCTCGAGGGATATCGCTTTGGTAATAAGCAATTTGGCAAAGTTAGAAACGCTAGCTACGGCAACGTGGGAAGCGGTGTTGCCACCGATGATTTCAATACTTCCAAGCACGATGATCGCTATGCTCCGGGTAAGGAGAACGTGTGGGAGGGTCCTCTTGACGGATTAGATGGCGCAAGGACGTTCAACTCCCCTTACTTGGTGTCTGCTTATGCCAATGCTCAAACGGGGTATGTTTGCGCATCGAACCTGTCTGGTGTTAGCCTGCAGTTTGCCAGCGGCGGAAACTATGTCATGTCCGACTACGGCACTGGCTTTACGGGACTCTCTGGCCGCTACTATTCCAATGCGTGCTATGCCGGTAATAAGAACACCGACCGCGACCGCATTATCCCTTGGATTGCGTGCATCGACGGCAAGGACGCCACTCTTACGCTGTCCTCGATGGCCAAGGAATACGAAGACGACGATTACTCGGTCGCGGGCGTGGGCGGCCTCTTCTCGAGCATCACGTTCACTTCGAGCTATGTGTCTAGCAGCATTTCCGACAACGGTGCGAGCGTGAAGGATATTACCTTCAAGAACTGCACGGCCTCGCTTACGTACCTCGATTCGAACAACGCCACCATTAGCAATCACGCCAAGAGCAACACGGGCGTCGGCATCCTTGCCGGCGTGACGGCCAACGCTAACTCGCAGGCCAGCTACGGCGTCTATAAGAACGTCGTTATCACCGCCGATTCTGGTCAAACGACCAAGGTTACTGGCGGCGAGAACGCCGGCGGTCTTATCGGCTCGGCCGGCTATGCCCAGAGGAGCAGCTCCAGCAGCGTCGATGAGATCGTCTCGTTTAGCGGTCAGACCGCGCCCATCAAGCTCTATGACTGTTCGTTCGTCAACTTGGCGGTTACGGGAAGGTCCAACGTCGGTGGTTTTGTCGGCAAGATCGCGAGCGGCGAGAGCGGCGTTTGGGCCACAGGTACGAGAGATCTTGCGCTCGCCTCGAGCTCGACCATTGCCATCGATCCTTCCAGCACGGACGGTACGAATACGGCCG
>CAVGOA010000060.1:0-11747 GCA_963630635.1 Paludibacteraceae bacterium
ATCTTGTATAAAGAGCCATTCTCTGTACAGAGAAGGCAAGAAATTCTGGAAACGGCACAGAGAACGGTGCCTTTTTGAGTAGGGGAGCGCCGCGGGCACAGAGAACGACGTGTTTTTGAGAAACGCCGCAGGCTGGGTGCGACTTGCGGCGTTTACGTGTGGGAACGCTTTGTCTACCTGCGCAGATTGCGCCCTCGGCTAAACTGGTGAACTTGATGTGGCTGCAAGAGGCGGCCCTAATGAATCGCCGGAAGGCGCAAGAAGGAGACGCATGTCTGAGTACAAGAACGACGAGGTTATGGACGAAGAGCTCGAGAACGAGGAGGAGCTCGACGAGGAGGTCGTCGAGGAGGACGACTTCGAGGATGACGACGAGAACGACGACGACTTTGTAGACGACGATGACGACGAGGACCTTGACGAGGACGACGAGGACTTCGACGACGATGACGACGACTTCGAGGATGACGGCGAGGACGACGAAGCCGAGGACGACGACGAGGACGAGGCCGAGGAGGCCGTCGACTACGACGCCGTGCTCTTTGACAAGGTAAACCGCGCCGCCCGTCTGCTGCGCAACCGCCGCGACATGATGAGCGACGAGGAGGCCGCCCGCAACGAGCGCGTGAGCAACCTCGTGCGCGCCTTGAAGCTCCTGGAGCTCAAGCCCAAGATGGAGCAGAAAGAGATCGCCGACCTGCTGGGCATGCGCCTGCGCGAGGTCGACGCCATGCTCGCCAAGGCCGAGGACGCCGATCTTGTGGGCCGCATCGTGCCCGAGGACAACGACATGCGCGCTATCGTGGTTTTCGCGGCCGAGGGCGCCGTTGAGGCTGCTAAGACCGCTGGTGTCGAGAAGATCAAGCTGGTTCCCTCTTTGAGCGACGAGAAGTGCGACGAGCTTTTTGCCCTTCTCGACCAGATCATCGATCCTTTGACCGCCATGGGCTTGGACAACGACTCCCGCGGCCCGCGCGGCGGCTTTGGCGGCCGTGGCGGTCGCGATGACCGTCGCGGTGGCGACCGTGGCGGCCGTGGCGGCTTTGGCGGCGGCCGTGGTGGCGACCGTGGCCCGCGTGGTGGCTTTGGCGGTCGCGATGACCGTCGCGGCGGCGACCGTGGCGGCCGTGGCGGCTTTGGCGGCGACCGTGGCGGTCGCGATGATCGTCGTGGCGGCTTTGGCGGCCGTGACTCCCGCGGTGGCGACCGTGGTGGCCGCGGCGGTTTTGGCGGCGGCCGTGACGACCGTCGTGGCGGCTTTGGCGGCAACCGCGATGACCGTCGCTCCAATGATCGCGGCGGCTTTGGCGGTCGCGACTCCCGTCCCGGCCGTGGCGGCCGTGGCGGCTTTGGCGGCGGCAACGACCGCGGCGGCTACGGCGACCGCGGTAACCGCGGCGGCTTTGGCGGCCGCGACTCCCGCGGCGGCAACGACCGCGGCGGCTACGGCAACCGTGGCGGCTTTGGAGGCGGCCGTTCTTCTCGCTACTAAAAATGCCTGCTAGGGCCTGGTGCGCGTAGCGCTGGGCCCGCAAGCACAAGCGCAAACTCAACCAGGCCCGTTGCCCTTCTTGGCAGCGGGCCTGGCGCGTTAAACGGGCTGTAACTATATTTCGGCGCGTTAAGAAGTGTTGCCTCGCCGCAAAAACGGGACCGCTCACCCGGCAGACCCTACCAGACTGTGGATAGAATTACTTACAGTAAGTAAGTAGAAATCCGACAGCAGCTGACTTGCCGGTCCGCAACAAGAGGAGGCGCGGCTTTATGTGCCAGTCTGATTCAACTCCGCAGAACACTAAGGGATTTCACTATGCTTGGGTGGTGATGATCGCCCTGGGCCTTTTGATGAGCGGCACCATTGGCTCGTTTACCATCCTGGCCAGTCTTTTCTACTATCCCGTGGCGCAAGAGATCGGCTGCGAGCTGTCGCAGCTCACCATGTACGTGACCATCGAGATGGTGTGTATGGGCTTGGCCATGCCCGTGGTGGGCAACCTGCTTAAGAAGGTCCCTCTGCACTATATCCTGGGCGTCGCCGTGGCCGCCGAGGTCGTCGCTACCGCCGCGATGTCGGCCTTTACGCAGGTATGGATGTGGTACGGCGCCGCCGTGGTTATTGGCCTTGGCCTGGGCGCCACCTCGACGGTGACCGTCGCGCCCACCATCCAAAACTGGTTCCACAAAAAGACGGGCTTTGCCATTGGCATGGTCTGGGCAATCCAGAGCCTGTTCGTGGCCCTGCTAAGCCCCGCCTTCACCGCCTTGATCGAGTTCATCGGCTGGCGTCCCAGCTACCTGGTGCTGGCCGCCGTAAGCGCCGCGATCTGCTTCCCGTGCTGCGCCTTTCTCATTCGCTACAAACCTGCCGAGAAGGGCCTGCACCCCTACGGCGTGGGCGAGGGCGAAGGTGCCGAAGAAGCCGAGGAAGCCGTGGGCGCCACCTATGAGCAGGCCGTCAAGTCTCTGCCGTTCCTCCTGTGCATCCCGCTGGTCATGCTTTGCCAGCTTACCAGCTGCATGAACACGGTCTTCTCGTCCTATGCCGAGGTCGTGGGCTTGGGCGCCGTGGTGGGCGGCTTGATGGTCACCGCCGCCAGCCTGTGCGACATCGTCTTCAACCCCTTGGCCGGCGAGACGAGCGACCGCTTTGGCGCCACCCGCTCGATGGTGATTTGGACCGTGGCCACTATGGTGTCCTTCGTTATCCTGTACTTTGGGTCGGGCTCTGCCCTGGCGTCGATCATTGGCGCGGGCATCAACGACGCGATGTTTGCCATCTGCGGCGTGGGTTACTCGACCTTTGCCCTCTCGGTCTTTGGCCCGCGCGACTTCGACCGCATCTTCTCACGTATCACCAGTGCCGGTTACCTGGTGGCCAGCCTGGGCGTGCCCCTCATGATGTTTGTATACGAGAAGACCGGCGTCTTCCAAAACATCTTTATCCTCTGCTTTATGCTTGACCTGGTGATTATTGCCTTGACCCTGGCGATTGCTAAGGGCGGCGAGCGCGAGGCTAGGAAGCTCAATAAATAGCCATCTTCCCCCAACCGGAACTCTCGCGGACGTTTGCCCAGGATTGGTAAGATTCCCATGTCGGTTGGGGGAATTTTTTCTAGCGCCCCTCAAGTAGAAGGCCTCCCGGTTCAACCCGGGAGGCCTTCTTTTTGCGTCTCGAAGCAGTGATTTGTGCGCCGCCCTTACTTAAACAGCGCGTCGCAGACGATCGGGCCGGTCTTGGTCCACGAGAAGGTGCCGCCGCGCAGCATGACCTCACTGGCGCCGTTGAAGACCACGTTGAGAAACTCGATCGCGGCGTCGCAGCTCACGTCGTCGCGCAAAACCCCCAGCTCTTCGCCGCGGTGCAGCGCGCGCGAGAGGATGTCGCAGATGGCGGCGTCCTGGCGGTGGACCTCCTCCATGATCTCGGGGGACTGGTAGGCGGCCGACTCAACGGCGGCAACAAAGCGCGCGCGGGAAGGGTCGTTGCGCAGGTTGCCAAAGATGGAGCGCATAAGGTCATTAAAGGCCTCGCGGTAGCTCTTGTCGTCCTGTGCGGCCTCGACGGCGTCGGGCGTGGCGCTTACCAAGGGGTCGATGCGCTCGTAGACGGCCTTGAACAAATCTTCTTTAGAGGGAAAGTGGTAGTACAGAGCAGGGCGCGTAACCCCGATCTTATCGGCTATGTAGCCAAGAGAGGTACCGCGGTAGCCCTTCTCGGCAAATGCCTCGTAGGCAATGTCCAAAATGTCGTCTCTGGTACTCATCATGGCTCCTAGCTGCGAATCTTACGTCATGTAAAATAGTAACCGGTTGTTTACCGCCTGTATTTGACCGTTCACCGGTTCTTTACTTACTGTGTGTAAGTATGACATTGACAAGAAAGAATTGCGAGCCATAATGAACTTACTTACAGTAAGTAAGGGCAAGCGCAGCAGGCACAGAGAAGCGCCTCGCGCACAATGGAAGGAGCACCATGGAGTTGAGTGAGTTCCGTTATCCCGGTGAGTTCGAGCCCCAGACCGACGTCTTTGTGACGTGGATCCCCGATTACATTGGCGAGGGCGACGACGAGGACCCCCGTGTTCCCTGCGTGGAGATCATCAAGAACCTCCTGGGCCACGTTAACGTCCACGTTAACTGCGGCATGGATACCTCCATCGAGCGCTGCCAGGCTTACCTGGCCGCCCACGGCATCGACTCTGCCGACGCCGACGAGGCCGGCGCCCGCAACACCAGCGAGGCCGGCGAGGGCGAGGGCTTCTCGACCAAGATTCACTTCCACAAGTTCAAGGACTGGGGCTTCTACAACCGCGACAACGGCCCCAACGTCGTCATCGACGATAAGGGCAACCGCGTGAACATCCTGCCGCGCTGGAGCAACTACGGCATGAACGGCAAGATGGAGCCCGCTCAGCAGCTGGGCCGTTCTGTGGGCACCCACATGGCCGCCGCCTGTGAGATCTACGAGAACGTGCCCTCTGACATGGTCTCTGAGCAGGGCAACCGCGAGTACAACGGCCGCGGCGTCATGATGGTCGTCGAGGACACCGACGTGCGCAAGCGCAACCCCGAGTACACCAAAGAGCAGATCGAGGCCGAGTACAAGAAGCTCTACGGTGTCCAGAAGATCATCTGGCTGCCCAAGCCCCTTCTTGAGGACGACGACTTCCGCATGGGACCCATGGATCACCTGGAGGACGGCACCCCCGTCTGGGCTGGCTCTTTTGTTGGCCACTCCGATGAGATGGCCCGTTTTGTGACCCCCGACACCATCCTGCTTGCCGAGGTCACCGACGAGGAGGCCGCCGAGACCGCCCTGGACGCCGAGAACAAGAAGCGCCTGGACGCCGCCTACGAGGTCTTGAAGAACGCCACCGACATCGACGGCAACCCCTTCAAGATCATCCGCGTTCCCGTGGCTCCGCAGGTCAAGTGCCGCATCCCCAACGATCACCCCACCGCTCTGGGCTGGAAGCAGTTCTTTGACGAGATCGGCGGCAAGGCCTTTGACGGCACCCCCTGGCCCGAGGGCGACTACTGCTTCTTGGCCGCCGCCAGCTACTGCAACTTCCTGGTGTGCAACGACGTCGTGCTTGGCCAGCGCTACTGGCGCCCCGGCATGGACGAGTCCATTCGCGAGAAGGACGAGCGCGCCAAGGCCATCCTCGAGCAGGTCTACCCCGACCGCAAGGTCACGATGATCGACGTCTACGCCTTGAACCTCACCGGCGGCGGCGTCCACTGCTGGACCAAGAACATCCCCGCAGCGTAAGACGCATCCCGTAGCGTCCCTCCCGCTGTTCCTCTCCGCGGCGGGCCAGCCCCCCTATGGGCCCGCCGCACCCCCTCTTTTGGTAATCGCATAAGGTCTTCTCGCCGCCTTGGCTCTAAGGGGCCAAGGCCCGCGGGAGCCTTGTGAAAAAAGCTCTAGTAAAGGAGAAATGCCATGCTCGACAACTTCGTTGGACGCGACATCTTGAACATCAAGTACATGACCCCCGACGAGTTCCGCTACCTGCTGGACCTTGCCGCCGTCCTTAAGGCCGAGAAGATGGCCGGCGTCGACCACCAGCGCTTCCACAACAAGAACATCGTCGCTCACTTTGAGTGGGAGTCCACCCGCACCCGCTGCGCCTTTGAGACCTCTGCTCACGACCTGGGCCTGGGCTTCACCTACCTGTCCAACTCCCACTTTGGCGTGAAGGAGACCGTCAAGGACTCTGTGCGCGTCTTCTCGGCCATGTATGACGCCATCGTCATCCGCACCCAGAAGGACGAGGCTTACCTCAAGGAGATCGCCGACGCCGCGACCATCCCCGTGATCAACGCCCTTGACGACGACGATCACCCCACCCAGATGCTCGCCGACGCCCTGACCCTGTCCGAGATCTTTGGTGGCGTGGGCGCCTGCAAGGGCAAGAAGCTCGCTTATGTGGGCGACTGCTGTGGCACCCCGCTGTGGTATGGCCGTATGTGCGCTCTTATGGGCATGGACTACTACGTCGTGGGCCCCAACGACAAGCGCTACCAGCTCAACCAGACCTACATCGACGACATCCAGTCCATGTTTGACAAGTGGGCTCCCAACAACAAGTTCGTCATTACCGACAAGCTCGAGGACCTCGAGGGCATGGACGTCGTGACCACCGAGTCCTGGATTTACCAGAACCCCGAGTACTGCGACAAGATCAACGGCGACTGGACCAGCCTCGAGTACAACTATGAGTCCTGGATCATTGGCGCCGACGTCCTCATGCCTTACCGCGTGACCTCCAAGCTCCTTGAGGACTACGTCAAGAACCCGCACTGCGTCGTTCTCCACATGCTGCCCGCTTACCACAACGGCGACATGTCCCTTATGCAGGACTTCCTGAAGCTCGCCAAGACCGACACCGAGCGCATGCTCATCACCGAGGGCTTCTGCATCTCTGACGAGTGCTTCGAGCGCCACGCCTCCGAGATCTTCCGCGAGGCCGGCAACCGCCAGCCCACGATCAAGGCCTGCCTGGCCGCCGTCCTGGGCATCTAATTCGTCCTCCTTTCCTGTTGGGGCGGGTGGCCAAACGCCATGCTGGTCACCCGCCCGTCTTGCTTTTTCTGCACGCTCTTCTTGATTGGAATGACCTATGAGCTCTACTGCAGCGAGCGCCGATAAGGCCTCTAAGGGCGGCTTCCACTACGCCTGGTTGGTCATGTTTGGCTTTGGCATGCTCATGTGCGGCACCATTGGTGCCTTCACCGTCTTGGGCAGCCTGTTCTTCTATCCCGTCTCTGAGTCTATTGGCTGCGACCTTTCGGTCCTGACGCTGTACGTCACCGTCCAGATGCTGGCCATGGCCGTGGGCATGCCGGTTGTGGGCAACCTTCTTTCCAAGGTCAAGCTGCCCGTTATGCTGACCGTCGCCACGCTGGTTGAGGTCGCCGCCGTCTTTGCCATGTCCTTCTTCACCGAGGTCTGGCAGTGGTACGTGGCGTCGGTCTTCATTGGCCTGGGCCTCTCGGCCACCTCGACCGTCACCATCACCCCGACGCTTGGCAACTGGTTCCAGAAGAAGACCGGCCTGGCCATGGGCCTGGTGTGGTCCATCCAGTCCATCTTCTGCGCCATCGCCAGCCCGATCTTCTCCAACGTCATTGCCGAGATGGGCTGGCGCACCGCCTACATCATCCTGGCCGTCGTGGGCGCGGTTCTCTCGCTGCCGTTCACCATCTTTGTCATTCGCTACCGCCCTGAGGACAAGGGCATGCTGCCCTATGGCTACGAGGAGGGCGCTGCCGCCGAGGGTGAGGCCCCCGAGGGCGCTACCACCGGCGTTGCCGTCAAGGTTGCCATGAAGTCCATGCCGTTCTTCATCTGCATCGGTGTCGTTATGCTTTGCCAGCTGACCAGCTGTATGAACACCTTCTTTGCCACCTACGCCGAGGCTGTGGGCCTGGGCGCCGTGGTGGGCGGCCTGATGGTCACCGCCGCCTCTGTCTTCGACATTGCCCTGAACCCCATGGTGGGCGCTACCAGCGATAAGTTTGGCGCGACCAAGTCCATGGTCTTCTGGACCGGCGTCACCATCCTTTCCCTGGTCCTGCTCTACGTTGGCAAGACCTCGCCCATGCTTTCCTACATTGGCGCGGGCATCAACGACTCGATGTACGTTGTCTGCGGCGTTGGCTACGCGACCTACGCTATGACCCTGTTTGGCATGAAGGACTTCGAGAAGATCTTCTCGCGTATCACCATGGTGGGCTACCTGGTGGCGAGCCTTGGCCTTCCCGTGATGATGTTCATTGGCGAGAAGACAGGCGCCTTCGAGAACGCCTTTATCTTCTGCATCGTTTTGGACGTCATCGTCATCGCCCTTTCGCTGGCCGGCGAGGCTGCAGGCAAGAAGCTTCCCTGGACCGACGAGAACGGCAACAAGGTGGCCAACCCCAACGCCTAAAACATACGGCGGGTTTGGTCTGGCCGGGCCCGCTACCTGCTTCGCATTGAGTTAATCGAGCGCGCAGCTTCCGGCTTTTGAGGAAGCCGGGGGCCGCGCGCTCTTCTTATGCGCTACCTGTAAACCCCTACGAAAGGAATCACCATGCCTCTCTTTGATCGCCCCGACCGAGTTGTCGTGGCCCTTGGTGGAAACGCCCTGGGCAACACCCCCAAAGAGCAGATTGAGCACGTCGACGCCGCCGCGCACGCCCTTCTTGGCTTGATCGAGCAGGGCAACGAGATCATCATCACCCACGGCAACGGCCCGCAGGTGGGCATGATTCAAAATGCGTTTGCCGCAGCTCACGATGCCATTGGCACGCCCGAGATGGACTTGCCCGAGTGCGGCGCCATGAGCCAGGGCTACATTGGCTACCACCTGCAGCAAGCCATTGGCCGCGAGATGCACCGTCGCTACAAGCGCTGGCACGCGGCCACCGTGGTGACCCAGATCGAGGTCGACCCCGAGGACCCGGCGTTTGAGAACCCCACCAAGCCGATCGGCCCCTTCTTGACCGAGGAAGCCGCGAAGGCCGCCATGGTCGAGGACCCATCCAAGACCTTTGTCGAGGACTCGGGCCGCGGCTGGAGGCGCGTCGTTGCGAGCCCCGAGCCCAAGAAGATCGTCGAGGCCGAGAGCATCTTGAACCTGCTGGACAACCAGTTTATTGTCATTGCCTGCGGCGGTGGCGGTATCCCCGTGGTGCGCGACTGGTCCAACAAGGGTGTCTACCAGGGCGTTCCTGCGGTTATTGACAAGGATATGGCCGGCGAGCTTTTGGCCGAGGACTGCGTGGCTCAGGTGCTGTTCCTGCTTACCGCCGTCGAGCACGTGGCCGTGAACTGGGGCACGCCCGAGCAGCGCGACCTTGAGGACATCAGTGCCGACGAGGCCGAGCGCCTGGCCGACGAGGGCCAGTTTGGCAAGGGTTCCATGGAGCCCAAGGTGCGCGCGGCTATCAAGTTCGTGCGCTCGGGCAAGGATCGCGTGGCGGTTATCGGCGCGCTGGAGAAGGCGTCCGAGACCATGGCCGGGCTTTCCGGGACCAGGATCCACGCGTAGGGCGAGCGGCGGGCGGTGGGTTACTGCCCGCGATGCGACAACTAGATAGCGCGTTCTATGGCGCCGACGGCTTTGGGCACGTCGGCGCTTTTTATGCTGCCGTACTGTATGACAAAGCGAGCCAGGCCGTCTGCCTGGGCTTTATTGACGGGCAGGTGGGCGAAGTCGCCCAGAGGGGCCAAGGCCACGTCGGCTTTACGGGCCGCCGCAGCGACCTGGGCCTCGGTTTTGTCGGTTTGCGCGGCCAGGACAAAGTGCAGGCCCGAGTCGGCCTCTTCCACGTGCAGGCGCGCGGCCGCGGGACTGGCCTTTAGGGCGTCGAGAAGGGCGTCGCGTACTTCTCGCTGCTGCTTTCGCACGCGCATGACGTGGCGCTCGTAGGCGCCGGATTCCAGCAGGCGCGCCAGGGTGATCTGCTCGATGGAGCTTACGGTGGACGAGAGATAGGTCATCTGCCTGGCAAAACGCTCGGCAAGCTGCGGCGGCAAGACCATGTAGGCCAGGCGCAGGCCCGCGCTCATGCTCTTAGAGAACGTGTTGGTGTAGATTACGCGGCCCTCGGCGTCGATGCTGGCAAGCGAAGGCACGGGACGTCCCGCCAGGCGAAACTCGCAGTCGTAGTCGTCCTCGATGATCCAGCGGTCTTGCTCCGGCGTGTTTGCCCAGCTCAAGAGCTCATATCGGCGGGAAATGCTGGTCACGCGCCCGGTGGGGAACTGGTGGGAGGGCATGATGTGGACCACGCTGGCTTGAGCGGCGAGAAGTTCGTCCAGCTTGATGCCCTCGCGGTCCAAGGCAACGTGAGCTACCTGCACGTTGTTGGCGGCGTAGAGACTGGTGAGGCGCAGGTAGCCGGGGTCTTCGACCGCAAAGATCTTCTCGCGTCCCAAAAGCTGGACCAGCATGTTATCCAAGATCTGGGCTCCGGCTGCCACAACGACGCAGGCCGGGTCGACGACCATGCCGCGGGTCTGGCGCAGGTGATCGGCGATGGCCTGCTGCAGACGGGGAGAGCCTTGCGTGGGCGTTGGCGTGAAGAGCAGGTCCTCGGGCTCCTGTGCGCAGGCGGCGCGCAGCTCGCGCGACCACAGGCGTGCGGCCGAGGCGTCGAGAGGAGCGCTCGCGCCGGTGAGGTCGATGGTGGGGGAGGGGGCGGCGGTGTGCGCGGCGTCTACCTGCGGGTTTACGGCTGGCCGGGGTCTTCTCGCCGTCTGGGTCGCGGCTGGGGTCGAGGCGGGCCGAGGTAGTTCACAGGCAAAGTAGCCGCTCTTTGGCCGGGAATAGACATAGCCTTCGGCCACGAGCTGGCTATAAGCCGCCTCGATCGTGACGACGCTCACGCCCAAATGCTGTGCCAGCCCGCGCTTGGACGGCAATCTGTCCCCTGCCTCAATAGCCCCCGACGTAATGTCGTTTTTGATGCACCTGTACAGAAACTCGTACAGCGCCGCATCCCCCTTCTTGCCCAAGTCGTAATCGAGCACGACACCCTCCTGATCCCCGACCCTCTTTCGATGACGGGACCTAAATCGCACATAAAGCGCTTCAATTTGCCGAGAATCTGCGATTTAGGTCCCACCATCGAAGGAGCCTGTCTGGTCATATCGACTCCCAGAATCTGACATGGTTCTGGCATGGGGATTATGTCACGGATTGGGGGTTTTGGGCAGGCCAGACGCGGGCTAGGATATGGAGCCGTTACATGCCAGCGATCAAAGGAGAGAAGACCATGGCTGCAGCAAACCAGGAACGCGTCAACCTCAACCGCCAGCTCGCTCAGATGCTCAAGGGCGGTGTCATTATGGACGTTACCACCCCTGAGCAGGCCCGCATTGCCGAGGAGGCCGGTGCCTGTGCCGTTATGGCCCTGGAGCGCATTCCGGCAGATATCCGCGCGGCGGGCGGTGTCTCGCGCATGAGCGATCCGGCAATGATCCGCGGGATCCAGGAGGCCGTCAGCATCCCCGTCATGGCCAAGTGCCGCATTGGCCACATCGTCGAGGCCCAGGTCTTGCAGGCCATCCAGATTGACTACATCGATGAGTCGGAGGTCTTAACCCCGGCAGACGACACGTATCACATCGACAAAACAGCCTTTGACGTGCCTTTTGTTTGCGGTGCGCGCGACTTGGGCGAGGCACTTCGCCGCGTGGCCGAGGGCGCCACGATGATCCGCACCAAGGGCGAGCCGGGCACCGGTGATGTGGTTCAGGCCGTGCGTCACATGCGTAAGATCCAAAAGCAGATCCGCGACGTGGTGGCCCTGCGCGAAGACGAGATCTTTGAGGCCGCAAAGCAGCTGGCTGTGCCCGTTGACCTGCTGCGCGAGGTTCATCAGACGGGCAAGCTCCCCGTTGTCAACTTCGCGGCCGGCGGTGTGGCGACGCCAGCCGACGCGGCGCTTATGATGCAGCTGGGCGCCGAGGGTGTCTTTGTGGGCTCGGGCATTTTTAAGAGCGGCGACCCGGCCCGCCGCGCGGCCGCCATCGTCAAGGCCGTGGCCAACTACACCGACGCCGCCTTGATTGCCGATCTCTCGGCCAACTTGGGTGAGGCCATGGTGGGCATCAATGCCGACGAGATCGAAATCATCATGGAAGAGCGCGGAAGGTAGGCTCGGCTATGACCACCGCTGTTTTGGCTGTTCAAGGTGCCTTTATCGAGCATGAGCAAAAGCTTTCCCAACTAGGCGAGAAGACCGTCGAG
>CAVGOA010000061.1:0-11437 GCA_963630635.1 Paludibacteraceae bacterium
GAGATCTCGTAGTCCTCGTAGTTGGCGCTGGCGACCTTGGCCTTTACGGTCGCGGCCTTGCCCCCGGCCGCGTCGGCCTTGAGCTTATAGGTCAGGAAACCGTCGGAGAGGCCTGCGTCCTCGATGATGCCGTCCTCGTCCTCGACGCTCACACTTGCCGAGCCGCCCGGGACGATGTAGACGCGGCAGCTGCCCTGCTCACCGGCCTTGCGGGCGTCGTTTACCGAGTACCCCGTGGTCGCGGCCTTCTTGATGGACGCGGTCTGCGAGCCCTTCGCGTCCTTAAGGACGTAGTTCTTGGCGGCGCTCGTCTCGGCAAGCTGCACCGAGAAGTCCACCTTCGTGGCCGAGGCTACGTCCGCGGAGTTGAACGCCGCGGCCGTCACCGTGTAGTCCGTGCCGAGGTCGAGCGACTCGCCGTCAACCAGACCGTCGAATGTCACGCCCGTGATCTCCGCGTCGGTCGAGCCGTCGTAGGTCTTATCGGCAACGGTCGCGCCGGTGATGGCGAGCTGCTTGGCGGCGATGCTCGCCGTGGCCTTAACCGTGGTGGCCGCGGCGTAGTTGTCGGCGTCGGAGCCGGAAAGCGCGACGGAGACGGTCACGTCCTTGCCGGCCCCGGCGCTCTTGTCGGCGAACGAGGCGCCGGTCACGTTAGCCGTCACGTCGTCACCAGCCACGACGCCGGCCAGGGTCACGGCGGCCTTGGCGCCCGTCGTGCCGTCGTAGGCCTTGTCCTCGGCCGAAGCGGTCACAGTCAGCTGCTTGGCCGTGATGGTAAACGGTAGCTCGGAAGTGCCGATGGCCGCGGTGCCGCGCTGGGCAGTCACTAGCAGGCGGTAGCTGCCCGCGTCGGAGGGCGCGGCGTTTCCGTCGATGTTGGCGTACTCCTCGCCATCCTTCACTTGCCAGGTATAGGTCAGCGTCACGTCCGTCGCCGTGTTAGGCTCAGCGGCGACCGCAGAATCGTCGTATGCCACCGCCTGGCCGTCGTAGACCTTCGACCTGGTGCCAGCCTGGTCTTCGGCCATTTCGGCGCCGCCGTCAGAAACCAGCAGCTTCACGCCGGAAGTATCGAAGGGCTTGACAGAAAGCTTCAGGCCGTCATTGCCGTCGGGCGCCAGCTCATAGTTGGTGTTGTCGCTAAAGAGGCCCGTGGTCTCCGTCGCGCCGGTCACGACCGTGGGGTTTGCGCCGGGATTAGAGGACGAGATGCCCACGGACGCATCGGCACCCATGCCGGGCGTGGCGACATTGATTTTTTGATTGGTGGCAAGATACGCGTTGTTTGCCGCGCCGCTCACCGTGTTGTCTTTAATGATCGCGTTGCCGGACATGATGAGCGTACGCCAGCTGTAGACGCCGGCGCCATTGCTTGCCGCCGAGTTGCCGGTGATGCTTCCGCCGGACATGGTGAACGTGCTGTTGTTGTAGACGCCGCCGCCGTAAGCGGCAGAGTTGCCGGTGATGCTGCCACCGGACATGGTGAACGTGCCGCGGTTATAGACGCCAGCGCCCTCGTTGGGGGCCGAATTTCCGGTGATGCTGCCGCCGCGCATGTCAAACGTGCCGTCGTTGAAGATGGCAACGCCGCCGCCGTTGGAGCCGCCGTATGAGTTGCCGGCAATCGAGCCGTTCCAAAGGGTAAGGGTACCGCCGTTGACGCAGATGCCGCGACCCTTCCTGCCCTCCGCGTGGGTGATCTTGCCAGCGGTTTCTTGGCAGTCGGTGATAGCCAGAGCCTTGCCTTCGGCGACCTCGATAACGTCTTTGCCGCTGCCCCCAATGATATCGTGCCCATTGAGGCAGAGGTTGACGTTATAGTCACACGTCCAGGTGTCGTCGAGAGTAACGTCGGAGAGCAGGTAGTAGTTGCCGTCTGCCGTGATCTGGTCGAGGCTCTTTACAGCCTTCCACTTGAGGGTGGCGTGGTCCTGGTCTTGACAAGCGGCGTCGCCGCAGATCTTGTGTTCCTGCGGAATGGTCAAAGCGTCGACCAGCTTCACGACATTCCTAGCCTCATCCGCCATGAGCCCATACGTCTCATCGTCGCTAAAGAAGCCCGTGGTGGCCGTTGTGCTGCCTATCACAACGGGGTTGTCTCCAGGATTCTCCGCCGTAATGCCAACGCTCGAAGTGGCAGCAAGCTCTCCATTAGTCTTGAGGTAATACCCGCCATAGAGATAGAGGTTGTTGGCCTGGCCATCCTTATCGGTATTGCCTGCAATGGTCACAGAGTCAGATAACTCAAAATTACCCCAGCAAAATACGCCACCACCACTTGTTAATGCAGTATTGCCGGTAATACTGCCGCCGGTCATGGTGAACTTGCACCTGCTGGCATATTGTTCACCATAATTGAAAACACCGCCACCACAGTCAACCGTGTTGCCCGTGATGCTACCGCCGGTCATGGTGAAGGCGCCCTCATTATTGTAGACAGTGCCATTACAGCGCTGGCTACCGTCGTTCCCAAAGATCTTGCCGCCACGCATATTGAACTCGCCGCCGTAGTTCGCAATGGCGACACCGCTGGAAAAATTACTGCCGGTATTACCGGTGATGTTGCCGTTCCAAAGGGTTAGGGTGCCGTAATTCTCGATGGCCCGCCCCTTCGCACCCTTGTTGTGGGTAATCTTGCCGACCTTGTCGCCTTCGTGGCAATCAGTAATATCGAGATTCGTGATAGATTCTTCAGCCCGCCTAACAATGATGGCGTCTTTGCCATCCGCGCCGATAATCGTGTGCCCGTTAAGGCAGAGCTTAATATCTGTTGACTTCCAAACATTCCAGGTATTAGAGAGGGTGACATCGGTCGTCAGGTAATAGCTGCCCGACGCGCTGGGAAGGCTGGTGCTGCTATCCCATGCGGTCCATTCAATTTCTGCATGCGAGGCATCGTCGCAGTCGGAGTCGCCGCAGATACGGTGGACGTGGGCACCCTCTGTCGAGGCAAGGGCCGCCTCGACAGAGCCATTGCCCGTCTCGACCACGGCGTTGTTCTCGTTGCCTTCTTCGGCCTGGCCCTCGGCGTCACCCAAGTTGGAGTCATCCGTGACGGTATAGGCGTCGACGGTCGACGACTCGCCCGTGTCCGTCTCCTGCACCGCAAAGGCGCCCGTGGGCATAAGCTGCGTCACCATGCACAGGGTGAGCAGAATACTCAAGAACCGTTTTTTCATTTATTCCTCCAACAACAACCCGGCCATCCGCAAAAAGGCAGCAAGCCCCGGCAATTTTCGCGTTTCTACATCGGATTATCTTAAGCCATGCCATCAGGCCGCCACACAACAAATACCCCTCGTCAGGGGGCATAATTCCCGCCGAGAAGTCCATGACCTTAGACACCCCGCAAACCAAAAACGCGACAAATGTGCCAACGAAATTGGGTTTCCCGGGTAGCCGCTCCTCTCGTCGTATCAAAACCGCAGGTCAACGCACTGCGGTTTTCTCGGCTACTCGCCCATATCGATTTCGTTGGCACATTTGTCGCGTTTTTCAATTTGGAGACGCACCACAGCGAACCCGCGAGGCTCGCAAACCCGCCGCGCACCCGCCACCCCATGGTGGTTTTGGCGCAGGCGGCGGCTCGCGCCGCGCACGCCGGGCGGCGGACGTATACTAAGTGGTTAGCCGCACGGCTCATCCAAACGAAAGGACTCCCATGAGCGAGAACCTTACCCCCAAAGACACCTGCGTGCTCGTCACCGGTGGCGCCGGCTTCATTGGCAGCCACACCGTAGTCGAGCTTCTCCAAAACGGCTATGAGGTCGTCATCGTCGACGACCTGTCCAACGCGTCCGAGAAGGTCCTTGACCGCATCGACACCATCGTTGGCCCCCAGGCCGCCGAGCGCCTGTCCTTCTACCGCGCCGACGTCAACGACCGCGAGGCCCTGGAGTGCATCTTTGACGAGAACCACATCGACCGCGTGATCCACTTTGCCGGCTACAAGGCCGTGGGCGAGTCGGTCTCGAAGCCCGTCGAGTACTACTCCAACAACATCGGCAACACGCTGACCCTGGTCGACGTCATGCGCAACCATGGCTGCAAGTCGATCATCTTCTCGAGCTCGGCCACCGTCTACGGCGACCCGGATTCCCTGCCTTTGACCGAGGCAAGCCCCAAGAAGCCGGCCACCAACCCCTACGGCTGGACCAAGTGGATGATCGAGCAGATGCTGACCGACCTGCACACCGCCGACCCCGAGTGGAACGTCGTTCTTCTCCGCTATTTCAACCCCATCGGCGCCCACCCCACGGGCCTTATGGGAGAAGACCCCAAGGGCATCCCCAACAACCTGGTGCCCTACGTCGCGCAGACCGCCATTGGCAAGCGCGAGGCCGTCCACGTCTTTGGCAACGACTATGACACCCCCGACGGCACGGGCGTGCGCGACTACATCCACGTCTGCGACCTGGCGAGCGGCCACGCGGCTGCCCTGGCCTGGATGAACGGCCGCGAGGGCGTCGAGATCTTTAACCTGGGCACCGGCAAGGGTACCTCGGTGCTTGAGATCATCACCGCCTTTGGCAAGGCCTGCGGCAAAGAGATCCCCTACGTCATCGACCCGCGCCGCCCCGGCGACGTCACCTCTAACTACGCCGATTGCGCCAAGGCCAAGGAGCTCATGGGTTGGGAGGCCAAGTACGGCATCGACGACATGTGCCGCGACTCCTGGAACTGGCAGTCCCACAACCCCAACGGCTACGAGGGCTAGGTCGCGCGCGTGGCAAACCCGTTTCTCACCTACCTCAAAGAGCGCCTTCCGCTTGTCGAGAAGGGCCTGGCCGCTGCGGCCGACTCTCCCCTCTTTCCAAACCAAGCGCAGGTAGATGACCTAAACCAGTACCTGTATGCACCGCTTGCCGCCTTCACGCAAGGAGGCGGCAAGCGCGTGCGACCCGTCTTGTGCCTGCTGGGTGCCGAGGCTGCGGGCGCCGCTCCCGAGGCGGCCCTGGCCCCGGCTGTGGCTGTTGAGCTCTTCCAAAGCGCGGCTTTGATCCACGACGACATCGCCGATGAGAGCGATCTGCGCCGCGGCGAGCCGTGCCTGTACCGCGTGCACGGCACCGGCCTGGCCATCAACATGGGCGACTTGTCGCTCACGCAGGTCTTCGAGGTCGTGCTGGCAGACGCCTCGCTTGACGCCAAGGCCAAGGTCCGCCTGCTTGAAACCCTGGTCAAGATGGAGCGCCACACCTTGGAGGGCCAGGCCCTTGACCTGGGCTGGGCTCGTGACGAGCGCTGGGACATAACCGAGAAGGACTACTGGGCCATGGTCGTGGGCAAGACGGCCTATTACACCGCGGCCTCGCCGCTGGTGCTGGGCGCTATCTGCGCCGGCGCCTCGCAGGAGACCCTGGACGAGCTGAGCCAGGTGGGCCTGTGCGCGGGCGTTGCCTTCCAAATCCAAGACGACCTTCTCAACTTGGTGGGAGACCCCGCCGCCCAGGGCAAGGACCTTCGCAGCGACATCACCGAGGGCAAGCGCACCTTGGCCGTGGTCTATGCGCTAGAACACCTTGACGATAAGAACAAAGCGCAGCTCATTGGGCTTCTTGGTAGCGGAACAACCGACGCCGCGGAGCTTGCCCGGGCCGTTGACCTTATCGAGCTGGGCGGCGGAATCGAGTATTGCCGCCAGGTGGCGCAGGACAACATCGCCCGCGCCAAGGAAGCGGCCCGTTCGTCGGCCGCGGCGGGTCACATAACGGTTGAGGCAAGCGAGCTTCTTGTTTCTATGGCAGACTTCTTCGTGGAGCGCGCGGGTTAGCAAACGCACGGCTCACGTCACTTTTGTATCTATAGGAGAGCTTTGATGGAAACTTACAAGTTGGGCGCGCAGGGCGCGGCCGTCGAGGACATTCAGGAGCGCCTGGTCGACTTGGGCTACAAGATCGACGCGGCCGAGCGCGAGCAAAAGTCCTTTGGCCGCTCGACCGGCAACGCCGTGGCCCGCTTTAGGCTCGACCACGACCTGTCGCTGGGCGACTTTGTTGACACCGCCACCTGGGCGGCTTTGGTCGATGAGGGCTACGAACTGGGCGACAGGACCCTCTACCTGCGCCTTCCCAACTTCCACGGCAACGATGTCAAGCAGCTGCAGGAGCGCCTGAACGTCCTGGGCTTCTCGTGCGGCGAGGTGGACTGCGCCTTTGGTGTCCACACCGAGGCTGCGGTCAAGCTCTTCCAGGAGAGCGTGGGTCTTCTCGCCGACGGCATGGCCTTCCAGGACACCTTTGACGCCATCGAGCGCTTGAAGCACGTGTGGGACGGCAAGCCCGCCGCCGGCCCCCACCCCGCCGGCTCCATGGGGTTTGCTCGTGCGGCCAGCGTGTTGGAGGACGCCAACCTGGCCATCACCGGCGCCGACCCCATCGCGCGAAACGTGGCCGGCCGCATCTGGAACCTGGCCAACGCCACCACCGACAACTGCCGCATGCAGCTGATTGACTCGCTTGAGGCTGCGCCGAGCGACGCCCCCGTGGTCATCGTGCTTTCTGCCACGCCGCACCGCGAGAATGTACCCGCGCCGGTGGGCTCCATCATGCTGGACGACATCGAGACCTTGCCGCGCCGCCTGCGCACGGCCATCCAGGTCTCGCCCAACAAACCGCACGTCGCGCGTATCGAGCTGCCCGTGGGCGCCGACCCCGACGGCTCCTTTACCATCGGCGACGCGCAGACCTTCGCGGTGCTGCTGCTTGACGCGATCTGCGCCGCCTTCGACGGACTGGAGCTTTAACGGCACCTCCGCTCAACCCCCTCCACGCACGAAAAAACGGCCCGACTACCAACCGGTAGCCGGGCCGCAGCTTTGCAGTGGCAGGGGTAGAAGGATTCGAACCCTCATTGACGGCACCAAAAACCGCTGTCCTAACCATTGGACGATACCCCTGTGCGCAGCCCATTGTAACAGCAACCACCCGTCCTTTGGCAACCCTGAGTTTTTTACGCATCGCTTACCTAGAATTGACATCGCCCCCACGAACGGCCCTCAGTGCGTTAAACTGGGAATGTTTTGCTGGGACTTACGCTCACTGGAGGCTGTAGACACATGTCCATGACCGCGATCGTCCTCGCCGCGGGCGAGGGTACGCGCATGAAGTCCCGTCACCCCAAGGTTATGCATAAGCTTCTTGACCGTCCGCTCGTCTCCTGGGTCACGCGCGCCGCGCGCCGTGCCGGAGCCGAGCGGATCGTCGTTGTTGTAGGCAACGGCGCCGAAGAAGTGCGCGCTCACCTGGCCCAAGAGCCGGATGTCGAGTGCGTCGAGCAGACCGAGCGCCTGGGTACGGGCCACGCAACGCGCGTCGCAATCGAAGCCGCCGGAATCACTTCCGGCCCCGTCGTCATTCTCAACGGAGACTTGCCCCTGGTTGAGCCGGCGACCATCAGCGCCTTTGCAGACGCCGTTAGCGATGGCACCCACGCGGCAGCCATCCTCACCTGCACCCCGCCCGACCCCTTTGGCTACGGCCGCGTCGAGCTGGCTGCCGACGGCAGCGTCACTCGCATCATCGAGCAGAAAGACTGCACGCCCGAGCAAGACGCCAACCTGCTGGAGTGCAACGCCGGCTGCTACGCGTTTGACGGCGCTCTTCTCGCCGCCCACATTGGCGAGATTGGCTGCGACAACGCTCAGAGCGAGTACTACCTGCCCGACATGGTCGAGATCCTTCGCAACCACGGCCACGCGACGACCATCACCCACTGCGCCGATTACGTCGAGGGCCTGGGCGTGAACTCCCGCATCCAGCTGGCCGAGCTCACCGCCTTGGCACAGGAGAAGATCAACCGCGGCCTCATGGCCGAGGGTGTCACGATGCTCGACCCCAAGACCGTGTGGGTTGGCCCCGACGTGCAGGTTGGCCGCGACACCGAGCTTCTCCCCATGACCATGCTCATGGGCGAGACGACCGTTGGCGAGAGCTGCGTCCTGGGCCCCAACACCCGCCTTACCAACTGCACGGTTGGCAACAACACCGTGCTAGAAGAGACCGTGGGCACCGACGTCACCATCGACGACGATGTGACCTGCGGCCCGCGCGCCTACCTGCGCGGAGGTGCCCACGTCAAGTCGGGCGCGCACATTGGCACCCACGTCGAGCTCAAGAACACCGTGGTGGGCCACGGCTCTAAGGTCCCCCACCTCTCCTATATTGGCGACTGCCAGATGGGCGACCGCGTCAACATTGGCGGCGGCTCGATCACCTGCAACTACGACGGGGTCCACAAGAGCCGTACCACCATTGGCGACGATGTCTTTATTGGCTCGGACACCATGATGGTCGCCCCCGTCACCATTGGAGACGGCGCAATTACCGGCGCCAGCTCCTGCATCACCCGCGACGTTCCCGCCGATGCCCTGGCGATCGAGCGCAGCACCCAAAACATTGTCGAAGGCTATGCCAGCAAGCGCCTTGCGCGCCTCAAGAAAGAGGACTAACCAATGTACGAGAACCTGTCTGATCCCATGGTCGTCAACAAAGAGATCAAGCTCTACTCCGGCACCGGCAACCTGCCCCTTTCCCAGAAGATCGCCGATATCCTGCACCTCGAGCTGCAGGGCCTGACCATCGAGAAGTTCGCCAACGGCGAGATTTACGCCCGCTTCAACGAGTCCGTGCGCGGCGACGACGTCTACTTCATCCAGACCCTGGCCGGCACCAACGTCAACGATCTGCTGATGGAGGTCCTCATCGTCTGCGACGCCGCTAAGCGCGCCAGCTGCTCGAAGTTCATCGCCGTCATCCCCCACTACGGCTACGCCCGCCAGGACCGCAAGGCCGCCCCGCGCGAGCCCATCACCGCGCGCCTGGTCGCCAACCTGCTCGAGGCCGCCGGCGTCGACCAGGTGATTACCGTTGACCTGCACCAGGGCCAGATCCAGGGCTTCTTTGACATCCCCGTGACCCACCTCACCGCCCTCTTCCTGCTGGGCGACTACTTCAAGAAGAACAAGGACTTCGACTGGTCCAACACCGTCGTGGTCTCGCCCGACATGGGCCGCGCCAAGGCCGCCAAGAAGCTCTCTGATTACCTGGGCTGCGATTTGGCCATCGCCCACAAGGGTCGCCCCAAGCACAACGTGGCCGAGGTCATGGGCATCATCGGCGACATCAAGGGCAAGACCTGCATCGTCAACGACGACATGATCGACACCGCCGGCACCCTGTGCGGCTCGGTCAAGAAGCTCAAGGAGATGGGCGCTGGCGACATCTACGTGTGCGCCACCCACGGCATCTTCTCGGGCCCGGCCATCGAGCGCCTGAATGAGGCCCCCATCGAGGAGTGCGTCGTGACCGACGTCATCCCCTGCGAGGTCGCCAACGCCGAGGGCTCCAAGATCCGCTCGATCAGCATGGCCAACGAGCTGGCCGAGGCCATCTACAGCGTCTACACCAACAACCCCGTCTCTGACATCTTTGGCGGCGGGCTGAACCTGTAAGGTTTAGCGAGACGGGCAAACGGCTTTGACGGTACAACGTTGTACCAACCGGCCGTGCGCACGAAACAGCAATCCCAAACGAGGCCGTCTTTGCGCGGCCTCGTTTCTTATCGAGAGGAGCCACACATGGCCCAAGCTGCGACGATTCGCATCGTCTGCGGATTAGGCAACCCCGAGCCGCGCTACGAGCACACCCGCCACAACGCCGGCTTTGCCACCGTCGACGCCCTGGCCGCGTCCTGCGGCGTGCGCTACTGGAAAAGCGAGGCCGGGGCAGACGTCGCCTCAATCGAGTGGCGCGGTGCAGACGGCGAGAAGCGCGAGGTTCTTCTCGCCAAGCCCATGAGCTACATGAACACGAGCGGCGGACCCCTGTCCAAGCTGGGCCGCGCCCACAAGGTGGCCCCGGCCCAGATCCTGGTGATCCACGACGAGGTAGACCTTGAGGCGGGGACCGTACGCCTTAAGGTGGGCGGCGGCCTTAACGCCCACAACGGCCTGCGCTCCATCGCCGACAAGCTGGGCACCCGCGACTTCTGCCGCCTGCAGTTTGGGATTGGCCGCCCGCCAGGAAAGATGCCCGTGGCCGATTACGTCCTACGCGAGCTTAAGGGCAACTACCTGGACGACTTTGAGATTTGCGTGCAGGACGCCGCCGCGCTTTGCAAAGAAATTCTCACCAACGGCGCAAAATAGCCGCTGGCCGCAACGCCCTACCCCGCCCTCGCGGCGCGGGGTACAATGACTAAGTTTATGGACGCCCGCGCCGGTTCGGGGGAATCGCCGCAGCGCCCAATTGTTCGAGAATCGCAGGAGAGGAGTTCGTTGATGTACAAGATCCTCGACAAGACGCAGTTCTCCGAGAAGGTGTTCAAGTTCCGCATCGAGGCGCCCCAGATGGCCAAGCACGCACACGCCGGCCAGTTCCTCATGGTGCGCGCCAACGAGACGGGCGAGCGCGTGCCGTTCACCCTGGCGGGCTGGAACCCCGAGGAGGGTTGGGTCGAGTTCATCTTCATGGTGATCGGCAAGACCACCCAGATGTTGTCCACCTACGAGGCGGGCGACTCCATCAAAGATGTAACCGGTCCCTTGGGCCAGCCCACCGAGATGGGCGAGGGCCCCTGCGCCGTTATTGGCGGCGGCGTTGGCCTGGCCATCGCCTTCCCGGTTGCCAAGCACCTGGTCGAGACGGGCCACGAGGTCCACGCCATCATGGGCGCGCGCACCAAGGACCTGCTGCTTCTTGAGGACCAGTTCCGCGACCTTCTGGACGACGACCACATCCACATCACGACCGACGACGGCTCCTACGGTGAGCAGGGCGTCGTTACCGTGCCGCTCGAGCGCCTGCTGCAGGAGAAGGCCGTGACCCAGGTCTTCTGCGTGGGTCCTGTTCCCATGATGAAGTTCTCGGCCATGACCGCCGAGAAGTACGACACGCCCATCGTGGCCAGCCTGAACCCCATCATGGTCGACGGCACCGGCATGTGCGGCTGCTGCCGCGTCGAGGTCGACGGCAAGACCAAGTTCGCCTGCGTCGACGGCCCCGATTTCGACGCCACCAAGGTCGACTGGAACGACCTTCGCGCGCGCCAAGCCGCGTACCGCACCGAGGAGGGCCAGTCCCTCAAGGCCTATGAGGAGGCGAACTGCGCATGCCACAAGTAAACGGTCGCTTTGTCCCCGACATGAAGTCGCCGCGCACCCCCGACAACGAGGAGCCGGCCGCCGAGCGCGCCTGCGACTTCCGCCCCGTCGACAAGGGCTTCACCGAGGAGATGGCTCTGGCAGAGGCCGAGCGTTGCATGGACTGCAAGCGCCCCTTCTGCGTCGAGGGCTGTCCCGTCAACATCAACATCCCCAAGTTCATCGAGCAGATTCGCGCCAAGAACTACGGCGGCGCCCTGGACATCATTCGCGAGGAGTCCATGCTGCCCGCCATCTGCGGCCGCGTGTGCCCGCAGGAGAACCAGTGCGAGG
>CAVGOA010000062.1:0-11301 GCA_963630635.1 Paludibacteraceae bacterium
CGCCCGCGCTACGCCAGGTTCGTGAGCCAGTCGCTGTCGGGGCGGCAGATCAGGCGCGCGTTGGTGTAGGCCTGTTCAATCGTGAGGATCGTCTGGCCCTGGTAGATCCCGGATTCTTGCAGTTGCACCACCAGCGCCGCGTCGGCGACCTGCTCGTTTAGCAGGCACAATGGCAGCAGCAGGCTCATGGTGTTCGCGCGCGGGTAGTACGAGGGAATCGCCGTCTTGAAGTTCCAGCGAACGCGGCGCCGCGCGATGTCGACGGCGTCTTCCAGGCGGTTGCGCAGCGTGCGGTAGACGCGCGAGTCGGTCTCGATGATGTCAGAAAGCTCGTCGTAAAGGGCGTCTCGTGCGTCCGCGTCGCAGGTGCGCAGCGCGTCGATGACGGCCATGACCTCGGTGCTTCTCGACAGCTCCTGCTCAAAGAAGTCCAGCGGCAGGCGGGCGGCGTTGTCCAAAAGGATGTGCTCGTAGTCGACCTGCAGCTCGCGCGAGGGGTCAAGCAGCAGGTCCTCGAGCTTGTCGAAGTAGCACGCGGTCTGCGGCAGGGGATTGAAGGTCTTGTTGACGCGCTTCTTGAGCGCCCGGTTGCCCGACGCGGCAAACCCCACGAAGTGCCACTGCGGGTGGCCCGTCTGCGGCTCGAAGCACAGGTAGATGTCGTCGTAGCGGCTGTCCACCAGGCCGGTGTTGAAGGCCGCGAAGCTGCCGTCCTCGGCCACGCGGATCTTGCCCTCCTGCTTTAGGCGGTAGTACGTGTTGCAGATGTAGCTCTTGAGGATGGCGTAGGGGCGGCCGGTCGCCGCGCCCGAGTCCGAGCCGGCACCCGTGCCGGAACCCGAGCCCGCGCCTTTGAATCCCCATGACTCGGGCAAGGCGATGGCGGCGAGGTCTTCCAAGAAGTCCTCCCACGGGCCCATCCAGGCAAAATCCTCGATTGCCTTGGTGGGCGAGGTCGCCTGCGGCGCGACCGGCGGCACGTAGGCGTTGACGTAAGAGACAAACCAGGCCCGGCCTTCCGATCGCTCGGGGTCTCCTTGCTTGATCGAGACCTCGATGGGGGTCTGCGCGCCGGGCCTCGCGGCGTCGATGGGGAAGATGACCTTGCCCTCGTAGAAGCGCAGGGCGCCCGCCTGGACCGCGGCGTCCCAGCTTGTGTCGAGAAGCTCCTCTGCGGTTGCGTAGGCGGTGGTGTTTTGCGGGAGCTCCTGCCGCTTTTGATAGGTGAGATGGACCTCTGCGGAGAAGTGCGTTGGCAACGCGGCTTGGACGTTTGCCGGGAGTTTTGCCTGGTCAGCCTGGTATTCGGCGGTTTTGGCCATGGATTGGGCGGTTTCGAGGGCGTGTGCGGCGCTGGTCATTGTGGGCTCCCGGGTGTGTTGCGGTGTGGTGGGTCGATTATACACGGGGCTTTTCTCGGTGGCGGTGTCACGAAACCGGGAAGAATGGTGTCTTGTACAATTTTGCCGAGTAGCCCGCCCTTTTCCGCCAGCGTTTGCCCAGTTGGCGCGCCGCCGAACCGCCCGGCTACTCGCCAAATCCAGCCAAGACACCATTCTTCCGGGTTTCGTGACATCGGGGCTCGGACTGGCCGGTTTTCTCGGTGACCCTTCGAGGTTGTTTCAGCCGTCGTTTACAGAACTTAACTTGACCTGAAAATGGGGGAGGGGGTATTTGTTGGACTATAACCCCTGGCCTGGCGAATCGTCTGCGGTGATTGGAGTGTCTATGAGAAAGATTGCTGGCTTGGTTGCGAGCATTGCGACGTCGGCAGTTCTTGCCTGCACGGTTTTCTTGGCGCCCGCGTTTGCCGATCCGGCCCTTGAGTCGGCTGACCTCGATGGTCAGATTGACGTTAGCACCTTCCAAAAGCTTGAAGAGGTCGAGCCGGAAAGCGACGAGGCTGTGGCTCTCTCGGCGGATGCACGGGTCACTGCTTCTGCAGATGAGGATTGGGGTTTTGAGGCATACATAATCCCCAAAACGACGTATACCGATTCCTTTATCCCTATCTATATTAAAACCAAATTTGAGGATAAGTTTTACCTTAACTTCTATGATTCGGATGGAAATGAGGCCAACGTAACCAGAACACAGCTCGCTGCTGATGACATCGTCGGTGAATGGAACGGCTACGATTACAAGCTGCAAAATGCAGACGGTAGAATTATTACCTACTCGTTTGACAAGGTTGGCACATACACGATGGCCGTGGTGGCGGCCGACGGCTATTACGATGGGCCTACCCTTGCAAAGTTTAAGTTCACCATTGATGTGGATTACGACCAGGCAGAGAACGAATACATCGACTGGTTAATCGCCAACGTGACCGACAGCTCGATGGATAGCTTCGAGAAGATGCAGGCTATTGAGAATTATCTGCATCCTAAAATGAAATATCTCAGGGCATATAAGGATGAAGATGGACACGCCACAAAGCGCTGTAATTTGCTTGAGGACTACTGTAACCCCTGGTGGAAATCGTTTGTCGGCAACTCGTACACGACCCCTGCAATTCTATGCCGAATAGCCAATAGGGTCGGTGGGTTTACCGAAGTGCATAACTGCTACTGGGATTATGCCCCCCCATACGGATGGCTGGATTGCAACGCATTACTACTGCAAATGTACCGGGCTCGATAAGAACGGTGTTGAACAAGAGCGTTATTACTGGATTTGCGCTTTTAGTGATACGAACCTCGTCGACGCGAAGGACGCCTCTGAGATCCCAAAGAATGACTTTTCCGATTTGACGGGCTATCAAAAGCTGCAACAGACAGCAAGCTATTGTCGGATCTCGTTTAACGTCAACGGCGGAACAATCAAGGGCAACGATTTTCGTACCGTTGAAAAGGGCAGCAAACTCGAGGAGTTTCCGTGGTGCTCTAAGGATGGTTACACCCTTGAGGGTTGGTACACGGACAAGGGCTTAACGCGCAAATTTGATCAGAACACCGCCGTCAAGTCAAATATTCAGCTTTACGCCAAATGGGCTCTGGACGCCTCTGGGGCAACGGTTAAGGTTGCGGATCAGAGCTACACCGGCCAGCCCCTCACTCCTGCGCCCACGGTTACTCTCAATGGTAAGACCCTTAAGCAGGGGACAGACTACGAGGTCTCGTGCTCGGACAACGTGAACCCTGGGACGGCTAGCGTGAGGGTGATGTTCAAGGGCAACTACTCGGGAAATGCGTGGGGTAACTTCAAGATTGTGCCTGCGGACGCCTCTAAGGCCGAAGTTGTCGCCGCCAACCAAAAATGGACAGGGTATGAACTCACGCCGACAGCGACGGTGACGCTTAACGGAAAGACGCTTGAGGAGTGGAAGGATTATACGCTTTCCTACTCCGATAACGTCAAGGTGGGCACTGCTACGGTTAAAGCCACGTTCAAGGGTAACTATACCGGTGTGGCTACGGGCAGTTTTTCAATCACGGAGAAGTCCGTGCCCAGCGTCATGTACCAGGCTCACGTTCAGAACATTGGGTGGCAGAGCTCCGTCAAGGACGGTGCCACGGCGGGTACGAGTGGCCAGTCGCTGCGCGTCGAGGCGCTGAGTTTATGGCTTTCGTCTTCCTACGAGGATAGCCGGGTCCAGATTCGTGCCCACGTCCAGGACATCGGCTGGCAAGGGTGGTCGAGCATGGGCGGCACCTACGGCCAGTCTAAGCGTGTCGAGGCCATGCAGATTCGATTGACCGGTGAGATAGCAAACCGCTACGACGTGTATTATCGCGTCCACGCGCAGAACATCGGTTGGATGGGCTGGGCAAAGAACGGTGCCTCGGCCGGCACCGAGGGCATGTCGCTTCGGCTCGAGGCCATCCAGGTGAAGCTCGTGCCCAAGGGCGGGGCGGCGCCGGGGTCCACCGCGGGAGCCTTCCGCAAGCCCGCGGCGACCGTCTCCTATCAGGCCCACGTCCAGGACATCGGCTGGCAGGGCTGGTCAACCACGGGCGGCACCACTGGCCAGTCCAAGCGGGTCGATGCCATGCAGATCCGACTAACCGGCGAGATGGCCAGCCACTACGACGTCTACTACCGCGTCCACGCCCAGAACATCGGCTGGATGGGCTGGGCCAAGAACGGCGAGCAGGCGGGCACCGCCGGCTACGCCTACCGCCTGGAGGCCATCCAGGTGAAGTTGGTCCCCAAGGGCTCGGCGGCGCCGGGCAGCACGGCCAACCGCTTCCGCAGCAGGTAGCTAGCTGGCATATGCGCTAAACGCCCCGGCCCCTGTGGACTTGTTCCGCAGGGGACCGGGGCTTCTTCGTTGCCCAAGCGCGCGAGTATTCATAAATGGGGCGCGCTCTTCGCAATGCTGACGATTGTTCTCTGCGCCGGAATTGAGGGTCGTCAGTATTTTTGAGGCATTCGTACGCGTGAATTGCCGCTCGTCAGTAGTTTCTCGGGCTCCTGGCGCCCTTCTCAGCAAGACTTCATTTGCAAAACCGCAGGTAGATGTGTTGTTGGTCTTTCTTGCGCCTTCGCAAAGCCCATCAGAAGTACTGACAACCCCCATTTTTGGCGCACGTTTCAAGGAAAACTACTGACGAGCCCGGATTCTGGCGCACAGCAATGCCGCGCAATCTCCCCGGGCTCTCACACCCTTGGAAACGTGTGAAATCCGCTAGGTCTATACCCTTAGAAATGTGCAAAGTCGCAGGTAAATGGCGTGAGTCTCGCAGCGTTCTGCGTAACGCAATATATTGCGTAAGACTCCCTGTCCTTGACGTTATGAGAGGTGCGGGATCTTCTCTGGAATTGCGTTGTTTCCTCCCCGTCAAATAGCCGACGTTCGTCGGGTTGTGGGCGGTTGTGGGCGGGGTGACAAGTACAATGGTTCCCTAAGGTTAACTTAAAGCTCGCTGGAAGCGGGTCTGCCGAACACGGGGAACCTACAATGAAGAAATCGACGAACGCGTTCGTTTCTATCGCCACCGCGCTGGCCATGGTCGTCGCCACGTGCCCGGTCTCGGCGCTGGCCGATGAGCTGGGGGTCAATGACGCGCAGGTAGATGCGGCCGCCGCAGTTGTTGGCGAGACGAGCGACGAGCTCGACGTGGCCGACGCGAGCGCCGCGTCCGACGAACCCGACGCGTCCGCCGCGTCCGCCACGCCCGCCACCCCCGACGCCCTTCTCGCCACCGTCGACCTCGACGCCTACGACGACTTCTCGCTCGAGACCTGGTCGGACCCCGTCGAGCTTCTCACCGCCGACGGCGAGACCCTCTCGACCAAGGCCGCCGCGGCCAAGGAGAAGATCCTTGCCGCCTGGGCGTCCTGCGCCACCGGCGTGACCTTCGCTGCTGCCGACGGCATCTCCGTGGCCGATGCCCGCGCCGCGATGGCCCAGGCCTTCGCCGACCCCGAGTACTACTGGGCCTCGTCCAGCTACTCCCTTAGCTACTACGACACCAACGGCGACGGCGCGGCCAGCGACTCCGACACGGCCGCCGGCCTGTCGCTCTACTACGTGGTCGACACTGCCAATATCGCCGCGGTCAAATCGGCCACCGAGTCCAAGGTCGCCGAGGCCCTGACCTGGGTCGACCTCGACAACATGTCCGACTTCCAGGTGACCCAGGCCCTGCACGACTACCTGGTGCGCAACTGCGTCTACGACAGCACGGCCACCAGCGCGACCGCGCCCACGACGGCCTTCACCGCATACGGTGCCCTGGTAGATGGCTCGGCCGTGTGCCAAGGCTACGCGCTGGCCTACAAGCTGCTGCTTTCCCGCGCGGGCGTGCCCTGCGTTTTTGTGGCCAGCGACTCGATGGGCCACGCGTGGAACATGGTGCAGGTGGGCGGCGACTGGTATCACACTGACGTTACCTGGGACGACCCGGTTTATCCCAACGGCTCCGATGCCGGCTTTGACGCCGAGGTGAGCCACGACTACTTCCTGCGCGCCGATTCGACCATGCAGAACGGCCTGGAGCACTACGGCTGGGAGGCCGCCTACACGACGCCGGCCTCCGACTACGCTAACCGCACGTACGCCGAGTACAAGGCGCCGGTGGCGACGTCGACGTCGGGCGAGACGGGCTCGGATTCGGGCGCCGAGACGGGCTCTAGCCAGACAGACTCGGGCGCCAGCGTCGCCGAGAAGACCTACGCGCACAGCGACACCGCCACGCAGGGCTCGATAACCCTTACCGTCCAGTGGGACGACCCCGTCCTGGGCCAGCCCACGACCTTCCATGTGAGCGCGACCGGCGGCAGCGGCTCGTACAAGTACTACATGGCTGCGCCAGCCTACTCCAGCCCGGACGAGTGGTCCTTCTCCAGCGTGCCTGACCCCTCGCGCGGCGAGTACACCACCTACTCCGACGTGTGCGAGAGCAAGGACTTCACCTTCACCATGACGGCATCGGGCACGTACTTCTATAAGTTCTACGTCATGGACATGGGTGAGACGCCCTACAAGACCTTGAACTCCCGCACGTACGTCTCTGTGGCAGACGACGCCTACCCCAGCGTGGCGTCGATCGTCTCGGACGCCGTTGCACAGGCCAAGTCCGCGACCGACGGCAGCGAGTACGAGATGGCCTTGTGGCTGCACGACTGGCTTCTCGACCAGCTTGAGTACGACAACACCCTTACCTGGTCGAGCGCCGAGGCGGCCCTCACGCGCCACGCGGGCACCTGCCAGGCCTACACCAACGCCTACATCAAGCTGCTCAATGCCGCGGGCATCACCAACTCCGAGACGCGCGACACCTACGACGGCCACACCTGGAACGCCGTCAAGCTGGACGGCGAGTGGTACCAGGTCGACTGCACCTGGGATGACAACGACGACACCAAGTACTACGGCTTCGACGCGCGCCACCTCTACTTTGCCATCACCGACGAGCTCATGGCCGTGGCGCACAAGGGCCACGCCAACATCTACACGGCTGACGGCTACGGCACGCGCTCCACTAGCTTGGCGGACAACTACTATGTGAGAAGTGGTTTGGCCGCCCAGTGGGCAGACGCCTATGCCGAGAACATCCAAGCCAAGCTGGACGCCAAGCAGACGACCTTCTCGCTTACGTCGAGCAACGCGTACAACCCGCCCAGCATCATCGGCATCCAGAATGCCGTCGTGGCCTATGCGATGGGGGAGCGCACGTGGAAGGCGGCCGATGGAGCGGCGGCCACGCTAACGGCCAAGTCGACCGTGACCACCGAGTCCAGCACCAAGTGGACGGCGGCGTACGACTTTGAGGTCGAGTACGGCTCGACCGTAACCAGCCTTGCCGGCGCGAGTGTCACGGCCTCTGACCAGGTGTTTACTGGCTCGGCCCTGACGCCTGCAGTCACGGTTAAGCTTGGCGAGAAGACCCTGGCGCAGGGGACGGACTACGACATCGCGTACTCTGGCAACGTTGTCGCCGGGACCGCCACGGTCACCGTGGCGGGCAAGGGCAGCTACGCCGGCACCGCCACGGGGACGTTCAAGATCGCGGCCGCCGACGCGTCGAAGGCGACGGTCAAGGTGGCCGACGCAACCTACACCGGCGCGGCTGTGACGCCCGCGCCGACCGTGACCTTTAACGGGAAAACCCTGGTAAAGGGCACCGACTACACCGTTTCCTATTCCAACAATACCAACGCCGGAACGGCGACCGCGACTGTCACTTTCAGGGGCAACTACAGTGGAACCGCCAAGGCGACCTTCAAGATTTCTGCTGCGTCCCTCTCCTCCGCGTCCGTCTCGGTCGCGAGGCAGACCTACACGGGCTCTGCCCTTACCCCGGCCGCCACGGTGAAGCTTGGCGAGAAGACCCTGGCCAAGGGCACGGACTACACCGTCGCCTACTCCAACAACACCAACGCCGGCACCGCCACGGTCACCGTGACCGGCAAGGGCAACTACACGGGCACCAAGGCCTCGACTTTCGCCATCTCCGCCGCCGACGCGTCGAAGGCCGCCGTGTCCGTCTCCGCCCAGACCTACACCGGCTCTGCCCTGACTCCGGCCCCGACAGTTACCTTCAACAACAAGACCCTGGTCAACGGCACCGACTACACGGTGACGTACTCGAATAACACCAGCGCCGGCACCGCGACCGCCACGGTCACCTTCAAGGGCAATTACTCTGGCACGGCCAAGGGGACTTTCACCATCAAAGCCGCCGACGCCTCGAAGGCCACGGTCAAGGCCGCCGACGCGACCTATACCGGCGCGGCTGCGACGCCTGCGCCGACCGTGACCCTGGGCAATAAAGCGCTGGTCAAGGGCACGGACTACACCGTCGCATATACCAACAACACCAACGCGGGCACGGCGACCGCGACCGTCACCTTCAAGGGCAACTACAGCGGAACCGCCAAGGCGACGTTCAAGATCGCGGCCGCCGACGCGTCCAAGGCCCAGGTCCAGCTCGCCGACCAGGCTTGGACCGGCTCGGCCCTGACCCCGGCGCCGACCGTTACCCTCAACAACAAGACGCTGGTCAAGGGCACCGACTACGAGGTCGCTTATGCCAGCAATACCAACGTCGGCACCGCGACCGCCACGGTAACCTTCAAGGGCAATTACTCCGGCACGGCCACGGGCGCGTTCCGGATCGCGGCCGCGGTTCTCGACACGGCCACCGTCACCGCCGCCGCCCAGACCTACACGGGCGCGGCGCTCACCCCCGCGGTGACCGTGAAGCTCGGCGAGAAGACCCTGGCCAAGGGCACCGACTACACGGTTTCCTACTCTAACAACACCAACGCGGGAACCGCAGCGGTCACCGTCACGGGCAAGGGCAGCTACGGCGGCACCGCCACAGGGACCTTCAAGATCGCCGCCGCCGACGCGTCGAAGGCCACGGTCAAGGTTGCCGACGCGACCTACACCGGCACCGCCCTCACGCCCGCACCGACCGTGACGTTTAACGGGAAAACCCTGGTAAAGAGCGCCGATTACACCGTCTCCTACTCCAACAACACCAGCGCGGGCACGGCGACCGCCACGGTCACCTTCAAGGGCAACTATACCGGCACGGCCAAGGCGACGTTCAAGATCGCGGCCGCGTCCGTCTCGTCCGTGTCCGTTTCGGTCGCCGCGCAGACCTACGCCGGCTCTGCACTGACCCCGGCCGTCACGGTCAAGCTCGGCGAGAAGACCCTGGTTAAGGACACGGACTACACCGTCTCGTACTCCAACAACACCAACGCCGGGACCGCGACAGTCACGATCACCGGCAAGGGCAACTACGCGGGCACCAAGTCCTCGACCTTCACCATCTCCGCCGCCGACGCGTCGAAGGCCGCCGTATCCGTCCCGGCCCAGACCTACACCGGCGCTGCCTTGACCCCGGCGCCTACGGTCACCTTTAACAATAAAACCCTGGTAAAGGACACGGACTACACCGTCGCCTACTCCAACAACACCAGCGCCGGTACCGCGACTGCCACGATCACCTTCAGGGGCAACTACACCGGCACCGCCAGGGGCACTTTCACTATCAAGGCGGCCGACGCGTCGAAGGCTGCGGTCAAGGTCGCGGCCCAGACCTACACGGGTTCCGCTTTGACCCCGGCCCCGACCGTGACCCTTAACAACAAGACCCTGGTCAAGGGCACGGACTACACCGTCGCGTACTCCAACAACACCAATGCCGGCACCGCTACCGCTACGGTTACCTTCAAGGGCAATTACTCCGGCACCGCCAAGGGCACCTTCCAGATCAAGGCGGCCGACGCGTCGAAGGCAACCGTCAAGGTCTCCGACCAGACCTACTCCGGTGCCGCCCTCACGCCCGCACCGACCGTGACCCTCAACAACAAGGTCCTGGTCAACGGCACCGACTACACCGTTGTCTACTCCAACAACACCAACGCAGGAACGGCGACCGCGACCGTCACCTTCAAGGGCAACTACAGCGGCGCCGCCAAGGGTACGTTCAAAATCTCCGCCGCGTCCGTCTCGTCCGCCTCCGTCTCGGTGGCCAGGCAGACCTACACGGGCTCGGCCCTGACCCCTTCGGTTACGGTTAAGCTCGGCGAGAAGACCCTGGTCAAGGGCACGGATTACGACGTGGCCTATTCCGGCAACACCAACGCCGGGACCGCCACGGTCACCGTGACCGGTAAGGGCAACTACACGGGCACCAAGGCGTCGACTTTCACCATCTCCGCCACCGATGCCTCGAAGGCCAGCGTCTCCGTCGCGGCCCAGACGTTCACCGGCTCTGCGCTTACCCCGGCGCCTACGGTCACCTTTAACAATAAAACCCTGGTAAAGGACACGGACTACTCCGTCGCCTACTCCAACAACACCAGCGCCGGTACCGCGACCGCCACGGTCACCTTCAAGGGCAACTACACCGGCACGGCCAAGGGCAACTTCCAGATCAAGGCCGCCAACGCGTCTAAGGCAACCGTCTCGGTTCCGGCCCAGACCTACACCGGTGCCGCGCTGACCCCGGCGCCCACGGTCACCTTTAACAACAAAACCCTGGTAAAGGGCACCGATTACACGGTGGCGTACTCCAACAACACCAATGCCGGGACCGCGACCGCCACGGTCACCTTCAAGGGCAACTACTCCGGCACGGCCAAGGGCAGCTTCCAAATCAAGGCCGCCGACGCGTCGAAGGCCGCCGTGTCCGTCGCGGCCCAGACCTACACCGGTGCCGCGCTGACCCCGGCGCCCACGGTCACCTTTAACAACAAAACCCTGGTAAAGGGCACCGATTACACGGTGGCGTACTCCAACAACACCAATGCCGGGACCGCGACCGCCACGGTCACCTTCAAGGGCAACTACAGCGGAACCGCCAAGGCGACCTTCAAGATCTCCGCGGCCTCCGTCTCGTCCGCGTCCGTCTCGGTCGCCAGGCAGACCTACACGGGCTCGGCCCTGGCACCGGCCGTGACCGTGAAGCTCGGCGAGAAGACCCTGGCCAAGGGCACGGACTACACGGTGTCCTACTCCAACAACACCAACGCCGGCACCGCCACGGTCACCGTGACCGGCAAGGGCAACTACACGGGCACCAAGGCGTCGACCTTCGCCGTCTCCGCCGCCGACGCCTCGAAGGCAACCGTCTCGGTTCCGGCCCAGACCTACACCGGCGCGGCGCTGACCCCCGCGCCAACCGTGACGTTCAACAACAAGACCCTGGTCAAGGACGCTGACTACACGGTCTCGTACTCGAACAACGTGAACGCCGGCACCGCTACCGCTACGGTTACCTTCAAGGGCAACTACTCCGGCGCCGCAAAGGCGACCTTCCAGGTCAAGCCCGCCGACGCCCCGAAGGCCATGGTCAAGGTCGCGGCCCAGACCTACACGGGTTCCGCTTTGACCCC
>CAVGOA010000063.1:0-7304 GCA_963630635.1 Paludibacteraceae bacterium
CCCGCCGCGCCCTTCTCGCCGTCTGCGGCCGCACCGGCATCGGCACCCGCGTCCGCAGGCAGAAGCTCCTGCAGCGCTGCGTAGACGCCCGGCACCTCGGCGCCGATGATGCACTGGTACTGGCCGCCGCCGTGAGCGACGTTGATGACGCCTTCGATGGCCTTGACCTCGGCGTCGTTTGCCAGCGACTCGTCTGCCAGCGTAAGACGCAGGCGCGTGGCGCAGTGCGTCGAGGCCTTGATGTTGGCCGCGCCGCCCACCTTCTCCAAAATCTGGGCGGCCACCTTCTTGTGGTCCATACGTTCCTCCTTATACTTGCGGCCCGCCGCACCGGTCGCGCGACCAAGCCTTTTCCCACTTGCTTATCAACCGGCCAGCACGCGGCCGGCCAGAGCGCGGTCAGGGCGCTGCCCTACAGCCCCGCTGCCACGACGTGGCCCTCCTCGACCGCCGCGGCGATCTTGCGCGCACGCACCGCGTCGCCGATTTGATAGACCTCGGGCACAACAAAGCGCAGCTCATCGGCCAAGTCGCTCACCGGGCGGTAGCCCACGGCCAGCACGACTGCGTCGCAGGCAATCCTCGCCGGCTCCCACGCGCCGTCGACACCCGCCACCTCGACGTCGATGTAGCCCTCGCCCACACCGGCCAGCCTTGTGCCCGCGTGCACCTGGGCGCCGGTCGCGGCCAGCGTCGCCAGCTGCTCGTCTCGCGTCACATAGCTCGCGTCGAGAAGAACCTCGGGCCGCATCTCGACCAAGTGGCAGGCGCACTCGGCCGCGGCAAGCACGCTCACGGTCTCGCAGCCCACCAGGCCACCGCCAATAACGGCGACCGCGCCCGAGACCTTCTCGCTTCCATCAAGAACCACATCGGCCAAATGGGCAAACCCGCTGTCCAGGGCCGTCGCCAGACCCGGAACCGGCGGCACGATCGGCTCGGCGCCCACGGCCACGATCGCCGCGTCGGGCTCGAGCGCCGCCACCGAGGCCGGCGTTCCCTCGACCCCCACGCGCACCTTCACTCGCGAGCACTCCAGCTCAAAGCGCAGGTAGTCGCGGTAGGCCAGGTACTGCTTCTTGTAGGCCGGCGCAGCGACGATGCCCAGCTTGCCGCCCACCTCGCGCCCGCGCTCAAGCAAGATGACCTCGTGCCCGCGACGAGCGGCCGTAAGCGCCGCCTGGATGCCGCCGGGACCCGCGCCCACGACGACCACGCGCTTCTTCTCGCACGCAGGCACCACACCGCCCTCGAACTCGTGGCCCAGCTCGGCGTTGACGGCGCACTTGGCACCCTTGCCCTCCCACAGCGTGTGCAGGCAGTAGTTGCAACGCAGACACTGGCGGCGCGGCAGCTCTCGCCCATAGCGCTCTACCAGGTCGGGGTTGGCGATCCACATGCGGCCCATCGAGAAGAAGTCGGCCTCGCCGCGCTCGAGCATCCCCTGCATGGCAACGGGATCGTCCAGGCGATTCTCAAAAATGCAGGGCTTCTGTACGCCCGCCTTGAAGCGCGCGAAATTCTCGATGTAGGGCGTGTTGTCGTGGTAGCAAGACGGCACGATGTTGGACTGATCGTAGTAGTTGCCAATGCGCAGCTGGTAGGCGTCTACGAGGCCACGGCACTCAAGCTCGCGGGCCACTTCGATCTGGTAGTCCACCGTGACGCCCGCGCAGGGCGCGACGCCGGCGGGCAAGAGGTCGTCCATGTTGACGCCCAGGATAATGGGGTAGCCCTCCCCCACCTCGGCGCGCACAGCCTCCAAGGTCTCAACAAGAAAGCGCATGCGATTTTGGGGCGTGCCGCCGTACTCGTCGCTGCGCTGGTTCCACGCCGGCGAGAGAAACTGGTTGATCAGATAACCGCCCTGGCCCATGACCAGCAGGCAGTCGAAACCGGCGCGCTTCAGACGCCCGGCCGCCTCGGCATACGTGCGGATCATGTGGGAAATCTCGGCCTTCGTCATCTCTCGGGCACGCAGGCTTGGGTCGTACTGCGTCTGGCACTCCGAAGGCGCGATCGCGTCGATGCCGGGCTGCGGCGTGTCGTAATAACGCCCCGAGCCCATGGTCAGCTCGCAGCCGATCTTGGCGCCATAGACGTGCACCATATCGGCCGCCTCGGCGAACTCCTTGATGCGCTCGTCTCGGTCGATCAGCGGAAACTGCATGTCATAAGGGTAGGGCATGACCTCGCGTTCGGCCTGCACGGCGCAGGTGAAGATCAGGCCGCAGCCGCCCTTGGCGCGCGCCTCGAAGACCTTCGCGTGACGATACGTGAGCGTCGAGTCAAACGAGTTGCCCGTGAAGTACTTGAAGTCCATCGGCGCCATGCAAATGCGGTTCTTGAGCCGCATACATCCGATGCTCGCGGGTTTAAGCAGGTCACCGTACGTGTTCCAGGTCATGCGCGTCCTCTCCAATGTAAGCGGCGCGCACGGCCCCAAAACATCCCAGCACCCAAAGCGCGCCTAGTCCCTGCGATAAAGCATCGCGCGCTCGCCGGATTCGTTCTGTAGCCTGGGCTACACAAGGGCTATTTTGTTGGGGAGAAGACCGTCGCGGCCGCAGGCAAGCGACGACCCTGTGCCCATCCGTGCCCATCCGCGCCCAACCCGAAAGGCCGTGCATGCTCGCGCCCCGTTACCTCTACAAAGGCGATTTCTCCCCCTTCTTCGACGCCCTTCTCGCCCAAAAACACGCCGAGAAGACCTTTGCGCGAGGCGAGCAGCTTTGGCGGCCCGGCGAGTTCATCGAGCGCGTCTATTACATCGAGGAGGGCATCGCCCGCACGTCCTTCATCAATTCCGACGGCAGGCAGAAGGCCCTGTTCTACCACGGCAGCGGCATGGTCTTTCCTGGCTGCCACGAGTCGCAGTTTGCCATCGAGCGCTCGCTGGTGACCGAGGCGGTGCGCCCGGTGCGCGCCCTGGAGTTTTGCCGTGCGGACTTTTTGGAGCTCACCCGGCGCGTGAGCGGCCTGGGCGCCGCGATGTTCGAGAACTACGCCCGCTACATCAATGTCTTGATCTTCGAGACGGCCCACCAAGACGCCAACAACGGCCTGGTCAAGCTCTGCAACTTGCTGGAGCTTCTGGCCAGAGACGCCGGCGGCGAGACGTGCGCGACCCGCGTCGAGTGCTCCCAAGAAGAGCTTGCCCAGCTGCTGTCGATGAACCGCGTGAGCGTCGCGCGCCTGATGGGCGAGCTTAGCGCGGCGGGCGTGGTGTCCACACACCGCGGCTGGGTCCAGATCTTGGACCACCAGGCCCTTCTCGCCAGGTGCAGCGGCGAGGTCGCGCTTTAGGGCCGCCGGGTGCTTCTCGCCGCCCTCGCGGCCCCTGGATTTTGCCACACCCCCTACCGTTCGCCGAAAAGAGCGCGTTTGCGCAGGTCGCGGGCAAAAATTGACACCGTGACACGTCGGGACCTTGCGTTAATCTGAACAAGTCAGCGCACTTGCGACTAAGGAGGCGGCCCCATGGAAAGCCAGCCCAAGCACCTGTCCGCAAACGCCAACCGCGCAGCACGTCGCCGCTCAAAAGACAGCGACGCGACCGCCCTCATGCCCAATCCCACGGTTTCTCGCCGCACCTTCTTGAGCGCCACCGCAGTCGTGGGGGCCTTGAGCTTCCTTGGCTCTCTTATCTCGCCCAAGGGCACCGTGGTCAACGCCTATGCAGACGAGGCTGGAAACACGCACTTTAGCGTCTATGTCCTGGGCAAGGACGAGGTCCCCGTCATGGCCATGCGCCAGACCGCCACAGGCAACGTGGCCGTGGGCGGCGTGAAGGTCACCATCACATCTCTCTACAACCAAAAGCAGGTCAGCGTCACCACCGGAGCCGACGGCTTCGCGCCCGTCCACATCCGCGACCTGTCCTTCCAGTGCGAAGAGGACGACGCGGATAGCTACGCTTTCTACGGCTCGGTCACGGCCCAAGCCGAAGGCTACCGCGATATCCACTATGTGGAGGAGTACTTCGAGTCCGCGGTGCCCGCCGCGCAAGACGGCAGCCGCCCCAACGCCCTCGAGATCCCCCTCGAGGTCGACGACGGTAGCTCCTACCTGCTCAATGTCTCTATGGACGACATCGACATCCTCCACAGCACCGCGCCCGCGCAAGTAGGCGACTACAACGATATCCAGCACACCGTCTCTGTCGAGATTGTCCGCGCCGCGACCTCTGCCTCGACCGACGTCCCCGTCTCTCTCATCGTCGACGACGCCGAGTGGGCTAGCACGACCGCCATCCAAGACGTCGACAACCCAAAGGTCTCCAAAGCTTCCTTCACCGACTACTACCTCTCCAAGATCCAAGCCGGCCAAAAGCTCAAGCTTCGCTTCCAGGTCTCTGGCGAGAAGGCCAAGACCGTGACCCTGCCGCTCGAGTTCGAGCCCGCCATCATCCTCGAAGGAGCGTTTGGCTCGGGCTCGGGCTCGGGCAAGCTCCAGTGCGCGCCCGGCATCGACATAGCCGAGCAGGTCGAGCGCCCGGGGCTCATAGGCATGGCCTGGTTCTTTGGCGAGAGCGACACGTTCTCTTATGGCATCCCCGGCCTTCCCATAGAATTCTTTAGCGACGTCGCCGGCAACTTTGGGTTTGCCATCACGGCCTTGTCCTGGCAGTTCTATAAGAGCAGGGACGGCGAGAAGATCACAGACACCGAGAAGCTCAAGAAGTACGGCGGAAAAGCAGGCATGGCCGCCATGGACAGCTGGCGAGAGAAGACCATGGAGTATGCCCTGGACAATCTCTTGGATGCCTACGGGAGCGCCAGCGACAACCATGGGTTTGGAGCCTCTAAATTCTCGAGGAGCCTCTCGTTTAGCTTCGAGCTTACGGTAAGGGGAACGGCCAAGTGCCAGTACGTCGATAAGGAAGCAAAGAAGGGCGACGTTACGGGCAGCGCTTTTCTCGGTGCCAACGGCAGATTTGGCCTAGACATCGCTTTTGGGTGGCAGCTCGTGCTTCTCTACCTGCCCGTCTACGTCAACGTCGACCTCTCGGGCAGCCTCACGATCCGCCTTGGCCTGGGTCTTAACTTCAAGGACTGGCTCTTGGATCCCCAATGGAACACCACAGGCGTCTCGTTCGTGGTCGTCGCCTGCGTTCAGGCCGGCCTATCTGTTGGTTTGGGAATCCGCGGCCTGGTGGGAATCGGTGTCCGAGGCTACGCAAGCGCCACGGGCTCGTTGAACGTCCACAAGGAAAACAACCCCACGGCTATCGTTACCGGCGCCGCCGAGGCCGGCCTGCAGCTGTTCATACAGTCCCTCTTTTTCTACAAGAGCTTCTTGATCTGTCATCCCGCCTACACCGATGTCTCAAACAGGGAGAAGAGCGTCGCCACGGCACTGGACAACATGCAGAATTTGGTCGACCCGTCGAGCCTGGACCTCTCGGACGCAAGGCCCGTCTCGCAGAGCGCGCTTCTCGCAACAAGGGAGTTCGAGTCGGCCGTGAGCACGGCGCCCGAAGTCAGCGTCGCCGCCGAGGCCGACGACGAGGCGACCGTTGGCGTCTCCCACGCAATGCCCGAGACCTTCACGCGCACCCGCGACCGCATCCTCGTGGCAAGGTCTCCCCTTGTGGCCCCGGGTCCCCAAAGCGCCCAGGGCTTCGCCAGCCCCTACGGTGCCCTTGATGCCAACGGCGAGGTTCTTCTCGGCGCCTCGTCCTCCTTTACAAGCGACCTTGCCGCCGCGGACCACCAAGACGCCTTCAAGTCCGTCAAAACCTATAACCCGCGTCTGGGCCTTGTCCCTGTCGAGCAGGAGATTCTCTACGACAAGGTCTTTGGCAACTCGCATGTGCGCACCTTTGTGGGCAGCTCGTGCTACTCAAGCAGCCCCGAGAAAAACACCGTCATGGCGCGCCTGGTCACCGTCTCTATCCCCGACAATGCCGGGCAGACCTGGACCCGAACCCGTGTCCACCTGCGGCCCTGGGATGCCGAGCAGGGCAAGTTTGGCGGCGAGCAGATCCTCAACTTCAAGGTGGACGGCCTTGACGCCAAGGACCGCTACGATGTCGACTTCGACCTGGACGTCAGGGAGTACAACGGCCAGACTATCCTCGCCATTGCCGTCACGAGCATCAAGGTTGTTGGCAACGAGGAGGTCGACTACAACGCGGCCGCGGACAGGCAGTTTGTCACTTTCTTGACCTGGGACATCGACAGCGGCAAGCTTCTCTGGTCCAAGTCGCTCTATACCGTTCTTGCCGAGCAGAACCGCTCGACCTACCACCCGCGCGTGCTCTTCCAGGGCGGCGACGCCACCAGCACCGACCTTGTGTGCTTCTACTACCAGCGCAAGGAAGTTGGGGCGACCTCGGACGAAGGTATCTTTGCCTCGGCCTACGAGAATCTGTACGACGACAACTACACGCCGTTTACGCCCCGGGGAGTCGAAGACTCGATCTGCATCTGCCCGAACGACTCCGGAAGCCAATACGCCGGGGAGAACTACGAGATCGCCTGCGCGGCCCGCGCCGACACGAAGAACCCCGACTACATGATCACGGCACGCATCGCCGTGGCTCGCCAATCAAAGAACGGCGACGTCGCCATCACCGCAGTCAAGTACGGCCTGCGCTGCTGGACGGAGGACACGCTGACCCTCAACGAGGTTGCGAGCATCTCGCCTCTTGGTAAGCAGGATAGCCCACATCTGTTCTCCTACACCTTCGACAGCGACAAGCCCGGCGAGAAACTGAATCACGTTATCAACTACGACGCCGCGACGCGCAAGCTCTCCGCCGTCGAGACCTCCGGCTACACCACAGACTCCAACATCTTCGCCTCGGCGGACGGCAAGCGCCTCTACACCGTGCGTCTGAGCGAAGGCTCAAACAACAAGCTTGACGACGATGCCCGGGCTGCGATCGACGCGGGCGCGGTGTTCTCAAGCTCGGTCCACTATGTGCCTCAAACGGGCGCCAACTTTGGCGGCGCCGCGACCGATAGCGACCAGCGCGAGCCCGTCTACCAGCTGCTCGAGTCGCGCTGGATCGAATCTTTGGGCGCGTTCCACGAGTTCTACCCCATCGCGCGCCTCTCCTTCTCGCCCGACAACTCGAGCATCCTCACCTGCGCAAACGGACGGCGCGACTTTGTGATGGCAAGCCTCACCGGTCTGCCCCAGATGGAAGACGCCGCCGACAACCCCGAGGTCGACGTCAAGGCCGACATCTATCACGTGAGCGTCCCCGACGTCGTGGCCATCCAGTGCGAGAGTGTCGCCGTCACCTCGCCGTTCGCGGCGGCGGGCGACACCGTGACCTACGAGGTTGAGGTCTC
>CAVGOA010000063.1:8133-10356 GCA_963630635.1 Paludibacteraceae bacterium
TTTTCTTGCGCGCACGAACAAAATAGACGAAAGACGGGCGCACTCGCCGCTTCAAGCGAGTAGCCCCGCGTTTTAGCCTGCACCCAACTGGGGTTTCTTAGCCAAAACAGCGGGGCTACTCGCAAGTTGCGCCTAGTGCGCCCGTCTTTCGTAAAAAATGCGACGCTACCCCTACTTGGCCGCCTTCTGGCGGTTGAAGTTGATGAGGCAACCGGCCTTGACGATGGCGCGCTCCTCGGGCGTCATGGCCGCGATGTAGAGCTTGACCTGCTTGCAGGCACCGTCGGCACGCACCACGTAGGCCGCGATGTCAGAGAGGTCGCCGTCCAGCGCCGCGCGGATGCCGGGCACGTAGACGTAGTCGCCCACCTCGAAGTTAGGCTCGCCAGCCATCTGGAAGGGCAGCATGCCCCAGTTCATCACGTTGGAGCGGTAACGCTTGGTCGCGTACTCGCTCACGATGTTAGCCAGGCCGCCAATGACGCGCTGGCAGCTTGCGGCCTGCTCGCGGGCCGAGCCGTCGCCGGGCTTGACGGCATAAACCATGCTGCCGTACTCGGTTGTGGCCGCGTCAGCGACAACCCCCGCACCTTCAAGCGCCGAGAAGACCGCAGCCAGAGCCGGGTCTGCCTCGACAAGGCTCTGACCTGCGACGCGTTTCTTCTCCACAGCGTCGACGGCCTTGGAGCGGCCCACGTACTCGGGGTCGCGGCGGCTTAGGGTGAACTCGGCCAGGCCCAGGGGGTTAGAGCGGTACGAGCTGGTCTCGCCGGAGGGAATGAGCTCGTCGGTGGTGGTCACCGGGTCCATGATCTTAGAGCAGACCTTGAGCAAGATGTTATCGGCCAAAGGCTCCATGGCAGGCCAGGGCTTGATGTTGGGGCCCTCGACCAGCGGCGACTCGACCTCGGCCTTGCCGTAGCCCCAGTAGACGCGCTTGTCGTAAGGCGCGGAGTCAAACACGTACTCGCACTTCTCGTCCCAGACCTCGTCGGGCAGGTCGGTGGCCGCCGTCAGCACGCCGCCGTTGGCCGCCGTGGCCGCAATCGAACGCGCGTCCATAAGGGCAACAGCCGCAAGCTGGCCGTTGCCGGGCTTGGAGCCCTCGCGGTTGGGGAAGTTGCGGGTGGTGTGGCGGATGGACAGGCCGTTGTTGGCCGGCGTGTCGCCCGCGCCAAAGCAGGGACCGCAGAAGGCCGTGCGCACAATCGCGCCCGCCTCCATGAGGTCATAGAGGTAGCCGCGACGGGCAAGCTCCAGCGCCACGGGCTGGCTCGTGGGGTAAACGGCCAGGTTGAACTCGCCGTTTCCGGTGTTGGCACCCTTAAGGACGCGGGCTGCCTGCACCACGCTGTCGTAGTTGCCGCCCGAGCAGCCGGCGATGACGCCCTGCTGGACGTGCAGCTTTCCGTCCTTGACCTTGTCCAAAAGCGAGAAATTGACCTTCTCGCCGCCAATGCGCGCGGCCTCGACCTCGACGTCGTGCAGGATATCGGTGAGGTTCTCGTTGAGCTCGTCGATCGTGAAGCCGTTAGAGGGGTGGAACGGCAGCGCGATCATGGGCTTCACGGCCGAGAGGTCCACGTAGACGCAGCCGTCGTAGTAGGCCACGTCTGCCGGAGCCAGCTTCTTGTAGTCGTCGGCGCGACCGTGGGCGGCGAGAAACGCCTGCGTGTCCTCGTCGGTTGCCCAGACCGAGGTCAGGCAGGTGGTCTCGGTGGTCATGACGTCCACGCCGTTGCGGTAGTCGGTGGTCATGCTCGCGATGCCGGGGCCCACGAACTCCATGACCTTGTTCTTTACGTAGCCGCAGGCAAAGACCTCGCGGATGATGGCCAGGGCCACGTCGTGCGGGCCCACGCCCGGGCGCGGCGCGCCGTCGAGGTAGATGGCCACGACGCCGGGATAGGCCACGTCGTAGGTGTCGCGCAAAAGCTGCTTGGCCAGCTCGCCGCCGCCCTCGCCCACGGCCATGGTGCCCAGGGCGCCGTAGCGGGTGTGGGAGTCCGAGCCCAAGATCATCTTGCCGCAGCCGGCAAAGTTCTCGCGCATGAACGAGTGGATGACGGCGATGTGCGGGGGCACGAAGATACCGCCGTACTTCTTGGCGGCAGACAGGCCAAAGACGTGGTCGTCCTCGTTGATGGTGCCGCCCACGGCGCACAGGGAGTTGTGGCAGTTGGTAAGCACGTAGGGCAGCGGGAACTTCTCCATGCCCGAGGC
>CAVGOA010000064.1:0-7500 GCA_963630635.1 Paludibacteraceae bacterium
CAGCAAAAAGGTGCCCGGGCGCCGATTTGGCGGCCCGGGCACCTTCGTCGTGGCTGGTTAGCTCCTCGAATCCCGCGGTTCCCCGCGAAAGCCTACATCCCCTCGGTCGCGAAGCGCCTCTCCAGGGCCTCGGGGTAGTTGGCGTACTGCAGCGCGGTCTCCTTTGCGACCTTGCCAGACTTAGCCACAGCATAAAGTGCCTGGTCCATGGTCTGCATGCCGCTCTTGCCGCCCGCCGCAATCACCGAGTCGATCTGGTAAGTCTTCTCCTCGCGAATCAGGTTGCGAATGGCCGTGTTCATCGTCATGATCTCGAACACCGGCACGGTGCCGCCGTCGACGGTGGGCACCAGCTGCTGCGCGACGGTTGCCTGCAGCACCAGCGAAAGCTGGATGCGAATCTGGCGCTGCTGCGAGGGCGGGAACGCGTCGACAATGCGCTCGACGGTATCGGCCGCGCTGGTGGTGTGCAGGGTCGAAAGAACCAGCTGCGCCATCTCGGCAGCGGTCACAGCCGCGCCGATCGTCTCGGCGTCACGCATCTCGCCCAGCATGATGACGTTGGGGCTCTCGCGCATGGCCGAGCGCAGGGCCTCGGCGTAGGTGGCCACGTCGGTGGGCACCTCGCGCTGGGTAACGATGCAGGTGCCGTGCTTGTGCACGTACTCGATGGGGTCCTCCATCGTGACGATGTGGCCCGAGCGCTCGTGGTTCATGCGGTCGATGATGCAGGCCAGCGTGGTCGACTTACCCGAGCCCGCGGGGCCGGTGACCAGCACCATGCCCTTGGACACGTTGGCCAGGCGAAGCACGCTCTCGGGGATGTTCTTCTCCACCGGATCGGGAAGGCCAAACGGGATGACGCGCACAACGGCGCCGTAAGAGCCGCGCTGGCGGAAGATGTTGGCCCTAAAACGACCGACGCCGGGCAGCGCAAACGAGAAGTCCTCGTCGTGATTCTCTTTTGCCTGGAAATAGGTGATGTCGCGGCCAGCGGTGGCGTAGATCGCGCGGACCATGGCCTCGGTGTCAGCAGGCATAAGGGGCGCCTCGCCAACGCGCACCTGGACGCCGCTGGACTGGTAAGTAAGCGGCAAGCCGGCAATGAAGAAGACATCGGAGGCCTGGGCCTCGATCATCTGGCTGAGCAAATCCTTGAGTTCCATGAGATTTCCCTTCTTGGTTTGCTAGTTTGCGCTGGTAGTCGATGCGGTGGAGGTGCCCGCGACGCTGGAGCCCGACCACAAATTGGTCGAGGACTCGGCCTGCGCGGTGGACATCTTCCACTGGGTGATGTCGCAAGCCAGGTCGTCGGTAATGGTGACCGACGCCTCCAGCTTGCGGCCGTTAGCTGCTAAAACGGTGAACTCGACGTTAGATCCATCGATGGCGAGAGAAACGTCCAGCCCGGCGTCGGTCGCGCCCGCCTGGTCAAGGGCGGCCGTCTGGATCGCGGCCGCGTTGGACTTGACGTAGGCCGCGACCTGCGCGGCGGTCCCGCCCTGGGCCTTGACCTGGGCGGCCTGCGCGTCGACCTGCGACAAAATCGCCTGCCCCACGCCGTCGATCTGATAGGTCTCGCTCACCGAGACGCCCTGCTTTTGGGTGGTGGCCCAGGTCGCGCGGGCCGTCACCACGCACAGGACGGCTAGGACGCTCATCAGCAGGATGGCAAGCAGCGTGATGAAGCTCACGATACCAATGCGCACGTTACCTGCGGGTTTCTTGGACATGCTACTTCACCCCGCTTACGTAACGAGTGGCATCCAGCGAGAAGACCTCGGCGGCTTCGACGTCGCCCGCCGCGTCGCCCGTGGCCGCGCCGTCCCCGGCCTCGACGACCGCAATGTGCGCCCGGTACAACGTGCCCGCGTCGGTAGCCTGCGCGTCAACGATGCAGGTCACGGCCAGCGAGTCGGTGTTCTTCTCGCCGGCGGCATAGCCCAGTCCAACCGGGGAGCCCTTGGCCACAGCGGCCGGATCGTTAGAGAACTCCTCGGCCGCAGACTGGGCCATCTGGATGGCGCTCGTCAGGTCCTCAGACCGCGTGGCCAGGGTGCCCGCCTTGGCATACAGCGAGGTAAACACTGCCATCGAGACCACGATGGCAAACAGCAAGATCAAAGACTCAACTACAAAGGCCAGACCCGTCCAGGCGCGGCCCCCAACCTCGCGGCGCGCGGCGGTGCCGCCGGCGTTCTCTAGCTCTTGCGGGCCAAAGGTGGCCGTGTTCTTCTCGCCAGCCATTACAGGTCACCTCCCTGCAGGTTGCGCAGGGCAACCTCGCAGGTGCCGCTGTCGGTGGTGATGCTAAACAGCCCGTGCGAGACGCCAAAGGTAAAGGTGTTGGACTCGGCCAGCTCGGTCGCCGCGGCCGGCGTGTAAGCCGCGCCCTGGATGGCGTACTCCTGCAGGATTTTGCCCTGGTACAGGTAGGTGCGAATCTCGTAGGTGCCGCTGTCCAGGTGCTGAACGACCACCAGCGAGCGGCCCTCGGGGCCCTCGCCCACGGCCACGCTGCCCGTGGCGTCGTTGGCGCGAATCGAGTTGATGATCAGCTCCATACCCTCGCGCGACTGGTTGTTGGCCCGCTGAGCTGCGGCAACGCGGCTGTACACGTTGACGCCGGTGACCAAGGCCACCAGCAGCAGCACAAACAGCACGGCCAAAAACAGCGGCGAGAAGAGCCTGGCGGCGCGCCCGGTCTTCTCCTCGCGCAAGGAAATGTGGGCAACGCTGGTTAGCGCCTCGGCGCGATCGATCTTGTGGGTGTTGACGTTGTTCATCGCGGCGCCACCACCACACTGGGAACGATGTTATCGGCAAACCACTCGTAGGTGATGATGTAGTCGTCGTGGTTGATGGTCAGCCCGTAGCTTTCCTCCAGGTGGGACAGCGAGCTGGGGTACGCGCCCTCGATCGAGGCGCACTGCTTTGCCGCCGAGAGGATCGACTCGCGCAACGCCGCCGCGCCTTGGACGCGCGCGTTGCGTCGAGCAACCCCCGCCACGGCCACGAAGACCACGCACACAACCAGCACCACGGTCACAATGACCCAGCGGCGCTTCTTGCGCTTGCCCTCTTCTTTATAGGTTAGCTCGTGAAACATCGATATTGGCCTGCCCTTCTCGCCGCTAACCGATGGAGCTCATGATGCCAACCAGGGGCATCATGACCGCGATCAGCGTGGCGCTCACGGCAAGCGTGAGGAAGACGGCCAGGGCGGGCTCGACGGTGTCGATGACCGAGTCGATCTGCATCGTGGCGTCGTCAAAGAAGACGTCGGACAGGCGACCCAGCACGTCGTCAGTCGAGCCAGAGCGGGTGCCAACCACCAGCATGCGGGCGTAAACAGGCTCAAACAGGTCGTTCTCCGAGATGGCCTGGCCCAGGCTGCGGGGGTTGTCGATGTTGGTCATAGAAGCGTGGGCGGCCTCGATCTTCTGGCGAAGCTCAACGTGGTCGACGGTCTTCTCGGCTTCCTCCATAGCCTGCGCGTCGTGGACGCCCGAGGCAATGTAGGCGGCAAGGGCGCTGGTAAAGCGCGAGAGGGCCAGCTGGTACATGGCCGCCTTAGTGGCCGGGTAGCCCTCGAGGAACTTTACAAGTTTGATGCGGCCAGACTCGGACTTTGCCTGGACGGCCATGACCAAAACGGCCACGGTGGCGATCAAGACGACGGCCAGCGCGATCCAGCCAATGACCATCGACACGCCCACCGAGCCAAACGAGCCCGAGGTCAAAGACCCCGCAATGTCCTTATACACATCCGAGAAAATCGGCAAGATGACCGCCACGGTAAAGGCCAAGATGACGCTCATGACGCACAGCAGCGCGGCCGGGTAGCCCACGGCGCTCTGCAGCTTAGCGAACAGGCGGCTCTCGCTGCCGTAATAGCGGTCAAGGCTGCGAAGCACGCGGTCGGTGCGGCCCGAGGCCTCGCCAACGCGAACCATGCTCACAGCGTAGGGCGGAAAGGCGCCGGTGAATTCCATGGCATCGGCCAGGCCCTCGCCCTGCACCAGCCGCGAGTAGGTCTTATCGCAAACGTCCTTGAAGTAGGACTGCTCGCGGTTCTCGGCCAGCATGTGGACGGCCTCGTCGATCTGGACACCAGCCGAAAGCATCGTTGCGACACTTCCGCAAAAGGCGCTGATTGCGCTGCCTTCAAGTAGCTTGTCTGCCATAAGAGCTCCAGATTCTAAGTTGCCGACTTCACGATAGAGACTTTACCACGGTTTACCTTGGCGAGAGGTACCCCCTGGGTTTTTCGGTGAGCGTTTTAATACATATGTCGCGCGGTATAGGTCTTGCCGTCGCCCACATTGGTCCCTCCCCCGCTTGCCGCAAAGGTCAGGTCAACGCGCGACCAGGTGTTTTGCTGTACGTCAAAAGCCGCCGAGGTCCAGGTGCCGTCGATGTAGACCATCAGCCAGGCGTGTGAGATGTTGTCTGGCGAGACATCGCCGGTCACGATTTGGGTCGGGATGCCCTGGCTGCGCAACATCGCGGCGCCCAGGCTGGCGTAGTCAAAACAGATGCCCGAGCCCGCCGCCAGGGTTTGGTCGGGATTGGGGATGTAGCCAGACGAGTCTTTGAGCTGGGCGGCCTTCTCGTCGTCATAAGTAATGTTGTCGCAGATCCAGTCGCAGATGGCAGCCAAGGCGTCGCCCTGGTTTTGGGCGCTGGCCACCAGCTCGCGCGCCTTGGTCACGCAGGCGCTGCCCTCGACATAGCTGCAGATGATGTTGGGGCGCAGATAGGGGCCAAACTCGTTCTCTAGCTGGGCGTCTGCCGTGGCGCGGGCCAGCTCGACGTAGCTCGAGCCGGTGGTGTTCTGCATAACGCGCACCAAGTACGAGCCGCTTCCCAGGGTAAGGGGCACGGCCGCCGGGGTGCCGTCGGCGGGCATGTCGAGGTTGTAGCTGGCCTCGCCCAGGCTCACCTGGATCTTAAGGCGGCTGTCGCTGGTAGCGGCCGCGGTGACGTAGCCCTGGGCCGCGTGGCTAACGTCGATCAGCGCGCCGTTGTCGCCCGTAGCTGCGGCCTCGTCAAAATCCGAGGTGTAGGGCAAGGTCGCGGACACAGTAAAGGCGGCGCCGCTTGTTGATTCTTGGGTCAAGGCGCTTTGAACGACAGTCGACGCACTTGATGCGGCGCTATCGCAGCCGCAAAGCGCCAACGTTGCGGCCAATAACACGCAACGCACCAGCTGACCTGGGCGAATGCCAAGGTCCAAGTATGTCTCCCCAAGGCGCTTCATTTGCAGAAATTATACAAAGCCGGCGGGCAGACGGTTGGGCAAAAGGTAAATTCACCGCACTTGAACCGCGCCCGGCAGAGCGCGGCAGCGTCCGGACGCTGCCACAACAAAAAGCGCCGGCACACTCCGCGTGCACCGGCGCTGAAATTCAATACTTGGCGAGAAGACCTCGCCCCAAGGCGCAAGGCGCAGGCCCGAGCAGGCCCCAGCTTAGGCCTCGGGCTTGATGACCTCGATGCCGCCCATGTAGGAGCGCAAGGCCTCGGGCACGGTGATGGTGCCGTCGGCGTTCTGGTAGTTCTCCATGATGGCGGCCATCGTGCGGCCCACGGCCAGGCCCGAGCCGTTAAGCGTGTGGACGTAACGGGTGCCCTTGAAGTTGGCCGGGTCGCGATACTTGATGTTGGCGCGGCGAGCCTGGAAGTCCCAGCAGTTGGAGCAAGAAGAGATCTCTTTGTAGTTGTTGTAGCTGGGCAGCCAAACCTCGATGTCGTAGCACTTGGTGGCGCTAAAGCCAATGTCGCCGGTGCACAGGGTGACCACGTGGTACGGCAGACCCAGGGCCTTCAGGCACTCCTCGGCCTCGTTGACCATAGACTCAAGCTGGTTCATCGAGTCCTCGGGCGTGGCGAACTTGACCATCTCGACCTTGTCAAACTCGTGCACGCGAATGATGCCGCGGGTGTCGCGACCGGCAGATCCGGCCTCCTCTCGGAAGCACGGGGTAAAGGCGGTATAGAGAAGCGGCAGCTGGCTGGCATCCAGGACCTCATCGCGGTGGATGTTGGTGAGCTGGACCTCAGCCGTGGGGATGAGGTACAGGTCGGGGTTCACATGGTAGAGGTCGTCGTCAAACTTAGGCAGCTGACCGGTACCAAACAGGCTGTCGTGGTTGGTGATGACGGGGGGCCACCACTCCTTGAAGCCGGCCTTGTTGTGCATGTCGATGAAGAAGTTGATCAGCGCGCGCTCCATGCGAGCACCCATGCCGCCCAGCAGGTAGAAGCGGGTGCCGGCCAGCTTAACGCCGCGGTCAAAGTCGATCATGCCCAGCTCGGGGCCCAGGTCCCAGTGGGCCTTGGGCTCGAAGTCAAACTCGCGCGGAGTGCCCCAGCGGCGCACCTCGGGGTTGTCAGAGTCGTCCTTGCCGTAGGGCACGTCCTCGTGCGGAATGTTGGGGATGGCCGCCACCAGGTCAAAGAGCTCCTTCTCGACCTGGCCGCGCTTCTCGTCCAACTGAGAAATGCGGTCCTTGTTGGCCGCGACCTGGGCCTTTGCGGCCTCGGCCTCGTCCTTCTTGCCCTCGCGCATAAGCTCGCCGATCTTCTTGGACTCGGCGTTGCGGGCGGCCTGCAAAGACTCGACCTCGGCGATAACAGAGCGGCGCTCCTCGTCCAGCTCAAAGAACTTCTCGCGGTCCCAGTGGGCGTTTTGCCTGGACTCGCAGGCCTTGTCCACCGCATCGGGGTTCTCGCGAACAAACTTGATGTCGAGCATCTGTACTCCTCAATTCCCGTCACTCATCAAGCACACAACACGTGCGCGATACAGCAATGCTCCCAGTATATACTTGTGGATGCTCAACCCGTCCTTGCAGAAAGGATAAACATGCAGGCTATCTCAGACTTATTTGCATGGCTCTTTGGCGATAAGACCGGAGTCATTGTGTTGGTTATTGGTGGCATCCTGTTGTGCCTGGTCATCGCCATGGTTATGGAGCGCAAGACCAAGCAGACCTACTTCAACCACGAGAAATCGAAGGACGACTGGTCGCTCTTTGACGATGACGACGAGGACGAAGAATAGCCGCCTACCTGCAAGAATACGGCGAGAAGAACACAGTTCTTCTCGCCGTTTTTTATGGTGCGGCACAGGCTTTACATAGCAAAAGACCCTCGGTAAAACCGAGGGTCTTTAAGGTTCAATGGTGCGGGCGAAAGGACTTGAACCTTCACGGGAGTAAATCCCACTAGCACCTGAAGCTAGCGCGTCTGCCAATTCCGCCACGCCCGCGTGCTGTTCGATATTAACTCAATTGCGGCGGCAAACCAAGAACTTTTTTTCGAAAACTTGGTGCCTAGGCCAATCCGGCTGACTCATCCCGCTTTAAATTTGCTTTCCCCGAGTAGCCTCGGCTGTTTTAGCCACGTTTGCCCAGTTGAGCAAAAGCGGCTACTTGCCAAAGTCGATTTTAATCCGGGATGAGTCAGCCGGATTCTAATTTGGGCCCACCCGGA
>CAVGOA010000064.1:7710-10305 GCA_963630635.1 Paludibacteraceae bacterium
CCCGCTTTTCCAGCCTTCACAAACCTGGCCGCAAAACCCCAGCTCGCAGGCATCGGACGAGATTCTACTGGGCCGCTACCGCGTGCTGACCCGGCGAGGCACGGGCGGCTTTGGCTCGGTATGCACCTGCTGGGACACCACGCTGCAGCGCCGCGTGGCCATCAAGCGCATCCCCCTTACGGCGGCAGACGAGACGGGCATCCAGGCCTCGACCATGGAAGACGCCCTGGGCGAGGCCCGCACAGCCTGCCTGCTTAACGACCCAAACATCGTGACCGTCCACGACTTTCAAATGGACGGCACCTATGCCTACCTGGTCATGGAGTACATCGACGGCCTTAACCTGGCCGAGCTGCTGGGCCGCGTGGAAGGCGGCGTCTTGACCCACGAGGAATGCTGCCACGTGCTGACCTCGTGCGCACACGCCCTCACCTACGCCCACCAGCACGGCGTCCTTCACCTGGACGTCAAGCCCACAAACATCATGATCAACCGAGAAGGAACCGTGAAGCTCACGGACTTTGGCATGGCCACGCTGGCCTCGGCCACCGGGTACGCTGGCGCGCGCGGCGGCACCGTTGGCTATATGCCGCCCGAGCAGATCGAAGGCATGCTTGTGGACGAGCGCGCCGACGTCTTTTCGCTGGCGGTCGTCATCTGGCAGGCCTTGACCGGCACCGACCCGTTTGCCGCCACCTCGGCCGCGGCCTCGCTTGAAGCCATCTTCCGCGGCCCGCGCAAGCCCCTCACCGAAATCGACCCCGAGCTGGACTTCAACGCCGAGGACGCCCTGCTTCGCGCCCTGGCCCCGGGCGCCAGCGGCCGCACCCCCTCGGCAAATGAGCTGGCCTGCGAGCTAGCCCCCTCCCTAGGCGACGCAGCCCAGGGCGCCGCGTCCCTGCGCGACCTTCTTGACCAGTCAAAAGAAGACGACGCCGAGAAGGACCTGGCCTGGGCAGACAAGCACATCCCCTTGCGCGTCAAGTTCCCGTGGCTGTGGCCGGCCATCGAGCGAACCTTGCCCGCGCTTCTCACCCTTATCTGCGTCCTGGCCGCAGCGCCGTCCATTCCCGCAGCTCAGACGGCACCCATGTTGCTGGTTGCCGTGGGCGTCTACGCCGCGACGGCCCTGTGGCCGCCCGCAGGTTCGCTCTTGGCCGTCGCCACCGCAAGCGTCGCCTTGGCCTGTGCCCACCCCACCAACCTGGCGTTTCCCCTGGCCGCAGGCATCGCCGTGGCCGGCTGCCTGTGGTGGGCCTACGCCGGCCGGCGCGATCGCCTGGCCACCGCGGCCCTGCTCCTCCCCTGCTGCCTAGGCCGCCCCGTCACCGGCGCCCAGCTGGCCGGCTTTGCCCTGGACCCATTAGAGGCCACCGTCACCGGAGCCGCCGGGGCGCTTCTCACCCTGGTCTTCAACGCCGCGACCTCCTGCGACTTTGCCGCCGGTGCCGTGATTGCGCAGCTGGCAGCAGCCCTTACCACCCCGGCAACGTGGGTGCAGGTGGCGGGCGCCGCGGCGGCAGCTGCGACGTCGTGCCTAGTTGCCATGCGTGGAAGCGTCCGCGCCGGAATCGCAGGTCAGGGCCTTGGTTTGGTCGTTCTTCTCGCCTTTGAGGTTTTCGCAGCTAGAGTGGAGAATGGCGGGTTTTCCAGCGGCTCGATTTGGGCTGATTGCCTATATGCGGTACTCTTGTTTGTTGTTTTGTGTGGAATGACTGTCCTGAGAGGCCCGCTCTTCGAGAGCCAGGAAGGCGAGGAATAGATGAGTTTCCTTAACGAGTTCGAAGGTAGGATCGGTTCGGTCTTTGGGGCCGCGCCCCAGGGCTACACCGAGCCCTTCTCCTTCAAGAAGCTGGCCAAGAAGGCCGCCAAAGAGATGGAGCGCGAGACCTACGAGATCGACGGCCGCGACACCGCGCCCGCCCTCTACACCATCTTGGTCTCTTCTTCCGACGACTCGCTCATGCGCCCGCTGTACGCCCAGATCACTAAAGAGACCTCGGCGTTTGTGCAGGCAGAGGCCAAAAAGAAGGGCTACGTCTTTGTGGGCAAGCCCCTGGTTCGCTTTATGGTCGACCCCACGCTGCGCTCGGGCAAGTTCGCGGTTTTTGCCGAGAATATCGATTCCTTCACCTTGACCCGCCTTCGCGAGGAGGAGCAGGCCTTCTTGGGCGGCAACTCCGTGGCGGGCGGCGCGGCAGCGCGCGTGCCCAGGCAGGGTGGCAAGAACGAGCGCGTCTCGACGGGCGCGGCCCAGTTCCAGCAAAACTCGATGCCCAGCCCCATGCCTTTGGGGTCCGAGGGCCTGGATATCATCCCCAGCGATTACTATGACGTGCCCGAGCCCGTGGCCGCGGCCGGCGCCTCGACGCCCATGCCCGTGGCTCCCGCGCCGCTGGTCTCTGCGTCTGCGGCGCCCTCGGCCATCCCCATGCCCGTGACCCAGCGCAGGAACGTGCCGCTTGTTGACTCTGCCAGCGCGCAGGCCGCGGCGCCTTCGTACAACCAGGTCTCGCAGCCCGTATATTCGCAGGTAGATGACCTGTTTGCCCCTGCGGGCATCGATAGTCGCGCGGCTGGCGCAGCCGCCGGCGC
>CAVGOA010000065.1:0-10226 GCA_963630635.1 Paludibacteraceae bacterium
GGTGTAGGTGTTGCCCACGACAAGCTGGGCGGCAGTAAGGGTCGCGGCGCCGTCCTGGCCGGTGGTGAGAATCTCCTCGGTCTTGCCGTCCGCGAAGGTGCCGGAGACCTTGAAAACGGCGCCCTCGAGCTTAACGCTGCCGTCCTCGTTGTACTTAGTGATAGTAAGGGTAACGGGCCTGTCGGTCGCCGCGACAGACGCGCCGTCGAACGAATAGCTGGTAGAAGAGCCGTCGGCCGCTGTCAGCGCGCCGTCTGCAGCAACGGTAAACCTCGCCACGCCGGCATCGAGCTTGAAGCCCGCGGGGGCGCGGGTCTCGGTGAGGGTATAGGTCTCCCCCACGATCAGCTGGCCGGTGAGGGACGAGGTATCCGCCTTGCCGTCCTGGCCAATGGTCAAGGTCACGGGCGTGGTCGCCGAGACAAACTTGCCAGAGAGCTCGAACTCGGCCTCGGCCATGCGGGAGGCCGCGTAGCCCTCGGCGGTCTTGGACAGCGAGAAGGTCGTCTGCTCGTCGCTCATGGTCACTGTCGCGCTGGCGCCGTCGACGGTGAAGGCCGCGGGCGTCTCGCCGCTGACGCTAATGGAGCCGTCGGTGGCCACGGCAAACGTGAGCTCGGCATCGGAGAGCTTGTAGCCCGCCGGGGCCTTGGTCTCCTTGAGGGTATACGTACCACCCACAACAAGCTGGGCAGTAAGGGTATCGGTACCGTCGGCCTTAGTGGTGAGGGTCTTAGACGCCGCTTTGTCAACGAACTTGGAGCCCTCGGCCGGGGTCACGGTGAACTCGACGCCCTCAAGCACGACGGTCCCGTTGGCGTTGGTCTTCTTAACAGTAAGAACCGTAGCCTCATCACTCATCGTGACGGTCGACCCGTTGACGGCAAAGGCCGCGCCCTCGGCAGGGGTCGTGCCCTGGACCTCAAGAGTACCGTCGGCCTTCACCTTGACGGTGACCGTGTCGGTCGAAAGCTTGTAACCCTCGGGGGCCGCGGTCTCGCAAATCTGGTAGGTGTTACCAACAATGAGCTGGCCAGACAAGGTGGCAGAGCCGTCGTTGCCAGTGGTCACGGTCTTCTCGGTTGCATCCGCATCCACAAAGGTGCCGGTGATCTTGAAGGTCGCACCCGCAAGCTTTGTCTGGCCCGACGCCTTCTTAAGCGTAAGAACCACGGCCTTGTTGGTCACCGAGCCGCAGTCCTGGGTGGTGGCCACGGTGTTGCGGCCAATGGTGACCTCATTGCTGGTCACGGGGTCGGCGCCGGTCTGGTTGTAGTGGCCGGCCGCCGGGGTGACCTCGACAAAGCGATAGGTGGCCCAGCTCAGGCCGTCAACTGCGATGGTGCCGTCGGCGCCAGTAGCCAGGCTGGTCTTGCCCACGACGTCGGCCCAGCCGTCGCCGGATTTCACCTGGAGCTTGAACACGGCGCCGGCGAGCGGCTGGCCAGACTCGTCGACCTTCTTCATCTTGACGGAGCCGGTCAGACGCTCGTTGGTCATGCCGGTGCTGCCAAAAGCCAGGATGGTGGCGTTGACATTGGCGGCATCAACATCCCCGCGGCCCTCGGCGCTGCCCAGGTTAAACGTGCTACCGGCGTCGTTATTCTCAATGACAAAATCGGCAACCTTGATACCGGCCGCCGGCACGTTGTAGCCCGTGTTCGAGACCTCGGTAAGGGTGTATGAGCCCTTCTTAAGCCCGGACAAAGTCAGGACACCGTCGTTATCGGTGGTGTAGCTGGAGCCAAGGGTCGTGTAGCCAGCGTCGGCCGCCGCGTCCGGCGCCTTGTACTCAAGCTTGAACGTGGCGCCAGAAATAGCGGCGCCGCTCGTGGCGTCGGTCTTGCTCAGCGTCACAGTCGCGCTGAACTTGGTGTTCGAGACCGCCACGTCAACGGTCGCGGGCTGCTCGGTCGCATTTGAGTTAGCCGCAATCAAGAAGGTCGTCTTAGCGTCCTCATCCGCAGGCGTCACCAGGTCGGCCTTCTCGCCGGTCTCGATCAGGTAGTACTCGCCCACCGGCAAGCCGTCGGAAAGCTTGGTGTAGTTGTCGCCCAGGCCCGCCCCGGCCTCGTACGCGATGGAGGAAGACGTCGAGACAAACGTGCCGTTCTTGTCCGTGGTCAGGTTCTTGGCAAGAAGCGTCCCGTCGCTTTTGTACAGGTCAAAGGTCATGCCCCCGACCGGAGTCGCCGCGCTGCCGTTGGCCGCGGCCCTCGTCACAACCGCGCTGTTGTCGCTCGCGGTCTTGGTGATCTTAAAGCTACCGCGCAGCACGTCATCGGTCACGGTGACGGTCTCGGCGATGCCGTCGCCATCGGCGTCGGTTGCCGGCGCGTAGCTAGCCGTGGTGCTCACCACGCCGTTCGCCGCGATGGTCACCTTGAACTCGGCCGCGGCAACGTAGTTTGTGGGCGTCTTGGTCTCGCTCACGGTATAGGTGCCCGCAGCCAGGCCCACGATATAGACGACGCCCGTCGTCGCATCGGTCGTAAAGCCGCAGTCGCTGGTAGAGCTTACGCTCACCTGGCCCTGCGCGTCGCGGCTCCAAACCGCAACCGTCTGGCCCGAGGCGTTCTTAATCGTGAACTCGGCGTTATTAAGCTGGGCGCGCTGGTTGCCAACTGCCCCAATCTTGTCCAGCGCGAGCTTTGTTGCCGTGTTCGTGATCGTGCCGTTGGCCAGGCTGTTGTTGGCCCCCGCCGCGGCAAAATCGCTGGGATTGGTGGGATAGAAGCCCGCCACGGTCCCAGCGGTCTCGGTGACCTTGTAGTAGTACGCCGTGCCGTCAGAGGCGGTCTTGGGCAGGCCCTCGATCTTGTAGGTCCAAGAGTCGCCCTCTGTGTTGGTCCACGTGACGGAGGCCTTGCTCGCCTCGATGGTGATCGGGTTGGCGTCGCCCTGGCCCTTGTACTGCTGGACTACCAGCTGCACGTTCGACGGATCAGGCAGGTCAAGACCAAACTTGTTCCACTCCTTAGTGCCGGTAAGGGTCAGCGTGTCCAGGGTGTTCTCGAAGGTGACGTCGCCGTTATTGACAGCGTAAAGCTTGAGAGAGCCACTGGAAGCCACCTCAGCGGCACCCGAGGACGTCACGGAATAGCCGTTGGGCACGACCTCGACCGCACGGTAGGTGTAAGGGTTGTCCCCGGCGTCCACCGCAGGCAGGTTCTCGAGGGTCTTGCCCCACATATAAGCAAGCTTGCCTGCCTCGGCATCCGCCTCGGTAAGGGTCACCTTAACCAGGTTGTCGTTGAGCGCCGTGCCGGCAGCGTTAAACGGGCCGTCGACGCTCGCGTTGTACTTGGTCACCCACTGCCAGTTTGCACCGCCGTCGGTGCTGCGCTGCAAAACGTACGTCACAGCCTGGCGCAGGGCCCATTTGTTGTCGTCATCAGCCCACTTCTTGTTAATGTAGAACGCGTAGGTCGAGTTCGACTTATGCGTGTTGGAAATCGCGGTGGTGGTCGCGTAACCAGACCTCGTGGTGGTCTGGCTCGGCATATAGAAGCCCTGTGTCGACGCGGCGTACTTCTCGTCCTTGTCGACGGCCATAGTAACGACCTGAGTCTCCGAGCCGGCAGCATTCGCGGCGTCGTAGGCAAGTTTCGACTCGATCGCGCGGTAGATAACGCCAGTCCCATTCACCGTCGTGGGCAGCTGGTCCCAGGTATAGCTCATCGTGGTATTGCCGTTGTACTTGGGCGACCAGTACTGTTCAAGGCTCTTGTTGTTGACCTTATCGACGCCAAGCACATCCTTGGCCGCAGCCCAGGTCTGGCCATTGTCGGTCGAGGCCTGCAACGTCACGTAAACGCGGGGGCGTTGCTGGTAGGCGGTATCGTTACTGTCGCCTACGAAGGTCTTGGTGACTTTCACGCTGCTCTTAAGGGTGTTGGACAGGGTGACGCTTGGTTTGTCCGTGTCCGTACCTGTAACCTTGACCGGGCTTGACTGCAACGTGTACTGGCCAAGGCTGGAGCCAGACGCCACCTTGCTGTCGTCCTCCTTTAGGGAGTAGACCCAAAGCTGGCCGTCGGGCGCCCACTTCTCAAGATTGGCGATGGAGAAGGACGTGTACGCGCTGGAACCCGTGGTGTCGCTCGTCCATTTGAAATACCCCTCTTTAGAAGCGTCGGTCTGCTGCAGCGTCACGTACTCGGTGCCGCCGCCGTCTTGGTACGTACGCGTGAGGACGAGGGTGTCAAAAATGTCCGCGCGGGTGTCCCACTGATTGTTGGTGTCTTTCCAGTTCTTGGTACCAGAGACACTCACCGTACTGGGCACGTACTCGTTAAGGAAGGATGCCACGTTATCAGTGATCCCGGCATGCAGCTCTTTGACACTTGTCGTCTTCATGTCGATGCCAGAGATAGCTACGGTCCCCCTAGCAGCGTAGGTCCTGTAGCCGTTGATGCTGGTTTCTTCAACCTTGTACTCGTAGTACTTGCCGTTCGGCGCGTAGATAGCAAGGTCAGTGAAATCAAGGTTTCCTGTGCCGTTGGTCCCAAACAGGCTCGTGTCCAGGCTCTTAGCCTCAACCTTGGTCCACTCGGCGTCCGCCCCATCGTCGACCCTGCGGTACAGGGTAAAGGTGGTCGGCGGGAACCGGTCTCCTTCGGCCCGACCGCTAAAGGTCTTGTTAACGGTAATCTTGCCTTTCTGCTGCGTTGTCTTGAAGCTGTTGGTCACGCGCGTGGAGGCACCCAGGCCGCTGCTGGCAATGGTGGGGCCAGAGTAGCAGTTGTTGCCGTCGGTGCTGGTGCCAATGCTGCTGGCGAGAAGCTCTTTGAGCGTGAAGCCGCCCGCCGGGTTTCTAGAATCTTCCTTGAGCAGGCCGTCCATGACCTCAAGGGCGCGGTACTCGTAGATGCGTCCCTCGGAGTCATACTTTTCCAGGCGGCTTCCCTCGCCAGTTGGGTTGTTGTTGTTCTCGCCATAGGCCGTAAGGTAGAACGTGGTGGTCTTCTTGCTCGCCGTGTTGCCCGTAACGGTCAGCCACGCCACGGCGGCCTTGCCGTCGGGCAGGGCGTTATGGGCGCCGTCTTCGCCAACGTTGCTGTAGACGTAGTACTTGTTGTTGATGTGGTCCTTGTTCCCTGCGGCCGAGTCAGAAAGCTCAAGGTTGCTCCACTCGGTGCTTTCGTACGCAAGGCGCTGCTGGAGGAAGATGGTGAAGTCGGGCAGCTCACCCGTGTAGTCGCTGGGGATGTTCGCCCAGGTCTTGGTACCCTGGATCGCCAGGGTACCGCTAATCCCAAAGATGAACGTGCCGCCCTCGCGAAGCGCGGTCTTCTCGCCGCTTCCAGACGTCACGGCAACAGAGCCGCCCTTCCCCTGCACCTCTGCGCTGGGGGCGTTCCAGGTGCCCTTGTTGTACTCGTTGGTGTCCACGGGGCCAAGCGCCACATCGTTGTAATCCAGCGCCTTGAAGGTCGCGTCGCTCACCGAGGGCATGGCCACGGCATAGTAGACAATCTCTTTGCCAGCGGAGTCGTACTTGGGAAGATCGTGGATCGTGGCGGTCTGGCTATAGTTGGCGTCCACCGAATCGTTGTTCCACTCTTCGAGGCCTACCCACTTGCTGTTCTCGTAGCCGGTAACCACCTCTGGATTACCGTTCTCATTCAACTTATAGAGCGTCAGGTAGACGTCAGGGCGCTGGTTTAAGGTGTCCTTCACATAGTGGTCGTGCCAGCGCAGACAGAAGGTCACGCTCTTGGTGCCCGCGCGGGCGTTGATAAAGGTGTAGGAGCGCTTGTCGCTGTGCTGCAGGTTGGAGTCAAACTGCTCATTGGCGGTAGACGACCGCTTGGTGTACTCGGTGCTCTGGTCGCCGGTGGGGCTGACCTCCTCGGACGCAGAGTAGCCAAAGGGCGCGCCGGCGTCGTCGTACTTGGGCAGGCCATAGATGGTGATGGGCTCCGGGTTGCCCGATGTGACCGTTGCGATCTTGATGCGCAGCTCGCTGGCCGCGGCGCCGTCGGCAAAGTCAGCCTCGTTGGCAAGGTCAGAAACCTTGAGCTGCGTCGTGTGCTCGGCGTCGGTATAGAGCGGATAGCTCGTCGAGCTGCCGGGCAGGGTCACATAGACGTTGCCGTCCTTAGCCGAGAAGATCCTGTTTGCCTGGTCGTTGGCGTCCTTCTCGCCGGTGACCACATAGTAGGCATCGGGGCGCTTGGTGGTATCGGCGGCGTCACCGTCAATCCAGCTCTTGCCAAGCTGCATGTTGACCAGGCCCACGCGCCGGTTGGTCACGACGACCTTGGACCCCAGGAGGTCCTGCTCGACGCTGTAGCTTATGTCGTAGGCATAGCCGCCGGCAGCAGCGGCATCGGCGTCGTTGCTGCGCTTGGTCACCATGCGCTGGGCACCGTCTTCCCACGGCGAGAGGAGCGCATCGGCGTAGGGGCTGTCTGCCTTCTGGGCGTCGGACTTGCTAATAACGTCGTAGTTGTCGTTGCTCACCTCGCGCACGCCATAGTAGAAGCCGTTGCCATTGCCGGGCGTGAAGCCCTCGGGCACAGACGCGCTATCGGCCAGGTAGATGCCGCCGCCCGCCGAGATGTGCGCCTCGGCGTACCAGCCGCCGGCGTCGCTCAGGTCGACGGTGGCGATGACGGCATCCTTGTCAAAGAGCTTCTCGCCGCCCTTGGTGACCACGTCGGTCTTGGCGTAGACCTCGACCTTAACGGTGCTGCGACCGGTGTTGTTGCCGTCGTCCTCCCAGGTCTTTGACAGGCGCACCGTGGTGCCCTCGCCGGGATAGGGGGAGTTGCAGACCGCAGAGGAGTTCACGACCCTGTTGTCGCTGGTGCCGTCGGACTTGTTGCCATCGGTGGCGTCGGTGGAAACCTTGAAGGACGAGGACGACGAGAAGCCAGCCGGGTTCGTCTCGAGCGTCTGGTAGCGGTACTTAGAGCCAGAGGCGTCGTACTTGGGCAGGCCGTCGAAGTCGATCTGCCACGGGGCAACCTCGCGGTATTTGATCTGGGTGCCGTCGACGGCGGTTACGGTCGTCCAATCGGCGTCCGCCGTGCCGTCCATGGTGACGCCACCGGCGTACAGAGTGTCGTCCTGGTAAATCGAGAAGGTCAAGCTGGTTGGGAAGGTTTTGGTGTACTCGGTGCCATCGGCGTCTTTGACGGTGAAGGTCTCGCCGGGTTCGACGCCGTAGGGGGTCTTCTCGCCGGTGACGTATTTGCCGTTGACGCTCCAGTACTTGGTAACGCGGGCCGTGGTCTTGCCGGAGTAGGTGTTGGTAATGGTGCCATTGGCGTAGGAACCCTCGAAGGTCACGGCATCGTCGTTGCCAAGCTCATCGGCGAGGTCAAGGGTCGCGACGCCCGTGATGCCGGCAAGCTCGCCCTCGGTGGCAGCCTTGAACTGCTGGCCCTCCTTGTTGGGCTGGAAGACGTCGACCTCGCACCACTGATAGATGTACACGCGGCCGAGAAGGTCGTACTTCTCCTGTTCTTGGGAAAGGTAGGCGACCTGGCTCATGTTGCCGCTGGCCCAACCAGAGAGCGCGACGGAGCCCACGGTCTCCCATGTGCTGTCGACAACGTAGAGGCCGGTTTGCTCGCCCGGCTGCATGTCGCTCGTGAGCACGTGGCGTTTGAGCTCCAGCTTGACGGTCACGTCGCTGAGCTGGTCCTGGTAGCTGCCGGCGTCCCAGGACTTGGTGAGCTGGGGCGAGACCTTGTTCTGGCGAACGTTGGTGATGGTGCCATTGTTGTAAATGGCGGCATCGGAGTCCGAGGCCACGGCGCCGGTCTCTTTGGAGCCCCAGCTGCCGTCGCTAAGATCGGCGGTGTAGTAGTTGGCCTTGTCGTAGGTTACCTGGGCCGCGCCGTTCTCGCCCTCAGAGACGCTGCCGGCAACGCGCAGGTAGCCGTCAACGGTCTCCTCGCGCAGGAAGTAGACGTAGGGGTAGCCGTCGGGATCGTACTTGGCCAGGCTGCCCTGGACATATTGCAGGTAGTCGCTCAGGTTGATCCCGTTGTCGCCGGCATTGCGGTTATCCTCGGCACTCACGGTGAAGGAAATGAACTCGCCCTTGGAATTTGCCACATGCGCCGCGGTGGACGTGCTGCCGCCGTTAGTGCTGTAGCGATAGAGCGAGTACTTGGTATCGCCGCGGCTGGACGTGTTACCCTCGTCCTCCCAGACCGCGGTTGCAGAGAAGCTCGTCGTACCCGCGTGGGTAAGGATCAACTTGCCGCCGTCGTAGGCCGCCAGGAAGCCCCTGCCGGTAGTGTGCGCGTCCGAATTGTCGTAAGAATCCTGGTAGTAGTCATAGTTGCCCTTGCCGTCCGATTGAATGGCGGCTTGGGTGTCGTGCGAGAGCGCGTAGTCGAGCGCGGTGCCGTCCGGGTAGTACACGGGCGCCTGCGCCGTGATGGTGGCCGCGTTGCCTTTGACCGTGATGGTTGAATTAGAGAAGACGCCGCTGTTCGTGGCCACAGACGAGCCGTCTTTGAGCGTGGTGACGGTCTCGTACTGGCCAAACGAGCTGTTCCAAGTGTCCGCGGTATAGCTTGAGGCCAGCGCGCCGGTGCCGTCGCGCAGAGCGACCGTAAAGGTCACATCCTTGAGCAGCTGGAGGCACTCTTTGTTGGAGTCCGTGCCGTAGTACTCGTCGTCGAAGGCGCCATCGTAAGCGCCGACCGCGAGCTTCTGGTAGCCGTCAACGTCGCCGGTTCGGACGATCTGCCACTCGTATTCATCGGTAGCAGTGGTTTCGTCGCCGGTCTTCTCCTCCACCTTGTTGGGAAGGCCGGTCGCCGAGGCAACGTAGTTCTGGTCGGATTGAGTCACGGTGACGGCAATTGCCGCGGCCTGCTCCGCGCTGATACCCAGGGTGTTGAGGATATCTGCGCTGGCCGCGTCAAAGGTAGTCCAGTCCTGGGACGTGCCCTTGGGCCTAAACTGCAGCTGGTAGGCAATAGCGGTCGTGGCGAGGCGCTGGTCCGAGCCGTTGTCGACCCACACCGTGGTGAACTCGGCGGAGGCGTTGAGCTCGGTGGCCGTGCGGGTTGTCTCGTCCACGACAGGGGGCGTGACGTCGTTGGAGTTGTCCTGTACGGCCGCGCCGTCATCGACGGGCTGCTCGTCTTGCTGGTCGTCCAGGGCGGGAGTCGGCTCGTCCTGGACGATCAGGCGCAGGGTCTCGGAGTGGGTGTCGGGGTCGGCTGTTGCGGCCTCGTCGGTCGTCGCGGCCTCGGCGGCCGTCGCGGTGGCCTCGTCGGTCGCGGCGGCGGGCTCGCTGGCCGCAGCGTCCTTCTCGGCGTCGTCGGAGTCCTCGGCTTCGACCTCGACCTTCTCGTAGCCCTCGATGTCGCCAGTGCGAATGACCTGCCACTCAAGCTGGGTCTCGTTGCCCTCGGCATCGGTCATCGCGGCGGGCAGGCCCTGAGCGCTCGCCACGTAAGTCTGATCCACAGCCTCGACATTGATAGATGCAGCAAGCTCGTCAGCCTGCTTCTCGTCAAGCCCCAAGGCAGCGAGAAGATCGCTGTCTTGGGCATCAAAGGTGGCCCACTCGGCATCCGAGTCCTTCTCGCGGTATTGCAACTGGTATGCGAGCTGGTCGCTGTCGGTCGCGGGGCGCGCGCCTGCCGCGTCTTCGTCATCGTCCCATACCGTGGTAAAGGGCTGCGCGTCGACGGACTTCTCGTCTTCAGCCGCAGCATCGCCCGTAGGGGGGTCTGGTCGTCTGCGACGGCTTCCACCTGCGTGGTCTGAACGTCGTCGGTGCCCAAGAGGCTTGCTAGGTCAAGCGTCCCCGAGGTCGTGCCCAGCGCCGAGACGGGGCTAAAGACCATCTGCGCGGTAAGAATCACCGCCATCAAGCCGCTAAAAGTTCGCTGCCACAGCGTTGCGTCGTGGCGAGAAGTGCGCTGGCGAGGCCCCTGGTTCTGCATGGGATTCCTCTCAATCGAGTTCAGACATAAGAAAACGGCCTGAATTTGGCCTTAATGTCTCACTCTAATACAACGCGTGTGGCTCGAAGGGGTAAAGCTTTACTTAAACCTTAGGCTAGGCGAATTGTCGCCCCTCACCGGCAAGGAGCCGGGGGTTCAGGAACCCCGGCGCGCGCCAAAATTTGGGGTTGTCAGTACTCGCGGGGCCTTTCTTGCGCGCGAACCGGGGGTCGTCAGTACTTTTGCGGCCTTCTCAGCGATCCAGCGAGAGACCCGCTCAACAAACCCGCAGGTAGACGG
>CAVGOA010000066.1:0-7527 GCA_963630635.1 Paludibacteraceae bacterium
CAAAGCGCGATGATCGCCGCGTCCGAGGCCAGGGGCCACGTGCGCGTGGTCGACACCCTTAACGTCTGCGTGGGCGAGCGCATCCTGGTTGAACTTGCTTGTCGCCTTGCCGCCCAGGGACTTTCGGCTGCTCAGATTGCCGACCAGCTTGAATCCGCCCGTTATCGCGTCCATGTGGTGGCGCTTCTCGACACCCTTGAATACCTGCGCAAAGGCGGCCGGATCTCTGGTGCGGCTGGCGCCGTCGGCGAGCTATTGGCCATCAAGCCGGTTATTAGCGTCGACGAGGGCCGCGTGGTCGTGCTGGGCAAGGCTCGCGGTTCCAAGAACGGCCGCAACCTGCTAAACGAGCAGGTCAAGGCGGCAGGCGGCATCGACTTTAGCATGCCGTTGGCCCTGGGCTACGCCGGTCTCTCGCGCAAGCTGCTGGATAAGTACATCGCCGACTCCCACGACCTGTGGGCCGAGGGCTACCCGGCCGGCGACCTGCCCGTTTACACGGTGGGAGCCACGATCGGCACCCATGTGGGCCCTGGCGCCATCGCCCTGGGCTTCTTCCGGCGTTAGCTCACAGCGTAAGTCCGAGGTCGCAGAGGGGCTATGCCTTGGCCGCCGCCTTGTGGTACTCGTGCTCGAAGCGCCAGGCGTACAGGCACAGCAGCGCGACGGCCACGGCGGTGATGGGGGCTCCGGCCAGAGCGGGGTAGTTGTACGCCAGCCCGGTGTCCAAAACAGCCTGGCCAATGCGGGCGCCCACCGCGTTTCCGCCGTTGAAGGCCACCTGCACGCACGCCGAGCCGATCATCTCGCCGCCGCCTTGGCCCACCTCGACCATGGCGATCTGCTGTGGGCTGGATACAAAGAATAGGCCGCAGCAGCACGCGAACATCAGCGCCGCAGACCCCACCAAAGAGCCCGAGAACGCAAAGATCGCCAGGAGAGAAGCGCAGGTGATCGCCTGGCCAATCGCACTGGCCCAGCCGGGCGTAAAGTGGTCGCCCGCGCGTCCGCCCAGCTGAGAGCCAAAGATCATGCCTGCTCCCGCCAGCACCAAAAGGGCCGGCAACACGGCGGCATCCCATCCGCCAACGGTCTCCAGCCACGGCGAGACGTACGACCACCAGCAAAAGATGCCCGTGTTGCCCAAGAACACGGCGAGAAGAACCACCCAGGGTCCGGGGCGGCCCAGGAACTTGAACTGCCCGGCCAGGCCCGCGTCGGCCACGCCGGGAATTTGCGGTACAAAACGCCAGGTCAAGGCCAGCGACAGCAGGGCCCAAGCGGCAACAAACCCAAAGGCGGCGCGCCAGCTTAGCATGCCGGCCAACAGGGTGCCAAACGGAACGCCCACGGTGTTTGCCAACGACTGGCCCAGCACCATAAACGCCACGGCCTGACCCTCGCGGCCCTTCTCGGCCATTGCCTTAGCTGCGATGGTTGCCGTGCCAAAGAACGCTCCATGCGGCAGGCCCGATATAAAACGCGCAACTGTTAACGTGGCGGCATTGGGTGAGGTAGCTGCCAAAACATTGCCGGTAAAACACAGCAACATGAAGAGCATCAGCAGCTTTTTAGGCGCCACCTTGTGGCCAAAGACCAGGATGAGGGTGCCAAAACACACGCCGATCGCGTAGGCCGAGATAAAGCCGCCGGCCTCGGGAACGGTCACGCCCACGCCCGCGGCGATGCTCGTGATGACGCCCATGACCAAAAACTCAGAGAAGCCCATGGCAAACGCGCCGCAGGCCAGAGCTATCAAACCCTTTTTCAAGTTGTTCTCCCGTTGAGATGTCGCAGGTTAGTTGCACGCCAAGTGAGTATAACGCGGGCCGGGGCACGGGCCAGAGTGAGGCCTGCGTGCGCGGGATTTGGCGGTTGTCAGTACTTCTCGCGAAAAAGTACGCGCGAATCGGGGGTCGTCAGTACTGCCGCGGGTTCTTCTCGGTGCCCTGAAATTCGTGCAAGCAATCTGCCTGCGGTTTTACAAAGAAGCTTTGGCGAGAAGAGCCTCGTGAGGTGCAAAAAGTACTGACAACCCCCAAATCCTGCGCAGCCCAACCGCCAAAAGTACTGACAACCGTCGAATCAGGCGCATGGCGCGTGCCCTGGCGTGGCGCCTGCGACCTCGTGCGCGTCGCGGGCCACTATACTACGTTCATACGACACGGCGTCGAGTGATTGGGTGACCCGTGCCCTTCTCGCCGCCGCCTTGGAAGGAACCCATATGCCCTACATCGAGTTCGACAACGTTGTGCGCACCTACGGAGAAGGAAACACGCAGATAAACGCCCTGGACGGCGCCTCGTTTGGCGTCGAGAAGGGCGAGCTGGCCGTGATTTTGGGCCAATCCGGTGCAGGTAAAACGACTGCCCTCAATATCCTGGGTGGCATGGACCACGCAACGTCTGGCCGCGTGGTGGTGGGCGGCCGCGACGTGAGCCGCGCCAGCGAAGACGAGCTGGTGGATTTTCGCCGCGCCGACGTGGGATTTGTTTTCCAGTTCTACAACCTGGTGCCCAACCTCACAACGCTTGAAAACGTCGAGCTTGCGGCCCAGATTTGCCCCGACTCGCTGGACGCGCGCGAGACGCTAGAGAAGGTGGGTCTGGGGCAGCGCCTGGACAACTTCCCGGCGCAGCTCTCGGGCGGCGAGCAACAGCGCGTCTCTATCGCTCGCGCGCTGGCAAAGAATCCCAAGCTGTTGCTGTGCGACGAACCCACGGGCGCCCTTGACTACCAAACCGGCAAGCAGATCTTGCAGCTGCTGCAGGACACCTGCCGGCGAGACAAGATTACCGTTGTAATCGTCACGCACAACGCGGCGCTGGCCCAGATGGCCGACAGGCTGATCCGCTTCAAGAGCGGGCGTGTGACCCAGATGAGCGTCAACGCGAGTCCCTTGCCCATCGCGCAGATTGAGTGGTAGCAGATGGCTCGCGGTGTGTCTTACAAGGCCTTTAACCTGGGCATTCTTCGAACGATACGCGGCACGGCTAAGCGGTTTGTGGCGCTTTGCGTGATCTGCATGCTGGGTGCGATCATGCTGGTGGGCCTGCGCGCCGCCTGCGTTGACCTGCGCTTCTCGGCAGACGAGTTCTTTGACGCGCAGGGGCTTTTTGACGTGCGCGTGCAGTCTACGCTGGGGCTGGTTGACGACGACGTGGCCGCGCTGGCCGCGATCGACGGCGTCGAGGCGGCCGAGGGCGGCTGGATCGAGACGGTCTATACCACGGTAGGCTCGGGGTCTTCGAAGGCCGAGGTGCGGGCGCTTTCTGCGGATGGGATCAACGAACCGTTGGTACTTGAGGGTGAGCTGCCGCAGGACGCGACGCAGGTCGCGGTGACCCGGCGTTATGCAGACGAAGCGGGCCTGGGTGTGGGGGATACCCTGACGTTTAGGAGCGAGGCAGACGGCGCGGGCGGCGAGACGGGCGGCGAGGCGGACGGCGAGACAGGCGCGACGGCGGCCGACGACAGCGATGACCTGGACTTTGACGTTGACTCGTCGAGCAGCACCGCGATCTTCTCTCGCCACCAGTACACGATTAGCGCCATCGTGCTGGACCCGCAAGACATCAACGCAGGGCAAGGCAGCATGTCGTTTAGGTCGAGTGGATCTGCCCAGTACGCGCTCTTTGTCACGCGCGACAATGTGCTTGACCCTAGCATCTTCACGGCGGTTTACCTGCGCGTTGAGGGGTCGGATGAGCCGCTTTGCTACTCGGGAGAGTACACGCAGCTGGTTGACCGCGTGACGTCGCACGTAGAGGCCGTGCGTGAGGAGCGCGAGCAGGCTCGTGGCCAGGCGATCCGGGACGAGGCGTACCAAAAGATCGCCGATGCCGAGGCCGAGGCCAACCAGAAGATCGCTGACGGACAGCGTGAGATCGACGATGCCCAGGCCACGATTGACGGCGGCCGCGCGCAGCTTGAGGACGGGAAGAACGAGTTGACCTTGCAGGAGGCGCTGGCCAATAAGGAGCTGGCCGACGCCCAGGCGCAGATCGACGACGGGTTGTCGCAAATCGAGACGAACGAGGCGCAGCTTGACACCAATGAGCCGCAGGTCGTTGAGGGTATTTCTCAGATAGAAGCGGGGCTTGCGCAGGTTGAGGCGGCGCGTGCCGGGGCCGTTGAGGCTGCGGTGACGCAGGCGCAGACGGCGGCGAAGGCAGCTGTTGAAGAGCAATTCTCGCCACAAGAAACCGAGTTGGCCGCCACCATCCAGAACTTGCAGGCGTCCATCGCGCAGCTTAAGGCGGCGAGCAAAGCCAGCGAGTTGACCCCTGAACAGCAGGCCATGCTGGCCGCACTGCAAGAGAACCTGGCGCAGGCCCAAGCGGGCGCCGAGCAGCTTGTCGCCGCAAAAGAAACCGCGCTGGCGTCCGCCGCCGAAACCGCGGCCCAGCAGGCAACCGAGAAAGTTGACCAAGAGCTCGCGGCCCAGACCTCCGCTCTTGCCGCCCAGAAGGAAGACCTTGAGTCCAAGCTTGCCCAAATCCGTTCTGCTCGCCAAACGATAGCTTCTACCAGGGAGTCGTTGGCTCAGGCCCAGCAGACCTTGGACGCCAACCGCGCAAGCGCCAAGGAGCAGATCGCGCAGGGCTGGGCTGCCATCGCCCGGTCAGAGGCCGACCTTGCCAGTGGCCAGGCCGAGCTTGACGACGCACGTACAACGTTGGACTCCAGCCGCGCCGAGGCCGCAGCCAAGATCGCCGACGCCCGCGCCAAGGTGGCCCAGATCGAGGACGCTACCTGGTACGTGCAGACGCGCACGAGCCTGGCCAGCTATTCCAGCGTCGAATCCGACGCAGGCTGCATCGAGGTCCTGGGCACGGTATTGCCCATCATCTTCTTTGTGGTGGCGGTGCTGATCAGCCTCACGACCATGACCCGCATGGTCGAGGAGGAACGCGGCCTCATTGGCCTGTACAAGGCCATGGGCTACAGCCGCGGCCGCATCCTTTCTAAGTACGTGGTCTACGCCGGCATTGCGTGCCTGGTAGGGTGCGCCGTGGGCGACTTCCTGGGCTTTGTCGTGCTGCCGGCGATCATCTTCACGATTTTCCAGACCATGTATGCGCTGCCGCAGTTTACTTACCATTTTGATGCACTTTATGCGCTGGCTGCCGTTGCTTTGTTTGCCGCGGGCATTGTGGGGGCAACCATTAGTACCTGCGTGAAGGAGCTCAAAGAGGCCCCGGCCTCGCTCATGCGCCCCAAAGCGCCCAAGGCGGGCAGCCGCATTTTCTTGGAACGCATCGGCTTTATCTGGCGCCGTCTGAGCTTCCTTAACAAGGTCACCGCTCGCAACCTGCTGCGGTATAAGCGACGTTTCCTCATGACCGTCTTTGGCATCGCTGGCTGCGTGGCCCTTCTTGTCTGCGGCTTTGGCATTCGCGACACGGTGTTGTCTTTGCCCGACCGCCAGTACGGCGACGCGGGGTTTGCGCGCTATGACCTTCTCGCCGTGACCTCGGTCGACAATTTGGACGACGTTGCTTTAGATTTTGATGCGCGTAGCGAAGTTGACGACCTGCAGCGGCTCTACGTTGACAGCGTCACCGTGAGCCGCGACGGCTCGTCCGAGTCTGTGACCCTCTTTGTTCTGCCAGACGACTGCGACATGTCCTCTTTCCTGGGCTTGGTTGACTGCGACGGCCAGTTGCTCGAGGTGGGCGCGACCGGCGCTGTCATTACCAAGAACGCCCAGGAGGTCTTGGGCTTTGCCGCGGGCGACGCCCTGCACACCCAGGACAGCACCATGCGCGAGGCCGACGTTGCTGTAAGCGGCGTTTGCCTCAACTACCTGGGCAACTTCATGATCATGAGCCAAAGCGCCTACCAAGAGGCCTTTGGAAAAGCCGCCGAGAACAACGCTCTTCTCGCTACTTTGGAAGGCAACGACGCCGAGCAGATCGCCTTTGCCGATAGTCTCTCGACCGACACGCGGCTGCTCACGCTGACCTCGACGGCCAAACTTGTGCGCGACTTCTCGTCTGCCTTTACGCTGATAAACACCGTAGTCTACGTGGTCATTGTCCTGGCTGCAGCCCTGAGCTTTACCGTGGTCTTCACCCTGTCCAACACCAATATTTCGGAGCGAGAGCGCGAGCTTGCGACCATCAAGGTCTTGGGCTTCAAACGCGCAGAGGTCCACACTTACATCAACAAAGAAACTGTTATCCTGACTTTCGTCGGCATACTGTGCGGCCTGCCTGCGGGTTTTGGCCTCACGCGCGGCCTTACATACGTGCTCAAGATGCCGTCAATCTACTTTGACACGGTGGTTGCGTGGCCCAGCTACGCCTATGCGGCGGCGCTGGCATTTGCCTTTACGCTGCTGGTGAACCTCATGACCAACCGGTCGCTTGACCGCGTCGACATGGTTGGCGCCCTGAAATCCGTCGAATAGCAGGGGAGAGAAGGAAAAGTGGACAAGCTGTTTCACATTAGCGAGCGCGGCTCGTCGGTGGGCACCGAGCTGCGCGCCGGCCTCACCACGTTCTTGGCGATGGCCTACGTGATTGCCGTTAACCCCGCGGTGCTCTCGGGCGCGGGTATTGACTCCAGCGTTCTGGCCTGCGCCATTTGCCTTGGCGCGGGCATCATGACCATCTGTATGGGCGTTATTGCCAACCGCCCGCTGGCCTGCGCGTCTGGCTTGGGCATCAGCGCCATGGTTGCCGGCATCACAAACACGGTGTGCGACGGCGATTGGCATGTCGCCATGGGCGTCATCTTCATTGAGGGCATTGTTATCCTGCTGCTTGTTGTCTGCGGCCTGCGCGAGGCGATCATGGGCGCCATCCCGGTTGTCCTGCGCCACGCGATTTCTGTGGGACTGGGCCTGTTTATCGCGCTGATCGGCCTTGCCGACGCCGGCATTATCGTCGCAGGTGAAAGCACTGTTATTGGCCTTGGCAACGTCACTTCACCCGCGTTTATCGTGGGTGTCATCTCTATCCTGGTGACCGTCGCGCTTGCTGCGCGCGATGTGCCGGGTTCTTTGCTCATCGGCATCATCGTGGCCGTTATCGCGGGTATCCCACTGGGCGTGACCACGGTCCCAGAAGCCATCGTTGCGCCGCTTGATGTGCGCACCTTTGGCGCGCCCTTTGCTGCGACGGACGACGGCTCGCTTGCTATCGTCAAGGTCCTTACCAGCCCTAGGCTGCTTGCCGTGGCGTTCTCGCTGCTCATGAGCGACTTCTTTGACACGATGGGCATTGCGATGGCCGTCGCCAAGCAGGGCGAGTTTCTCACTAAAGACGGTAACGTCCAGAACATCCGCGAGATCTTGCTGGTAGATTCTGCGGCCGCGGCGGCGGGCGGCCTCTTTGGCGTGTCGTCAATCACGACTTTCGCCGAGTCGGCCTCTGGCGCGGCGGACGGCGGGCGCACCGGCCTGACGTCGATCGCGACGGGCGTCTTGTTCCTTCTGGCCGCGTTCTTCTCGCCCGTGGTGGCGTGCGTCCCTGCTGCCGCGACCTGCGGAGCCTTGGTTTACGTGGGCTTTCTTATGAT
>CAVGOA010000066.1:7934-10064 GCA_963630635.1 Paludibacteraceae bacterium
TTGGAAGCGCCCCAGATGAACAAGTAAAGGATGTTCTGGGGAGTCGCGGAATCTAAATCCGGCGCCTGATAAACTGAGAAGTGCGTTGTGACTGACGGATAATCGCGGGCAACCGCGGGGGAGCAGCGCAAACATACTTAGTGCCGACCGTCTGGGCAAGCCGTTCTCTGCGCAGGGGCTGGCTTGCCTTCTTTTTTGGCGGCCGTCTGCGTGGCGCGCGGTTCCTTACTTGAAGGGATGTGCCAATGCAGGACTTGATCGAGCTTCTCTCCAACAACCCCTACCCCGGCCGCGGCATCGTGGTGGGCAAGGACGCCGTCTACTACTGGATCATGGGTCGCAGCACCAACAGCCGCAACCGCGTTTTTGTCGAGTGCTCCGACGGTATTCGCACCGAGGCCCACAAGCCCGAGTTGCTTGAGGACCCCAGCCTGATTATCTACCACCCCGTTCGTACCATGGGCGAGAAGCTCGTGGTGACCAACGGCGATCAGACCGACACGATCGTCGACGCCGGTAGCTTCCGCGACGGCTGCATGGCCCGCGAGTTCGAGCCCGACGCCCCCAACTTCACCCCGCGCATTAGCTCGGTCATCAACGAGGACGGCTCGTTCGAGATTTCGATTTTGAAGCACCAGGCCAACGGCCGCTGCCTGCGCGAGTTCTTTGCCTACGAGGGCGCCGACGAGGGCGTGGGCTACTTCATCTCGACCTACCAAGGCGACGGCAACCCGCTGCCCACCTTTGCCGGCGAGCCCATCGAGGTCAGCCTGCCTGCCCCCGACGAGGTTTGGGCGGCCTTAAACCCTGACAACAAGGTCTCCCTCTACGCCAAGGTTGGCAGCCAGGTCAAGATCTACAACAAGAACTTGGGTGACTAGCGCGACCGCGTTCTTCTCGCCCGCGGAGACCCCACCCTACCCCTAAACATCAAAGGAGAAACCAATGGCATCCGAGCTCGAGCTCAAGTACGGCTGCAACCCCAACCAGAAGCCCTCTCGTATCTACATGAAGGACGGCCGTGACCTGCCCGTTACCGTCCTTTCCGGCAAGCCTGGCTACATCAACTTCCTGGACGCCCTCAACTCTTGGCAGCTCGTGCGCGAGCTTAAGGAGGCGACCGGCCTGCCCGCCGCCGCGTCCTTCAAGCACGTTTCGCCGGCCGGTGCCGCCGTGGGCTTGCCCCTCTCCGATGTCGATAAGCAGATCTACTTCGTTGACGACGAAGGCGAGCTTTCCCCGATCGCCTGCGCCTACATTCGCGCTCGCGGCGCCGATCGCATGAGCTCCTACGGCGACTGGGCCGCGCTTTCTGACGTCTGCGACGAGCGTACCGCCCTCTACATCAAGCACGAGGTTTCGGACGGCATCATCGCCCCCGGCTACACGCCCGAGGCCCTGGCAATCCTCTCTGCCAAGAAGGGCGGCAAGTATAACGTTGTACAGATCGACCCGGATTACGTCTGCCCGGCTACCGAGACCAAGGACGTCTTTGGTATCAGCTTTGAGCAGGGCCACAACTTCTTCCAGATCAACGACGAGCTTCTCACCGACATTGTGACCGTCAACAAGGACATCCCCGAGGCCGCTCGCCGCGACATGATCGTGAGCCTCATCACTTTGAAGTACACGCAGTCCAACTCGGTGTGCTACGTCAAGGACGGCCAGGCCATCGGCGTGGGCGCGGGCCAGCAGAGCCGCGTCCACTGCACACGTTTGGCCGGCAACAAGGCCGACACCTGGTTTTTGCGCCAGCACCCCAAGGTCTTGGGCCTCAAGTTTGTCGACGGGATTCGCCGTGCCAACCGCGACAACGCCATTGACGTCTATATCTCGGACGAGCACGACGACGTCCTGGCCGAGGGCGAGTGGCAAAAGTGGTTTGCCCAGAAGCCCGAGGTCCTGACCCGCGAAGAGAAGGCCGCCTGGATCGCCACGCAGACTGGTGTGACCCTGGGCTCCGACGCCTTCTTCCCGTTTGGCGACAACGTTGAGCGCGCTCACAAGTCGGGCGTGAGCTACATCGCCCAGCCCGGCGGCTCGGTGCGTGACGACAACGTGATCGAGACGGCCGACAAGTACAACATGGCCATGGCCTTCACCCACATGCGCCTTTTCCACCACTAAGGC
>CAVGOA010000067.1:0-9836 GCA_963630635.1 Paludibacteraceae bacterium
CGTTCAAAGGCACGTGTTTGCCGGCCCAGAAGCCATGCGCGAAGTGCCGCGCGGATCCGGTGTCAAAATCCCCTGCTTTTCCGGTCAGTTTTGAGCTTTATTTTGACCGAAAAAGCAGGGGATTCTTTAAGCGCGGCGAGAAGACCCTCGGCGACCCCGTCACAAACGGCGCCCGCCCGGGAACGACCGGCTCCTTACGCCCCCGCCTGCCGAGAAGGCCCCTGCCGCGCCGCCCGTCCGCGATACACTCAAGCTCAGAAGGCAACAGATGCGCGCGAACTTGGGAGGGAACGGCGCATGGAACTGTACAACCTAATCTCTGGTCAGGAGGTCAACGTCGGCACCTTTGTCACCGACGCGCTCTTTGCCGTCTGCGCGGTGATTCTGTTTGGCGAGCTTAAGCCCCGCGCCCGCGCCGTGGCGTCATGCATTGCCGAGGCCGTCCTGGTATATACCCTCGAAAACGCGCTGTGGATCGCGTTCAACCTACCGTTTGGCCTCACCGCCTCGGCAGGGCCGTCCCTGCCCTCGCTGACCTGCGCTTTGGCAATCTATGGCCTCGCGCGCGCAAGATGCACCCTCACCGATAAGGTCGTACGCTTCTCCACCTTCATGACGTCGTTCATGATTGTGGTGAGCATGACCGGCATCTTTGCGGCCGCGCTGCCCCAGATCATGCGCTTGTCCTGGTGGCCGGCCATTCCCAGCGCGATCTCGTACGTTTTGATGCTTGCCTCGGCCGTTGTCCTGCGCATCTTCTCCATCGACCGCTTCCATTACGTGCCCAAGAAGTTCGCGGCGCTCATTGTAGCGATCGACGTCTTTGGCGTTGCTGCGGCCTACAGCTTCATCCTTTTCATGAGCGGTTTCAAAGAGCTGCAGGGCTACTCGTACGCCGCCAACGTGCTTGGCCAGGTCAACCAATCGGCCTCGATGGTGAACTTGCTGGTGGACATCAGCTTCTTTTTGCTCATTATCTTTGCTTACATCATGTTCTATGTGCTGGCCGCCGAGCACGAGCAACGCGCCGAGCTTCTTGTCACCCAAAAGAGCGAGAGCGACGCCGCGGCTATGATGGGCGTCACCCGCTCGATGAACGAGAACATGCGCGAGATGCGCCACGAGCTCAAGAACCACGACGCTTACATGGCAAGCCTTCTTGCCGCGGGCGACTACGAGCGCCTACGCGTCTTCTTCGAGGACTGCCAGGCCATAAACTATGACGTCTTGCACTACGTGTCATGCGGAAACCCGCTGGTAGATGCCGTGGTCAATGCTAAGATGTCGCTCGCGCGCAGCAAGGGCGTGCAGATTCAGACGATGCTTGCCGTGCCAGAAGGGCTGCCCTTTGCCGACAAGGACGTCTTTAGCCTTGTGGCAAACCTGCTGGACAACGCTATCGAGGGGGCCTTGGCCAGCGGCTCGCCCCAGGGCCCCGTCACACTCACGATCAAGCCCGCGGGCGGCTACTTTGTCTTCTCGACGGTCAACCCGTGCAATCCCAGGAAGGTGCGCCGCGACCCAGAGGGGCGCCTTCTAACCTCAAAGTCCAACAAAGAGCTGCACGGCTTTGGCACGAAGGTTGTCGAGGGCATCGCGGGCCGCTACAACGGGGTGGCTCGCTTCAAGGCAAAAGGGGACACGTTCGAGGCCGACGTCATGCTGGCAGCGGGCGTAAAAGGGAAGGAATAACGCTTATGGCAGAGAGGCTAAGGGTCGCGGTCTGCGACGACGACCAGGCTGCGCTGGGAATCATATCAAGCTCGCTTAAGGATGTCTTTGCGGCCCACGGGGTGAGTGCCGCCACGACGCTCTTCTCGTCTGCCGAGGAACTGTCGCGCGTAATCGCCACGCGCCGCTACGATCTGCTGTTGCTTGACATCGACATGCCGTGCCTTGATGGAATCACATTTGCCAAGCAGCTGCGCGAGGCTCGCGACGCCGTCGACATCATGTATATCTCGAACCGCGAGGACAAGGTATTTGACTCGCTGCGTGTCTCGCCGGTGGGCTTCATTCGCAAGAGCCGCTTTTTGTCCGATATGTCAGAGGTCGTGGGGACCTACCTCAAGAACCGCGCGCGGCGCCACAACCAGTCGACCGTCGTGCTGCGCGACTCCGAGGCCGTCTATCCGGTGAAGGTCGAGCAGATTGTCTACATCGAGGGCCAGCGCAAGTACCAGGCCGTTCATGTGGAGGGGCGAGAAGAACCCATCAAGGTGCGCCAGACCATGGGCGAGCTTGAGCAAAACCTGGCGGGTGAGGGTTTCATGCGCATCCACAAGGGGTACCTGGTCAACTACCGTTTTATCGAGGTGGTGGGCTCGGGCGAGGTGACCTTGACCAACGGCGAAAAGCTCCCCGTGAGCCGGCGCAAAGAAGGCGAGACGCGCGAGAGGCTCTTGGAGTTTATCCAGAACAACGACCGGGTTGTTTTCTAACGCGCACCTGGTAGATGCGGTGTTTGTTGTGCCCCTGCCTTTTGGCGGGGGCTTTTTTGTGCGCGGGGCCGGGCGGGCGGCGAGACGGGCGTCAGGGCGTTCGGCGCGCTCCCGGCTCGTGGCCGCCGGAACAACCGGCGGCCGCGCGGGAACGTGCGGGCGGATGGCGCGCACCTGGCGCCCCTGCGACGGTGGACGGCGGCCCTGCGTGCTTGCCCAACCGCTCGTGCCGTCCAATGCGCCGCAGGTACCGCGGCCCTTCTCCGCTTGTACCCCTTGGCCCCGCCTTGTTCCCAAGCCGTTGAGCTGCCCCTTTTTCGAACCCAAACTAAATGCCGATACAAGGGCTCGCGCGCATGCGGGCCGGGCTTGCCGGGCGGCAAGGGGAGGAAGGAGAGCGAGAAGGGCCACCCGTCTTGCCTAAAGACAAACCATCAGATAAGGGAGAAGAGAATGGCTAGTATTTCGAGGCGCAACTTCCTCAAGACGGCGGGCCTGGGCCTTGCGGGCACCGCGACCCTGAGCGCGGCGCAGCTGGCGGCCCCCGTCACGGCCCTGGCGGCCGAGGGCGCGGACGACGCCGGCGCGGCTCAGTCCTATGACTCCGACTACTGCTACAACGAGGGCTATGAGTCCTGCGTGAACCTCGTCGCCGAGGGCGCGGTCCTGCTGCGCAACAAGGACAACGTCTTGCCGCTTGCCGAGGGCTCCAAGGTTACCCTGCTGGGCGCCATGTCCTACAACTATGTCCTGGGCGGCACGGGCTCTGCCGGCGGCGCCGACGACGAGAACACCGTCATGATGGGCGATGCCATGATTGAGGCCGGCCTGGACGTCAACTCGGCCGCCTGGAGCTGGCTTGAGGAACAGTGCGGCGGCTCGCGCGGCGTCTCCTCTGCCGACCCCGGTGCCGACAAGTCCAACGACTCTGGCTCGATGTTTGGCGGCATGGGCAGCTCTAACACCTGGGAAGAGTACCAGTACGTCCACGAGTTCCCCGTCGAGACCTACCGGGGCGCCAAGTCGACCCTGTGCGCCGACGGCTACACCGACTACGCGATTGTGACCTTCTCGCGCTCCGGTGCCGAGGGCGCCAGCCCCTCGATGGACTACGACGGCGACGGCTCTACCCTTACCGGCTCGACCTACTTTGAGCTCAACGATCGCGAGAAGGCCCTTCTCGCCTTCTGCAAAGAGAACTACAAGCACACTATCGTGCTGGTCAACTCTGCCGCGGCCATGGAACTGGGCTTTGCCGAGTCCGAAGAGTACAACGTCGACGGCATGTTCTGGATCGGCCACCCCGGCGAGGCGGGCGTCACCGGTGTCGCGTCGCTTATCACCGGTCGCAACAACCCGTCGGGCCGCCTGGTGGACACTTACACCTACGACGTGACCACCAACCCTACCTACTACAACACTGACGACAACCGCTACACCAACGTCACCATCGCAACCGGCCAGGTGGGCATGGGCACCCAGCAGGGCAACCAGACCTTCTACCAGTACGAAGAGGGTATCTACGTTGGCTACCGCTACTTCGAGACGGCGGCCGCCGAGGGCTGCTTTGACTCTGCCGACTTTACGGGCCTTACGTTCAAGAACGGCTCGGTCAAGGGCTATAACCAGGTTGTCCAGTATCCGTTTGGCTTTGGCCTGTCCTACACCGAGTTCACCGAGGAGATCTCTTCTTCTGACGTCAAGCTGGCCGCCCACGGCACCAACACCGTGACTGTCAAGGTCACCAACACCGGCTCGGTTGCCGGCAAGGACGTCGTCGAGCTCTATATGGACGCCCCCTACCAGACCGACACCGAAAACTTTGGCATCAAGGGCAAGGGCCTGGAGAAGGCCAAGGTCACCCTTGTCGCCTTTGCCAAGACCGACGTCATCGAGGCCGGTAAGTCCGCCGAGGTCACCTTGACCTTCAAGACCGACGACGTGGCCGCTTACGACTGCTTTGGCCAGGGCTGCTATGTCTTGGAGAACGGCACCTACAAGTTCAACGTGCAAAAGGACGCTCACCAGTGGGGCGAGAAGGGCGCAGACAACGAGTCCAGCGCCTCTGTTGAGGCAACCCTGAGCGCCGCGATCATCTACAATGAGTCCGGTGACGTGGCTGGCGCCACCTATGCCGGCGCGCGCGACGGCGACGCGCAGGTTGCCAAGAACTCCATGGACGACGTCACCGCGGGCGACGGCAACATGCTCGACGGCTACCTGTCCCGCGCCGCCATTGCCGCGGGCCTGAAGCAGATCATGACCCACACCTCGGACGAGACGCCCAACGAGCAGATGACCGAGGCCGCCAAGGCGGTTCTGGAGTCCTCCGGCAAGACCGAGACCCCCTATACCTTTGAGACCTACATCAAGGGCGTCAAGACCTCCGTCACCGAGACCCTCTACGCCAAGGGCGCCAACATGATGCCCTTCTCGGCCAAGACCCCCGATGGCATTGACGTGAGCTCCATGGATTTCCCGGCTTGGGATATGACCTACTGGGTGGTCGAGGGCGAGACTGTGGGCGACGGCGTGCCCAAGATCGTGGAGGACCAGCCCTCCGGCGCTTCTCACAAGCTCACCATCGATGACCTTGCCGGCGTTTCTATCGAGACCGAGGAAGGTCTTGACGCTTGGAACAAGCTGGCCAACATGACCTCCATCGACGAGGCCATCGAGGTCCAGGGCAACTCGGGCTGGAAGGTCCCGGCGGTTCAGTCTGTGGGCATGCCGCAGCAGAAGTGCCAGGACGGCCCCGGCGAGCCCGCCAACGGCAGCCGCGAGGGCAACACTTGGTTCCCCTGCGCCGTGGTGATCGCCGCCACCTGGAACACCGAGCTGGCCTACGCCGAGGGCGTCGCCTATGGTCACCAGGCCATTCTCTCGGGCGTCCAGGGTGCCTATGCCCCGGCCATGAACCTGCACCGCAGCCCCTTTGGCGGTCGCAACTTCGAGTACTACTCCGAGGACGGTTTTATCTCGGGCAAGATCGGCGGCAACGCGGCTGCGGGCATCATGTCCACCGGCACCAACGTCTTTATCAAGCACTGCTCGATGAACGATGGCGATACCAACCGCGGCGGCAACACCTGCTGGGCCTCTGAGCAGGCAATCCGCGAGTTGTACATGCGCCCGTACGAGATCTCGATCAAAGAGTTTGGCGTCAACGGCGTCATGGGCTCGCTCAACCGCATTGGCCTTTCGTGGTTCCACTACGGCATGTACGTGACCATGATGCGCAAGGAATGGAACTGGTACGGCTTCCTCATCACCGACGGCGACGGCAATGACGGCGACGTCTACAACTCGCCCCAGATGATGCTTTCCATCGACGGCGCCATTCTCAACAACGGCGGCTACATCAACAACGCAACCACTGTCGCGGCCTACGGCGACGCCACCGAGTACGCCTACGCCCAGCAGTGCCTGCACAACGTGATTCGCTACGCCATGTATCAGTACGCAGGCCCCCATGGCAAGGACGCCGAGGGCAACGTGGTGACCACCACGACGACCACAACGTCTGCCAGCTCTGGCTCGGGCGTTCCCACCGGCGCTATTGCAGCGGGCGGCGTGGCCGCGGCGGCCGTGATCGCGGGCGTGCTTGTCGCGCTCAAGAAGAAGGGCGGCTCCTTTGACGACGAGGAGGACGACGCCGAGGATACCGAGGACGAGTCCTAGGCCGCTGACCTGGACTTTATTGAGAGAAGGAATCAACATGACGCAGAAGAACATTGTTGCTCGCCGCATTGGCGCCGGCATCATGACCTGCGCTTTGGCTACCACTTTGGGGTTGGGCCTTGTGGGCTGCGGTTCTGGCTCCGGCAGCACGGACGGCGGGTCGAGCTCGACGACGACCGCGACCGCGACCCAGCAGTCAGCCGACACCCTGGCCGCCCCCAGCGACCTGGCCATCGACTTTGCGACCGGCAAGTTCACCTTCACGTCCAACGACGAGGGCATTGGCTACTACTTCCTGCGCGTCTATCCCGCCAGCAACGACGGCGGCACCGACGAGTACCTGGCCACCTCCAAGCGCATCAACGGCGGCTCGGGCGAGCTTTCCGGCAGCGTCGACTTGAGCACCCTGGGCTGGGGACAGTACAGGTTCAACCTTGTGAGCTTTGCCTCTTCGGGTAGCGAGAAGGCCGCCCCCGACGTGCAGAGCTACGTCTACCAGCTGGGCGTGGGCGGCACTATGGAGAAGCCCGAGATGATGGTTTTGGCCGACGGCAAGCAGGCCGAGTTCTACATCGACTGCTTCACCTTGTCCGACTGGTATGAGCAGCAGCGCATGCCCGAGGTCGAGTTCAACGTCTACTCTGACGCGGCGTGCGCCACGCCGGTGAAGACGCAGACGGCCGACCTCTCTGACCTGGCCCCCGCCGCGGCGAGCGGTCCTTGGGTCACCGGTACCAACTGGACGACCGACGCAAATGCCCTGCACAAGTACCTGCAGCCCGCCGAGGGCGGCTCGGCGGGGCCCATGGCCGTGACCGAGCCCGCGGGCTTGACCCCGCAGGCGGTTCTGGACACCCTGGACGCCGGCACCTACTACGTGACCGCCACGGCCAAGGGTTCGAGCGACGGCAAGGTGTCTGACTCCAAGCCCAGCGACGCGGTCGAGTTCACCGTGACCGCCGACGCTCCAACCGGCGAGTTTGTCGCCGCCAAGTCGAGCCTTTGGGCCGACCCCGAGCTTGGCGCGGGCGGTGCTGCCGCCTCTGCCGGCGCTCAGCCCGGTCGCGTGGACAGCGCCTCTTCGCAGACCACCAAAGGCGAGCTTGTCTCGTAGGTGACCTCCCCCTTGCCGCGCGCCCCTCTCCTTTTCCCGGGGGCGCGCGGCCCTTATTTGATTTCTTGCAAGAGACACGTTTTTACCTGATGCGAGGTGTGTTTGATGACTGCCATCACCAACAAGGGCGCCGCGGCCAAGCCGGCGGGCGCCAAGAGAAAGAAGAAAAAGGCTCCGACGCCGCTCAACGGATTCTTTGGCTATGCCGAGCGCGGCGGCACCTTTAGCGGCGAGATCGTGGCCGGCATTGGCATGGCGTTTCTCGCCGTGTGCGGGATGTTCATGAACATGCAGCTGGTGGCGACCTTGTTTGTCACGAACTACGCCGAGTCCACCATGAACCAGATCGCCACCAACGGCGAGGTCTATGCCATGACCTGGCTGGCTTCGATGCTGGCCGCCTGCGTGGGCACGCTGCTCATGGGCCTTGTGGCCCGCAGGCCCTTTGTCCAGGTCTCTAGCCTTTCTCTGTCCTGCGTGCTGGTGAGCACCGTGAGCCTCAACGCCGGGCTTACCTACTACAACATGCTGGCCATTTGCTTTGTGGCCAATGTCATCTACCTGGCACTTTGCGTCGTGCCGCAGGTGCGCCGCGCGATTGCGGCCGCTCTTCCCGCGCCGGTGAGGGCCGCCCTTCCCGCTGCGGCCGGCCTTTTGATGGCTTGGGTGGCGGCGCAGCTCACGGGGCTCTTCTCGGTGTCGTCCAACCTGATGCCCAACTACGGCACGGCTGCCAACATGGGCAGCGGCTTCGTGGGGCTCTCTGGCATGACGCACATCTCGGACTTTTCGTACATCACCGATATTTACCACCCGCAGATGCTTATCTCGGTCATCGCCGTGGTCTTGACCTTTGTCGTGTTTTTGGTTGGCCGCGCCAAGAAGACCCCCTATGGCAAGGCCCTTGCGGTGGGTACCGTCTTCTTCCTGCTGGCAACCGTCTTGGCCTGCGGCGTTAACTGGAAGAACTTTAACTTTGCGCTGTCGTTTTTGTGGGGTCGCCTGTGGATGGCGGGTTCCGAGGACGCCATGCAGGCGCACCTCTCTGCCGCTATCGTCAACCTGGGCATTGCCAAGGTCTTCACGCAGGGCTTCGACTTTAGTGGCTTTACCGGCAACGGCGGCAACCTGGGCGTGCTGTTGGGCTCGACGCTTTTGAGCTACGTGTTCATGTTTGCGGCCGATGCCGAGTCGACCGTCGACGCCTGCGACGCCGTCTGCGGCTTGGACAAGGGCGGCGCCGACGCCGAGAAGGGCCGCGAGCTGGTCTTTATTGCCAACGGAGCCGCCAATGTGGTGAGCGCCTTGCTGGGCGCCTCGCCGGTTGCCGTGGGCAAGGAGTCTGTGTCCGGCGCCCGCGACCGCGCCCGCTCGGGCCTTGCGGCGGTTGTCGCCGCCGTGGTCTTTGGCCTGTCTGCCGTGGTGTGGGTCATCCCCACGCTGTGCGCGACTATTACCTCGTATTCGATTAGCTTCAACATGTACGGCCACTACGGCTACACCATGCAGCTTTTGGCGCAGACGAGCTTCTCGGTTGCCGACGCGGTCATGGTCATCGTGGGCGTGGGCATGGCGATGCGCGCCGTGACCATCGATGTGCGCGACGCCGCGCAGGTCGCTCCCTTTGGCGCCACCGTTGCCGCCACGGTTTTGACCACCAACCTCGCCGTTGGCGTGGCCTGCGGCTGCGTGGCCCACGTCCTGGTCAACCTCGCGGCCCCGCGCCGCAAGAAGGGTCAGTCCAAGGTTGGCCTGGTAGAGCGCGTGGGCGGCGTGCCAACGCTAGTCCTGGCCGCCGTGAGCCTAGTGCTTCTTGTGCTGGTGGCCTGGTAGGTCTTCTCGCTAAAAAACGGATCCGCGCGAAGTGCCGCGCGGATCCGGTGTCAAAATCCCCTGCATTCCGTGCTGTTTTTGAGGCCAAATATGGCATGGAATGCAGGGGATTTTGTCTAGCTGGCCCTACTGCTGCAAAAGCGGCGTCATCTCTCCCTGCGAGAAGATCGTGATCTTGTGCATCGCGCGGCTGATCGCGGTGTAGAGGCGCCGGCGCGACAGGGGAGTGTCGGGGTAGACCTCGGCCTGCGCATCGGGGATGATGACGTGGTCGAACTCCAGGCCCTTGGCCACGCGCAGCGGCAGTAGCACCACGCCGCGGCCCGGCAGATCCGAGTCCTTGCCCAGCACCTGCACGCGATCGCCCAGCTGCTTGGCAAGCCAGCTCACGCGCGAGTCGCTCTCGGCCACAAAGGCGGTCAGGCCCTCTTCGTCCGCGGCTTCCTCGGCAATGCGGGCCAGCTCGGCGAGGTAACCGTCACGGTCGTCTGCCGCAAAGGCGCGAATCTGGGGCGCCACGCCGGCACGCTGGACACTTGCCAGGTTCATCTGCTCGTCGGCGTCCAGAAGCCCGCAGAACAACTGCGTGATCTCGGGAGAAGAACGGTAGCTCGTGAGCAAGCGGCACTCCTCGACGCTGCCGTGCGACTCGACAAACACTTCCTTGACCTGCGCAAAGCTTGCCGTTCCCTCGAGAATGGCCTGGTGCTCGTCGCCCAGCAGCAAGAAGTGCGCGCGCGAGAAGTAGCGCGACAGCACCATCAGCT
>CAVGOA010000068.1:0-1097 GCA_963630635.1 Paludibacteraceae bacterium
ATGCCGGGGCCGCCCTTGCGCGGAATCTTGTCGCCCTCCGAGACGTCGATGACAAAGATCGTGGCATCGGCCAGCTCGGGCGAGAACGTGGCCGATAGGTTGTCTCCGCCGGACTCGACAAACATGATCTGGATGTCGGGGTGGGCCTCGACCATGGCCTCGACGGCCTCGAGGTTCATGCTGGCGTCCTCGCGGATAGCGGTGTGCGGGCAGCCGCCCGTCTCGACGCCCACAATGCGGTCGGGCGGCAAGACGGAGTTGGCGCACAGAAACTCGGCGTCCTCTTTGGTGTAGATATCGTTGGTCACGACGCCCAGCGAATACTCGCCCGCCATCTTGCGGGTAAGGGCCTCTATCAGGGCAGTCTTGCCAGAGCCCACGGGGCCGGCAACACCGATACGCACATAAGACATTGAACTTCTCCTTATTGAATGGGCACCCGCGCGGGGCGCCGGCTAGCTCATGTAGAGGCGCGAGTAGAGCGTCTCGTGCTCGATCGCGCGGGTGTCAAAGCCGGGCATCGAGAGGCCGAGAAGGGCCTCAGGCGCGGCGAGCGCCCGCTCGGCCGCCGCGACCTGCGCCGGAGCCGCGTCGAACAAGATCTCTTGCCCCGCCGTCTGCGACAGAGGCACGGTCTTCACGCAGTTCACGACCATGGCCGAGACCTGCGCGTACAGGTAGCGGCGCATGAGCTCGGCCAGGTCGATGCCCGCTGCGGCCGCAAAGACGCCGTATGCCGCGTTGACCATGTGGGTGGCGCGGGAGGCCGCGTCGCCAACATACGCCGAGAAGAACTCGGCGGCAGGTCCGTCAAGGAAACCGGCGGAGGTCTTGCAGAAGCGTGCGGCCATGCGACGCGAGCCGTCGCGGCACTCGGCGGGGACCTTGGCCGCGGCCATCAGGGCCTCGAGCTGGGCAATGCGCCCCAGGTCACGGACGGTGGCGGCCTCATAGGCCAGACGCATGCCCAGAAGCTCGGTGTAGGTTAAGGGATAGCGAACCTGCTGCTCGACGTAGCGGGCGGCCGTGGCCTTGTCGTGGACCAGGCCCAGCTGGATGTAGGTCTCCAGGCCAAAGCTGTGCGAGTACGCGCCAAT
>CAVGOA010000068.1:1366-9733 GCA_963630635.1 Paludibacteraceae bacterium
ACCGGCTCGGTGTACTCGCACAAGAGCTGCAGCCCGCCCTCGCCCCAAAAGAGGGGCGTGTGCGTGTTGCCAACCTCCCAGCCCACGCGCGCCAGCATGAACGCGTGACCCGCATCTACATCGATGACCAGGCACTTTGTGGGCAACAAGCGCACGGTCACAACGGTCTTCTCGCCATCTGCGCCTTCCTCGACGCCCAGGACGTCGCCACTGGACAGACCGCGCGAAAGCACCCAGTCGCCCAGGCGCACGCCCACCTCGCGGCCCGCCGCGCTCACCTTGCGATGCAGCTTCTTGAACGCCTCGTGCCAGTCGACGTCCACGTAGTCCACCGCGGCGCCGGCCGCCACGGCGGCGGCCCACTCGGCGTCGGCCAGGTTGCCCAGGACCTTCTCGCATAACATAGGCCCGGCCCCTTAGAACAGGTTATAGAGCTGCGCCAGAGGCAGCTTCTTGGCGGGCTCGCAGGTGGCCTCCTGCCCGTCGACGGTTACCTTGTAGGTCTCGGGGTCGACCTCGATGGCGGGCGTGGCGTCGTTCAGGCGCATGTCGGCCTTGGTCACGGTGCGGCAGCCGTGGACGGCCGCGCAGTGCTTCTTGAGGCCCAGCTGCTTGGGAACCTCCAGGTCAAGGGCCGCCTGCGAGACAAACGTGAGGCAGCTCGTGGCGCGGGCCAGGCCGTCGGCGGCAAACATGTGGCGGTAGGTCACCGGCTCGGTCGTAGGGATCGAGGCGTTGGCGTCGCCCATCTTGGACGCGATGATCATGCCGCCCTTGACGATGATGTCGGGGCGCGAGCCAAAGAAGGCCGGGTTCCACAGCACCAGGTCTGCGAACTTACCCACCTCGACCGAGCCCACGTAATCGGCGATGCCGTGGGTGAGCGCCGGGTTGATCGTGTACTTGGCAACGTAGCGGCGGGCGCGGAAGTTGTCGTTGCCGTGGCCCTCGTCCTGCGGCAGGGGGCCGCGCTGGTCGCGCATCTTAGAGGCAGTCTGCCAGGTGCGGGTCACGACCTCGCCCACGCGGCCCATGGCCTGCGAGTCGGAGCTCATCATGCTAAAGACGCCCATGTCCTGCAGGACGTCCTCGGCGGCGATCGTCTCGGGGCGAATGCGCGAGTCCGCAAAGGCCACGTCCTCGGGGATGGACTTGTCCAGGTGGTGGCAGACCATGAGCATGTCCATGTGCTCATCCAGGGTGTTTACCGTGAAGGGCATCGTGGGGTTGGTCGAGCTGGGCAAGATGTTGGGCTCGGCCGCGGCGCGAATGATGTCCGGCGCGTGGCCGCCGCCGGCACCCTCGGTGTGGTAGGTGTGGATGGCGCGGCCGCCGATCGCGGCGATGGTGTCCTCGACGCAGCCGGCCTCGTTCAAGGTGTCCGTGTGGAGAGAAACCTGCACGTCGTAGGCATCGGCCACGTTAAGGGCGTGGTTGATCGCGGCAGGAGTGGCGCCCCAGTCCTCGTGGACCTTGAGGCCGATGGCGCCGGCCTCGATCTGCTCGGCCAGCGGGCGCTCGTCCGAGCAGTTGCCCTTGCCGGTAAAGCCCAGGTTCATGGGGTAGTCCTCGGCAGCCTTAAGCATCATGTGGATGTTCCAGGGGCCGGGCGTCGAGGTCACGGCGTTGGTGCCGTCGGCAGGGCCGGTGCCGCCGCCGATCATGGTGGTCACGCCCGAGTACAGGGCACAGTCGATCTGCTGCGGGCAGATGAAGTGGATGTGGGTGTCGATGCCGCCGGCCGTGACGATCAGGCCCTCGCCGGCCAGGGCCTCGGTGCCCGCGCCCACGGTCATGCCGGGGGTCACGTTGTCCATGGTGTCGGGGTTGCCAGCGTGGCCGATGCCCACAATGTAGCCGCCCTTGATGCCGATGTCGGCCTTGTAAATGCCGGTGTAGTCAAGAATCAAGGCGTTGGTGATCACCAGGTCGAGAACACCGTCGGCGCTGGTAGAGCGCACGTTTTGGCCCATGCCGTCGCGCAGGGTCTTGCCGCCGCCAAACTTGGCCTCGTCGCCGTAGGTGGTAAGGTCGCGCTCGACCTCGATGACCAGGCTCGTGTCGGCCAGGCGAACCTTGTCGCCCGTGGTGGGGCCGTACATGGCCGCGTACTTCTCGCGTGAAATCTGGGTTGCCATCGTTTAGGCCTCCTTAGCTGCGTCGATGCCGTCGTCCCAACCGGGAGCGAAGCCGGTCGCGACGCCCTCGACGTAAGTATCGAAGCCGCGGCGGTGCGCGCGCTCCAGGCTGGCCGCGGCGGTGCGCGGGGTAGCAACGTCGCGGGTAAGGTCGTTCAGGCCATAGACGGTCTTGTTGCCGCCCAGCTCAACAAGGCGGACGACCTTCTCCTCGCCCGGCTCAAAGCGCACGGAGTTACCGCTGGGCACGTCCAGGCGGTAACCGTAGGCGGCCGCGCGATCGAAGGAGAGGCAGCGGTTGACCTCGAAGAAGTGGAAGTGGCTGCCAACCTGGACCGGTCGGTCGCCCAGGTTGGTGACAGAAAGCTCACGGGTCGCGCGACCGGCGTTGATCTCGATGGAGCCGGGGGCGCAGATAACCTCGCCGGGAATCATAGATATGCCTCCCTACTGGATGGGGTCGTGGACAGTGACGAGCTTGGTGCCGTCGGGGAAGGTGGCCTCTACCTGGACCTCCTTGACCATGGCGGGCACGCCGTCCATGACGTCGTCTGCCGTGAGGATCTGACGGCCCAGGGTCATGAGCTCGCTCACGTCGTGGCCGTCGCGGGCAAGCTCGAGCAGGTCGGAGCTAATGAGGGCCACAGCCTCGGGGTAGTTGAGCTTAAGGCCGCGGGCGCGGCGCTCGTGGGCAAGCTGGCCGGCCAGGTGCAGCATGAGCTTCTCCTGGTCCTTGTCGTTAAGGCGCATACCTCTCCCTTCGTTGGGTTTGCTGCAGCTATCCTACGGCACATTGCGCGCGGGTCACCGAGCCTTAACGCGGCCGGACATCACCCGTAACACGCCGAAACACGCCCACAACATAGGGCCGGGAGCGCCCGGACGGCGCCAAACCAGCGCCAGACCGGGCAAAACCGCCCCTTCCGGCCGCCCCGCAGAAAGAAACTTCGCCGAATCAATGTCTTGTTGCGCGACGGCCTTGTATCCCGAAGGCGCATGACAACAAAAGGCCAGGTCAGCGAAGCTCGCCAACCCGGCCTACCTAACAATCCCAAATTAAGACATTGATTCGGCGAAGTTTGTTCCCGCAAGACCGCAAAACAGCCCGCGAAACCACGCTAGAGCGACATCGTCGCCTGCAGTTTGGCCTGATCGAGCTCGGCGGGGGCGCCGTGCATGATGACGCGGCCCTTCTCAAGCACGTAGCAGTCGTCGGCGATGCCCAGGACAAACTCCAGATACTGCTCGACGATGAAGACGGCGATGTCCTTGGAAATCACGCGGAGCACGTCGCCGATCTGGTCGATGACGTTGGGCTGGATGCCCTCGGTGGGCTCGTCCAGGACCAGGACCTTGGGCCGCCCCATCATCGCGCGGGCGATCGCCAGCTGCTGCTGCTGGCCGCCCGAGAGGTCGCCGCCCTTACGGTCGAGAAACTCCTTCAAGATGGGGAACGTCTCGAAGATCGACTCGTCAAGCTCGTCCTTGCCGCCGTGGGCCTCAAGGCCCAGCTGCAGGTTCTCGCGTACCGTGAGCTGCGGAAAGATCTCTCGCCCCTGCGGCACGTAGCCAATCCCGGCCTGCGCACGGGCGTACGGCGGCAGCGCCGTGACGTCGGCACCCGCGACCTTCACGCTACCCTGCGCCGCGGGCAGCAAGCCCATCACGGTCTTCAACGTCGTGGTCTTGCCCGCGCCGTTGCGGCCCACCAGGCAGGTGACGCGCCCGCGCTCGGCGGCCAGGTCGACGCCCTGCAAAACCATGCCCTCGCCGTAGCCCGACCAAAGGCCCGCGACCTCAAGCACCTTCTCGGCCATCTATGCCTCACCTCCGCGACCCAGGTACACGTCGATAACCTGCTGGTTGCTCGACACCTCGTCCATCGTGCCCTCGTCCAGGATCTGGCCCTCGTGAAAAACGGTGACCTTGTCCGAGACGTCCTTCGCAAACTGCATGTCGTGCTCGACGACCACCACAGAGCACTCGTCCTTCACCTTGTGGAGAAGCTCGGCGGTGTGCTCGGTCTCGCGGCGGCTCATGCCGGCGACGGGCTCGTCAAGCAGCAGCAGATCGGGCTTCTCGGCCAGCAGCATGCCGATCTCGAGCCACTGCTTTTCTCCGTGAGAAAGGCGCGTGGGGTACTCGAACTTCTTGTTGTCCAGGCCAATGAAGTCCAGGACGTAGCGAATGTGGTCCTCGGTGTCGGCCGAGAGCTTCTTGAACGTGGTGGAGTACAGCGTGTGCTTGCCGGCGGCGGCCAGCTCCATGTTCTCCAGGATCGTGATGCCGTTGAAGACAGAGGGCGCCTGGAACTTGCGGCCAATGCCGAGGTTGGCGATCTTGTACTCGCGCATCTTGGTGAGGTCGTACTCGCCCTTGTAGACGATCCGGCCGCTCGAGACCTTGTTCTTGCCGCAGATGGCGTCGAGCATCGTGGTCTTGCCGGCGCCGTTGGGGCCAATGAAGAAGCGGATCTCGTTCTCGCCTACAGAGGTCGTGACGCCCTTGATGGCCTTGAAGTCGCCAAAGTTGATCGAGACATCCTCGATGGAGAGAAGCGCGGGCTTCTCGCCGTCGGATGTGGCCGCGGGCGCGACGGTGGCGGTTGCAGAGTCAAACATTTATGCCTGACCTCCTTCTTCTTTGAGCTCGGTGGGTACGACGGCGCCGGACTTGCGCTCGCGCCAGGCGGCAAAGCGCGCGGGGACGTCCTTGATCGACATCAGGCCGCCCGGCAAGAACAGGATGACCAGGACGCAGACCAGGCCCAGGCCGTAGCTCCACAGGTCGGGGAAGCTCTCGGACGCGAAGGTCTTCACGCCGTTGACGAGAAGGGCGCCCAGGATGGGGCCGGCAAGCGTGCCCTTGCCGCCGATGGCGACCCAGATGATCATCTCGATGGAGGGAGAGACGGCCACGTCAGACGGGGTGATGATGCCCACCTGGCTCACGTAAAGGGCGCCGGCGATGCCCGCGATGGCGGCGGACAGCGCGTAGACGAAGACCTTGAAGAACGCGGTGTTGTAGCCGGTGAAGCGCACGCGGTTCTCGGAGTCGCGGATGGCGATCAAGATCTTGCCCACGCGGCGGCCCACCAGGAAGGTGCACAGGCAGAAGAGCGCGATCAGGACGGCCAGGGTCACGTAGTAAAGGGCCAGCTTGGTCGAGCTTGCGTCAAGCGAGAAGCCCAGCAGCGTGTCGAAATCGGTGAGGCCGTTGGAGCCGCCGGTGTACTGCTGGCAGCCAATGAGCAGGACCGACAAGATCATGGCCAGCGCCTGCGAGAGGATCGTGAAGTAGACGCCTTTGATGCGGTTCAAGAAGGTGAGAAGACCGATCACGACGGCCACGGCCACCGGCACCACGATAACCATCACAAAGGCGAAGGCCGGGTTGGTGAAGGGCGACCACCAGAAGGGCAGGCTGTCAAACCCGGCCCAGGTCATGAAATCGGGAAGCGAGCCGGCCGAGGCCTCGAGCTTGAGGTACATGGCCATGACGTAGGCGCCAAGGCCAAAGTAGACGCCGTGGCCCAGGCTCATGATGCCCGTGTAGCCCCAGATCATATCGAGGCCCAAGGCCACGATGGCAAAGCACATGTACTTGGCGATGAGGCTCACGCGAAACATCGGCAACACGAAGGGGGCGACGGCGAGCAGGACAAAGACGACGGCCGCGACGACCCATTTGTAGGATTTCTTCTCGGACATTTAGCGGAACACCCCCTTAATCCTCGAGCGAGCGGTTGTGGGTCTCGAAGAGGCCCTTGGGCTTGAACTGAAGCAGGATGACGATGCAGACAAAGATCAGGACCTGGCCGATGGAGGCGTCGGTCAAGAACTCGAAGGCCGACTGGCCAACGCCGATGAACGCGGCGCCAAAGACCGAGCCAAAGATCGAGCCCACGCCGCCCACGACGACGGTCATGAAGGCGTTGACGATGTAGTTCTGGCCCAAGGTGGAGCCAATGAGGCCGATCCAGGTCAAGGTGCAGCCGGCCAGACCCGCAAGGCCGCAGCCAAAGGCAAAGGTCACGCCGTCGATTCGGCGGGTGTTGACGCCCAGGGCGCTGGCCATCTGGCGGTTTTGCATGACGGCTCGGATGTTGCGGCCCCAACGGGTCTTGAACATCAAGACGTAAACCGCGGCCAGGGCGACCAGCGCGATGACCAAGATCCAGATGCGCGTGTAGGGCAGGTAGACGCCGCCAATCTGCAGGGAGCCCTGCATGTAAGCGGGGACCTCGACGCCCACGTTGGCCGAACCAAAGAGGTTGCGGGCGGCCTGCTGCAAGATGAGGCTCACGCCCCAGGTGACCAGCAGCGAGTCCTCGGTGCGGCCGTAGAGGTGGCAGATGACGAGCTTCTCCAATGCCAAGCCGAGAAGTGCCGCCACGACGAAGCTCGCGACGATGGCCACGGGCACGTAGGCGCCCAGCGCGTCGGGGGCCACGGACTTGAAGACGTTCTGGACGACGTAGGCGGTGTAGGCGCCGATCATCATGAACTCGCCGTGGGCCATGTTGATGACGCCCATGAGGCCAAAGGTGATGGCCAGGCCAATGGCGGCCAAAAGCAGGATGGAGCTTAGGCTGATGCCGTTAAACACCTGCATAAGGATGGTTTCCACGTCACACCTCCTAGTTGCTAAGGCCAGCGGCCCAGTCGTATGTCTTAAGGTACGGGTCGGGCTTGACGGGGTCGCCCGTGGACCAGACCTCGTCGATCAGGCCGTCGGCGTTGATGCGGCCGATGCGAACCGGCTTGTACATGTGCTGGTTGTCGCCGTCGATAGTCATCGTGCCTTCGGGGGCCTCGAAGGTGATGCCGCCCGCGGCCGCGCGGACCTTGTCGACGTTGGTCGAGCCGGCTGCCTCGACGGCGGCCTTCCACAGGTAGACGGCGTCGTAGCCGGCCTCGATGGGGTCGTCGGTCACGCGGGTCTCGCCGTAGGCCGCCTTGTAGGCCTTGACGAACTTCTCGTTTTGGGGCGTGTCGGTGGACTGGTAGTAGTTCCAGCTCACCAGGTGGCCCTCGACGTAGGAGGCACCGATGCCGGCGACCTCTTCTTCTGCGATGGAAACCGAGCAGGTCATGACGTCGTCGCAGGTGATGCCCGAGTCCTTGAGCTGCTTGAAGAAACTCACGTTGGAGTCGCCGTTCAAGGTGTTGAAGACAAAGTCGGGCTTGGCGGCGCGGATCTTGTTGATGATCGTGGCGTAATCGGTGTGGCCCATGGGGGTGTAGGTCTCGCCCACGATCTCGTAGCCCTTGGCCGCGGCCTGGGCCTTGATCACGGAGTTGGCCGTGCGCGGGAAGACGTAGTCGCTGCCCACCAGGAAGATCTTGGGGCCGTAGTTTTGGGCCAGGTAGTCGACGGCGGGAACGATCTGCTGGTTGGGGGCGGCGCCCACATAGAAGATGTTCTTGGACGACTCCATGCCCTCGTACTGGACGGGGTACCAAAGCAGGCCGTTCTTGGACTCGAAAACGGGCAGGACCGCCTTGCGCGAGGCCGAGGTCCAGCAGCCAAAGACGCAGGCCACGCCGTCGGAGTCCAGGAGCTTGGTGGCCTTCTCAGAGAAGGTCGCGTTGCTAGAGGCGCCGTCCTCGATCACGGGGACGAGCTGCTTGCCCAGGACGCCGCCCGCCGCGTTGATCTCGTTGATGGCCAGGACCTCGGCGTCGCGGACCGAGGTCTCGGAGATGGCCATGGTGCCCGAGAGCGAGTGGAGGATGCCGACCTTAATGGTGTCGCCAAAGACGCCGTCGGTGCCGTCGGCCGAGGTGGCGGTGTCGTCGCTTGAGGCGGCCGAGGTCGCCTGGGCGAAGGCGCTGCCGCTGCAGCCGGCCATGGCGGTCGCCGAAGCCGCGAGGCCCATGAGCCCCACGAACGAGCGGCGGCTCAGGGTTTGGTTTGCCCGAGTTGCTGTCATCCAAGCCTTCCTTTCCTTGATTTGGTGCCTGGATGTTTTATAGACGCGGGCGGCGAACGGTTGTGTTACGGCGGCGAGTGGCGAAACACGATAGTTGCAGGGGGCAACAATCGACACGCGGGGGTCCCCGGCCGGTTATCCCGCCGAAACCGCAGGGAAAGATTTTGAAATCGGTGAGAAATACGGGGCACGGCGGGGCCGGGCGGGGCGGGCGTGGCCAGGAGCGCCGCCGACAGATACAAACTCGCGCGAATCAATGTCTTGTTGCGTCGCGCCGAGTAGAGACGCGAAATC
>CAVGOA010000069.1:0-4697 GCA_963630635.1 Paludibacteraceae bacterium
TCCGCGCGGCACTTCGCGCATGGCTTCTGGGCCGGCAAACACGTGCCTTTGAACGATATGTGGCTGGAATCGACACGTGTATTACTTTGTCTTTTGGAGATATGCAATTTGCAAAGACACGCCGCTCAGGGGCAATTTTGGGCCTCTGGGCGGCGCTTCTTTAAGCGCGGCTTAAACAAACCAAATGGATAAGCGCTAAGCTTGGCTGGTATCGCCCGCGACCGCCGTAGTTCAAACGCCGTATGTTGGGAGCCTCGCATGAGCGAATCCAAAGACCCCAAGCACACCCAAGACACCCCAGAAGACGCCGAGAAGACCGCCGAGGTGCCCCGCGCCGCGACCAGCGACGCCCCCGAGCCGCTGCAGGTCCTGGCCCCCGACGGTTCAATCGCCGAAACGCAAGAAGACCTGGAGGCCCGTCTTGCCATGGAGGGCCTCATGCGCCACCGTCGCGAGCGCCGCCGTAAGAAGATCGTCGCCGGCTCCATCGTGGGCGGCATCGCCCTTGTTGGCGCCATCATCTGGGGCGTCCAAGCCTATAACGCCAGCAAGCCCATAGAGATCGACACGGGCCTTACCACCACCTACGTCGATTACGGCAATTTCTCGGAGGCCGTGAGCGCTACCGGCACCGCCCAACCCGTGAGCTCTGTCGTTGTAACGCCCGAGGTCACGGGCACGATTGAGAGCGTCAACGTAGCCGAGGGCGACACCGTCGAGGCCGGCGCCGTTCTTCTCACCATCAAAAACGACGACCTTGACAAGGCCGTGCGCGACGCCGAGCTGGCCGTCCGCGACGCCAAGCTCAACCTAGAGTCGGCCGTCAACGACTACAACACGCTGGTGGACGCCTACAACGCGGGCGCCGAGATTAGCGACAGCGAGTTTGACAAGGCCTCTTTTGCCATCGAGACGGCCAAAAACGCCGTTTCTGACCAGCAAGAAGTCTACAACCAGGCCGTGGCCAACGCCCAGAAGCGCACCGTCTGCGCGCCCGCCGCGGGCTCGGTCGTGGTCATGAACGCGCAGGTAGGCGCCTCGGTGGCAGACGCCGCCAGCAAGGGCAGCCTTGTCCAGATCGCCGATCTCTCGCAGATGACCGTGAAGGTGCAGGTAAACGAGGTCGACATCTCTAAGATCTGCGTAGGCCAGGCCGCCAAGGCGACCTTCTCGGCGCTTCCCGGCGTGGAGCTTGACGCGCAGGTGACCCGCATCGCCACCGTGTCCAGCTCAAGCGACAGCTCAAACGGCTACCTGTACGGCTCGGGCGGCGTGGTGACCTACGACGTGAGCCTGCTTATCCCCGCGCCCGTGGCCGAGCTCAAGCCCGGCATGACGGCCAACGTCGACATCACGCTGCAGAGCGTGCCCGATACTTTAATGGTCCCGGCCTCTTGCGTGGGCACCGATGAGAACGGCAAGAGCTTCGTCACGGTGATGACCGACGCCGCGACGCAGGCATGCGAGAAGCGCGCCGTCGAAGTCACGGCCACCGACCAGACCACCGCGGCCGTGACCGGTAGCCTGACGGCCGGCGACGAGGTTCTTCTCGACCCCTACGCCGTGGCAACGGTGGAGTAGCCATGGCGACCCCCGTCATCGACATCCGCGACCTGTGGCGCGTCTACGACTCGGCGGCCGGGATGACCACGGTCCTGCGCGGCATAACGCTGCAGGTAGAGCGCGGTGAGTTCCTGGCCGTCATGGGGCCTTCGGGCTCGGGCAAGTCGACGCTCATGAACATCCTGGGCTGCCTTGACCGACCCACCGCGGGCACCTATCGGCTTGAGGGCACCGAGGTAAGCGAGCTATCTGACGACGATTTAGCCTACGTGCGCTCGAGCCGCCTGGGCTTTGTCTTCCAGTCGTTCAACCTCATGTCGCGCGCCACCGTGCTGCGCAACGTCATGCTGCCGCTGGTCTATTCAAACATCCCCGCCCGCGAGCGCGAAGCCCGCGCCTGGCGTGCCCTTAGCGCCACGGGCCTTCCCCAGGAACACTTCTTCCACCGCGCCAACGAGCTTTCGGGCGGCCAGATGCAGCGCGTGGCCATCGCCCGCGCCCTGGTCAACGACCCGGCCATCATCCTGGCCGACGAGCCCACGGGCAACCTCGACACCGCCACGGGCAACCTCGTGATGGAGACCTTCCGCCAACTCAAAGAGCGCGGGCGCACCGTGGTCTTGATCACCCACGACGCCGAGGTCGCCGCCTGGGCCGACCGCACCGTCCACATCCGCGACGGCCGCCTACTTAGCGACGCGCAGGAGAAGGACATCCAGGCCAGGCTTTTCTCGGCACAGCCTACAGACGGGAGCGAGCAATGAGAGCCACCGATTTGGCCTACGAGACCGCCTCGGCCATTCTGGCCAACCGGGTACGCAGCTTGCTTACCATCCTGGGCATCGTCATTGGCATCGCGGCGGTCATCGCCATGACGTCGCTGATCGACGGAATCCGCGCCTCGATCGTGGGCCAGCTGGGGCTGGACTCGGCCCGCGCCGTCGACATCACGTGCTGGCCTCCCAACAACCGCCAGCTCACGACCACCGACGTCGAGGACATAGCCCGCGACCTGGCCAGCGACTACGAGTTCATCACGGGCTACACCTACGCCTTTTCAAGCGCCACCAGCTCCAGCGCCTCGACCGACCAGCTGCAGATCATCGCCTGTGACGAGAAGTACTTTGATGCCAAGGGCTACAAGGCCGCGACCGGCCGTTTCTTCTCCGCGACCGAAAACGACGACTCGGCCATGGTGGCTGTGCTGGACGTCTCGGCCGTCAAGAACCTGTTTGGCGGCGAGAAAACCGACGTCGTGGGACAGACCCTGCGGATCGGCAGCGACAACTACACCATTGTGGGCACGCTGGACTCAAACATCAACTTTGGCAACGGCGAGATGTGCATGGCGTATCTCCCCTACAACACCGCTGAGCAGCGCATCATTGGCCAGGGCGCGGGTGAGAGCGTGCAAATCTTTGGCTTTGCGCGCGAGGACGCCGACATCTACCAGGTGGCCAGCCGCACCGACTCGTACCTGCGTGCCAAGTACAACATCCCCCAACCCGCCGAGGACGGCAGCAGCAGCTCGCTCGAGGGTTACTGCAACGTGAGCACGGCGCAGTCGATGATCGACTCGCTTGAGAGCACGATGTCGTCGTTTAGACTCATGGCCCTGGCGGTGGCCAGCATCTCGCTGTTGGTGGGTGGCATCGGCATTATGAATATGATGCTCACCAACGTGACCGAGCGCATCCGCGAGATTGGCCTGCGCAAGGCCCTGGGCGCCAAGCGCGGCGACATCACGGCGCAGTTTTTACTAGAGAGCATCGCGATTTGCCTGGTAGGCGGCGTGTTTGGCATGGCTTTGGGTTTTGGCGGCGCATGGGTGCTGGCGGGAGCCGTGGGCAGCAGCCTGGGTTACGACAACTTCACGCCGGTCATCACCTTGCAGACGGCGCTTACGGCCGCGGCCATCTGCTGCGGGATCGGCGTGTTGTTTGGGTACTACCCGGCCCGCCGCGCCGCTCGCCTGGACCCCGTCGAGGCCCTGCGGTACCAGTAAGGGCGTTGGTGGGAGGGTCTTCTCGCCGGCACAGCAAAATCCCCTGCATTCCGTGCCATATTTGACGCCAAAAACGGCACGGGATGCAGGGGATTTTTGGCTTGGAGCTGGTTCGCCCTTGTGCCAGCGCCTAAAAGAAGCAGAGCAGCGCGTTATACAGGTGGCAGGCCCAGCTTTGGTAGTTGTGGTCGCCGCCGTTGAAGTTCACCCAGGCAAAGTTCTCTCCGTTCACAAAGGCAACGGGCATCTGGTCGAGAGCCTTCTGGCAAAATTCCTGGTGGTTTTCCAGCGAGAAGTCGCGCGTGCCGTTGCCGTTGTACCAAAACAGCACGGAGCCGCCCGCATATTCGTCCTCGTAGATGGCCTTGAACTCCTCGAAGTCGGCCCAGATGCCCGAGAAGCACCCAAAGTACGCAAAGAGGTCCGAGCAGTGCATCATCACGCTGTTGACCGTCGCCATCGAGCCGCGCGACAGGCCCGCAAAGGCGCGGCGGGTGCGGCTCTTGACCAGCGCTTCCTCGCTTACATCGCCGTGCGAGCCACAAAGGTAGGTCGACTCGACCAGCGGGATGATCGTCTCGCGCAGCTCCTTGTAAAAAAGCATCGGCCAACGGTCGGCGTACGGCTCGCTAAAGAAGTCGTCGACGGTAGCGGGGATGTCCTCATCCGGCATCGAGTAATAGGTGGGCGTGACCACGATGGTATTGGAGAGAAGGGCTTCCTCCACCATACCGTCAAGGATGCCGCGGGTCTCGACGCCGTGGCAAGCCTCGCCAAAGGCCGTCTGGTCGCCAAGCCAGTAGTCCTGCATCTGCCCCGTGCCGTGCAGCAGGTAAACGACCCTGTGGGCAATCTTGGGATTGTAGTCGGGCGGCAGCCAGACATTGAGCTTCTTGGTGACGACGACCTCGCGGCTGGGGTTGGCCTCCTCGTAGACGTAGGAATGCGTCTGATACTCAAGCGTTTCGACACGGCCCTGCTTCTCGCGGGTCCGGCAGATCTCGTCCTTGGCCTTTAGGCTACTAAGAAGAGTCACGCCTTTTCTTTTGTACGACTGATCCTCGTTGAGGTTAGTGGAGTTGTCCTCGTCGGTTGAGTTGATCTCCATCTCGGCCGGTTCTTGGTCGCT
>CAVGOA010000069.1:4957-9719 GCA_963630635.1 Paludibacteraceae bacterium
GGCCCTCAAATGGTACCCTTAAAACAAGAAATGCAAGGTAGAAGCGTTAAGCGACAAATTTACCCGGTTTGTCGGATTACTCGTTTCGAAGAATAGAAGGCGTAGTTTTCGTATGCTGGACACTCAAGCCACGGGCAGGCAAAAGCCCCTGGACCGCAGAGTCAAACGTACAAGACAAGCAATTAAAACCAGCTTCCTCGAGCTTGCAAAGGATAAGCCCGTCGACCAGATCACCGTAAAAGAAGTCATGGGCCGCGCCGACGTAAACCGAGCGACCTTCTACGCGCACTTCTCCAACATCTCCAACCTGGTGGACGCGCTCGAAGAGGACGTTGCCGCCGCCGTGATCCAAAGCGCCGAGCACTCGGTTGCGCGCTCCACCAATCCCGCCGAGGTCGCCGACGCCATTTTTAGCGCCATCATCTCGGACACCCAGATTTATGAGTGGCTTGTCTCGCCCAACTCGACCGGGCGCGCCAAGAAGCTCATCTGCGAGTACGCGCGCACGCACTGCGTGGTCAACTGGACCAAGGACTCAAAGCTCGACCCCAACGAGGCCGATTGCCTCTTTGACTTCTTGTTCGAGGGCTGCTTTGGCATCCTCAACCGCTGGTCGGTTGGCAGTTCGGACAATCAGGGCGAGAAGGCCAAGGCAACGCTGCACAACCTGATCGGCGCCACGCTCACGATTTTGAACTAAGGCGCGCCGGCGAGAAGGCCGCGCCGCAACCCCTGCTTATAACGATGGTCCCGGGCACAGCGACTCGTGCCCGGGGCCATTTGCTATTTGGCGGCAATTCCTAGCCGCGAGACGCGAGTTGCTTCGAGAAGCTCGTCTCGCTGTGGCGAGCCCATAGGAAGTAGACAGTTGCCGACGCCACGCAGGCAAGCGAGACAACAGCCCACATGACGGGGTAGCCCACGGCGCTGATCAGGGCTCCGGCCGCGCCGCCGCCAAGCCCGTAGCCGATGTCGTAGCCGCAAAGAAACGTCGAGTTGGCCGAGCCGCGGGTCTCATCGGTGGCGGTGTGGACGGCCATCGACTGCAGGGCGGGCTCAAGGCCGCCAAAGCCGTAGCCGGCCAAGGCGGCTGCCAGGTAAAACGTCACGGGATTGGGGGTAAAGGCCAGCAGCAGGAGCGCCACCAGCATCGCGGCGTTTCCGGTGTAGACAAAGATAGCCTCGCCCTTCTCGTCGACAAGACGACCCAGGAAGACACGAACAAACAGCAGCATGGCGGCCATGATCACAAAGAAGACCGAGGCCGAAGGCAAGTTGTTGGCGCTGGCGTAGATGGCGACGAAGTTCTCAAGGGCGCCGAAGGTGAACATAAAGATGAGCATGGTCACTGTGGCGGGAAGCGAGTCGCGGTTGACCAGGGAACGCAGGGTCAGTGGGCGTTTCTCGACCTGGGGCTTGGGCGAGCGGATAAAGAGAAACAGGACCAGTGCCGCGATGGAAATACCAGCTGCGACCAGGTAAAGCGCGTCGAAACCAAAGCTCATGAGCTCAAGGCCCAACGCCGGCGCTATAGCCGAGGCCAAAGCCGTCGCCATACCAAAGAAACCCATACCCTCGGCAAAGCGCGGGCGGCAAATCACGTCAGAGGCGACGGTGGCCGTGGTGGAGTTCGAGAAGCTTAAGGCCGCGCCGTGGAGCATGCGACACGCCAGGGCCACCGAAAGCATCGGCACGGCCACATAGCCAGCGGGGGCGGCGGCCAGGCCAACAAGGCCCACAATCAAGACGACGCGACGCGCCCCGTTGTCGAGCCACCAGCCCACAAAAGGGCGCACCAAGACCGCTACCAGCGAAAACAGAACAGCACATGCGCCCGAAACCGCCTCGCTGCCGCCAAGGGCCTGGATATAGAACGGGAAGGTTGAGATGCTCATGATGTGGTTCGTGAACACGCATAGGTTCACGAGGATGATGAGCACCAGGTCACGGGTCCAAAGTTTGGGCTGGTTGGAGGATACGCTTCTCGCCATTGGTTTTCCTTTCGGACGGCAACGGGAATCCAGCCGCCCAAAACCAGGCGATAGCGTCGAGCGGCCGGTCAATTGGACTTACGCCGCAACGGCCACTCATTGATGTCGTTATTTTACCAGCCTAACCATCGGGCTCCCCCGGTGATTTTCTCGCCGCTTAGACCCCCGTTTTAAAAATGGGACTTGTCTGATGCTCGAATATCAGACAAGTCCCAAATTTGATGCCGATTCATCAGACAAGTCACAGAATTGCAGGCGAGAAGCCCTAAAACCATCAGACAAGTCCGAGTTTTGCAGGCGGACGGCAAGCGAGCTGCAGACAGGCGATGCAAAACCCTAGAGGTCGCGCTTGGTCAGAATCTCCTGGGGCACCAGGCCACAGTTCTCGATGACGGCGCGGGCGTAGTCGGCCGCCTCGGACGTGAGGCCGTCCGTCAGCAGCGAGCAATCCCCCACCTCGATGTTGATCTGACCGGTCTGCTCGTTGTCGCAAGGGTCGGGGAAGCGCTCCATCGCGCGGTCGCACATCAGCTGGTAGCCGGCGGTAAACGGCGCCAGGTTGTACTTAGCGTCGAGAAGATCGTCCAGCTTGGCATAGATGTCCAGGCCGGCGCGGTCGATGTCGCCCCAGTAGAGGACCTCGATCGTGTCGGCGCGCAAGCTGTCCAGCAACAGCGCCAGGCGGTTGTGCTCCAGCACGGGCATGCCGCCGCCCAAGACAACGGCGTGGATGCGCTCGCCCAAGATGACGCTGCGACCCTCCTCGTACATAAGATCGCGCACGTCAAGCCAGGGGTCGAGGTTCTCGGTCACCAGCACGCGCATGTGCTTGCGGCGCCGCGGCGCGTGGTACAAGATATCGGCCTTGGGCATCGGGCGGTGACGGATGACGTCCTCCATGCCCATCGCGCGCAGCAGCCTAAAACCGTCCGAGCCGTACTCAAAGAACTTCTCGTCGCCGCCCATCTGGTAGGCCAGCTGGCGGCGCGTGATGTCGCCGGGCAGCATGCCGTCGCGCAGGGCGTCGTTAAGGCCGCAGATCTCCTTCTCGTACAAGGTGTAGGCACCGGGGTGCGAAAGCAGCCAGCCGTTGAGCCAAAAGCGCTGGTCAAGGGTCACGATCTTGGCGCGAATCGCGGCCTCGCTCTCGCCTCCGCGGCGAATGTAGGGCACCTTGGCCAGGGTCTGGTCGTTATTGGACTTAGGGCCTCCGCGGCGAGAAGAACGACGCGGCTTGCCGGGGCCGACGGACTTTTTGTTGTCGGCGGGGGCGGAGTCGGGAGCCGGGGCGGGTTCGGGCTCGGGGACTGCCTCGGGGCCGGGGGCCTCCTCTGCCGCAGCCTCCGGCTCGGCCGGCGCCTCGGGCTCGGCGGCCTCTTCGGCCTCGACCTCCGCCTCAAGCGTAGCCTCGACGGGCGCCTCTACCTGGGCCTCAACGGCAACCTCGGCCGCAACCTCGGCCACCGCCTCGACCTTCTCCTCCACAACAACGGCAGCCTCTTCGCCGCCGTCCACAGGAGCCGCCTCAACCTCTGCCTCGCTGGCCTTCTTCTTGCGGGACCTCGTGCGAGTGCGCTTCTTCTTTGGCTCGGGCTTTGCCTCGGCGTCTTCCTGCTGCTCGGCGGCAACCTCGGTTGCAACCTCCGCGGTCGCCTCGTCGGATGCCTCGCTGGCGGCCTGCTCGGACGTCATCTCGTCCTCAGGGCTCTGCGCCGGCTCGGTCTCATCCGCGGGAATCCGCAGGGTATAGGTCGTCTCGCTGGGCTTCTCTCCCTGCGCCACCAGGTCCAAAATCTGCGCCTTGACCACCGCCGTGAGCTCTTCTTTTTGCTCGGCGTACTTGGTCATCACGCGCTTCAAGTCCTTCTCGGTGATCACGTCGCGGGGAATGCGCACGAGGGCGCTGGCAATGCTCGCTCCAAAGTTCCGCTGGCTCGCAGGGAGGGCTCGGCAAAGAACACCAGTTAGAAGGTTGATGTTATTGCGCTCCTCTTCGGTGAGCTTACGGGCCATGTATTCCTTTCTGTCATGGGCCAATAGATTCGAAGAATTGTACGACACGGGGCGCCCACGCGCCAAATCCAGCGGCCCAAACCGTCATCTAGCGCACACAACCACGTGCGCAAACGCCGACTGCCGAGCACTTGCGCACGGTTACGGACAAGCCCGCCGCGCCGCCCAGAAGTGCGCCCATACTTCAAGGCACCTGGCCGGCCGCGCCGGCGCCACCACAACCTAAGCGAGAGGAACCACCATGGCAGATGCATCGGTCCAAAAGCTCGTCAAGGCATACGAGTCGCTGGCAGAAGCCCTCGACGGCTTTGACTGGGGCGAACCCCAGCGCTGCGTCCTGGGCTCCTTCAACATCGACGGCGTCCCCGGCGAGGAGATCGCCTCGGAGCTTGTGGGCACCGTCTACATCGACCTGCCCGAGAAGGCCCTTGGCCCCTCGCCCGTCCAGGCCGAGGTCTGCGCCCTTACCATGCCCGAGACCCGCCGCCGCGGCTTTGTCGCCCTGGCCCCCATGGACTTCGACGACGGCGAGGGCACCTGGGCCTGGGTCCGTATGGAGTAGATTCGGCACCGTTTACCTAAAAGTACTTCTCGCACGAAAATGTTTTTCAACCGACCCAATCGGGGTATTAGAATACAAGCGCCGAGAAGTTCGGCGATGTATGGAAAAGGAAAGGAACCACACATGGCAAACCGTTTCGTTCTCAACACCATCAGCTACCACGGCAAGGGCGCCATCAAGGAGATCCCCGGCGAGC
>CAVGOA010000070.1:0-9529 GCA_963630635.1 Paludibacteraceae bacterium
AGTATTGCATACCTACGCTTTTTGCTATGGATAACGAGGCCGAAAAGAGGAGCTTGGGCTCCAATATTCGCCGTGAGCGGGAAGCGCGGGGCATTTCTCAGCGCCAGTTCGCGCTCATGACGGGGACGAGCCGGTCATACCTCTGGAAGCTCGAGGGTGGCCGTGCGGACGTTGGCATCGACGTGCTGTGCAAGATCGCCCGCGCGCTCGACGTGTCGGTCTCCTCGCTTATCGATTTTTAGGCGCTCGCCGCCATTAAAGAACGTGCGAAATCTGCGCGGCGGGGCTTTGCGTAAACAAACTGGAGTTTTTGCACGACCCGATTGAGGTTTGGCTAGTAGCGCGTGCTTTGGTGAAGGCGTTTTCCCAGTTGACAGGTGTCCGGATTGGGCCGTCTACTCGGCGAATGCCGTTTTGGTCGTGCAAAAACTCCGGGTCGCGCAGAGCGGCAACGGCAGCAACGAAAAAAGAGCCCGTAAAGGCTCCTTTTGGGTGAATCGATTGTTGATCGACCTTGGCCTACCAGCTTCTTGCCAGGCGCTCGATTGCTTCGGCGGCGGTGTTCTCGTCCAGGCCCTCGACGCGCACGACCACGGCCTCGCCGCAGCGAACGCCCAAAGACAGCAGGGCCATGAGGTCGGATGCATCGACTTCGCGGGTTTCGTGCACAAACGTCACGCGGCTGCGCCAGCGCTGAGCCTCGCCGGCAAGCAGCACGGCAAGTTGGATATGAAACCCCAACGGGTCGGTGACCTGGCGAATGACCTCTTTCATGCGTCTCCTTCAAGACAGCCTATTGCGAGAGAAGCTAGCAGGTCGATGCCATTCTGAAAAGGGGGAACGCGGCGTGCGTGCAGGGATTATCGGCAATCGGCAACGCGCGTCGTTTTTGGCCCATGCCGCCAAGGCCCGCCGCCAGCCCACGCTAGTCCGCGAGCTTCACCAGCTCGACGGGGCAGATCTCCTTGGCGGCCACGATCATGCGGGCCACCTCCTCGGGCGACTCTTGGCCGCCGCGCTCGAGCCACAGGTTGATGATTGTGGTCACGTGGCAAATCGTGAGCGCACGGGCGTAGTCGTAGTTAAACTGGTCGCAGCGAATCTCGCCGCCGGTAATTCGCAGGCTCTGGTCAAGCAGGTCGCTGATGATGGCCGTGAGTTTCGAGCCAAACTCCGGGTCGCCGCCCTTGCCCGAGATGGCCGCGACAAAATCGAAGTCGGCGCACACGATCTTCAGGCACGCGAGCAGCGCGTCGTAGGGGAACATGTCGCAGGCGCTTTGAACTCCCTTGGCGTTGTCCTCGTCTATAAGGACGCCCTTAAGCTCGGTGATCATCTCGTCCTCAAGCGTCTGTAGAAGGTCGAACTTGTCAATGTAGTGCAGGTAGAAGGTGCCGCGGTTGATCTCGGCACGGCGCGTGATGTCGCTTACCGTCAGCGCGTCGAAGCCCTTCATGACGATCAGTTCGGTCAAGGCCTTTTTGATGCGCGAGCGGGTCTGAGTGTTGCGAATCTGCTGCGTGGCGGTCTCTTTAGTCATTTTTCACGCCTTCTTAGCTGGGATTTATTCTTAAATCAACAACCTGTTGATTTTTGATTAGTGTCATTTTCAACCTCAAGGGTAGAATCGTTTTCGTAAATAGTCAACATGTTGTTCATTTAAGCTTCCCAAACAACGGTTGGCGGCGAGAAGAACCCGGGCTTCTCGCCATGCACAGCATTTACCCCGAAAGGCAATCCAAACCATGTCCTATATCGAAGTAATCCACGAGACCAAGCGCTACGTCAGCGGCGCGACGCAGATCCTTGCCAACAACGACGTCAACTTTACCTGCGAGAAGGGCGAGCTCGTGGTCATCTTGGGCTCGTCGGGCGCCGGCAAGTCCACGCTGCTCAACATCCTGGGAGGCATGGACACGGCAAGCGAGGGCCAGGTGATCATCGACGGCAACGACATCGCAGCCTACAACTCCCACCAGCTCACCGATTACCGCCGCACCGATGTGGGCTTCGTCTTCCAGTTCTACAACCTGGTCTCGAACCTCACCGCCAAAGAGAACGTCGAGCTGGCGTCCGAGATCGTGCGCGACGCGGCCGACCCCGAGGCGGTCCTGCGCAGCGTTGGCCTGGGCGACCGCATGGCCAACTTCCCGGCCCAGCTCTCGGGCGGCGAGCAGCAGCGCGTGGCCATCGCGCGAGCCGTGGCCAAGAACCCCAAGATCTTGCTGTGCGACGAGCCCACGGGCGCCCTTGACTACCGCACGGGCAAGCAGGTCCTGGGCATCCTCGAGGACATGAGCCGCAGGCAGGGCGCCACGGTCATCATCGTCACACACAACGCCGCGATCGCGCCCATCGCCGACCGCGTGATTCGCATGCACGACGCGCGCGTCTCGTCCATCGACGTCAACGCGGCGCCCACGCCCATCGCCGATATCGAGTGGTAGGGGAGAAGAACGTGGCGGCAAAACAGCGAAAGACGGCCCTGTGGAAGGACGTGCGCCGCGCCATCGCGCACTCCAAGGGGCGCTTCATCTCTATCATGTTGTTAATGGCCTTGGGCTCGTTTGCCCTGGTAGGTCTGTTTGTTGCAGGTCCCGACATGCGCGCGACGGGCACGGCGTACTTCAACGAGTACTCGCTGGCCGATCTTACCGTGGTAAGCGACTACGGCCTGGACGCCGATGACGTGGTCGCGATCGACAAGACGAGCGGCACCACGGCGATCGAGTACGGCTACTTCAAGGACGTCACGCTGGATGGCACGACCGACGCCCTGCGCGTCATGAGCGCGCCCGAGCAGATCTCGCAGCTCGAGCTGGTGGACGGCCGCATGCCCGCCAAGGTCGGCGAGATTGCCGTCGACACCAACGTGGGCGGGAACTACGCGATCGGCTCGACCATCACGGTGAGCGAGAAGGCCAACGCGCTCAACGACAAGACGTGCCTGCGCGACACGACCTATACCGTGGTGGGTCACGTTCACACGCCCGAGATCATCTCGATCGTGAACATGGGCCAGTCCACGGCGGGTACGGGCTCGCTTAAGGGCTACGGCGTCGTGGTGGACGACGAGTTTGACTCCGAGGTCTACATGACCGCCCGCCTGACCTTTGAGGACACGGCCGAGAAGGACCCCTACTCCAACGAGTACCGTGACCTGGTAGCCGCTCACAAGGCCGAGGTGGAGAAGAATACCGCGGGCCGCGCCGCCGGCCGTCTGGCCACCGTGAAGGCCGACGCACAGTCCTCGATTGACGACGGCCAGGCCGAGGTCGACGACGCTAAGCAGCAGCTGGCAGATGCCAAGGCCACCTTGGACGACGCCGCGACCCAGATCGCCGAGGCGCACCAGACCATCAGTGACTCCGAGGCCCAGTTGGCGGACGCCAGCCAACAGCTGGCAGACGGCCAGGCCACCCTGGACTCCACATGGGGACAGCTGGCCGCGGCAAAGCTGCAGTTAGAGGAGGCCGAGGATACCCTGGGTTCCTCCAAGTCCAAACTGGCCGACGGAAAGACCGCCCTTGACGAGGGCTGCCAGGCCCTGGCCGCGGCTCAGACCCAGTACAACCAGAAGGCCCAGGAGCTGGCCGACGGCCAGGCTGCCCTGGCGCAGGCCAAGGCCACGCTTGACGCCAACCAGGCGGCATACGACGAGAAGGCCGCGCAACTGGAGGCCTCCCGTACCGCGTACGAGGCCGCAAAGACTCAACTTGAGACCCTGCAGGCGCAGCTTGCGCAGGTCGAGCAGGCCATCGCCGGCTACGAGGCTGCGGTCAAGGCCGATCCAACCAACGCCCAGGCCCAGGCCGCCCTGGCCAAGTACCAGGGCATGAAGACCCAGCTCGAGGACGGCATCACCCAGTGCCAAGAGGGCATCGCCGCCTTCGAGGCCAACGAGCAGGCCCTTCTCGCCGCCAAGGAACAGCTGGACGCTGGCTGGGTATCCTACAACGAGAAGGCCGCAACGGCCGAGCAAGGCGAGAAGAGCCTTGCTGCCGCCAAGGCCCAGATCGACGAGTCGGGCGCCCTTCTCGCCGCCAAGCAGGCCGAATACGACCAGGGCATGGCCGCCTACAACGAGGGCCTGGCCACCTACAAGAGCGGCCGCGCGTCCTACTATGAGAACCTGGCCACCTGGAATGAGGCCCAGGAGACCCTGATGGAGAAGTACGGCGAGTACGACGAAGGCATCGCCAAGCTTGCCGAGGCCAAGGCCACCCTGGCCGAGAAGGAATCCGAGTACAACGACGGCCTGGCCGAGTACAACGACGCCCTGCCCGAGGCCCAGCAAAAAATCGCCGACGGCGAGGCCGACCTCGAAACCGCCCGCGCCAAGCTGGCCAAACTTGCCATGCCCGACTTTAGCGTGAGCAGCCGCCGCGAGACCTTGGGGTCTGACGCCTATAGGACCTACAGCTCGGTCGCGCAGATCGTCGACTCGCTGGCCCGCGTGTTCCCGGTGCTTCTTTACCTGGTGGCCGCCTTTGTCACGCTGTCCACGATGACCCGCATGGTCGACGAGGAGCGCATCAACGCCGGCACCTTGAAGGCCCTGGGCTACCACGACGGCGACGTTGCGCTTAAGTTCGTGCTGTACGGCTCGCTGGCGGGCGGCCTGGGCGCCGTGTTGGGCATCATCTTGGGCCACACCCTCATGCCCTACATCTGCTACAGCGCCTACGGGACCAAGTTCACCTTGCCGCCCATTAAACTGTGCTTCTACCCGGCGATCACCGTGGTTGCGCTTGTGCTTGCGGGGTTGTGCTCGGTCTTACCGGCGGCGTTGGCGGTCCGTCGCGAGCTTGGCGAGAAGCCCGCGGCGCTGCTGTTGCCCAAGCCTCCCTCGGGCGGCTCGAAGATCTTGCTCGAGCACATCAAGCCCGTGTGGAGCCGCATGAGCTTTACCCACAAGGTCACCGCGCGCAACCTCTTTAGGTATAAGCAGCGCATGTTCATGACCATCTTGGGCGTCGCGGGCGCGGCGTGCATGTTGGTCGCTGGCTTTGGCGTCCAGCACTCCATCCAGGTCATGGCCCAAAAGCAGTTTGGCGTCATCCTTAAGTACGACATGATCGTGGCCCAGACCTCGACGGCGACCGATGAGCAGCTGGCCAAGGTAGACGAGCTTCTCGCCGGCGACGCGGTTTCTTCGCAGGTGCCCCTCTACTATGAGTCGGTGAGCCTGGTGGCCGGCGACAACGGCGACACGCAGGACATCACGCTGCTGGTGCCGCAAGACGACGGTGACCTGGACGAGTACCTTGACCTGCACGACCGCAAGACGCAGGAGAGCTTGGGCCTCACCGGTGACGGCGCCGTCATCAGCGAGCGCCTGGCCAACCTGCTGGGTGTGGGAGTGGGCGACACCGTGATCTTCTCCGCGGCAGACGGCGCCGAGCGCCAGGTCAAGGTCAGCGGCGTCTGCGAGATGTACATGGGCCACTTCATGGTCATGAGTCGCGAGGCCTATGAGAGCGTTTATGGTTGCGACTTTGATGCCAACGCCTCGATGGTGAAGCTTGCCGATTCGACGCTTTCTTCTGTCGAGGAACACGCGGCCGAGTTCATGCGTCTTGACGCCGTTAAGTCCGTGGTCCAGAACACGGCGCTGCAGTCGCAGGTAGATACGGTTGTGAGCTCGTTAAATAAGATCATGGGTATCCTGATCGTTGTGGCCAGCATGCTGGCGGTCGTCATCATGTACAACCTCACCAACATCAACGTCTCGGAGCGCATGCGCGAGCTGTCCACGATCAAGGTCTTGGGCTTCCACTCCAACGAGACCACGATGTACATCTACCGCGAGACGATTATCCTCACCGTCCTTGGCCTGTTGGTGGGATACGGCTTGGGCGTGGCGCTGCACGAGTACATCTTGAACGTCGTGCCGCCCGACAACGTCATGTTCAACCCCGAGGTGGCCCCGATCGAGTTCATTGTGCCCCTGATCGTCATTGGCGCCATCACCGTGGTGCTTTACTTCGTCGAGCTGCGGCGCTTGTCGACGGTCGATATGCTTGAGGCCTTGAAGTCCGTGGAGTAACGCGGGAGCACGGCGCGTTTTCATAGCTTTGCGATACGGCGGAGGGCTCCTGGCGGGGCCCTTCGCCTGTTTTGTGGGGCTCCGCGAAGCCGTGTGCGAGATTTCTTGGTTTAAAATCGCTTGCCTCGAGTAGCCGAGGCCGATTTGTTGACGTTTGCCCAGTTGGCTGATTGAGGCTACTTGGGAAGATCTGTTTTAAACCAAGAAATCTCGAGCATGCGCGTAGGCGAGCGCCCGCGGCGCTACGGTTGCCTTTGGGAAAGGGGAGGGGTTGAGCTTTTTTGGCGAGAATAGCACGGACCTTGCCCGGCGAGCGGCATTGGCACCTATCGTTGTAAGGATCCAACCGATTGTTCGCGGGCTTCTCCCCGCTGTTTGAAAGGCGTCGCCCTTTACATGAAGTACCTGCTTGCCTATTCCGATACCTTCGCTACGGCCTTGGCCCTGTGGCCGCTGGTCTCCCTGTTGCTCACCCTGCCTATCCTGGCCCTTCTTTACCGGCGAGACGGCCGTCTGCGCTTCTTCTCGGCGCTGGGTGCATACTTGAGCGTCCTCTACTTCCTGGGCCTGGTGTGCTTCACGCTCTACCCGCTGCCCACGGGCGACTCGGGTCCCGGCATCACGTACGGCATCGCGCCGCGCACCGATATCCTTGGCTTCATCGGCGACCTTAAGCGCAACACCAAATACGCCGTTTTTCAGCTGGGCGCCAACGTGGTGCTGTTTATCCCATTTGGCTTCATCTTGTGCCGCGGCCTGGGCGCAGGCATCGTGACGTCGACGCTTCTAGGCGCCGCGACCTCGACTTTGATTGAGACGGCGCAGCTCACGGGCTTGTTTGGCGTCTATGCCTATGCGTACCGCACCTTTGACGTGGACGATATCTTGACCAATACGACGGGCGCCTTGATCGGCTGTCTGGTGGCGCTTGCCTTAGGGCACTTCTTACCCAGGAAGTGTGACCCGGCCGACCTTGAGGTCACGGCCAAGCCGGGCTTCGTCCGTCGCTTGGTGGCCCTGTGCCTGGACGCGTTCTTCATTGCGGGCTGCACGGGCATCGTCTATGCGGGTGGCCAGTGGCTTGTGCGCCGCGGTTACCTGCAGGCGCTTCCCGTTCACGCGGGCTACTACGTGCTGGCCTTCTTTGTCGCGCTCCTCGAGTTCTTTGTGCCGCTGTTGGGCAACGGCCAGACCTTGGGCGGCTTTGTGGTGCGTATGACCTGCGACACTAAGCCGCGCCACGGAGCCTTGCGCCTAGCCTTCTACCTGGCCCGCATTGCGGTCTTTGCCCTGTTGTTGCTCTCGGACCTCGACGTAGTCACCCTCTTTGTGTGCGCGATGGTCTGGGTCTTTAAGCGCCAGATGCCCTATGATTTGATTCCCGCGTCGGCCCCGGGTGGCCGCGCAAGCGCCGCGTATCGATAGGAGGCCGCCGTGCACGTTGTGTTTCTCGCCGGGGGAATCGCCTCGGGCAAATCCAGCGTGGCCCGCGAGCTTGAGCGTCGCGGCGCCTGGCGCATCGATCTCGACCAGCTCTCGCGCACGGTCCTTGACCCCGGCAGTCCCTGCCTGGCCGAGGTCTGCGAGGCCTTTGGCGACGACCTGATTGACCCCCAGACGGGCATCCTTGACCGCGGTCTTCTCGCCAGCCGGGCCTTCTCGACTGCGGATGACGCCAAGAGGCTCGAGGCCATTGAGCTTCCCTTCATCAAGGAGCTGCTGGTACACGCCCTGGAGGGCGGCGCCTGCGCGGCGACGTCCCCGGCCGTGTGCCTGGTTGAGGTGCCGCTGCTTGACCGCATGGAGCCCCTCTTTGGCCTGGCCGACGAGATTGTGTGCGTGGCTTGCCCTGTTGAGACGCGCCGCGTGCGTGCCGTGCTGCGAGGCATGGACGCCGCCGACTTCGACGCTCGTGCGGCCAATCAGCCCTCCGACGAGTACCTGGCCGCTCATGCGGATACGTTGCTGGACAACTCGGGCTCTCCCAGTGCCCTGATGAAAGCCTTGGGCACCTGGTGGGAAGCCCGTGAGGCCGCGGGCTGGAAAGGTAGCGAGCGTGGATAGGGCGCGGCGAGAAAATCGTCGCGGCACGAGGCGCCAGGACGGCCGGCCGTCGGCGGGCCGCCAGGGCAAGTCGTCCGCGCGTGCCGGCCTTCTTCGCTGGTACCGGGTGGTGCCGGCCGTGCTTCTCGTCGTGACGCTGCTGGTCTGCGCGCTGCCTCACCTCATGCCCACCACGGTGGGACGCAGCTACTACCCCGTGAGCTATGCGCAAGAGATCGAGGACGCGGCCGGCCGCTACGGTGTCGACCCTTTGCTGGTCTGCGCGGTGATCAAGTGCGAGTCGGGTTGGGACAGCTCGGCCGTCTCTTCTGTGGGGGCGCAGGGCCTCATGCAGCTCATGCCCGAGACCGCGGCCGACCTTGTTGAGATGGGCCTGGTGGACGGCACGGCCTATGACGCCACAGACCTCACCAACCCAACGGTGAACATCGAGTACGGTTGCGCCTACCTTGGTTTTCTCCAAAAGAACCTGTCGTCTACCCAAGAGATCATCGCGGCCTACAACGCCGGGATAGGCACCGTTTTGTCATGGCTTGAAGACGGTGGCAGCGTGCCCGACAACATCTCATACGTCGAGACGCGCGTCTACCTCGAGCGCGTTCAGGAGGCCTACGAGGGCTACGCGCAGGCCTACCCTTCGGGTATCGGCGCGGCCAGCGAGCGGTAGACCCGCATCAGCGCGTCGTCGTGGTGGGCTTGTACTGCCACGCCCACCAGCGGCTGCGCTACCGCGAAGGCCTGGGCATCAACGCATGCCTGGGCGGCGAGAAGGGCGTCCGCACGGATCTTCTCGGTGTCGCCAAAGGGGATGTTGGCACTGGCTAGAACGCCGCGGACCACGTCTTCTCCCTGCGGGACGCAGTCTTTGCCAGCGGAGGCCATGAGCTCTCCCAGCTCGACCTTGATACGCGCCGCCAGGTCGCGGTTGATCGCGATGGCGCGCAAGTAGCATGCGGCCGCCACCTTGGGACGGTTGAGCCGCCACTGCATGAAGGCCAGACGATAGAAGCATATGGCCAGGTCGTTGGTGCTTACGGCCGTGCGAATCGCGCCAACCAGGACCTCGGAGGCCTCGTAGAGGCGGGAAGCCTCTTCAAGGCAACGTACCTTGGTGAGTGCGGCGTCGCAGCAAATCGGAGCTAGGCGCACGGCTTCCTCTGCAAAGGGCAAGGCCTCACAGGGCCGCTCAAGGGCGCAGAGCATTCGCGAAGCCCGCGTGTTGGCGGCGTAGTACTCGTCGGGTACCAAGCAAACGCGGCGCAGCTCGTTGGCGTTGAGCTGGTTGTAACGAACGCGCTCGGCCATCGAGTTGAAGTAACGGTAAACGTTGTCCGAGTCGTCCAGGAAGGTGCCCGTGGCCATGAGGGGGTCAAGGGCCTCGCGCAGCGATGCGACGGCTGCGTCCACCTCTTCGTA
>CAVGOA010000071.1:0-9344 GCA_963630635.1 Paludibacteraceae bacterium
TTGCGGCTAGCGACTACGCGAATCTTGGTGATAACGCGCACGTCCTGAGCAACTTTGGCGAGCCGATGACGGGCTACCTTACCTGGACGTATAACCAGGCTAAGGGCCAGGCGACTGAGTACGGCTGGGACACGCACCTGGCCAGCGGCGGCTCTATGGGCGCGCTGGGCAAGAGCATCGTGTTCGGGCATGGCGGGTCGGGCTCGTTGCCTGCCGGCACGCAGCTCACGCTGGTTGACACAGCGAACAACGATAAGGCGTATCACTATACGGTTGGCGCTGGCGGCGCTTCGAGTGTGAAGTTGACCCAATTTGTTGATTCCGACGGCAACTCCTACGTTGAGAAGTGGCTGAGCGAGCTCATGGGTGTCTCGGCCACGTCCGATTCTTCTGGCGCGTGGGTCGAGTGCAACGACAGCGATTCGAACATCGGTGCCAAGGTCGTGACCGGTAACGAGACGAAGTACTACCGCGCGTATGCTGAGGGGGATACGGGCGATCGCTACACCCTTACCGTGGCCAAGGGCGCCGACGGCACGGAGACCTCGCCCAGCGAGGACTTCTATCTGGTAGTGAACGTCCCCGCCTCAGACACGATCATGACCGCCGTCAACGGCTATACCAGCACTTCGTTTGAGGACACGACCATCAACAAGAACCTCACCTGCACGCTGCGCACGGACAACGCCCTGGACAACCACCAGAACTCGGCGTCCACCTACAGCATTTACTCGAGCTATACGCAGAAGCTTGTGGACAGCACGGGTGACACCGCCATCACCGAGCTTAAGAAGACGTCGGATGGCACCGGATACACCTTCCCGCTGGCTGCTACTGACACCATCACCTTCGACTCTAACCAGCAGTACAACAGCTCCGATAAGCTCTACTACCAGTTTGGCGCTTCGCTTGTGAGCTACGACTCCAATGGCAGCACCACAGGCGCATCTGGCTTCCCGACTGGGACTATGGGCACGTTGAACTTCTATGTGGAGGTGGGGGAGAAGTATTACGTGCCGAGCGGGTCTGGTGATTCGACTACATGGAGCGCCGCAGGGGGCGAGACCGCGGCGGCGAATAAGGCGTGGTCTGCGGACGGCAATGACCTCACGGTGTCTATCTCCGACGAGTCTGGCGCGCTGTACGACCTCTCTGGCCTGCGTACCATTGCGAAAGACAGCGGCAGCTCGATTGAAATTATCGCCCAGATCGATGACCTCAAGATGACCGAGGAGGCCGCCAAGCAGGCCATCGCCGCGTCGCAGAAGGGAGATTCCTACACCAAGGTCCACTACCGTTCTGCACTCTCGACCCGTACGGACACGCTTTCCACTTCGGGCATGGTTGCCAGCGTGGCAGGCGACCCCGGTTACTACCGCGAGGACCTGGGCAGCTCGACGATCGAGCTTGCGGCGAGCAAACAGACGCAGTTGGGCATCAACGTTAATGACCTTGACCTGGCCGACGGTACCATTGGTGCGGTGGGTACGTACAGCCTGCTCAAGCTTGTGGACGGCGACTCGAAGATCAAGCAGGCATCGAGTGTTAGGTACTCGCTTACGCTGCAGCAGCGCACGAATACGGATGGTACTTACTCCGACGTCAACATTGCTGATTACTTGACCGTCAAGTCTAGTGACCTTGGCACAGGCACAATCGCTGCGGACAACTCGTCCATCGTCTTCACCGATGACTCCCTTAAGACCCGCGACGGCAACACCAACGTCTTCAAGTTCCTCTTCCAGGTAAAGGTGAAAACAGACGTCGAGGCCGATCAGCACTTCTATGCCAACTATCGCATTGTTCTTACCGCCCAGCTTCTTGACGCCAGCGGCAACCCGATCGACATTCCCGTAAACGTCAACAGCGATTCGTCCTATGCCAACTCCGACTACATCACTTACTCCCTCACCAAGATCAAGACCGATGGCATTTCACACTCGTAGCAACAGGCCAGAAAGGAGGTGCGGCGCGGCATGACCGACGACACTACCAGCGCGAACAACCAAACCAACCCAAACGAGCTTCTCGCCAACAACACGGCCCGCTTGCGCCGTAGCTTTGGCCGCACCCTTGTGCTGCTGCTTATTGCTGCCTGTGCGGCCACGGCCGTTACCTACGCCTGGTACATCTACAACACCACGCGCCACGTCACCGACGTCAAGATGGCCGCGGGCACGGGCGTCACCTTTCTTATTGCCAACGCTTATGACGGCGATTACAAGACCTCGGCCGGGCTTTCGTTCGAAGGTCTGCTTAATCCCGTCTCGACCGATAATGTCCAAAACGGCTTTCAGCGCGTGGCGGGCTTTACGGGCACGGGGTCTTCCACCTCGGTTTTGGCCAGCGTCTTTGAGACTGCCGAGCGCACGGATTTCTACCAGACGTCGCTTTTCCTTACCACCAACTCCAAGGCCACCGACGTCTACCTGGCTGGGATTGATTTTAACGACACCGATCAGGATAACCCCATCTCCACCGCGCTGCGCGTGGCCCTTCTTGTCCACGAGCCGGGGCAGAACACCGCAGTGGCCGGCCAGTATATCTTTGAGCTCACGGCCAATCACAACCCGCAGGCGCGCTACAACACCCAAAAGGGCCAGGCCGGTGACGTTCTTGACTCCACCAAGATCGACGGCTCTACGGTGAGTTTCTCGCCGCTGACATCGGATAACTTTGCGCTTTACGACAGCCAGGCCGGGCAGATCACGCTGCAGGACGCATCGACTTTGCTGTGCAGCCTGCCTTCTGCGGCAGAAGGCGACGCCCACGGCACGCCCGTGCAGGTTGACGTCTATGTGTGGCTCGAGGGTTGCGATGAGGACTGCACCAACAACCTGGCCAGCACCAACCTCGAGTCGTTGGCGCTTCGCTTTGTTGGCGTGAGGGATTAGGGGGTGACGAGTGAGCGCGCGTACAGAATCAAATAAAGCCCAGGTCAGACGTCTGGCCGGGGCAGCTGTTTGGGTACTGCTGCTTGCCGTTGCCGTTACTGCGGTGACCTTCGCGTGGTTTAGTTCTTCTCGCCACACCAACGTGACGCCCAGCGCCCACACGGTGAGCAGCGACTCGGGTGACCTGCTGATCTCTGCCAGCGAGTCCGGCACCTTTGACACAACGTGCGATTTGGCGGCGGCCGAGAAGACCCTCTACCCGGTCTCGACGGCCGATCTTACGAACTTCTGGCGCTCGAGTTTCCAGAACGCGGCCGGTATCACGACCGATTACGCGCTGGCCACGACCGCGGCGGACGATTACCTGCTTTCTGGCGAGGTCTATCTGCAGGCCGGCTCTCAGGCGTTGGACATCTACCTGTACATGCCGGGCATGTCTGTCTCGAGCGACGCGCAGCTGTTGGCCTCGCTGAGGCTTGGGCTGGTGCTCGAGACCGCCGCTGGCACTCAGACGCATATCTTTACCTGCGACGCATTGGGCGACACCTCGGGCGCGATCTCGACCGTGACCACGGCCCAGGAGGGCGTGGTTGTGAGCGGCGACGCATCGTGGTCCTACGTGGCTGATCCGGCCGTTGCTATGGGCGCCTACGCCATGGAGGGCTCGGAGAATTCGCCGACCGTCGCCAGCGGCGCCACCGCGCTTGCCACGCTTGCGGCCAACGAGACCGCGCGCGTGCGCTATTTTGTGTACATGGAGGGTTGCGACGCCAACTGCGCAAACGAAGCCCAGGCACAAGACGTGACCCTGCAGCTGGCCTTTGGCGGCCAGGCGGCATAACGGGAGAGGGGAGATGAGCATGGGCGAGAAGACCGCAGACGTGACGATTGACGCGGCTACGAACGCAGCGAAGAGCGCAGTGACGGACGCAGAGACCCGCGCCGTGAGCCGTCGTGCTCGTCTGGGCATTGCTCTGTCCCTCGTGGCCCTGGCGATTGCCTTGAGCGCGGTTACCTACGCTTGGTTTACGAGCAATGCCAAGGTCAGTACCAGCAGCGTGGCCGTCCACAGCGGCGACAGCTCTCTTGTTGTCCAGATGGGCGATGACGCATCGTCTACCTGGTCTTCTACAGGCGACGTGGCACTTTCTACCAACTGCGCCGATGACCTTGTGCTTTATCCCGTCTCGACCTTTGACCTTGACGGTTTTGCCCAAAGCACCGGCAACTCCAACGAAGGCAGGGCGACCCTTTTTGGGCAGGCTGCCGATGGCGAGAGCTTCTACCACGGCTGGGTTGACCTGCGTGCCAGCGTGAGCGGTAGCCAGGCGAGCAGCGCCACGGGCACCGTTGCCCTTTACCTGGCAGATACCCTGGCGCCCGAGGGCGTCAACGAGGATCTTCTTAAGGTGGCCCGCGTGGGCCTTAAGCTCTCTCGCGGCGATCAAGTGGTCAAGACGGCCATCTTTGAGCTGGACTCTACCGCCGGCGCGCACCGCGATGAACACCCCGCCACGGCCCCCGGCCTTGACGGCTACCAGGACGGCATGGTCCTGGGCTGGTCAAACGGCGCCCTGGCCTGCGCGGCAGACCCGGTAGAGGACTTCTCGGCCTATCTTATGGATACCTCGGCCGCGGCCACGCGGCCCCAGAGCTCGCTTGCCAACCTGGAGCTTGGGCAGGTTTATCGCCTTGACGTCTATTACTACATCGAGGGGACCGATGCCGATAGCGCCGATTACCTTTACGGCGATATCGGCACGCTGCACCTGTCGCTCTTTGCCGTGCTTGACGGGACGGAGGGGTAATGGCCGCGCCATACGCACATAAGACCAGTGCCCCGAGCGCCCCGCAGGCCCCGGAGCACGCCGAGATGCGGCGTCGCGTTGCCACGACGCTGGTCCTGGCCGCGTTTGCACTGGTAGCCATAGCCATGTCGACCTTCGCATGGTTCTCCATCGCAGATAGCGCCAAGGCCCGCCAGCTTGCCATCGAGGCAAACGCCGACGGCTCGCTGCGCTTTGACCTGGACGCCCACGACGCCTACGCCGATTACGTGACCACCCTGGGCTTCGACCAGATCACGTCTCGCATTGCGGTCGAGCAGGGTATCGACATTGACGCGTCCCAGCTGGTGCCGGTGACCTCCACCGACGGTCGGAGCTTCTACCTTGAAAACGGCAGCGAGGCTGTGGCCTCTACCGGCGCCTACTTGGAGTTCACGCTGCATTTCATAAGCCTGGACAACTCGATTGTTCGTCTCACCGGCCAGGCCGGCACAGACGGCGCTGCGGGCACGGCGTTTCTCTCGACGTCAAGCGATGCCTTGCCGCTGTCCATGCGCATGAGCTTTACAGCAGACGGCCAGACGTGGATTTACGATCCCAACGTAGGTGTCTCAGCATCTGCAAATGGCCAGGTCACGACCTTTGGCCTGGACACGGGCGCCGCCACCGAGGCCTCAAACATGTTCACGCTTGCCGCCGAGCAGGACAAATCCGTCGTTGTGCGTATTTGGCTCGAGGGCACGGACGCCAATTGTACTAATGTTGTTAAGGGTGCCGACTATTCCGTCTCGATGCGCTTCCAGGGCGTCGACGTCGAGTAAGCGGTTTGGATTTGAAAGGGAGTCATGCAAACAATTAAGAAAGTTGCGTCGGTCGCGCTGAGCGTCGTTATGTGGGTCATCATCCTTGCGGCCGCGCTCTATGCCTTTACGACGCTGGCCACCAAGGACGAGAATACCGTGGCCAACATCGCCGGCTTCACCCCGCTCTCGGTGCAGTCAAACTCCATGTCTCCCACCTTTGACGAGGGCGACCTGATTGTTATCCAGACCTGCGACCCGGCAACTTTGCAGGAAGGCGACATCATCACCTTCCACACCATCGTGGACAACCAGTACGCGCTTAATACCCACCGCATCGACTCGATTGCCGAGAACATGGGGGCGCGCAGCTACACCACCAAGGGCGACAACAACGACGTCACCGATACGCACGTCATCTCGGACGTGGACATTGTTGGCAAGTACGTGGGCCGCGTTCCCGTTTTGGGGCGCCTTATGACCTTCTTGTCGAGCAGCACAGGCTTCCTTGTGGTCATCGTTATCCCCATGCTTTTGTTCTTTATCTACCAGGTCTATCACCTGATCATCGTGGGCATGAACCTTAAGCGCGCGATGGCTGCCGAGGAGACCCAGCAGCGCGCCGAGGCGATCGTTGAAGCCGATGCCCAGGCCAAGCTTGCCGAGGCCATGCGCCTAAAGGCCGAGGCCGAGGCGCTTTTGGCCGCAAGCCGTAAGGGCGGCGACGGCGTTTCCGGCGCCGCCGCTGACACTGGCGACGCGCCCGGCTCGACCAACGATAGCGAGGTCAACCAGTGAGCGAGTTTCTCAGCTATGCCTGGGAGCTTCTGGCCAAGGTCATCTATAACGTGGCCGAGCTGGTAAGCGCCCTTATCAACCTGCTGATCTTTGGCTGGGTGGATTACTTCAACATCTTTTGGACCTACTTCACGCGCTTTGACATCGTGGGCAAGGTCGGCGCGGTCGTTTTGTTTGCCCTGCTTATCGCCGCGGCGGTGCTTATTGTGCTTATCTTGGCCAAGCGCATTCGGGTGAACTACGACCTAAAGCACGACGGCGCCGACAATAAGTCCCTCTACCGCGAGATCGGCCGCCTTAACAAGCAGGTCCTGGATCTTATGGACGAGAAGAACAAGCTGCTTGCCCTGAAGGTCAACGCCATGGGCGGCACCGAGCGCATCCCGTACATGGGGGCCTCGGCCTTGACCGACGACAAGCTGCCTACCGTCGCAAACGTTGTGGGCGCTAAGATGGGGGAGGGGGCCGCCGCGGGTTCCGTCCCTGCCGTGGGCGGTACCGTGGCCGTCAACGCCGACGGCACCCAGATGGCCGCTGCTATGGCTAAGGCCTCGGTCGAGGCCAAGACCTTGGCCGAGGAGCAAGAGATCGCCCAGGCCAACCGCTTCCCCAAGCTGTCGATGGTCGACCTCAAGTACCGCGACCTGACACGCCCCGATTTCGACGACCAGATTACTCTGGAGCAGTTTGTCGACGGCTACCGCGCCTTTGCCTGCACGCAGATGGAGCTCTACTACACGCCCGAGATCGTTCGCCGCTATGTCGCCGGCATGGCTTCGAGCAAGCTTTTGATTTTGGAGGGCATCTCGGGTACCGGTAAGACGTCGCTGCCGTACTCGTTTAGCCGTTATCTGGACAACCCGGCCACGATCGTCTCGGTGCAGCCCTCGTACCGCGACCGTACAGAGATCTTGGGATACTTCAATGAGTTTTCTAAGCGCTTCAACGAGACCGAGTTTTTGCGCGCCCTTTACGAGGCGGGCATGCGCGAGGACCCGAGCATCATTGTCTTGGACGAGATGAACCTTGCGCGCGTGGAGTATTACTTCGCAGAGATTTTGTCGGTCCTCGAGATGCCGAGCCACGACGAGTGGGTTTTGGACTTGGTGCCCACCCAGTGGGAGGGCGACCCCAAGCTGTTGCGCGGCGGCAAGATTACCGTGCCCGACAGCCTGTGGTTTGTTGGTACCGCCAACAACGACGACTCGACTTTCACGATCACCGACAAGGTCTACGACCGCGCCATTCCCATCGAGATCAACGAGCGTGCCGACAAGTTCGAGTGCCCCGAGCAGTCGCGCATTCACGTCACGGCCGAGCACCTGCAGTATCTCTTCCAGAAGGCCAAGGTCGATCACGTTATCTCTAATGACTCGCTGGAGAAGCTCGATCTTCTCGACAAGTACCTCCAGACCCGCTTTAAGCTGGCTTTTGGTAACCGTATCATCAAGCAGATGTACGACTTTGTGCCGGTCTACGTGGCCTGCGGCGGCACCGAGCTGGGCGGCATGGACTACATCATTGCTCGCAAGGTGCTTAAGAAGTTCGAGAGCACTAACCTGTCCTTTGTTCGCGACGAGATGAAGGGCCTGATCGAGTACATCCAGAACGTCTTTGGCGAGGGCGGCCTGCCCGACTCTGTGAGCTACCTGAGCCGCATCCAGAACCTGTACTAAGGATTTTTCGCATGTCAGACACCATTCAAGACCTCTATTCGAGTTTCTCGGAGCAGATGGAGCCCATCCAAGAGGACGACCGCTACTTTCGCTATCTCTTTGAGCTGGCCCAGGCGTCTGACACGACGATCGAGCAGCGCCGAGAAGAGCTCGAGAAGGTCGTTGACGAAGAGTGGCTCAACGTTATCGAGGAGACCCTGCCCTCGATCAACGCGATTATCGAGAAGCCGCGGCGCTTTATCACGACCGAGGAGGAGGTCGTGCCCGTCTCGCTGGCACGCAAGATCTCGGCCGACAGCGTTCGCCACTTGGCGCAGAACACGCAGTTCTTGGCGCCCTCGGACGACGGCGGGATCCACCCTACGCGCATACTTAACGTGAGCACGCGCGAGACCTATGACCTTTACGAGAACCGCTTTGTCTACCACCTGATCAAGCGGCTTCTTGCCTTTGTGGACAAGCGTACCGACGTGATCTTTTGGTCCACGGGAAACGAGATCTGCAACCGCTTTAAGATGCACAGCAAGATCGACGACGCGTACGAAGAGATCGAGTACACCGTCGAGATGTCTGTCAAGAATCGCCAGAGCTTTGCCGAGAACGACGCCGATAACGTCGGAACCTTCATGCGTATCGACCGCGTGAGGCGCCTGGTGATGTCACTTGACAAGTCGTCGTTTTGCCAGCTTATGAACGGTTGCGCGAGTGTTCACAGCCCCATTCAGCGCACCAACCTTATGATCAAGGACCCGGACTATCGCGCCTGCTACAAGCTGTGGCAGTTCATGGAGCGCTACGACGAGGTGGGCTACACGATCAACGTGCACGACTCGCAGATGGCCGTGGACGACGAGTACATGATCCAGATGTACACCAACCTCATCAACAACTACACCGTCTTCAAGAGCCTGGGCGTTGACGACCGCGACCTTGACGAGCTGGAAGGCGCGGATCGCGAGCCGGTGCGGCCCAAGTTTGTGAAGGAGCTTAAAGAAGAGCTGGTGGCAGACCCCGATCTGCCCGACGTCGAGATTCGCCGGGTCTTTGTCGAGGAGGTCACGCAAGCGCAGCTGGACGCCGAGGCGGCGCTTGAGGCCGAGCGGGCCCAGGGCGAAGAGCTGCGGGCGCGCCTTGAGGCCATGCAGGCCGAGGTCAATGCACTGACCGACGAGCGGGATTTGGCACGTCGTGAGGCTGCAGAGGCGCGCGACGCCGAGGCCGCGGCGCGGGCGGAGGCCAAGGCGGCGGTCGAGGCGGCGCGGGCCGAGGCAGACGAGAAGGTCGCCGGGGCCAAGGCCGAGGCCGAGGCAGGTGCAGCAGAGGCGCGCGAGGCCGCCGAGGCCCAGGTTGCGGAGGCCAAGGCTGCGGCCGAGGCCCAGGTTGCGGAGG
>CAVGOA010000072.1:0-8956 GCA_963630635.1 Paludibacteraceae bacterium
AAAGACGCGCTACTCGGCGCGCTCGGCCTTGCGCTTGACGTGGTTGCGCCAGGCGGTGAAGCCAATGAGGCCGATGCCCACGACGCCAATCACATTGGCGCCGATCTGCACCTTGCCGGTCAAGGTCATACCGTACTTAAGCACGCTGCCGGACATTGCGCCGTTCATCGCCTTGCCGTTGGCGGTGAGGTACAGCAGGTGGTGCAGCGCCTCGCGAGCATAGTGGTAGTCGGCCTTGTTGGTCTTGTCGAAGCTCCACATGCCCATAGAAGAGGCCTGGTCTTCATAGGTGAGCTTGCTGTCGCCGCCCGCACGAATCATCTGCGCGGCGTCCATAAACACACCGGTGTTGGCGTTATCGGTAATGATCCAGCCGTCGAAGCCCCACTCGTTGCGCACGATGCCGGTAAGCAGCTCGTACGAGCCGCCGGTCCACGTGGCGCCAACGCGGTTGAAGCCGGTCATGATGCCCTGGCAGGCGCGGATCGTGGTGGTCGCGTTCTGGTAGCTGCCGTCGTCGTTGGTCTTGACGTAGTTGAGCTCGACGTCGCCCACCTTCATGCACATCTCAAACGGCTTGAGGTAGATCTCGCGGGCGGCCTGCTCGCCCAGCCACGTGGCAATGGAGTACTGGCCCTCGCGGTCGCCGCGGTGGTTCTCCTGGTCGTTGAAGGCGAAGTGCTTGATGGTGGCAAAGAAGCCCTTCTGAGCAGCACCGTAAATCTGCAGCGAGGCAGTCTTGCCAGAAAGGAAGCTGTCCTCGGAGTAGTACTCGCCGTTGCGGCCCGAGAACGGCGTGCGGTGGATGTTCATCGAAGGCGCGTACCAGTTGGTGGCGCCTCCGAGCAGGGCCTCATTGCCAATCAGGTTGCCGTACTCAAGCGCCAGATCCTGGTTGTAGGTCTGCGCCAGCATCAGCGGGCCGGCAAAGGTGTAGCCCGTGCCGCCGTAGATCAGGCCCGACGCAGTATCGGCGTCAACGTTGAACGGCTTGCCCACAGAGTCCAGGTGCTCGGTGCCATAGCCGCCGCGAGCAATGGACAGGTCGTAGTCCTCGGGGGTCAGCTGGTCCAGAAGGTCGCTCCACTTGGGGTCGTCGTAATCAAGGCCACGCAGGTCAATGAGGGTAAGGCCGTTCTTGGCGCCGTAGACAGGCTCGTCGGTCAAGGTCGAGTCATCCACAGGGTTGCCAGAGTCGGTGGAGTCCAACTTGGCGAGAAGATCTGCGCTGGCCGTCTTGGTATAGAGAAGCGAGGCAGGCTGGCCGTCGATGGTGCCGTTGATCTCGTTGCCCCAGGTAGAAACGGTGCCCTCGAGCGGCATGCCGTCGTGGGTGGGGAAGGTGCCCTCCCAATCGGCGCGGGTGAGCTGTGTGCCTTCGGGAGCGGCGTCGCTCAGCTGGTTGGTGATCTTCTCGCCGCTGTAGTCGTCGGTGGCGTAAGTGGTGGTGTCGACGGTGGTGTTGGCGGGCACGTAGGTGGCGCACATCGCTGCGTTTCCGCTGGTCACGGCTGCGCCCTTGGCGGCCAAGACGTTGTTGGCGGCGTCGTGGGCGTCGCGGCCGGCGGTGACGTAATAGGTGCCCGCGTCCAGGATGTAGGTGCCGGCGCCGTTGGCGTCATAGGCCTTGAGCTCGGACTCGTTGAAGGTAACGGTCACGGTCTGGGACTCGCCCGGCTCGAGCTGCTTGGTCTTGGCGTAGCCAACCAGCTGCACCGCGGCCTTCTCGATGCCGTTGGCGCGGTCGTAATCGGTGTAGGGGCTCTGCGCGTAAAGCTCGACGACGTCTTTGCCGGCCACGTTGCCGGTGTTGGTGACGGTCACCGTGGCGGTGCAGTCCTTGCCCGACCAAGCCGTCGAGAAGTTCGACCACTCGAAGGTCGTGTAGCTTAGGCCGTAGCCAAACGGGTAAACAACCTGCTGGTCATAGGCGTAGTCGCCGGCGTTGCCCTGGCCCAAGACGGCGTCCTCGTAGCGGGTCTCGTAGTACTTGTAGCCTACGTAGATGCCCTCGTTGTAGCTCACGTAGTTGTACTTGGTAAGGTTGCCGTCCTGGTCAACGTACTGGTAGTCGCCAAAGTTCTGGGCAGCAGGCGAGCTTAAGGCGTCGGCGGCAAAGGTGTCGACGGTGCGGCCCGAGGGGTTGACGTCTCCCGCCAGGATGCTTGCCAGTGAGTCCATGCCGTTTGTGCCGGTAGAGGGCACAAGCAGGACAGACTTAATGTTGGGGAACTGCTCCAGCCAATCAAGCTCAACCACAACGGCAGAGTTCACGATCACGATGCCGTTGTCGTAGTTGTCGTTGATGTACTGCAGAATCTCGAGCTCGGTGGAATCGGGCTCAAGGTAGTTCTTGATTTTATCCTCGTCCTTGGTGGCGTGGTTATACATCGAGCGCGGCGCGTCGCGGCCCTCGCCGGCCACGCGCTTCATAACAAAGACGGGCGTGGTGCCGGCGCAGGAGTCCAGCACGCCGGCGTCTTGCATCACGCTCAGCGGGCACTCGTTAAGCGAGAAGTCCTCGTCGTCGCCAAAGTTCACCGAGCCCGCGCCCTGGACGTAGTCCTTGCCGGCGCCGTTGGCGTAGAAATCCTGCAGCGTAGTGTTGGCGCTAAGGCCGTGCGCGGCCAGAGCCGAATTCACTGCGTCGCTGGTAGACGAGCTGCCGCTCACCATCGACAGCATCGACTGGGAGCTGCCCAAGCTTCGAGAATTGATGCTAAAGAAGCTCAAGGTGGTACCGGACGCCAGCGGCAGGGACGCATCGTCGTTTTGCACCATAACGACGCCCTCGGCAGCGAGCTGCTGGTCAAGGGCCTTCTCGGCATCCGCAATGGTCTCGGTGGTGTAATCGGCCTTGTTATACTGCAGGTCCAGGCCGTCGGTTTGCGCCGAGGAGTTGTCCCAGCTTTGGTCAAAACCGCTAAGGAGCGAGTCGACCATGCGAGAATACCCCGGCAGCACGGTGTTTGCCGCGACCATCACGATCACCAGAAGCAAAGCGACGGCGATTTTGACGATACTCTTAATCACCCGCCCTACCTTGCGGGCCGTGCTTATCTGTCGTGCCATGTTGTTCCTCTCTTCCCCGTGGGCGCAGCGCGTCTCGCCAACGTCCGCTTGCGGCGCAAAGGCGCCATTCGTACAGGTTCAGGGTAGGTTCAGATGGCGGCGGGCGGCGGTTGGTGACAGAATCGGTAAGGGTTGGTGACGTATTTTGTAGAAAGGGCGCCGGTTTGACGCTGTACCGAGTTTTGATAGTCGAGGACACGCCAGAAGAGGGTGAACTTCTCGCCTCTTACCTGCGGAGATATGCGCAGGACCGCACAGGGGCGGCGGGCGGCGCGGGCGCGGCAGTCGCCAACGGCGGCGGCGAGACGACCCTGGACTTTGCCGTCACCGTCTTGCCTTCTGCCCTGGAGTTCATCAACTCGACCCACAGCGCCGACCTGGTCTTTATGGACATCGACATGCCCGGCATCAACGGCATGGAGGCGGCCCAAATCTTTCGCGGCTACGACACCCAGACGCCGCTGATTTTTGTGACCAACCTGGCGCAGTACGCGGTGCGCGGGTACTCGGTGGACGCGCTGGATTTTGTGGTCAAGCCGGTGAGCTACCCCGACTTTGCCATGCGCATGGACCGCGCGCTTCGCATCATGGAGCGAAACCACGCGGCCACGATTGCGCTGCCCACGGCCTCTGGCCTGCGGGTTGTTTCTATGCGAGACGTGCTTTACGTGGACCTGCTGCGCCACGACGTGCAGTACCACCTCGCGGACGGCTCGGTTTTGTCCGAGCGCGGCAGCTTAAAGGCGGCCGAGGCGAAGCTGGACGGCTCGCTGTTTTTGCGCATCTCGGCCGGCTGCTTGGTCAACATGGGGCAGGTCACCAACATTGGGCAGGCCAGCGTCACGATGGCCGACGGCAGCGAGCAGTTCTTTAGCCGCTCGCAGCGCCGGGCCGCGCTTGAGCGCCTGGCCAACTTTGTAGGAAGAAGCCTGTGATGGGCGAGACTCTGGGCTACACCGAGCTGCTTGGCGGGCGGCTTCCCACCCTGGCGTTCACCATGCTGCAAATTACTTGCGCGGTGGGGCTTTTTGCCTGGCGGTTGGAGCGTCGCGACCACTTTGTCGTGCGGCTTTGCGCGGTGGCCTGTTTGCCGGTGCTGATTGCCACCGCCTTTTGGGCCGCCTATATGCGCCTTGTTGTGCCCACGGTCTACACGGCCTCGAGCTTTTTTTGGATAAGCATCATCGTGCAGGTCGCGTTCTTCTCGCTGATAATTGGATACTTTACCTGGGCCGTTACGTTTTTGTTTGAAGCAAGCCCGTGGACCGCGCTGTTTTGCTGCACGGCCGGGTACGCGGTGCAGAACTTTGCCTCGGGGCTGCTCGAGCTGCTGTGGACGCTGGAAGTTGGCACAGGCGTGGAACTTACAGCGCAGATGGACGTAGGGCGTGTCCCCTTTAACGCGCTGTGCAGTGTAGTGGTTTACCTGCCGTTTTATCTGCTGATTGCACGCCGGCTGAGCCGCCGCGGTCTGGAAGAGATCAACGAGCCGGCTCTTCTCGCCGTCATGGTTGTGGTTGCGCTGGGAGTTATTGGGTTTGATTTGGTCATCAAGAATTTAACCGAATACCAGGGCATCCCGATCTATTTGGTGATAGCTCTGCGCTGCGTGCACGGCCTGTTGTGTGCCATGACCTACGCGCTTGAGTACGAGCTTCTTGTTAGTCGCCACCTGCGCGAAGAGGCCGCCACGACCGAACGCGTGCTGGCCGAGCGCGAGCGCCAGTACGAGGCCAGCCGCCAGAATATCGAGGCCATCAACATCAAATGTCACGACATTCGCCACCAGATTCGCCACCTGCAGGCGCCCGGCGGCGAAATGGTTGATGCCGCCGCGCTGGCCGACATTGCACGCGAGGTCGACGTCTACGACTGCTCGGTGAGAACGCAAAACGACGCGCTGGACACGATATTGACCGAGAAACGCCTGGTATGCGCACGTGAGGGCATCACACTTTCGGTCGTGGCCGACGGTGCGGCGCTGGGGTTCATGAGCGCGGCCGAGATCTACTCGTTCTTTGGCAATGCGCTAGACAACGCTATCGAGGCCGCCGAGAAGATCGACGACGCCGAGCGCCGCTCGATCAGCGTGGTGGTGCGCCGGGCCGCGGGCGTGGTGTCGATTCACGTCGAGAACCGGTTTGCGCCGGGCGCCGCGCCGGTCACGGGCGGCGATGGGCTTCTCGCCACGTCAAAGAAAGACCAGGTCAACCACGGTTTTGGGGTCCGCAGCATGCGGTTGACGGTCGAGCGCTACGGCGGGACCCTGGCCACCCTGGTGCAGGGCGACACCTTCCACGTCAACGCGATGATACCCGAGCGATAGAATGCGACTTTCCCCCAACCGGAATCCTTTTGGAGCCTATCCTGGGCAAACGTCAAATTTGATTCCAGTTGGGGGAAGTTTTTCTCGGCACCCCTAAGTACCAAATCAGCCGAGTCTTGCGATTTCTCAAAAATCACCGATACGATTCGCCGAATTGGGGAACAAACGCACGCGTCGTAATTTCCCCCGGCCAAGACGGGCCCGCCTCGCCGCGCGCGGCGGCCCTGCGGTCCAACAGAAAGGATCTGATCTATCGGTGAGTTCTTCTCAAAGCAGCGCTCGCGTTCACGTCGAGCACCCGCACCTGGCCATGATGGGCCTTTACCTGGGCGGATTTGTGGGCATGTTCTCGGAGAGCGCCCTTAACATCGCCCTGCCGCAGCTCACGCGCGTCTTTGGCATCACGACCGCCGTCGCGCAGTGGATGGTTGTTGGATACATGCTGGTCATCGGCCTGGTTTTGCCGTTTGCCGGCATCCTTATGAAGTGGTTCAAGACCCGCTCGCTTACGTTGTTTGCCTTGGGCGCGTTCTTTATTGGGTCGCTGATGAGCGGCTTTGCGCCGAGCTTTCCCGTGGCGCTGGTTGGCCGCCTGATCCAAGGCATTGGCACCGGCCTGGTCTTGCCCATCATGTTTGCCGTCGTACTTGAGGTCTTCCCGCCCAGCCAAATTGGCGGCGCCATGGGCCTCATGACCCTCATCATCATGTTCGCGCCGGCCATTGGCCCCTGTCTTTCTGGCGTTATCCTGGGCTTTTTCTCTTGGCGAGCGCTCTTCTTTATCTTTGCGATCGTCCTGGCGGTGGGCCTGTTCTTTACCGCCAAGTACCTGGTGAGCCCCTACGAGCTGACGCGCCCCGCGGTCGATGGCGTCTCTTGCGTGCTGTCGTGCCTGGGCTTTGGCGGAATCGTTTTGGGCTTTGGCCTGTCGAGCCTGTTGGGTTGGGGCTCGGCCGGCGTGATCTGCGCCCTGGTCGTGGGCGTCGTGGCCCTTATCGCTTATGTACGCCGCCAGCTGAGCAGCCAGACCCCCGTCCTTAACCTGCGAGCCTTTGGTAACCCGCAGTTTAGGACCTCGGCCGTGCTGGTCATGCTCAACTTTGGCATCACCCTGGCCGCCATGTACCTGCTGCCGCAGTTTGCCCAGAATGGCCTGGGGCTTTCTGTTACCGTGTCTGGCCTGCTGATGCTGCCGGGCGGCATTGTGAACGCGGGCATTTCTCTGTGGTCGGGCAAACTGTATGACCGCATTGGCGCGGCGGTGCCGGCGCGCTGCGGCTTTGCTATCTCGTGCGTGGGCGCGGCGCTGATGCTGTTTACCTCGACGGATACGGCGATTGGCTACGTCATTTGCGCACACATCCTGCTGATGATCGGCGTGCCGCTGGCCATGTCTCCCTGCCAGACCAACGGTTTGAACTCGCTGCCCGCCGACATGGGCACCGACGGTTCTACAATTCTTAACACCATGGAGCAGGTCTGCGGTGCGGTGTGCACCGCGCTGGCCACCAGCATGCTCGCCGCCGGCGAGTCTGCCGGCGCGGCGACGGGCGCCGGGGCCCAGGCCTGCGCGACCACGGGCTCGCACTATGGATTTACGTTTGTGCTGGTCCTGGCCGTGATTGGCCTGATTCTCTCGCTGCGCATGCGCAACACGGCTGCGGGCGAGAAGTAAGGCTGCGGGGCGCGGGGCCGGCCGCCGCGGCATGCGGGTCGCCCCCGCGCGGTCACCCCACCGCCTGCCGGCCGCCGCGCCCTTCTCGCCGCCGTCATAGCAATGGTCTACGATAAGGCGGCGAGAAGGAGGAGAGGATGAGCAGCAAGAAAAGATCGGCCCGCGCGGCACAGAGGGCCGCGTTTCAAAGCCAGCTGGGCGACCAGCTGGGCGGCGTCTTTGCCCGCGAGGACGCTCGGCGAGAAGAACATCGCAGGTACAAGGCTTGCGACCGCAAGAAACGCTACGCCAGCCGCGCCGAGGCCGAGGACGCCATCCGCGACTGCCGCCGCCACGGCTCGCCCGATCTGCACTGTTACGAGTGCGACTTTTGCGGCGGCTGGCACCTCACCCACAAGCCCGCGCGGCGCTAAACCGGCTGCCGTGCGGGCCGTACTCTAAATCCCCTGCATTCCGTGCCGTTTTTGGCCTTGAAAACGACACGGAATGCAGGGGATTTTGCTGTGCGTCCCGCATCGGCCCTTCGCCAACCCCAAACCAGCCCTTCCCTACCCCGCAAACGCCTCTTGAACGAGCGCCGAGAAGCCCAGGGCGTGGTCACGGGCCTCGCCACGGGGCAGCAAGATGCCGTAGGGGATCTGCTGCGGCCAGTCAAACGCCACGGCTACCAGGCCATCTGCCCGACGGAACTTGAACTCGGGCATGACGGCCACGCCCATGTCGCACATCAGAGCCAGGTGGCTCATGCGCATGTCCTGCACGTGCTGGATGATGTTTGCCTGAAAGCGGTGCTCGAGCGTGCGTTGCAACTCCTCGATCTCGGGCGGGGCGCAGGCGCTGTCGAGAAGAACAAGGCTCTGGTCGGCCAGGTCGTCCATCCCCACGACCTCGCGCCCAGCCAGCGCGTTTTGGGTGCTCATCACGCAAACCAGCGGGTAACGGCGCAGCTCGATGAAGTCGAAGCGCGACAAATCGACGCCAGCCTTCGTGGTCGACAGCAGAAGGTCGATCTTGCCCGCCTGCAGCAGGGCAAGCTTTTCTCGCATGGGGCTCATGTCAAACGAGAGGTAGACGTCGGGGTGGGTTTCTCGGTAGCGCCTGACGATGGGCGGCACAAAGGCCTCCTCGTGCTCGGATGAGCCGCAGCCAACCACAAGTTCTTGGTCGTAGCCGTCGCCAAACAAGCGCGCACGCAGCACCGCGTTGCGTATGTCGGCCCCAATAACCTTCAACGATTTATACAGATAGCGCCCCGCCGGCGTGAGCGAGACCTGCTTGGCCGTGCGCTCGAACAGCTGGTAGCCCAGCTCGGCCTCAAGCGCGGCGATGTTGTGCGTCACCGTGGGCTGCGAGACAAACAGCAGCCGCGAGGTCTCGGTGAAGTTGAGGGTCTCTGCGGCGCTTACGAAGCACTCTATCTGCTTGGAGTTCATGGGCTTCTCGCCTCCTGTTGCAACCGATAAGCATTATCTATCGATGATAGCTTCTATCGATTGGGAACATGATTGCAATCCCCCTAAAATCCAGGTTGTACCCATAGGTGGCAACACGTCTGGAGGACCGCATGAACTACATCGTCACCGGAGTGGACGGCAAGCTGGGCGGGCGCGTGGCCGAGCTCATGCTCGCCGAGGTCGCACCCCAAAACCTGATCTTTACCTGCCCCAACATGGACTGGCTCAAGCCCGAGAAGCGCGAGCGCTGGGAGGCTGCGGGCGTCGCCGTGCGCCAGGCCAACTACGACAACGTCGCCGAGATGACCGAGGCCTTCAAGGGCGGCGACCGCATCTACATCGTGAGCGCCGTCACCATTGGCGAGATTCGCGTTCAGCAGCACAAGAACGTGGTCGACGCCGCCATCGCCGCCGGCGTGCAGCACCTGA
>CAVGOA010000073.1:0-5450 GCA_963630635.1 Paludibacteraceae bacterium
ACGCCCTGACCCACGCCATCGAGGGCTACACCACCAAGGGCGCCTGGGAGCTCTCTGACATGTTCCACTACGAGGCCATCCACCTCATCTCCCAGAACCTGCGCGCTTCTGTCGAGGAGGCCAAGTCTGGCGTTCCCGGCGCTGGCCGCGAGGGCATGGCCCTTGGCCAGTACGTCGCCGGCATGGGCTTCTCCAACGTTGGCCTGGGCATCGACCACGCCATGGCTCACACCCTGTCTGCCCACTACGACACCCCGCACGGCGTCGCCTGCGCTATGCTTCTGCCCATTGCCATGGAGTTCAACAAGCCCGTCGTGGCCGAGCGCCTGGCCAAGGTCGCCGAGGCCATGGGCGTTGACACCACCGGCATGAGCACCGACGAGGCCGCCGACGCCGCCATCGCCGCCGTCAAGCAGCTGTCTGAGGACGTCAACATCCCCAAGGTCTGCGAGGCCATGAAGGCCGACGAGATCGAGGTCCTGGCCAAGGACGCCGTCGCCGACGCCTGCTTCCCCGGCAACCCCCGCGACGCCTCCCTCGAGGACGTCATCGAGCTCTTCAAGAAGATCTGCCCCGAGGCCTAAGTCGCGACAAGGCGCGCGTCGCCCGCGCCACGCGAGCGCTGCGCAAAGCATCTTCGCAGCTAGATAGCAAGAAACCCTCCCGTTCACATGAGCGGGAGGGTTTCTTTTTGTGCCTAGGACAGAAGACCTAATCGCGCGCTAACCGCAACAGGCAAATGCGAGGCCGTTCCAGCCGCTGTAACCCGCAGACTTAGTGCGTACCGTGGCCGCCGTTTTCCTGGACCCACTGCTCAAAAGAAATCTCTTGCCACAGACCGTCGCCCACATTGAGGGTCAGCTTGCTCTCGTAGAACCACTGCTCATCGCAGGCATCGCAGAAATAGCGAGCGCCGATGTCAATCTTGAGGACGCTCCAAAGGCCCTCGTGCAAAAGACGCCCGCAATTCGGGCAACGGTACTTGTGGGAAGTATTGTTGCCGCCATACCACTTGTAGTACTTGTTATTCTTCCAGTCGTGATACACGTCCATGCCGCCCGTGGCCATCTCGAGCTCGGAGTCGTTGAGCTGCTGGGGCATTGCCTGGTTCTGGGTGTTCTCTGCGCTCATGGTCGTATCCTTTCTCTATAATCGCGGGATCACAAGGTGCGACGTTTCTTTATCGAATCCCCTGTGTGAACTGGGAATTTGCCGTCTTTCTGACTATTATTTTGCGAAAGGGGCACAACCTGTGTCAATGAACACCGTGTACAGAGAAGGAGCCGGCGATGAGCAAGCGAGCAACTCTTGTGGTCATGCGCCACGGCGAGAGCACCTGGACCGACCCTTCGGTCAACCGCTTTGCCGGATGGGTCGACGTGCCGCTAACGCAGCGCGGCCGCGAGCAAGCCATGCACGCCGGAGCCCTGCTTAAAAGCGCGGGGTTGAAGCCCGACGTGTGCTTTACCTCGCTGCTTCGCCGCTCAATCATCACGGCCGACCTGGCCTTAGACGCCGCCAACCGCCTGTGGGTCCCGGTACAGCGCACCTGGCGCTTAAACGAGCGCCACTACGGCGCGCTGCAGGGCCAAACCCGCCCCGCCATGCGTGAGCGTTACGGAGAAGAACTCTTTGCGCAGTATCGCCGCAGCTTTGATGTGCGGCCGCCCGCGATCGACACCGGCTCGCCCTACTTCACCGGGGGCGACGCGCGCTACGCCGCAGACGACGGCTTGGGCGTCGCGCGGCCTTCGCAAATCGCGGCCGAGTCGCTAAAAGACGTGGTCGCGCGCTTGATGCCCTGGTGGCAGGCCCGCGTCGAGCCATGCCTGGCCTGCGGGCAAACCGTGCTGGTGGTGACCCATGGCTCGGTCGTGCGCGCGATTAAGAAGGAGCTCGAAGGCATCTCAAGCCACGACATCAGTCAGGTCAACATCCCGACCGGCGTGCCTTTGGCCTATGAGTTCGAGACCGCCGACGACCCCGGCGCCCGCCCGCAGGTCTGCGGCCAGAGCACCTTCCTCGACCCCGACGCCGCCCGCGCCGGCATCCAGGCCGTACAGGACCTGGGGCGCGCATAGCGGCGATCGCGCGGGTACAATACCCAGACGCACAGAAGCCCCCTTAGAGAGGAGACCCCCGTGAGCAGCACCACCAAGAGGACCATCGCATCGATTATCTTCGTCGTCTGCATCGCCGTTGTGGGGGCAATCGCCTTTGGGGTTGTGGGGCCCAACAAAGCCACGACCACGGCCTCTACCTGGGCCGCCACGGCCGACGACGACCTGTCCATCCTCACCATGCAGGTCGCGGGCGGCAACGTCGTGGCCATGCCAGGCGACGGCTGGGCCCCGCGTGAGGGTTATATCCAGTTGCAGCTCTCGGGCAGCTCCATCGGCGGGCAAGAGATCGACACGGTGACGCAGGACGGTGACGCCCTCACCATCAAGCTTAAAAGCGAAGGCGATGGCCCCGCCACCCTCGACCTCGTGGCCACCGAGTACCGGCTTGAGGGCGGCGACGCCACAAGCATAAAGTCCGTCTCGGTAACCTATGCCAACGGGCAGACTACCCAGCTTGAGCAGGCCTTTGAGTAGCCGCCAACCCGCCAAGGTCTTCTCGCCGCCTGCCGAATAACGTCTGGCCGCTCGCCGCAGCATGTCGCATTCTTCCCAAACGGGTAATCGTCGCGACACAGTTATCTGGGAAAATTGCCCTCCGCAAGGGCGACCTGCGCCCTTACGGACAAAGGAGTGACATGGACTTCTACCAGCGCGCCCAGGAACTCAAGGACGAGACCGTCGCAAACCGCCGTCATATCCACACCAATGCAGAAGTTGGCTTAGACACGCCAAAGACCTGCGCTTTTGTTACCCAGAAGCTCCGCGAGTACGGGCTTGACCCCAAGCCGTGCGGCCACGGTGTGACCGCCACCCTGGGCAGCGATTCGCCCGTCATCCTGCTTCGCGCCGACATGGACGCCCTGCCCATGCCCGAGGAGTCCGGCGAGCCCTTTGCCTGTCCCACCGGCGAGCGCGCTCACGCCTGCGGACACGACTTCCACGCGGCGATGCTGCTCACCGCCGCGCGCATGCTCAAAGAGAACGAGGACCAGCTCAAGGGCACCGTCAAGTTCATGTTCCAGCCCGCCGAGGAGACCTTCGAGGGCGCTCGCGACATGATCGAAGCCGGCATCCTTGAGGACCCCAAGCCCGACGTTGCCCTGGCCTATCACGTAGCCGCCGGCCGCATGCCCGTGGGTATCTTCATGTACAACGACAAGAGCACCATGATGTACTCGGTCGACGGCTTCAAGATCGTGGTCCACGGGCGCGGCTCGCACGGAGCCTACCCGCAGAACTCCATCGACCCCATCAACGCCGCCGTGCACATCTACCTGGCGCTCGAGGCCATCATGGCACGCGAGGTCGACCCCACGAAAGCGGTCATCATGACCGTGGGCCACTTTGAGGCCGGCACCGCGGCAAACATCATCCCCGACACCGCCGTGCTTGAGGGCACCATTCGCAGCAACGACAAGGGCGCGCGCGAGACCATGGTAAGCCGCATGCGCGAGGTGGCCACCAAGACCGCCGAGGCCTATGGCGCCACGGCCGAGATTATCGCCCTTTCTGACGTGGCCCCGCTGATTTGCGACCCCAAGCTCACCCAGGAGGTCGTGGGCTACATGAAGGAGCTGCCGATCCCCGGCCTTACCCCCTACCCTGGCATCGAGGCAAGCGCCAGCGAGGACTTTGCCACCATCGCCGAGAAGATCCCCTCGACCTTCATGTATCTTTCGGCAGGCTACCCCGACGAGCGCGGCGCCTACAACGCGCACAACCCCAAGGTGCAGTTCAACGAGGCCGTTTGCGACCAGGGCCCGGCGTTTCTCGCCCACTGCGCGGTGCGCTGGCTTGAGGAGCACCAGGCTTAAGGCCGCCGCAGGCAACTAACAGCCAGCAACCAGCAACTTTCCCGCCTCCCTCTTCCCAACGAGAAAGGAACCCTCTTATGGCAGAACAAGCCGCGGCCCAGCCGCAGGTAGCGATTCCGCTGCCGCCCGCCAAGAAGCGAGCCGTCCAGGCCGGATGCGTCTGCATGATGCTCTCGGTCGCCATGTACGGCCTGGTCTTCTCGACCCTGACCTCCCCCATCCTTGAGAGCGTCAACGCCATGGGCTACGTAAGCCTCTTCACCATCTTCGCCAGCCTGGGCGTGAGCATTATGACGCCCATCGGCGGCAAGCTGGGCGACCTTATTGGCCGCCGCAACATCGTCGTGATTCCGGGCCTTATCTGCGCGGTTGCCGGCTGCGCTTTTGCCTTTGTGCGCTCGCTTGTGCCGCTGATGGCGCTGCGCCTGCTCATTGGCTTTGCGCAGGGCGCCTTCACCGCCGCGCCCTACATCATCGCGGGCCTCATCAACGAGCGCAAGGACGTGCCCAAGGCCATGGGCATGCTCGCCACCGCAATCGCCGTGGGCGGCTTTGGCGGCTCGATCATCGCCGGCATCCTGACCGACATGGGTCTTCTCACCGTCGCCATCCTCATGCCCGCCGTGCCGCTGCTGGCAGGAGTTGCCCTGATTGGCCTCAACCTGCCCAACGTCAAGCGCGAGGGCAAGGTCCAGATCGACGTCGCCGGCATCGTTGCGCTGGTCGTGGCCCTGTGCGGCATTTTGCTGGCCCTTAACTTTGGCTCGTCGATGGGCTGGAGCAACCCGGCCATCCTTTGCGGCTTTGTTGTGGGTCTTGTGGCCGTGGCCGTCTTTTTGCAGGTCGAGAAGAACGCTCCCGAGCCGCTGATCCCGCTGCGCCTGTTTGGCAACCGCCAGTACAGCCTGCTTTTGGTCGTGGGCTTCATCTGCTACTTCTACACGACGGCCATGAACACCTACGCCCCCATCGGAGCGCTGCGCGTCATGGGCGCGGCCACCACGGTCGCCGGCTCGCTGCAGTTCCCGCGCACCATCCTGACCATGATTCTGCCTACCGTCGCCGGCGTGTGGGTGGGCAAGAACTCGAAGAACGCCTGGAAGGCCATGGCGATAGGCACCCTGCTGGTGGCCGTCCCGATGTTTGTCATGGGCTTCACGACGCCTGCGATGCCCATCGCCGTCTACTTTGTGGCCATCACCGTGACCGGCGTGGCCGAGAGCTTCCGTGCCGTGTCAATCACCCCCACGGCGCAGGCCACCCTGCCGCCCGCCGACATGGGCGTGGGCACCTCGCTGGTCAACTTCGTGAACTCGCTGGCCAACACCATCGCGGCGACCGTCTTTGGCGTGGCCTACAACTTGAACACCGCGGCCGACCCCACCAACGTCGAGCTGATCCAGAACGGCGTGAACGCGGTATTTACCGTGGCGGGCGTAGTTACGGCCGTGGGCTTTGTGTTGGTCGTGCTGGTCATTCGTCCGATGCTGGAGAAGAAGGGCGAGTAGGGGCG
>CAVGOA010000073.1:5591-8484 GCA_963630635.1 Paludibacteraceae bacterium
TGAAACTCTTTGCCTACTCGCTGCGCGAATACGATGAGCTGCCGTTTCTTGAAAAACAAGCCGCCGAGAAGGGCTTCGAGTTTGGGTGGACTTCTCAGTACCCCTCGGCCGAGAACCTTGAGATGGCGCGCGGCTACGACTGTTTGTCGATCATCACGAACCCGATGACTCCGCAGATCCTGGAGGCGTTTGCCGGCATGGGCGTGCGCGGGATCGCGACGCGCTCGATTGGCTACGACCACATTGACCTGGGAGCTGCCGCGCGGCTGGGAATCCGCGTGGCACACGCCGCCTACCCGCCCTATGGCGTGGCCGATTACGCCGTGATGCTTATGCTTATGGCGCTGCGCAAGGTCAAGCTGGTGGACAACGCAGCCGTCTACCAGGACTTTGAGCTGCGCGGAAAGATTGGGCGCTCGCTCAACTCGTGTGCCGTGGGCGTTGTGGGCACCGGCGCCATCGGCGAGGCCGTATGCCGCCGCCTTGCCGGATTTGATTGCAAGATTTATGCCAGCGACCCGTTTGAGAAGGAAGGGCTGAAGGACCTTGTGACCTACGTGGGATTGGACGAGCTTCTGGCCCGCTGCGACGTGGTGACCCTGCACGCGCCGGGGCTGCCGCAGAACACCCACATGATCGGGGCCGCGCAGTTTGCCCAGATGAAGCGCGGGGTTGTGCTGGTCAACGCGGCACGCGGCTCTTTGGTTGACACTGCGGCCCTAATCGACGCCGTAGAATCCGGCCAGGTGGGAGCGGCGGCCCTGGACACCATCGAGAACGAGGCCGGGCTCTACTACCTGGATAGGTCCCGCGACATCCTGCCCAACCGCGACCGCGCGGTGTTGATGAGCTACCCCAACGTGATCGTCACCCCGCACATGGCGTTTTACACCGAGGAAGACGTCGACCACATGGTCTCAAGCAACGTCGAGGCCCTTCTCGCCTTTGACCAGGGCAAGGATTCACCCTTCGAGGTGCGCGTGCAGTAAGCGCGGCGCCCGTTGCGGACGGTCGAAAATCAAAAACGCGACAAATGTGCCAACGAAACTGGCCCGGCCCAGTAGCCGGGCCTTTCTTGTTTATAAAACCGCAGGTAGATAGGGTGCACGATTTCGTGCTACTCACCCATTTCGATTTCGTTGGCACACTTGTCGCGTTTTTGGATTTTGCGAGTTAGCGAAGTTGGTCAGCAGCTTCATACGGTCTCGTAAAACTGGGGCCATGGGTTCGAGTCCCATTGTCGGCTCCATAAACCGCTCAAGGAGAAACCCCTGCCCTTCTACCTTGTTCTTAGGTAGAAGGGCTTGACCTTAAGGGCAAGCCGAGAGCGAAAGAGGGGGCATGACATGGCGATGGTTGAGTGCGCCGAATGCGGCAAGGAAGTCTCGGACAAGGCGGCGAACTGCCCGTCGTGCGGAGCGCCCATCGCAGGCATCCAGGTAGCCACGCAAGAAAAGGAACATTCCGTTCGTTCGGGTGCAATTACCGGACTTATCGGAGCAGTCGGCTACCCAATCGTCCTGGGAATCTTAATGGCAATCCAGGACAACACCCCCGACAACCCCAATACCATCAGCGTCAACCCGGCAGAGGGATGGACGATTGTCATTCCGGCGATTATCTGCGGAGTGGTCATCGGCGCAATCTGCTTTGTTATCGGCATCGCCTTCGGCAATAAGCTCGACCGCACGAAGTCCCTCATCCTGTCGTGCATAAGCCTTATCGCCTCCCTAGCGGTGCTTGTATCTGTCTTCGCCGGTATCAACGCGCTGCTCATGTGCCTCGGCTGGGTCTATGGCTGGGAGCCCATCCTCATGGTGTGGGGATCAGTCAAGATGCTGAAGTCCTCGTTACGGATGCCTAAGTAGCCTTGTTGCGAGTCATCTACAGTCGCGACTTCTTCCGCGCGAGGGCCAGCGCCTACGCAATCATTGCCGCTTATTTCACCGTCATGATGCTCTTCGATCCGTTGAAGTATGCCTGCTCGCAGGTCAATCCGTGTCTCGGCTGCGGCTTCAGGACGGGCATATGGCTCCTTCTCGGCGGGCATGTTGCCGAAGGGTTCGCGAGCAACCCGCTCGTCGCCCCGGCCGTTGCTGCAGCGCTCTTAGCCATTCTCGACCTTTTGCTCGGCGCGGTCCGTTGGGTGACGGGCATGCATGATAGAGAAGCTCGCCGCTAGTTAGCCCGCCAAAAACCAAAAACGCGACAAGTGTGCCGACGAAACTGGCCCGGTGTAGTAGCCGGGCCTTTCTTGTTTGCAAAGCCGCAGGTAGATTAGGCGCGCTGTTTCGAGCTACTCGGCCAGTTTGATTTCGTTGGCACATTTGTCGCGTTTTTGGATTTGCCAGCGCTACGCGAGGTCGATTTCGCGGCCGGCTACGTACTTGCGGGCCAGGCGAGCGCCCTCGGCGCCAAGGTGGACGCAGCGCTCAAGGCGCTCGGGCAGCGAAAGGTCGCGCGGCCCGCGCAGGGCCGAGTCATCCACGACAAGCGCGTCGAACTCGTAGTCTTCCTCGAACTTGCCAACAAACCCAAAGAACGAGCCGCCGCCCACGGTGGCCAGCCAAAGCGCCTCTTGCCAGATCAGGGGCGCAAGGCCCTGGTCTACCAGGCGCCAGCGCAGCTTCGAGGTCGCCACGGCATCGGACATCGCTCGCCACATCGAAAGGCTCGCCCCGCCCGCCACGTCGGTGCCAAGGCCCGCCGAGAGACCCTCGTCCAAAAAGCGTCTCACCGGCGCAATGCCGCTGGCCAGCTGCGCGTTGCTCTGCGGGCAGTGCGCAACGTAGGTACCCGTACGGCGCAAAAGTTCAATCTCCTCGTCGCCAGAGTAGACGCAGTGCGCCATCACGGTATGCGGCCCCAACAGGCCAAAGCGGTCGTACGCCGC
>CAVGOA010000074.1:0-8473 GCA_963630635.1 Paludibacteraceae bacterium
CAAGAACCAGGTCAAGGTCGAGATCAAGGAGATGAAGTTCCGTCCCAAGATCGACGTTGGCGATTACGAGACCAAGAAGGGTCACGTCCTTCGCTTCCTTAAGAAGGGTGCGCGCGTCAAGATTACCATCATGTTCCGTGGCCGCGAGATGGCCCACCCGGAGCAGGGTAGGATCGTGCTCGACCGTCTGGCAGAGGACCTCAAGCCTTACGCCACCGTAGAGCAGCAGCCTTTGATGGAAGGCCGCAACATGCACATGCTCATCGTCCCCATCAAGGGCGCCTTTGACGCCAAGCCCGACGATGACGAGTCCACTGAGAAGGAGAACTAGAATGCCTAAGATGAAGACGCACAAGGGTACCGCAAAGCGTTTCCGCAAGACCGGCACCGGCAAGCTCATGCGCGCTAAGGCTTTCAAGAGCCACATTCTTACCAAGAAGTCCCAGAAGCGCATCCGCGGCTTCCGTCAGGAGACCGTCGTGTCTCCCGCCGACGCCAAGAACGTCGCCGCTCGTCTCGGCTAATTTGCCGACGCTTTGTCCCTTACTTTTTCACTAGGAGTTGATTAGATATGGCACGTGTTAAGCGCGCAATGGCTGGCCGCAAGAAGCGTCAGACCCTCGTCGAGCGTACTAAGGGTTATTACGGCACTTCCTCCCGTACCTTCCGTGGTATGAAGGAGCAGGCCCAGCACTCCGGCCAGTACCAGTACCGCGATCGCCGCAACAAGAAGCGCGACATTCGTTCTCTGTGGATTCAGCGCATCAACGCTGCCGCTCGCATCAACGGCATGTCCTACAGCACCTTCATGCACGGCCTGAAGGTCGCCGGCGTCGAGCTTGACCGTAAGGTCCTGGCCGAGATCGCTTACTCCGACGAGCAGACCTTCGCTGACCTCGCCGAGGTCGCCAAGAAGGCCATCGCCGAGTAACTACGGCTTGCTTTCATAGCTAATTTGGCCCCAGGCATACCGCTCGGGGCCTTTTTTATGCCGTTGGCGGGTTAGACGCAAGAAATTCGCCACGACTGTTTAGAAGCCGCGTAGCCGGGGATACTGAGAATAACAAAGTCGTCGCTACCCCATAAAGCGACCGTCAAAGGAGGCGAGTCCAGTGAACACAGAAGATATAGCGTCTTTCGGGCCCGCCGCCTGCACCCTTTAAAGACCTCACACTTGGGCGAGCGCACTCGCTAAACATTCCAAAGGCAACATGCCTTCAAGGTTTTGGTTTAGGCGACGGGTCCTTAAGAGAACTGATTCCGGGTGGATTCGAGTTTTCGCAGAAGGGGCGATTCCAATCATTTGATTAGTCGGGGCGAGAAGCATAGCTTCTCGCCCCTTTCTTGTGCCGCGATTCGCTCCTTTGAGGGTTCCGTAAAAGCATGCGCGACTTTTCGTGGTTTAAATCCGGTTCTGCCGAGTAGTCGGCGCTTACCTCATCTCCGCCAACTGGGCAAACGTTGCTAAAACTGGTTTGGCTACTCGACCCAGACCGATTTAAACCCCGAAAAGTCGCGCATGCCACATCTGGGTCGCTCTGCGCAGTCCCGTGCAGCCCGACGCGGCACGAAAAAGGGCGGCGACCGGGTGGTCGCCGCCCTTCAAGGCGTCAAAACTCGCGTCTACCGCAAAGACTACTTCTTGATCCAGGAGAACATGGAGCGAATCTTCTCGCCGGTGACCTCGATGGGGTGGGTGTTGATGGCCTCACGCTGCTCGAGGAGCCACTTGTGGTCGTTGTTGCAGTCGTCCACGAACTCCTGCGCAAACTCACCGTTCTGGATGCGCTTGAGGATGAGCTTCATGGCCTCACGGGACTGCTCGTTGATGACCTTGGGGCCGGCGTAGTACTCGCCGTACTCGGCGGTGTTAGAGATGGAGTAGTTCATGAAGTGGATGCCGCTCTCGTACATGAGGTCGACGATCATCTTCATCTCGTGGTAGCACTCGAAGTAAGCCAGCTCCTCGGGGTAGCCAGCCTCGGTGAGGGTCTCGAAGCCAGCCTTGACCAGCTCGACCAGGCCGCCGCAAAGAACGGCCTGCTCACCAAAGAGGTCCTCCTCGGTCTCCTGGGCAAAGGTCGCCTTGATGATGCCAGAGCGGGCACCGCCCACACCCCAGCAGTAAGACAGTGCGATGTCCCAAGCGTCACCGGTGGCGTCCTGCGCAACGCACGCCAGGTCGGGCACGCCGGAGCCCTCGGTGTACTGACGACGGACGATGTGGCCGGGGCCCTTAGGCGCGCACATGATGACGTTGACGTCCTCGGGTGCCTTGATGTAGCCGTAGTGGATGTTGAAGCCGTGAGCAAACGCCAGGGTGTCGCCGGGCTTCAGGTGATCCTTGATGTGCTCCTCGTAGACCTTGGGCTGGGTCTCGTCGGGGGTCAAGATCATGATGACGTCGGCTTCCTCGGCCGCGGTGTCCATGTCGACGACCTTGAGGCCGGCCTCGGCGGCCTTCTGCGCAGAGGCAGAGCCCTCACGCAGGCCAACGCGCACGTCGCAGCCGGAATCCATGAGGTTAAGGGCGTGGGCGTGGCCCTGAGAGCCGTAGCCGATGATGGCGATCTTCTTGCCCTGGATGACCTCGGGCTTGCAGTCGTTTTCGTAGTAGATAGTGACGGCCATGTAAAACTCCTTAGTCTTGTGATGCTGCTTGCTATGCATATCTCAACCGCCTGGCCTGGCGGAAGAAACCAAAGTAGGGAAGAGCGTCCTTACGCGTCGTGCCCGCGCCCCATCGCGATCTTGCCCGTGCGCGTGAGCTGGCGCAGCCCGTAGCCGCGGAAGAGGTTCTCCATGGCGTCGAGCTTGGACTCGTTGCCGGTGGCCTCGACGGTGAGCGAGTTCTTGCCCACGTCGACGACCTTCGCGCGAAAGACGTTTGCAATCTCGATGATCTCGTGCCTGCGGTCGGGCGAGGCCTGCACCTTGAACAGCACGAGCTCGCGCTCGACGGCGTCTTCTTCGGTGAAGTCGCTAATGCGATAGACCGAGACGAGCTTGTGCAGCTGCTTGGTGATCTGCTCAAAGCCCAGCTCATCGGCCTCGACGATGATCGTCATGCGAGACAAGCCCTCGTCCTCGGTGGGGGCAACGGTCAGCGACTGGATGTTGAACCCGCGACGCGAGATCATGCCGGTCACGCGCGACAACACGCCGGGCTTGTTCTCGACGGTCACAGAGAGAATGTGCTGGGTAGGGGTGGTGTCTGCCATGTTACTCTCCGTCCTTCTCGCTGTCGTCGCCTGCGGCAATCTGGGGGTCGAGGTCGGCTGCGTGCCCGCCGTGGCGGCCGTGGGCGGCAGGCGGTGTGCCAAAGCCCTTCTCGGATACACGCACGCCGCCCAGGGTCACGTCAAGCGCGCCAATGATGTCGTCGATCGGGGCGCCGGGGGCCACCATGGGGTAGACCGTCTGGTCGCGCGGGATCATGACGTCAAGCAGGTAGGGGACGTCGCTTGCCAGCATCTCGTCCAAGGCCTCGTCGATTTCGCTGGGGTGGGTGATGCGGCGGGCGCGCCAGCCGTAGGCGTCGGCCAGCTTCACGAAGTCGGGGTTGTCGGCCAGCTCGGTGAAGGAGTAGCGCTTGTTGTAGAACAGGCTCTGCCACTGGTGAACCATGCCCAGCGCGCGGTTGTCGATGACCATGACCTTGAGGTTCACGCCGTTGATGGCGGCGGTTGCCATCTCTTGCGTGTTCATCTGGAACGAGCCGTCGCCGGCAACGCACACGACCTCGCAGTCGGGGCAGCCGATCTTGGCGCCAATGGCGGCGGGGAAGCCAAAGCCCATGGTGCCCAGGCCGCCCGAGCTAATGAAGGTGCGCGCGTGCTCGCGGTGGATGTTCTGGTGCGCCCACATCTGGTGCTGGCCCACCTCGGTGGTGACGATCGAGGCCTCGGGGTCGAGCTTCTGGGACAGGCGGTGCAGCACGACCTCGGGCGCGATGGCGTCGGGGTAGTCGGAAAACTCGGGCGTGTAGAAGGGCCAGCGGTCGCGCCAGCTAAAGACGTCGGTCACCCACTGCGCGTCGTTGGGCTGGGCGTCTGCCTTGGCGAGACGGTCGTTCAAGGCCCCCAGCACCACCTTGGCGTCGCCCACGATGGGCACGTCGGGGTTCACGATCTTGCCGATCTCGGCGGGGTCGATGTCGATGTGGATGATCTTGGCGTGCGGCGCGAACTCAGAGACCTTGCCGGTCACGCGGTCAGAGAAGCGCGCGCCCACGGCGATCAAAAGGTCGCACTCGGTGACGGCCATGTTGGCGTACTTAGAGCCGTGCATGCCAACGGGGCCCAGGTTAAGCGGGTTGGAGCAGCGCATGGCGCCCTTGCCCATGAGCGAGGTCACCACGGGGATCTGCATGCGCTCGGCAATGGCCGTGAGCTCTTGGCAGGCGTGGCTGGTCACGATGCCGCCGCCGGCGTAGATCAAGGGCTTCTCGGCTTTGCAGATAAGGTCGGCAGCGGCCTTGACCTGGCGCGCGTTGCCGCGGTAGGTGGGCTTGTAGCTGGCGATGGAGATCTTATCGGGGTAGTGGAAGACCATCTCGGCGCCAGAAAGGTCGCTGGGGATGTCGATAAGCACGGGGCCCGGGCGGCCGGTGCTGGCGATGTAGAAGGCCTCACGGAAGGTGCGGGTAAGGTCGTCGTTGGATTGCAGCAGGAAGCTGTGCTTGACCACGGGCATGGTGATGCCCACGATGTCGGACTCCTGGAAGGCGTCGGTGCCAATGACACCGCGCGTGACCTGGCCGGTGATGACCACCATGGGCACCGAGTCCATGAAGGCCGTGGCGATGCCCGTCACCGTGTTGGTGGCGCCGGGGCCCGAGGTGACCAGCACCACGCCCACCTTGCCGGTGGCGCGGGCGTAGCCGTCTGCCATGTGCGTGGCGCCCTGCTCGTGGCGGGCCAGGACGTGGTGGATCTTCTCGCTGTCGTAAAGCGCGTCGTAGATTTTGATGGCCTGGCCGCCGGGGTAGCCAAAGATGGTGTCGACGCCCTCGGCCTCAAGGCTGGCGATGATCGCCTGGGCGCCGGTCATGGTCTTGCCCTCGTGCTCGGTGTGGCTACCGGGGCCAAACGGCTTGCCCTCGATGGCAAGCTTTCGCATCGCGAGTTTTTCTTCTAAGGTCGTCATCCGAGGTAAGCCCCCTTATCTGCGCTGGACACAAGGCGTGCATATTTGGCCAAGACACCGTGGTTGTGCTTGGGCGCGGGCGCCACAAAGCTCGCACGGCGGGCCTCGATCTCTTGGTCAGAGACCTCAAGCTGAAGTTTGCCGCCCTCGATGTCGACGGTGACCATGTCGCCGTCCTGGATAAGGGCGATGGGGCCGCCGGCCGCGGCCTCGGGAGAGACGTGACCCACGCAGGGGCCCTTGGAGGCGCCGGAGAAGCGCCCGTCGGTGATCAGTGCGACCGAGGTCGAGAGGCCCATGCCGCAGATGGCCGAGGTGGGCGTGAGCATCTCGCGCATACCGGGGCCGCCGGCCGGGCCCTCGTAGCGAATGACAACGACGTCGCCGGGGTTAATCTGCCCGCCAAAGATGGCCTCGCAGGCCTCTTCCTCGGAGTTGAAGCAGCGCGCCGGGCCGGTGTGGCACATCATCGACGGGTCGACGGCCGCCTTCTTGACAATGCCGCCGTTGGGCGCGATGTTGCCGTGCAGGACGCGCAGCGCGCCCTGAGCCGAGTAGGGGTTGTCGTGGGTGCGGCAGACCTCGCCGTCGGCCGGCTTGGCGCACTTCTCCAGGTACTCGGGGATGGTGCCCATGCAGGTGATGGCGGATTCGTCGAGAAGACCCAGCTCGTGCAGCTCGTGCATGACCACGGGCACGCCGCCCACGGCGTAGAGGTCAAGCAGCGGGCGCGGGCCCGAGGGCTGCAGCTTCACGAGGTGCGGAGTGCGCGCGCTTGCGGCGTCCCAGTCGTCCATGGTGATGGGGTGGCCTGCCTCCATGGCGATGGCGGTAAGGTGCAGGACCGTGTTGGTCGAGCCGCCAAAGGCCATGTCGCACTCCATGGCGTTGTGGATCGCGGCTTCGCTGATCAAGTCGCGGAAGGTGATGCCCTTCTCCAAGAGCTCCATGACCTTCATACCGGCCTGTTTGGCCAGGCGCAGGCGCTCGGAGTAGACGGCCGGGATCGTGCCGTTGCCGGGAAGCGCGATGCCCAGGGCCTCGCACAGGCAGTTCATCGAGTTGGCCGTGAACATGCCAGAGCAGCTGCCGCAGGTGGGGCAGGCGCTGTTCTCAAGGTAGAGAAGCTCTTCGTCGGTCATGGTTCCGGCCTTGACCTGGCCCGCGCCGTCAAAGAGCGAGTTGAGGTCGGTGGTGGGGCCGTCGGTCTTGCCCATCTGGTGGCCGGGAAGCATAGGCCCGCCCGAGACAAACACGGTGGGGACGTTGACGCGAAGGGCGCCCAAGATCATGCCGGGGACGATCTTGTCGCAGTTGGGGATGCACACGGCGGCGTCAAAGGCGTGGCCCTGCAGGGCGATCTCGAAGCTGTCTGCGATCGTCTCGCGAGAAACCAGGCTGTAGTGCATACCGTCGTGGTTCATGGCAATGCCGTCGCACACGCCGATGGTAGAAATCTCAAAGGGAACGCCGCCCGCCATGCGGATGCCGGCCTTCACGGCCTCGGCGATCTTGTCCAGGTTGTTGTGGCCCGGGATGATGTCGTTGCGGGAGTTGAAGACCGCGACAAAGGGACGGTCCATCTCCTCGTCGCAAATTCCGTCTGCTTTAAGAAGGCTTCTATGCGGTGCGCGGGCAACTCCGCGTTTGATGGCATCGCTTCGCAGCTCCATGGTGGTTAGGTCCCCTCTCGCAATTTCTACTTAACGTGTGAGAAATGCGAGAAGGACGCAGGTGCTGCGCGTTTCTCGATGCCCGTGACGGAGGGTCCCGGCCCCAAGGTGCTTCCAGACAAAACGCGGGGGTGACCGCGCCTGACCAGGCATTTCTTGAAGCTGCTCGAGGAGGTTCGCATTCGGGCGGCCGCGGGTTCTCATTGCAGCCCGCTTGCTGTGGGGCTTGGCCCAAAAGCTACTGGTCCTGTCATCGCATTTGCTCAGTGACCAAAACTCTAGCGCTCTGGGCTGCGGGGCGCAACGCTTTTCTCGCCAACGGCAAAAAGAAAGGCGCCCGGGGAGGGGCGCCTTGGGTTAGGGCGTGGGTTGGGGAGAAGGGCGTTGCGGCCGGCGCGCCCAGGGCTACACCGTGGTCTGGATGATCTTGGGGTCAAGGCCGGCCTGGCGCAGGGCCTCGACGATCTGGGCCTTGTGCTCTTCTCCGTATGCCTCGATCGTGACGGTTAGCTCGACGGCGGCGTTGCGGTTGATGCTTACGAACTGGTTGTGCTTGAGCTTGATGACATTGCCGTTTTGCTCGGCGATCACGCTGGCCACGCGCACGAGCATGCCCGGGCGGTCGGGGAGAAGGACGCTCACGGTGAAGATGCGGCCGCGCTGGATCAGGCCGTGCTGGACGACGGTGCTCATGGTGATGACGTCCATGTTGCCGCCCGAGAGAATGCTCACGATGCGCTTGTTCTCGGCCGGCAGGTGCTTGGCGGCGGCCACGGTGAGAAGACCGGAGTTCTCGACCACCATCTTGTGGTTCTCGACCATGTCAAGGAAGCTCACGACCAGCTCTTCGTCCTCGACGGTGATGACGTCGTCGAGGTTTTGCTGCAGGTAGGGCAAGACCTTGTCGCCAACCTCAAGGACGGCCGTGCCGTCGGCGATGGTGTTTGAGCTGGGGATCTTCACGGTGTGGCCGGCGTCCAGGGCGGCCGTGAGCGACGCGGCGCCCGCGGGCTCGACGCCAATGACGCGGATCTTGGGGTTGTAGAGCTTGGCGAAGGTCGAGACGCCGCAGGCCAGGCCGCCGCCGCCCACGGGCACGAGGATGGTGTCGACAAGGGGGAGCTCCTGGACGATCTCCATGGCGATGGTGCCTTGGCCGGTGGCCACGCAGGTGTCGTTGAAGGGCGGGATGTAGGTAAGGCCGCGCTCCTCGGCCAGCTCGACGGCGCGGGCCTTGGCGTCGTCAAAGACGTCGCCGTACAAGATGACCTCGGCGCCGTAGCCCTTGGTGCGGTTGACCTTGATCAGAGGCGTGGTGGTGGGCATGACCACGATCGAGCGGGCGCCCGCGTGGCTGGCGGCATAGGCGACGCCCTGCGCGTGGTTGCCCGCGCTGGCGGTGATGACGCCGCGGTCCAGCTCTTCTTGGGAGAGCTTCGAGATCTTGTAGTAGGCGCCGCGCAGCTTGTAGGCGCCGGTGCGCTGCATGTTCTCGGGCTTCAGCCACATGCGGTTGCCGGTGGCGGCGCTAAGGTAGGGGCTCTCGATGAGCTTGGTCTCGCGGGTGACCTCCTTGACCTTCTCGCTGGCTTCCTCAAAGGCCTCCAGGGTGAGCATCTCTGTCATGGTCGCGCCGCCTCTTTCGTCTCGCA
>CAVGOA010000075.1:0-8242 GCA_963630635.1 Paludibacteraceae bacterium
GTCTACACCTTTGCCAGTATGGAGCAAAGCCTCTATCACCTGCTTGCCGCCACCGCTGCCCGCACGCCCAACGCCGTGGCCATCGTGGACGACTGGGGTCGCAAGACCACCTTTGCCCAGCTTTTGGCCCATGTCGATGATCTGGCCGGTCTTCTCGCCCATGACGTTCATGTGTCTCGTGGCAATCGCGTGGGGTTGCTCATGCACGCCGACATGGAGTTTGCCGTCGCTCTTTTTGCCATCTCTAAGGTGGGGGCAACCTGCGTGCCGGTACCTACTAAGTACCGCGTTCCCGAGGTTGTCTCGCTTATGCAGGCAGCCGATCTCACGGCGCTGGTGGCCGGCGAGGAGTTTGCCTCTTGGCTGCCGTCTTTGCCGCTTCGCCCGTCCGAGATTGTCTTGACCCACGATGTTGAGAACGGCTATGGCTTTGCCGCCGCAGCCGGTTTTGCGCCCGCAGCCACCGCGCGCGGCGAGCTTGCCGATACGGCGATCATGATGTTTACCAGTGGGACCACCTCGGCCGCGAAGGGCGTGTGCCTTTCTAACGCCAACGTGATTCATGCTGCTATGGTCTACCAGCGCCTTATGGGCACAACGCCCTACGACAGCTGCTTGATTCCCATCCCCATCTACCACGTGACAGGCCTTATTGCCCTTCTCATCCAGTTTGTCTACGTGGGCGCCACCACCTACCTGCACCGCATCTTTGACGCGCGACGTGTCCTGGCGTGCGTGAGAGACAAGAACATTACTTACCTGCACGGCTCGCCTACCTCGTTTGCCGAGCTCTTGCCCCTGCGTGGAGAGTTCCCGGCGCTGCCCAGCGTGCGCTGCATGCTGTCGGGCTCTAGCTACGAACCCATTAGCGCCATGCGTGCCTTCCACGATTGGATGCCCCAGGCCAGCTTCCAGGTAGTCTATGGCATGACCGAGACGGCCAGCCCCGCCCTGCTCTTTCCGCACGACTCGCCCACGTCGATTTTTGCGGGCGCTACAGGAAAGCCCGTACCGGGTGTGGATGCCAAGATCGTTGACGACGAGGGACACGAGGTCGCCTGGGGCGATACCGGTGAGCTTCTCCTGCGCGGCGCCTGTGTGACCAGCGGTTATTTTCGCCACGAGGGCGCAGAGATTGAGGCCGACGGTTGGTTGCACACCGGTGACGTCGCCTACTCCAATCAAGAGGGCATGGTCTGGGTTGTTGACCGCAAGAAGGACATGATCAACCGCGGCGGCGAGAAGGTCTGGTGCTCTTCTTTGGAAGAAGTCCTGTGCGAGGTTACCGGTGTGTCCGAGGCCTGTGTGGCGGGGATCCCCGATGAGCTTTACGGCGAGGTCCCGGTGGCCGCGATTGTGCGCAGTGCTGGCTCGGCCGTGCAAGCAAAGGACATCCAGGCTGCTCTCTCTACCCGCATTGCCCACTTCAAGATTCCCGTGCACTTCGTCTTTGTAGAGAAGATCCCACAGACCAAGGGCGACAAACCCGACCGCAATGCTGTTCGTGACGCTGTTCTCGACAGCCTTGAGAGCTAGACCAGAAAGGATACGACGAGCATGGCATCAAAGTCATTGAAGGCGAACTTCGTCACGCCCGAGGAAGTGGCCGCGGGCATCGAGGACGGCCAGACCATTTGCACCATCGCGATGACGTTGGTCTCTGCCTCTGAGTCCAACCTCAAGGCCATCGAGCGGCGTTTTCTTGAGACGGGCCACCCCCGCAACCTGACGCTGCTTCACTCGTGCGGTCAGTCTGACCGCCAGCGCGGCATCCAGCACCTGGCCCACGAGGGCCTGGTCACCCGCATCATCGGCTCGCACTGGGGCCTGCAGCCCAAGTGGATGGACATGATCGCCAACAACCAGGTTGAGGCCTACTGCATGCCGCAGGGCCAGATCGCCCAGCTCTACCGCTCGATGGCCTGCGGTCTTCCCGGCAAGATGAGCAAGGTGGGCCTGGGAACCTTCATTGACCCGCGCATCGAGGGCGGCAAGATGAACGAGCGCACCAAGCCCCTGCCCAATATCTCCGAGATTATCGAGATCCATGGCGAAGAATACATGTTCTACCACGAGGTGCCCATTGACGTCTGCTTTATTCGCGGCACCGTCTGCGACGAGATGGGCAACCTCACCACTACCGATGAGGCCATGAAGCTCGAGGTCTTCAACGCGGTTCTCGCCACCAAGCGCTACGGCGGTAAGGTCGTGGCCCAGGTTCGCGAGGTCGCCGAGACGGGCACTATCAACCCCAAGGACGTGACGGTTCCCGGCGTCTTTATCGATCAGGTTGTGGTGTGCCCCAACCCAGAAGAAGACCACCGTATGACGTCTTCTATCTACTTCGACCCCTCTTATGTGGGTAAGCTTCGCGTGCCGATGTCTGCCGTTGAGCCGGCGCCTTTCAATGAGCGCAAGTTCATCGCTCGCCGCGGCTGTCAAGAGCTTTATCCCGGCTGCGTGGTCAACTTGGGCACTGGCATCCCCAACGATATGGTTGGCCGCGTCTGCGCCGAGGAGGGTCTCTCGGACAAGGTCATGATTACTGTCGAGAGCGGTATCTATGGCGGCGTTCAACTGGGCGGCATTGACTTTGGCATTGGCCAGAACCTTCTTGCCATGGTGAGCCACCCCGAGCAGTTTGACTACTACGACGGCGCGGGTGTCGACGTGACCTACATGGGCATGGGCGAGCTGGACGGCGAGGGCAACGTCAATTCCACCAAGATGGGGCCGCGCTGCGCGGGTGCCGGCGGTTTTGTCGACATCACGCAAAACGCCAAGACAGTCGTCTTCTTGGGCACTTTTACCGCAAAGGGGGCCAAATACTCCTTTGAGGATGGCAAGCTCACGATTTTGCAGGAAGGCGCCATCAAGAAGATGGTCTCGTGCGTGGGCCAGCTGTCCTTTAACGGTCCGGCCGCCCGCAAGAAAGGCCAGCGTGTGGTGGTCGTGACTGAGCGAGCTGTCTTTGAACTGGCGCCCGAGGGCGTCGTCTTGACCGAGATTGCGCCCGGAGTCGACTTGCAAACGCAGGTGCTGGACATGATGGACTTCGAGCCCATCGTGAGTCACGACCTCAAAGAGATGGACACGAGCCTCTTTGTGCAGGACGGCCCGTCGGGTCTTCTCGCCGACTTTGAGGCCAAGTAGGGCAACCGCGCGGGGTTTGGAGTGTGTCCGGGGCCAACAAGAAGCTTTGGTACCTGGGTGTTTATACACGTTGGATTTGATTTTGCGTGAAGGGATTTGCAATGGATAACGTCAAGGTAGCGGTTATTGGCAGCGGTCTTATGGGAGGCGGCATCGCGCAGGCCTGCGCCCAGGCAGGCTTTACCGTGGTCAACATCGACATCGCCCAGGAGCCGCTGGATAAGGCCCAGGCTCTGGTGGGCAAGCTGCTGCAGAAGAAGGTCGATAAGGGCAAGATGGCCGTCGACGAGCGCCAGACTATTCTCGACCGCCTGACCTACAGCACCGATTACGCCTCGCTCGCGGGCGCCAAGTTCATCATCGAGGCTGTGCCCGAGCGCTTGGACTTCAAGCAGTCCACCTTCCAGAAGATGGACGAGTTTGCCGATGATGATGCCGTTCTTCTCACCAACACCTCGGGCATCAGCATCGACCAGATCGCGGCTTCCACCAAGCGTCCAGAGTCGGTCCTGGGCCTGCATTTCTTCTATCCCGCGCCCGTGATGAAGCTTGTCGAGATTATCCGCGGCGAGAAGACCTCGGACGAGGCCGCGGCCAAGACCCACGAGTTTGCCGAGGCCATTGGCAAGACGTCGGTCGACGCGCCCAATACCCCGGGCTTCATCGTCAACCGCGTGATCAACCCCTACGAGAACATGGGTGCCTGGCTGGTCTCTGAAGGTGTGGCCGCTGCCGACGTGGACACCGCGATGAAGCTGGCCTGTAACCACCCCATGGGACCCTGCGAGCTTATGGACTTTGCAGGTATCGACGTGGTCTACGCGTCCCTCATGAACCTCTACGAGGGCTTTGACCACGATGAGCTGTACCGCCCGGCCCCCGTCTTCAAGGAGCTCATCGACGCGGGCAACCTGGGCCGCAAGACCGGCAAGGGTTTCTACGACTACAGCGAGTAGATTGCGGGTTTTGTTTGTACCACAAGCCATCTACCAGGCATTCATTTGAGTGAACAAGGAGAATTCCATGAGCAACAAGAAGTTCGAGAACTCACCTGACGACATTGTCATCGTCTCTGGCGCCCGCACCGCGGTGGGTAAGTTTGGCGGTAGCCTTAAGACCGTCTCGGCCATCGATATGGGCGCCCTGGTTGTTGCCGAGGCCGTCAAACGCGCGGGCATCGAGCCTGCCGTCGTGGACGAGTGTATCATCGGCCAGGTGGGCTCTTGGGGCGAGAACGGCTTCTTGGCACGCGCCATCAGCCTTAAGGCCGGCCTTCCAAACGAGACCTGCGCTTACTCGGTCAACCGCCAGTGCGGCTCTGGCCTGCAGTCCATTGCCGATGCCGTGCTTGAGATCAAGGCTGGCCAGTCCGAGGTCGTTGTTGCTGGCGGTGCCGAGTCCCTCTCACAGCTGCCTTACTACGTGCCGAGCGCCCGCTGGGGTGCCCGCATGGGCCACAAGCAGTTTGAGGACGGCGTCATCGATATCCTGACCTGGCCTCTTGATATGTCGCACAATGGCATTACTGCCGAGAACGTAGCAAAGAAGTTCAACGTCTCACGCGAGGAGCAGGATGCTTTTGCCGCCCAGTCTCAGCAGCGTGCCTGCAAGGCTGTGGCTGAGGGCGTCTTTGCCGACGAGATTGTTCCCGTCGAGATCAAGGGCCGCAAGGGGGCCGTTACCGTCTTCGACACCGACGAGAATCCCCGCGAGGGCGTCACCGCCGAAAGTCTGGCGCGCCTGAAGCCCTGCTTTGTGACCGACGGCACCGGTACCGTGACCGCCGCTAACTCCTCGTCTTTGAACGACGCCGCGGCCGCCGTGGTCGTCATGACCCGCGCCAAGGCCCAGGAGCTGGGATGCACCCCCATGGTCTGCATCCGCGATTACGCCGTCGCCGGTTACGAGGCCTCCCTCATGGGCTATTCTCCGTACTTCTCGTCCAAGAAACTGGCGCAGAAGCTGGACATTGACCTTACTACCATCGACTTCTTCGAGATCAACGAGGCCTTTGCCTCCCAGGCTTTTGCCGTGTCGCGCGACCTGGGCCTGGACCCCGAGAAGGTCAATATCTACGGCGGCGGCATCTCTATTGGCCACCCCATTGGCGCCACGGGCACCATCTTGGCCATCAAGTGCGCCTATGAGCTGGCTCAGCGCCACCCCGAGAAGCAAGACGCCATGGTCTCGATGTGCATCGGCGGCGGCCAGGGCATTTCGATGTACTTTACCAAGGAGTAGCTCCTGGCACGTGGCGTTGGGTCTTTTCGCCGCGCCATGCCGGGTTACGAAGAGCGAAGATTGAGAAAGGAAGCTCTTACTATGGTCAACTTTGAGTATCTCGTTCCCACCAAGATCGTTTTTGGCAAGGACACCGAGAAGGAGGCTGGACGCCTGATCAAGGAGTTCGGCGGTCACAAGGCCCTTATCCACTGGGGCGGCGATTACGTGCGTACCACCGGTCTTCTCGCCCGCGTCGAGGAGGGCCTGGACGCCGCCGGTATTGAGTACGTCGAGCTTGATGGCGTTGTTCCCAACCCGCGTCTGTCGCTGGTCAAGAAGGGCGTCGAGCTTTGCAAGGCGGAGGGCGTCGACTTCATCCTGCCTATCGGCGGCGGCTCGGCTATCGACTCTTCCAAGGCCATCGCTTACGGCCTGGCAAACGACTTCGAGCTTGAGGACCTGTTTCTGGGCAAGGTGAGCACCGATAAGATCGCTAAGATCGGCGCGATTTCGACCTTGGCCGGCACTGGCTCCGAGACCTCCAACTCGGCGGTCATCAATATCGATACCCTGGGCGATAAGATGCTCAAGCGCTCGTACAACCACGAGTGCGCCCGTCCGCTGTTTGCCATCATGAACCCCGAGCTTACCTACTCGCTGCCGCCTTTCCAGACTGCGGCCCCCGGCGCCGACATCATGATGCACACTATGGAGCGCTACTTCACCACCGAGCAGCATGTTGAGCTCTCTGACGAGCTGGCCGAGGGCCTTATGCGCACCGTCAAGACCTTTGTCCCCGAGGCGTTGGCCAACCCCACGAGTTATCCCGCTCGCGCTAACCTGCTGCTTGCGGGTGCCAAGTCCCACGACGGCTTGACCGGCCTGGGTCGCGTGGGCGACTTTGCCTGCCATGCCATCGAGCATGAGATTGGTGCCATGTTTGACGTTGCGCACGGTGCCGGCCTTACCGCCATTTGGTCCAGCTGGGCCAAGTACGTTATCGACGTCGACCCCGAGCGCTTTGCTCAGTTTGCCGTCAACGTCTGGGGCGTTCAGAACGACTATCACGATCCCAAGGCCACTGGCCTGCGCGGCATCGAAGCTTGGGACCAGTGGTGCCACTCCATTAACCTGCCTACCAGCCTGACCGAGTTGGGCGTCGACCCCACGCCCGAGCAGATTCACGAGATGGCCCAGGGCGCGGTGGACGCTCGCGGCGGCGACCACGCCGGCGCTTTCATGCAGCTGCACGTCGAGGACATCGAGAAAATCCTCGAGGCTGCGCGCTAAGCCGACTCGGCGTTTGTAGCCGTCTACCTGCTTGTTGTTAAGCAATGCGCGGGGCTGCCCCTGGCGGTGGCCCCGCGTTTTTATTGTCGCGAGCTGGAAGGGTCGTTGCCTCGTGTTGGATAAAAAACGAAACGCTGTGCTTGCCTGTGCTACGGCGTTGTTACTGTTCTTGGGTCTTATCTACGCCTATTCTGTGCTGCTGGCACCGCTTAAGGTGGAGTTTGGGTGGTCCGTCTCACAGATGACATTGGTATTTGCGTTGTCCATCTGCGCATTTACCATTGGTAGCTTAGCGGTGGGGCCTCTTGTGAGGCGCGGGCGAACACGGGCTGCCATGGTCGCGGGCGCCACGATGTTGGCGGCCGGTTTTGTGGGTACGGCGAGCGCCACGGGTCAGAACGCGCTGCTTGTTGCCTACGTTGCGTACGGTCTTGTTGCCAGCTTTGGCATCGGCTGGGTCTATAACGTGGTGATACCTACGGTGACCTCGTGGTTTCCCGATAAGTGCGGTTTTGCGCAGGGCGTCACCCTGATGGGCTTTGGTGCCGGCGGTTTTGTTTTGGGGCCTGTGGCGACGGCTATATACGCGGTGTTGCCTTGGCGAGCGACTCTTATGGGGTTTGCACTTGTGTTTGCCGCGCTGGTCCTGGCGGCATCGGCCGTCGTGCGTCCGCCTTCGGTCCAAGAGGCCGCGCTTCTCGCCGAGGGTAACGGCGCCGCTGAGGGTCTTCCTATCGCCGACGACCGATTTATCCCCAGCTCACAGATGGTGCGCACGCGCACGTTTTGGCTGCTCTATGCTTTTTTATTTATGTTGGGCAGCATCGGTATGGGGACCACCGGCTTGGGCCGCGAGCTGCCGCTGTCCTTGGGCGCCTCGGATTTTGGGGCGGCTGTGGTTATCGGTTTCGTTAACATCGGTAGCGGAATAGGGCGCCTGAGCTGTGGTGTTGCCCTCGACCGCCTGGGCCGTCACAAGACTATGCGCATCATTGCTTGCATCGGTGTTGTTGCACCCACAGTCATGATTGCGTCTTTGTTGCTGGTAAGCTTGTCTGTCCAGGCCGTGGCCTGCTTTTTGACCGGGGTGGCTTGGGGCGCTGCCGTTGTTACCATGCCTTTTGTCTCGCGCACCGAGTGGGGCCAGCCCAACATGGCCCAGAACATGGCGATGGTCAACACCTATAGTATCTTCGCGTCCATGGCGGGTTCTTGGGGCGCCGGCCTTCTCGCTTCGGCCCTGGGTTCCTTTGTCCCCGTTGTCGGTGTCATGCTGTTCCTCGGCGTTTTGAGCCTCGTGATCTCTTCCAAGCTTTAGAATTCAGGCATGGATCCGGCACGCTGGAACAAAAAATACGAAAGACGGGCGCACTGGCTCAACTCGGCAAGTAGCTACTCGTTTCCTTCGATAAAACCGCAGGTCGTTTTGCTCTCGAAGGTCGGTCTACTTGACGAAGCGCGCTAGTGCGCCCGTCTTTCGTAAAAAATGTTGCGGAACCCGGCTGCGGACTGTCCCGCGAGCGGGTTCCCTGCCCCTACTGGTGGCACGCTCCGGCGCGCTCGTATTTGGGCTCGC
>CAVGOA010000076.1:0-7309 GCA_963630635.1 Paludibacteraceae bacterium
GCCCCCACCCGCCCCGTAAATTTGTTTCCAAACAAAATAGATTGGTGTTTTGGGTTGTATGCGCCCCGGCCACAGGTCTATAGTTCGACTCATTGATTGCAGCCCCACGGCCATAGTCGTGGGCCACTAGTCTACTAGGGGAGGCGAAAGAAGCCTAATGAAGAGCTACAGCGCTACGTTTTGTGACCTTTACCAGGCCATCGCCCTCTCTTCTCCCCAAAACCGACGCCAGGACCGACGAATCTAGCCCGCGATGTTGCGTGCGCTGCGAAGCTGTCCTTAGGTTGCCCAATCTAATCACTTATCTCGCAACACACCGCATCGACGGGTGTTTTGCTGTGCTGCTTTCTACTTCTACCTGCATATTTGCCAATTGAAAGGAATCAAAATGGCTGAGAAAGATAAGGTTGTTCTTGCGTACTCCGGCGGTCTTGACACCTCCGTCATCGTCAAGTGGCTCCAGGTCGAGAAGAACCTCGACGTCGTTGCTATCTGCGGCAACGTGGGCCAGGACGAGAAGGACCTCTCGTGGATCAAGCAGAAGGCCCTGGACATGGGCGCCATCCACTCCGACGCCGTTGACATGCGTGCCGAGTACGCCGAGAAGTACCTGACCCACGCCATCAAGGCCAACGCCAAGTACCAGAAGGTCTACCCGCTGCTCTCTGCCCTTTCTCGCCCCCTGATCTCTAAGCACATCGTGGACATCGCCCACCAGTACGGCGCCAAGTACGTCGCCCACGGCTGCACCGGCAAGGGCAACGACCAGGTGCGCTTTGAGACCGAGATCCGCGCTCTTGACCCCAGCCTTGAGATCATCGCTCCCGTGCGTGTTTGGGACCTGACCACCCGCGACTCCGAGATGGAGTGGGCCGAGGCCAACGGCGTGCCCGTGCCCACCACCAAGAAGAAGCCCTATTCCATCGACGACAACCTGTGGGGTCGCGCCATCGAGTGCGGCGTGCTCGAGGACACCTGGAACGAGCCTCCCGCGGACATCTGGACGATGACCAACAACCTGGAGGACTGCCCCGCCGAGCCCGAGACCGTCGTCATCTCGTTCAAGGAGGGCATCCCCAGCGCCATCAACGGCGAGGAGATGGACATCCTCTCGCTGATCATCAAGGCCAACGAGATCGCCGGCCGCAACGGCTTTGGCCGCATCGACATGGTCGAGAACCGCGTCGTGGGCATCAAGTCCCGCGAGTGCTACGAGTGCCCGGGCGCCCTTCTCCTTATCCAGGCCCACGAGACCATGGAGCAGATGTGCCTGGACGTCAACACCCAGAAGACCAAGCGCGAGCTGGACGAGCAGTGGGCCGACCTGGTCTACAACGGCCTGTGGTTCTCTCAGGCTAAGCTGGCCATCGACGCCTACAACGACTTCACCTCTAAGTTCGTTACCGGCGACGTGCGCATCAAGCTCTGCAAGGGCGGCCTGTTTGTCGACGGCATGCGTTCTCCCTACAGCCTGTACGACTACGGTCTGGCCACTTACGACGAGGGCGACACCTTTGACCACACCGCCTCTCGCGGCTTCATTGACCTGCACGGCCTTGAGTCCCAGACCTGGTCCAAGGTCCAGGGCCCCAAGAGCGGCCTGACCCCGGTCGACTAGGCTGCGACCTGGTAATCTAGAGTGAGTGAGCGGCGCGTCCGGTGCTGTCCGGGCGCGCCGTTGTTTGTATCGATGAAAGGGGAGCTTCATGGCTCTTTGGGGCGGCAGGTTTGAGAAGGGCGTCGACGCCTTTACGCAGGAGTTTGGCGCGTCGCTTGAGGTCGACAAGGCCATGGCCCAGCAGGACATCGCGGGGTCGCGCGCCCACGCCAAGATGCTGGCCGAGCAGGGCATCATTAGCAACGACGACCAGGCCGCCATCGACGCGGGCCTGGCAGACATCGCCGGCCAGATCGAGCGCGGCGAGTTTGCCTGGGACGTCAACGACGAGGACATCCATATGGCCGTCGAGGGTGCTTTGACCCGCAACATTGGCACGCCGGGCGCCCGCCTGCACACCGGTCGCTCGCGCAACGACCAGGTGGCGACCGACATTCGCCTGTACGCCAAGGAGCTTTGCCAGCACCTTCTTGAGGGCAACGATGCTCTTCGCCGTACCTTGGTTGACGTAGCTGAGAAGAACTTTGATGTTGTGATGCCCGGCTACACCCACCTGCAGCACGCCCAGCCGGTGCTCTTCTCGCATCACATGTTGGCCTACTTCTGGATGTTCACCCGCGACCACAAGCGCCTGGCAGCAGCCTTGGAGGCCGCCGACGCCAACCCGCTGGGCGCCGCGGCCCTGGCTGGCACCACCTACCCGCTTGACCGCCAGCGCACGACCGAGCTTTTGGGCTTCGACCACGCGATTCCCAACTCGCTGGACGCTGTTTCTGATCGCGACTACCTGCTTGACCTTGAGTACGCCTGCAGCGTGAGCATGATGCACCTCTCGCGCCTGTGCGAAGAGATTGTGCTGTGGAGCTCCACCGAGTTTGGCTTCATCACGCTTTCTGACGCCTACTCCACCGGCTCGTCGATCATGCCGCAGAAGAAGAACCCCGACTTCGCCGAGCTCACCCGCGGCAAGTGCGGCCGCGTCTACGGCGACCTGATGGCCCTTCTCACCACCATGAAGTCGCTGCCGCTGGCCTACAACAAGGACCTTCAGGAGTGCAAGGAGGGCCCGATCGACGCGGCCAAGACCCTGTCTGACTGCATGGAGATCGCCAGCGGCATGCTGGAGACCATGACGGTCAACGCAGATGTCATGCTTGCCCAGGCCAAGACCGGCTTCACCGCCGCCACCGACGTGGCCGATTACCTGGCCAAGAAGGGCATGCCCTTCCGCGAGGCGCACCGCGTGGTGGGCGAGCTGGTGCTTTATTGCGAGAAGAACAAGAAGGGCCTGGAGGATTTGACGGCCGAGGAGTTCCGCGCGGCCAGCGACCTGTTTGAGGACGACATCGCCCAGGACCTGGACCCCGAGGGCATCGCCCGTGCCCGCACCACGTTTGGTGGCACCGGCCACGAGGCCGTGAAGGCTCAGCTGGAGCTGGCAAAGGCCGAGCTGGACGCTTAATCTGTCCTTTGAGGCGAGAAATAGTACGGGAGGTCGATTAAGGATGGCAAACGAGAAGAAAATCCTGCAAGAAGAAGAGGTCGCCGGGGTCGGGGGCGGAGCGCAGGCCCCCGAGGGCTTCAAGCCGTATAACGACAAGTATTTCCCCGTGTCCTGTCCTTACTGCCACTGTCACAGTACCTTGTGTAGGCGCGGCCTTACCTTTAGCCACATAATGGACGAATGGATCTGCAATGACTGCAACCGCCACTTTGGGTACTACGACCTGGATGATTACGGCGGAAGCAACGACTGGTAAGCGGTGAGGGCCCGGCTCGGCCTACCGGCCCGGCCCGGGCCGGGCTCACCTATCGGCTGCTGCGCAGGTCAGCGGCCGTAATCGTTTGCATCCAGCTGCTGTAAAGATCCGGCGCGTGGCTGTAGATGATCCGCACGATGTCGTGGCCCTGCGTAAAGGCCACGCCAGCTTTAAAGACACCCACGATGGTCTGGAAATCGGCCAGGGTGGGGCAGGCGTCGGCCAGGTCGCTCTCGATCTGGTCGACGTCTTTTACGTCGGCCGGGTTGCTCTGGTCGTCGTTGCCCACCTCCTGCTTAAAGCAAGCCTCTACCTGGGCGAACTTCTCGTCAAATTCGTCTTGGCCCACCTCGGGCAGCCACAGGTCTTGTCCGTAGCGAGAAAAACCCCAGGCGGCCAGCGGCGTGCGGGGAACCACATCTGCCGGGTTCATGATGTTGAAGATGTTGTTGTACAGCGCGTCCTTGCTGTCGGCGGCCGAGGTGACCTGCGGCACGGCAAAACCGTAGCCGTAGATGGAACCGGCGTCGATGTAGGCGTCCTTGTACTCGTCGGCCGCGCCGGACTCCTTCCACTCCTCGTAGTTTTGGTCAAAGTACGCACACACCAGGTTGGCCGTGGCGCCGCCGCGCGAGTGCCCGCAGACAAATAGCGAAACGTCGTCCCAGCCCAGGTCGGGCTCTTGTTCCTGAATGGCGTCAAGGTAGTTAACGATGGCGCTTACAACGTCCAGGCTGGTGTCCGAGAAGCCCTCGTGGTCGCCTTTGCCCAGGCCGCCGCCGTTAAGGATGCCGCTCGAGAGGCTCATGCGCATGTTAGAGAACCACTCGGTGCCGTAGCTGCCGCGAATCGCGATCATAAGCAGCAGCTTGGTCTGGCCAGTCTCGTCGCTGGTGATGTGCTTGGAAGCCATGGTGTAGGCTGTGGTATCGGTGCCTTCTGGGGTGAATACGTTGGCAATCTCGTCGATGATCTCGCTGCGGTAGCGGTACGACGCGGTGCAGGCCTGCTCAAAGCCCAGCTTGCCCAGAAGATCTTCCATGTAGTCGGGCACGTTGTTGCCTTCCTGGAAGTGGCCCGACTCGGCGTTGGCCACGCTGGAAAGCACGCTGGCCGTCTGCGCCAGCTCGTGGTTGTACTGGGTTGAGTCCTGGAAAAACCACTGGTCGTCCCAGGTCACCGGGGCGTTTACGGTATTCTCGCCGCTCACCAGGCTTTGGTAGTTGGCCGTCACCGTGAAACGCTGGCCGTTGTCCTGCGAGTTGACCACCTGCTCAAGATCGGTGGGCGTGCCAATGCTGGCGGCACCAACTTCTGCCAGGTAGATGCGGTGGCGCACCAACACGGTCACCGAGGTCACCGCCAGCACAATGACGGCAATAACGGCAATCAGGACTCTTCTGGCGCGGTGCGTGCGGTGGTCTTTCTTCACGGGCTTCTCCGTACCTCAATTTTTAAATAAGCATGCAGCTGTGGCTGAATGTGCTGATAATAGAAGATTAATCGCGGGTGCGCCCCGTGATTTACTAGCTTTATTGACCTTGATGAGTGAGGCTTACTTTGACAGACGAGAAGATCGACGCGGTGGAAGAAGAGGTGCCCCAGAAGGCCGCGAAGGCCGAGGCGGCCGACGACCTTACCCACAAGGCGTCCCACGTCCTGGTGCACGAGGACGGCAAGTTTGCTCGCGGCGTGCGCTGGTACGGCCGTTGGCTGACCTTTGCAGGCTGGTTCAACCTGATTTTCCTGAGCATCCTGGTGGTTGCCCTGGGCGCCGCGTTCTTTGTTGACAGCGGCTCGTTTATGGCCGAGTTTGGCAATGGTAGCCTGGCCACGATCCTCTCGGTCGTAAGCGTCGTGCTTTCGCTGGTGGCCGGCGTGATCATGATCAAGACGGGCCGCTCGCTGCGCAAGAGCCAGGCGCGCAAGGCCGCCGAGTGGTCGCGCATCCTTATGTGGGCGCAGGGCCTTGACCTGGCCCTTTCTTACATGCTTTCTGGCCCGTCCTTCACCACCGTCATCACCTTGATCGAGATCATCGCGCTGGTCATCTTTAGCGTGGCCCTTGACCCCACCTTGGTGGAAGAGCGGCGAGAAGAACGCGACGCCGAGCGCGCCGCCGATAAAGACGCCGCAGCTAAAGGCATGCTTGGCCGCGATCTTACCGGCAAGGGCTACATGCGCGTGAACTTCTTCAACCTCTTTTGGATGTTCTTTGTCTGCTGCATCCTGGGCCTTATCTTGGAAATCATCTGGCACATGGTCGTGGTCGACCCCGGCCACTACGAGGACCGCGCGGGCCTTTTGTTTGGGCCCTTCTCGCCTATCTATGGATTTGGCGCTGTACTGGTCACCTTGGCCCTAAACCGCCTGTACAACAAGAACCCCGTGATCACCTTTGTGGTGGCGGGCCTGGTGGGCGGCGCTTTTGAGTGGGCCGTGAGCTTCTTTATGGAGACGTCCTTTGGTATCACTGCCTGGGATTACAGCAGCTACAACTTCTGGGGCATCCCCGATCCGGTGGCCGTCTTTTGCGGCGGCCGCACCTCGACGCAGTTCCTGGTGATGTGGGGCATCCTGGGCCTGGTGTGGGTCAAGGTCTTCTTGCCCGTGATGATCAAGGTCATCAACTCGATGCCCTGGCAGCTGCGCTACAACCTGACCACCGTCATGGCAACGCTCATGCTGGTCAACTGCCTTATGACGCTGGGTAGCCTGGACTGCTGGTACACGCGCACCTCGGGCCTGCAGCCGTCGACGCCCATCGAGCAGTTCTTTGGCGACTTCTTCCCCGACAGCTTTATGAAGGGCCGCTTCCAGTCTATGACGATGAACGTCAACGACTCCACCCGTGTCGACACCGCGCACAAGGTAGGCTCGCAGTAGGGCCGGGGTAGAGGGTCTTCTCGCCGCCTGCAAATCCTGGACTTGTCTGATGGTCGAACATCAGACAAGTCCATTTTTTGTGGCCAAATCATCAGACAACCCCAAATTTTGCAGCTGAGAAGGGCCAAAACCATCAGACAAGTCCTGATTTTGCAGTGAGGCGGGCAGGGGAGTTATCGCGGCTGCTAGAATGAATGGTTGTTGGCTTTAGGCGATTCTAGGAGGACACCTGTGATCGATCGCTATACCCGCCCCGAGATGGGCCACATCTTCTCGCTCGAGAACAAGTACGCTGTTTGGCAAGAGATCGAGGTCCTGGCCTGCGAGGCCCACGCCGAGCTGGGTGAGAGCGGCATCACGCGCGAAGAGGCCGCCTGGATTCGTCAGCACGCCGCCTTCAACAAAGACGAGGTAGACGCTATCGAGGCCGTGACCAACCACGACGTCATCGCGTTTCTCACCAACATGGGCTCCTACATCGACGCCGATGTGCCCGAGGGCCAGCCCAAGCCGTCCCGCTGGGTCCACTATGGCATGACCTCTTCTGACCTGGGCGACACCGCGTTGTGCTACCAGCTGGTCCAGGCCACCGATATCTTGATCGACGACTGCAAGAAGCTCGGCGAGATCTGCAAGCGCCGCGCTTTTGAGGAGAAGGACACCCTGTGCGTGGGCCGCACCCACGGCATCCACGCCGAGCCCATGACCTTTGGCATGAAGTTTGGCAGCTGGGCCTGGGAGCTTAAGCGCGACCTGGACCGCCTGCAGGACGCCCGCAACAACGTGGCCTTTGGCGCCATCTCGGGCGCGGTGGGCACCTACTCGAGCATCGACCCGCGCGTCGAGGAGTACGTCTGCGAGCACCTGGGCCTGGTCCACGACCCGCTGTCAACGCAGGTCATCAGCCGCGACCACCACGCGTATCTCGCCGGCGTCCTGGCCACCGTGGCTGCCACCTGCGAGCGCATTGCGACCGAGATCCGCAACCTGCAGAAGACCGACACCCTCGAGGCCGAGGAGCCGTTCCGCAAGGGCCAGAAGGGCA
>CAVGOA010000077.1:0-7217 GCA_963630635.1 Paludibacteraceae bacterium
GCGCCGCTTTAGCACCCCCGCGTGTCACCAAACCGGGAAAAATGGTGTCTTGTCTAAAATTCCCGAGTAGCCAAGCCATTTTGCGACTCGCCAACTGGGCAAACGTCGCCAAGAAATGTCGGTCTACTTGCCAAAATCTAATAAGACACCATTTTTTCCCAGTTTCGTGTCACGCGCCCCCTCGACCCCGCAAGCGCCCGCCCAAACCCTCTAGAATGGCTAGGTCAAACCTTGTGGATTGGAGCGGCGCATGGACGCGGTTGTACTGGTGTTTGTTGGTGTCTCGGCGGCATGTTCGCTGGTAGCGGCCGCGGTGACGCTGCTTGGCCAAAAGCGCGTGGCCTCGCTGGAAGAGGGTCAGCGGCAGGACCGGGCCCTTAACAAGACGCACTTCGACGCGGTGAACTCGGCCGTTGCTGCTGCCGACCAGCGGCTGGAGTCCAAGATTGACGCCTCTCGCCGCGAGACGGCCTCTGCCCTGCAGCAAAACACCTACACCGCCGAGGTCAAGCTCGACCGCATCCGCGACACCGTGGACACCAAGCTCGAGAAGATCCGCGAGGACAACTCCCGCCAGCTCACCGAGATGCGTGCCACGGTTGACGAGAAGCTCTCCCGCACGCTCAACGACAGCCTGGCACGCTCGTTTTCGCAGGTAAACGAGCAGCTCGAGGCCGTCTACAAAGGCCTGGGCGAGATGCAGGCTGTGGCCCAGGATGTGGGCGGCTTGAAGCGCGTACTGTCCAACGTCAAGACCCGCGGCATCCTGGGCGAGGTCCAGCTGGCCGCCATCCTGGGCGACATTCTCACCGCCGATCAATACGACCAAAACGTGGCCACCAAGCCCGGCAGCAACGACCGCGTGGAGTTTGCCGTCAAGGTCCCCGTCGAGGACGGCTTTATCTACCTGCCCATCGACGCCAAGTTTCCCGGCGATGCCTACGACCAACTGCGCGATGCCCAGGAATCCGGCGAGAAGGACGCGGTCGAGGCCGCCCGCAAGGTGCTTGAGACCCGCATCAAGGGCGAGGCCAAAGACATTTGCGAGAAGTACCTCAGCGTGCCGCAGACCACCAACTTCGCCATTATGTTCCTGCCCTTCGAGGGCCTCTACGCCGAGGTCGTCGACCGCCCCGGCTTGTTGGAATGCCTGCAGCGCGACTACCACGTCAACGTCGCGGGCCCCTCGACCATGGCGGCCCTCCTCAACAGCCTGCAAATGAGTTACCAGACCCTGGCCCTGCAGCGCCGCGCCGACGAGATCGCCCAGGTCCTGGCTGCCGTCAAAGCCGAGTTCCCGCGCTACCAGGCCGAGCTTGAGTGCGCCTTGAAGCAGCTCGACACCGCCCGCGGCACCGTGAGCAACATCATTACCACTCGCACCAACGTGATCGAGCGCAAGCTCAAGGACGTCACGGCAATAGAAGACCCCCAGGAAGCAGAGCGCCTGCTTGGCCTGGGGGACTTGGGTGGCGAGGATTAACCGAGAAGCTCGGGTGGACGGCGCGGGCGGCGCAGCGTGGCCCGCGCCGCCCCGTGCCCGCTACTCCGCCAACGCGGCGCGCCCGTAGGCATCGGCGGCCAGCATGGCGGCGGCAACCTTCTCGGGCGTGACCTCAAACGGCATGTTGTGCAGCGTATCGGCGTCCGAGCAGGCAAGCTTGGCGACCTCAAGCACGCGCTCGTAGCTGGCGTCCTTGACGCCCAGCTGCTCAAACGTGACGGGCAGGCCAACCTCAACGCAGAAGTCCAGAACCTCGTAGAGCTCGTCGGCGTTCTCTAGCACCAGCTGGGTCAGGGTGCCAAACGCGACCTTCTCGCCGTGGTAGTAGGCGTGGGTCTCTTCCATGGCAGTCATGCCGTTGTGGATCGCGTGGGCGCCGGCCAGGCCCGCCGACTCGAAGCCCAGGCCCGAGAGCAGGGTGTTTGCCTCGATGACCTTCTCGACAGACTCGGTGCAGGCGCCGGCCTCAAGCGCCAGCTTGGCCTTGACGCCGTCGCTCATGAGGGTGTCATAGCACAAGCGGGCAAGCGCCATCGCGGCGCCGGTGACCTTGCCGCCGGCACAGGTCCCGGCGTCCGAGCGGGTGCAGGCGCGGGCCTCGAAGTACGTGGCCAGCGCGTCGCCCATGCCAGACACGGTCAGGCGCACAGGGGACTTGGTGATGACTTCGGTGTCCATCAGCACCAGGTTGGGGTTCTGCTTAAAGAATTGATACTCCTTGAACTGGCCGTCGTCGGTATAGATGACCGAGAGGGCCGAGCAAGGCGCGTCGGTCGCCGCGATGGTGGGGACAATAACGACGGGCAGGTCAACGGCCGCGGCAACGGCCTTGGCAGTATCAAAGATCTTACCGCCGCCCAGGCCCACCACGACGTTTGCGCCGCAGTTCTTAAGGACGGCCACCAGGCGGTCGATCTCGGCCTGAGAGCACTCACCGTTGAAGTTGTCGTAGACCAGCTCGACGCCTGCGGCAGCAAAGCTGGCGTCCACGCGCTCGCCAAAGCGCTTGATGCCGCCGGCAGATATGATGACCAGGGCTTTGTTGCCGTAGACCTTGGTGTACTCGCCCAGACGGTCAAGCTCGCCGGGGCCCTGAAGGTACTTGCTGGGGCTAATGAAAACGCGTGCCATGGTCATGTCCTCTCGCTGTGGGTTACGTGAAAAGCCCCTCGCTTTTCACACAGATAGGGTTAGTATTCCCGGGCCCAGCGGCCGCCTGGGCGAGGGTACGTTTTTTCTCGGCGAGCGGCCCAAATTGTACGGAGAAGAAAAACAGTTTCACGTCTTCAAAGGGCCTGGGGTGCGGTATTTTTATTGCTCCCAAGGGGTTCCTGGAGAAAGGCGGCAACCATGTCTGATGCAGAGAAGAAGCAGCTTGACGACGCCGAGGTCGCAAAGGTCCAGGGCGGCCGCAGGACTATCGAGATCCGCGGAGAAGAGTTTGCCCTGTACGAAGGAGACCCCAACGTCACGATCTATTGTCCCGAGTGCGAGGGCACGGTATTTGGCTATCAATGGTTCCTTGGGCTGACTAAGCTCAGGTGCGCCGGGTGCGGCTATTCCTTCTGGAAGGACGTCGAGGGCTCCGCGTCCATCGGCAGCGACTGGTAGGCGGGCCCGTGCGTAAGCGAAGTCCATAAAGGTTGGGAGAATATCATGTCTGATGCAGAGAAGAAGCAGCTCGACGACGCCGAGGTCGCAAAGGTCCAGGGAGGCAAGAAGACCATCGAACTTGAGGGCGACGAGTGGGATGTGTTCGACGAGCCCAACGTTACGATCTATTGCCCCAAGTGCAATGGAACCGAGTTTGGCTTAAACAAGTTCCTTTTTATTGAAGAGCTCAAGTGCGTTAAATGTGGATACCGCTTCCTGAGGGATCTTGAAGGCTCCGCGTCCATCGGCGGCGACTGGTAGAGGCCCGCGCGCCCTTCTCGCCGGCCTTGCCGTGTTAAATCCGGCGGCGTACTGTTTCCATCTGGGGCTTTTTGGACTCCTGTTGTCCTGGGCGGGTTAAAATCCCGGCATCGACTTTGTCGTGAGACCCACAGGAAGGGGAGAAATATGAACATCACCAGAAGGAACTTCGCCGCCGTCAGCGGCCTGGCCGCTGCTTCCGCCGTTCTTGCCGGCTGCGGTTCGGGCTCCAGCGGCTCCAGCTCTAGCAGTTCTAGCAGCAGCGACTCCAGCTCTGCGTCCTACAAGATCGGCGTCGTCCAGCTTACCGAGCACGCCGCACTTGACGCCGCCAACCAGGGCTTTGTCGAGGCCGTCGAGGCATCGGGTCTCTCGGTTTCCATCGACCAGCAAAACGCGCAGAACGACCAGTCCGCCTGCCAGACCATCGCGTCTAAGTTCGTGGGCGACGGCGTCGACCTGATCTTTGCCATCGCGACCCCGGCCGCCCAGGCAGCAGCCGCCGCGACCACCGATATCCCCATCGTTGGCTCGGCCATCACCGATTACGCTGCGTCTGGCCTGGTCAAGGACAACGACAAGCCTGGCACCAACGTCACCGGCTCTTCTGACCTCACCCCGGTCGCCGAGCAGCTGCAGATGATGCAGAAGGTCCTGCCCGACGTCAAGAAGGTCGGCCTGCTGTACTGCTCCGCCGAGTCCAACTCCGACATCCAGATCGCCAGTGCCAAGGAAGAGCTGGACGCCCTGGGCCTGTCCTACACCGAGTACGCGGTCTCTAGCTCCAACGAGATCCAGTCGGTCGTCGAGTCTGCCGTGGGCAAGGTCGACGCGCTTTACGCCCCCACCGACAACACCATCGCCGCGGGCGCCGCGCAGGTCGGCCAGATCTGCAAAGAGAACAAGCTCCCGTTCATCACCGGCGAGGAGGGCATGTGCGAGGCCGGCGGCCTGTTCACCCTCTCCATCAACTACAAGGACCTGGGCAAGCTTGCCGGCGAGATGGCCGTCAAGATCTTGAAGGGCGAGTCCAAGCCCGCCGAGATGGCTATCGAGCACCTTTCCACCGACGAGCTTGTCGTGGTTAAGAACGACGAGATGGCCGAGGCCATCGGCGTTGACCTCTCTGCTCTGGACGCCTAATTCCGCGCAGGTAAACGACCTGTTTTGCGGGCATGCCGCCCTTCGTGGGGCGCGCATGCCCGCTTCCTAGTAAAAGGAGCGCACATGCTCATCGCACTTCAAGGCGCCGTTTCCCAGGGCATTCTCTGGGGTCTTCTCGTCCTTGGCGTCTTTATCACCTTCCGCTTGCTGGACATCCCCGATATGACGGTCGACGGCTCCTTTGCCCTGGGCGGCGCCACGGTGGCCGTCCTGGTGGTCAACTTTGGCGTCGACCCGGCGCTGGCCACGATCTGCGGCATGCTGGCCGGCGGCGTGGCGGGCGCCGTTACGGGCGTCCTGACCACGGTCTTCGAGATTCCGGCCATTCTCGCCGGCATCCTGACCCAGATCAGCCTGTGGTCCATCAACCTGCGCATCATGGGCAAGTCCAACACGCCGCTTTTGGCTAATGACACGATTTTCTCTAAGGTGGCCGACCTCACGGGCCTTGCGCAGAGCACCGTGGTCACGATCATTGGTGCAATTCTCGCCGTCTTGGTCATCTGGGCGCTGTACTGGTTCTTTGGCACAGAGATTGGCACCGCTCTTCGCGCCACGGGCAACAACGAGCACATGATTCGCGCGCTGGGGCAAAACACCAACGTCACCAAGATGATCGCCCTTATCCTGTCCAACGCGCTGGTGGGCCTCTCGGGCGGCCTGATCTGCCAGAGCCAGAAGTACGCCGATATTGGCATGGGCACGGGCGCCATCGTCATTGGCCTGGCTGCCATTGTCATCGGCGAGGTGCTGGGCCGTCTGCTGCCCGGCGGCTTGACCAAGTTTGGCGCGCGCCTGGTGGCTGCGGTCATTGGCTCTATCGTTTACTTTTTGATTCGCGCCATCGTGCTGCAGCTGGGCATGGACGCCAACGACATGAAGCTGCTCTCGGCCATCATCGTGGCGCTGGCGCTGTGCATCCCGGTTGTGATCGAGAAGCACCGCCTGCGCGCGTCCTACACGAGGGGAGATGAGTAGCATGCTCAAGATCTCGCACGTGAAGAAGACCTTCAACCCCGGCACCGTCACCGAGAAGCGCGCCTTGACCGGCGTCGACCTCACCTTGAAGGACGGCGACTTTGTGACCGTCATTGGCGGCAACGGAGCGGGCAAGTCGACCCTGCTCAACATGATTGCCGGCGTCTACCCGCTGGACTGCGGCGTCATCGAGCTTGACGGCGTCGACATCTCGCGCATGAGCGAGGCCCAGCGCGCCAAGTACCTGGGCCGCGTTTTCCAGGACCCCATGCGCGGCACCGCCGCCGACCTGCAGATTGCCGAGAACCTGGCCCTGGCAAAGCGCCGCGGCAAGAAGCGCGGCCTGGCCTGGGGCATCACCAAAGAAGAGAAGGAAGAGTACCCGGCGCTGCTGGCTACGCTTGGCCTGGGTCTCGAGACCCGCATGAACGCCAAGGTGGGCCTGCTCTCGGGCGGCCAGCGCCAGGCCCTGACCCTGCTTATGGCCACGCTTACCGACCCCAAGCTGCTTCTTCTTGACGAGCACACCGCCGCCCTGGACCCCAAGACGGCCGCCAAGGTGCTGGATCTTACCGAGAAGATCATCGCCGAGCGCAAGCTCACGGCCCTTATGGTCACGCACAACATGAGCGACGCGATTCGCCTGGGCAACCGCCTGATCATGATGGCCGACGGCCGCGTTATCTACGATGTCGAGGGCGAGGAGAAGAAGAACCTCACCGTCGCCGACCTGCTGCGCAAGTTCGAGGAGGCCAGCGGCGAGGAGTTTGCCAACGACCGCATGCTCTTGAGCTAGCGGGTCCCCGGCCCGATCTGCACCCCGATCGCCTGTCCCCGGCATCCCGGCCCGGCTCCGCAAACGTGCGGCGCCGGGCCTTTTTTCTCGCCACAACAAAATCCCCTGCATTCCGTGCCGTTTTCAAGGCCAAAAACAGCACGGAATGCAGGGGATTATAGGTAGGAGCTTCAATTGGCGGCCGCGTGATGGCGTCGCGGCCGCCAAAGAGCCCGCCGGGTTATTTAATGTCGCGCCAGTGGGTGACGTTGTTCTCCCAAATGTAGGAGTAGCCCTTGGCCAGCTCGCGGGCGGTCTTGGGCTTTTGGCCGGTGACGTCCTCGATGTCGGTCGACGGCACGTCCATCAGGCCCTCGGCGATGGAGCCCTCGTTGGTCACCATGTCATTGCCGCACCAGGGCACGGGCGCCTGCGAGAAGTCCTCGGTCGCGGTGCGCGGAATGTGCATCGAGTCCAGGTACTCGAAGAACTCCTCGTGGCTCACGGGGCAGTACTCGATCTGGCGGCCCGAGAGGTCGCTGATCATTGCGGCCAGGTCGCGCTGAGACAAGCTCTCGCAACCGCAGGCCTTGTACGTGCGGTTATCCTCGCCCTTACCCAGCAGCAACGCGGCGGCCATGCGGGCCACGTCGTCCTTAGGCACGTAGGTAGCCTTGCCCTCGCCGGCGGTGGTGTACCACTTGTTGCCGCTCATGAGCGCCAGCATCACCGAGGTCGTGAGGTAGTTCTCCAGATACAGGTTGTCCTGCATGAAGTTGTACTTGATGCCGGTCTCCTCGGCGCGCTCGCGGATGTAGGCCTCGGTTGCGGTGTGGTCGGGGGTCACGTAGACATGGGCGTAACGCGGGTCAGACGCGCCAA
>CAVGOA010000078.1:0-7109 GCA_963630635.1 Paludibacteraceae bacterium
GACCTGCGCGACCACCTGGGCGTGTGCCTGGACACCTGCCACGTGCACGACGGTGGCTACGACATTGTGGACGACCTGGACGGAGTCCTGGCCGAGTTTGACCAGGTGGTTGGTATTGACCGCCTGCGCGCGGTGCACATTAACGACTCTAAAAACCCGCGAGGGGCGCACAAGGACCGTCACGAGAAGATCGGCGAGGGCTTTATTGGTTCCGATGCCTTTGCCCGCATCGTGAGCCACCCGCAGCTTCGTGACCTGCCCTTTATTCTAGAAACCCCCAACGACCTGCCTGGCTACGAGGCCGAGATCGAGCTGCTGCGAGGCCTGGCGGGGTAGGGCCCGGCCTTCGAATTTGATTGCACCCGCCTGCCACAAAAAAGTGCGAGGCCGCCCCGGTATAACGTTGTAATAAGGGCGCGCCCGCGCCCCGGGGCCAAAAAACAGGAGGTAGCAGATGGCGACCCTCAAGGACGTGGCACAGCGTTGCGGAGTCTCACTGAGTACGGTCTCGATCGTGGCGCGCGGGCTGGGGGACGCCCGCAAGATCTCTGAGACCACGCAGGACCGCGTGCGCAAGGCAATGCGCGAGCTGGGTTACACGCCCAACGCGGCCGCTCGGTCGTTGCGTGGCGGAGCGGGACGTCAGACCCTGGCCGTGTTTTGGGCCGTCGACCACGGTGAGTCGGCCCTCGGCCGCTTTTTGGGCGCCCTTTATGCCGTCATCGAGAAGCGTCAGCTGGATTGGGGAGTCACCGTGGAGCCCTATCGCGCGGGCGGCCTGTCTGGCATCGCGTCGCTTGCCGGCGCCCCCAGCTTTGACCTGGCGATTATTGCCAATCCCAGCGATGCCGACCTGGAGTTTCTCGCCGCCCGGCCGCCCCTTACGCCTGCGGTGCTGTACGGTGCTCGCCTGGAGGGCATGGCATCGATCGCCGTCGACGAAGCCGAGGTGGGCCGAGTTGCGGCCCGGTTGGTGGGCGAGTCTGCCGCAGCCCAAAGCGGCGGCGAGGCCCTGTGCCTGGCCGCGCCCGCGTGCTTCTGGGGTGCCCAGGCCCGTGAGCAGGCCTTTATTGACCAACTAGCCGAGAAGGGCCTCCGCTGCCGCCGTGTCACCGTTGGCGAGATGAGCGCCGCAGCTGGTTTCGACGCCGTCTTATCCCTGGGCGCCCTGGGCGGGCTGTCGTGCGTCTTTGCCCCGGCCGACAACGTAGCGATGGGCGCCATGCACGCCCTGCGGACGCGCGGGATCGACGTGCCTTCGCGGGCCGGCGTGCTTGGTGTGGGCATCGGCGTGCGCGAGTACGCCGAGCACAGTTTCCCGCCTTTGACCTGCGTCGATATCCCCGTAGAGCAGATGGCTGCCGATTGCGTGGATCTTCTCCGCGCCTCCTCGACAGAAGAAAGGCGCGCCGAGCCAAAGGTGGCCCGCCGCGCCTCGCTGTAGGTCTATCGCAGCAACGCTTGAAGTTGTGCCGATTTGATTGCGCCTAGCCCACCTTGGTCAGTGATTTGTCCTTAGGCGAGTATTGGGCGCCGCAGATATTGCAGGTCCACCAATAGATGCGCCTTAGAATAAGCGGGAAGTGATACTCCCTTTTGCTGTGGTGCGTGAGCTCGCCGCCGTCCTTTGGGCAGCGGTATTTGACGACTTCATAGCAGAGAGTATCGCTGGAGACGCCGCCGTCGACGTCGGCGAGCTGGTTGTTTTCGAGCTCGCCTGCCTCGGCTTGCGTGTTTTGCTTCTTCTCGTCCATGATGGACTCCCTCCTGTGCGCACGGTGTTGTCTGTCAGGACAATGAGATAATACTTCTTTACTGCGTAGGGGGGGTGCGGCAAAACACGCATTAGCCTTTGTCCGTCTCGCCTAGTTCACGCGGTCGTATCCGTAGCCGTCGAAGGTCCAGTCCAGGGCCACAACCTTGCCGGAAGTGTCGTAGGTCAGGTCGTACTCGAACATCTCGTCGTCGGCGATCCTGATGCCAAGGCGGTCGATGGCGGTGAAGTGCCAGGTGCCCGATTGGGTCTTGCCGTCTTCGGTGTAGGTCAGCGAGCCGTCCTGCATGAGCTCGAGCTTGTCTTCCTTGGACTGCGACTTCCAAGTGGTGTTGACGACCTTGGCCAGCTCGGCGTTGTTGTCGCCGCGCGTGTACCAGGTGCCGGTCGCAAAGTCGTAGCAGGTAAACGGGTCGTCAAAGACGATGTCATACGTGGGGTCGGCCTCGCCCTCGGGCACGATGTGGCCGTCTTTGATTGTGGCGGTGCCGGTCTTGACGGTCTTCTCGCTGCCGTCTTCGTTAAGGAAGACCGGGGTCATGACCGAGTTGTTTTGGAAGTAAAGCGCAGGGGTCTTCTCGCCGTCGACGTACCAGTAATCGGTGTAGGTGATCTTGGCGTCGTCGGGCTCACTGTAGCCGGCCTCGAGCTCTGCGGGGTCGACGTTGGCCGAGCCCTCGCGCGGGGTCGACGTCGCGCTGGCGCCCGATCCGGCGTCGCCGCCCGAGGTCGATCCGCCCGACCCGCCGCCGCAGGCCGCAATCGAGCAGCTAAGCACCAGCGCCAACGCGGTCGCCGCGCAGGCCCGGCCCATCGTACGGAATTTCTTAATCGATGCATCCATGGCGGAGCCTCCTCCCTTTTGCCGTGAACCGGCCACGTTGCCTCAGCTCACGGGGCTGTTTGCGTTGTCTTAAAGGGTAGGGGAGCGCATTGCGCGGCGGCAGTCCGCCATGTCCAAACTTAAGCCGCCGCAACCGCCCGCGCGTCCAAAACTAGGCCGCGCGGGCGTGTTGGCCACCGCCTGCGTCCATCCGCCTAACTCATCCCGCTTTAAAATCGAGTTCTTCGAGTAGCCCGCTTTCGCCAACTGGGAAAATGCCGCCAATAATGCCTTGGCTACTCGCGGGTTGCGATTTTAAAGCGGGATGAGTCAGGCGGAATTGCCGACGGGGCCAAAAAGCCCCGTCGCGGCTACAGACAGAACGCCAGGCAGACGCCGCAAACCTGGTCGGCGTCGTTTCCGCTCATCACGAAGCCCGAGGTCCGCGTGCAGCGCGTGCACGCAAAGGCGCCTGACCACTCTGAGTCAAGCATCGGCGAGCGGTACCACCAGCGCAGGGCGCCTTGCGACAGGTCGGCGGGGTAGTAGTTGGCGCGTGGGCCGATTGCCATGAAGTCGTACTTGCCGTCGTACGTAATACCCTTGTCGGCCCAGTACTTGTACTGTGAACCCTCGTACGCAACGCACTTCTTGATGCCGATGCCGGCAAGCTCGCTAAAACTCAGAAGCCAGAACTTGTCCTGGGAGTATTGCAGCTCGTCGCTTAGGTTGCCCTTGGCGCCCGCTTTGCTTACGGCAAAGATTTTGCTGGTAAACGCCTCGTCGAAGCTCTGGTAGATGGCGCCGCCGGGCTGCATGCTCGCGCGCAGCTCGGTCGCGGTCCAGCCGCCGACGGTCGTGGCCTCGCTGTTCATCGAGTAGCCCTGCGGCAGCAGGTGCGTGGCCTGGAACGTCAGGCCGCAGCCCTCGCCGTCGTGGTCGCCAACCTGGATCACGCGGAACTCGACGTACTCGTTGGCGGCCTGGGGTTCCTCAGTCTCGTCGACGGTCGAGCCCCTCCAGCGCGCGTACAGGTGCACCGAGTCGTCCGAGAGGTACTTCTCATACTCGGCGATTCTGGCCGCGTCCCCGGCCTTGATGGCGGCGACATCGGCTTCTACCTGCGACATTGTCTTGACGACGTTGCCAGTGGGGTCCTGCGCATCGGCCGGCGCGAGCCAGAAGCCCTTTACGGCCCACTTTGCGTACAACGTTGTATTGGCAACGACCGGGGCCGAGAAGTCGTAGGTTTGCGTGTAGCCCTTGTCGGTGTACCAGTCAAGAAGTTCGTAGTCCTCGCAGGCTAAAGTGTCCGGCTCGCTGGCGGCGTCGCCCTCTTCGACCAGCTGGCTGTCGACGGCAAAGTCGACCCCGCAGGTGTCGAAGTCAACGGTGTAGGCGTCAACGGCAACGGTAACGCTCATCTGCAGCGTGAGCTGGCCTTCGTTTGACTCGAGCTGCTGCAACAGCGCGGGTGTCAGGGTCTTGGCCGACCAGGTGCCGTCCTGCTGCCCGCCGGCTGCGATGGCTGTTTCGGGCGCCGCGGCGCTCCAGCCCTCGAGCTGCTCAGGAGCCTCGACGCCCTTCACGGTCACGGCGCGCGAAGATCCGTTGGCGATCGTAAAGCCGCAGGCGGTGACCTCACCCTTCTCGTTGACGACCACCTGACCGCCGCAGGTGACGCCGCCCGTCGCGTATGCCGCTCCGGTGCCGGCCTGACACAAGCAAAGCGCCGCGCCCAGCCCACAAGCAAGAAGCACCGAGAAGAACCCGCGCCCGCGCGAGTGCGCACCTCTTGCCCCCGCCGCTGCCTTTCGACTGCCGAGAAGAGCCACGGCGCCGCATACGATTACCAGGGCAAGGACCGGCATGAGCCACAACGCGCCGTCCCCGGTCGCCGGCACGCCGCCAGCAACGGCCCCCGCGGCCCCGGCCCCGCCGGCCACGCTGCCCGCGCCGCCGCCGCCCGCCGCCGACGGTCGTGGCCCTCTGCAGCGTAACGACCACATCGCCATCAACCGAGAAGACCTTCTCGCCAGCAAAAGCCACCTTTGGCGCAAGCGTCGTCGCCAAGCCGGCCGCGGCCGCCCCCAAATACCTGAGGTTCAAAGACATTGCGTACCTTCCTATCGTCACGGCAAAACGGGGTGTTTGAAATGCTCGTCTCGCCGCAATTTTGCCATGTGTTTCCCCATGCGACAAATTAAAGCAAGGTAAAAGCTAGTATCCTATCTCTTTATTGAGCGCAAGAATCGACGCATCGCGCCAAAGAGATTGGACCCCCATGAAAAAGCTTCCCGCGATCATCGCCTCGACCGTCGCGGCCCCCGCTCTGGCCCTGACGCTCGCCGTCGCCGCGGCTCCCGCGCCGGCCCTTGCCACAGACGCCGAGGTCATCGCGGCCTGGGGCCAGGCGGTCTCTAACATGTTCGACAGCTACGACTACCACTCGTACTCCTCGGCAAGCAGCGCCGAGGCCGTCCCTTTGTCCGACGCCAACCTCTCGACCACGGGCCCGGTGTCCTACTTCAACCTCTATGACCTGGGCTTTGTTACCCCGGCAAAGACCCAGCGCCCCTGGAACGACTGCTGGGCCTTTGGCTCCATCGCCGCCGCCGAGACGAGCCTTTTGTCCAAGGGCGTCTCTCAAGCCGCCGCCGATCTTTCGGAGCGGGCCCTCGTGAACACGGTCTATACCGGCGCCGGCACCGCGCAAAGCGTCGTCCCCAACACCGCGGCCGGCCTGGCGCAGGTGGGCGAGAACGCCAACGCGTCGTACGCAAACACGAGCTCCGGCTTTGACGTGGGCGGCCGCGTCACGTACGCCCTCACCCTCTTTAGCGCCGGCCTGGCCCTTGTCCCCGAGTCTCAGGCCCCCTATCAAAACAACGTCGGCATCTATGAATGCGAGGTGACCTTGGCCTCCACCGGCGAGAAGCAGACCAAGTACCTCACGCAAGAGCAGGTCGACGCCTACAAAGCGGACAACCCCAACGACACGGTGACCGTCAAGGGCTGGGCCGGCCCGTACGAGTACGTGGACGAGAAGGACGGTCGGGAGAAGAAGGGCTACTACGACTGGAGCTCCGACGACTCGATCTGGACCAGGAGCAGCTATACCCTCTCTGACGCCAACGTCTTGCCCGAGCCCAGGATCATCGAGTGGAAAGGCGAGACGGGCACCTTCAAGGGCACCGACTCCCGCGCTGTTGCCGCCATCAAGAGTGAGCTTTACGCAGGTCACGGTGTCTCTGCGGGCTATTGCCTTGACGAGACGAGCGACGTTGACCACCCCGTGACCAAGTACTTCAACCGCAATGCCTGGGCGCACTACACCTGGGAGAAGAACGCGCCCAACCACCGCGTGTGCATCGTGGGCTGGGACGATAACTATGACGCAAGCAACTTCCAAAACAGCGCGGGCGTGACGCCTCCCGGCAACGGTGCCTGGATCGTGAAGCAAAGCTCCGGTGCCGAGTCCGACGGCCAGGAGTTCCCGGACCGCAATGCCTGGGGCATCGTCAACGAGGACGGCGAGCACACCGGCTACTTCTACCTGTCCTACTACGATCAGTCGCTTAGCGGCCTGGTCACTTTCGACTTCGACCTTGATGCAACCGACACGGCCGATACCTACGCCGACCAGTACGACTTCTTGACCGAGCGCGACGCCATCGTCACCTCTTCTGACGTGCCGCTAAGTTCGGCAAACATCTTTGAGGCCCAGGGCGATATGACGCTCGAAGCCGTGATGAGCGCTACCTACCGCGAGAACACCACGGTCACCTACCAGGTCTACCTGCTGGATGACGAGGCCACGACGCCTACCCAGGCCGGCCACTCGACGCTGGTTGCCACGACGCAAGCGACCTACGCCTACGGCGGTTACCACCGCACCGCGCTTGCCGCGGCCGACCAGGTTCGCATGCGCGCAGGCCAGCGCTACGCCGTGGTCACTACGCAAAAGTGCAACGACGACGGCAAGTGGTATCAGGGCGTGGCCTGCAACACCGATTCCTTTGCCGGCAAGCTCAACGCCGGCGAGAGCTTCACGGGCACGACCGTCGGCTCGGCTTCGGGCGCCACCGAGGCAACCGACTGGTCCGACTGGCTCAAGGTCAAAGAGGGCATCAATGGGCAGATTACCTGGTCCGTTGACAACGCCCCGGTGAAGGCCTTCTCGCGTAAGTCGACCTGGGCTTCGACCGAGGAGTTAGCTGCGCTGCGCCAGGCTGTCGCGGACGCTAAGGCCAAGCTGGCCGCCGCGCAGATAAGCGCCGACGGCACCGATGTCGACCCGGCCAAGACCTGGGTCGCCCAGGAAGAGTATGACCAGGCGGCCGCCGACATCGAGGCCGCCGAGGCCCTTCTCGCCCAGGCCGGCGACGACTTGTCCGGCATGGTGGAGTCCGGCGACGCAAGCGAGGCCGCCGCGGCCCTGGCCAACTTCGACCCCCAGCCCGGCACCAAGCAGGACAAGGGCGACGACAAGAAGGACGACAAGAAGGACGA
>CAVGOA010000079.1:0-6704 GCA_963630635.1 Paludibacteraceae bacterium
GTCCCTTATGCAGTTCGCGGGATAAAACGGGGCGGCGGGCGCAAAGGTGGTGGCAATGCGTATACTGGGAAGGCTAAGATTTAACAATCCCCGCCCTGCCGCGCGTGTCTAAGCGGCTGGGTTCACAGGCCGGCAACGGAAGAGACTATGGCAAAGAACACCGAGATAGCGCGTATTCAAAAGGGTGCCCTCAACGCTGACGAGGCCGAGCTACTGTTCTCTAAGGTCGACGAGTCGGGCCACACCGATGAGGAGCGCGCCCGCCGTCAGCGCGCCAACCGCAAGGCAAAGGGCGTCTCTATCGACGTCGACCCCCTGGCCGAGGAAGACCCCTCTGGCTCCAACGTCGAGAAAGTCATTGCCAAGACAGCCGTTATCTTTGTTCTGGTCTTTTTGGCCCTCGTGGTCGCCGGCCAGGTCTTCTTTGGCCTGGTGCGCCGCGCCAACACGTCCAACCTCTCCGAGAACGCCAACGTCAAGACCGTGGCATCTGCCCTTCGCGGCGGCGTGGAGTGGGGCAACGGCTTCACGCAGTTCCCCGAGGACTTCTCGGTCCAAGAGGCCGACGAGAACACCGGCCGTATCGAGGTCACCGTCACCGACACCAACTCCGAGAACGCCCTCGAGTGCTTTGCCGGCTCGCAGGTGCAGGCCACGGCCTTTGCCGTTAACTCCCTGCTCAACCCCAACATCAACACCGTGGTCTACCACGTCAACGTCCACCTGGACTCCGAGGGCAAGATCGAGCGCAGCCAGCTCTTTGGCTTCTTGAAGCCCACGGGCGACGTGACCTCGTTCATGACCTTTGTCTGGACCAAGACGCAAAGCTCTACCGGCGTCAACTTCTCGTGCACCATCACGGGCATCGACGAGACGGTCCAGGACCAGCTGCGCGACCAGATCACCACGTCGTTCACCCCGGTCCAGATCTTGACCGGCACCACAAAGTAACGCCGAGAAGGGCCGTCCGCGCGACGGCCCTTTGTTTTGGGATTTGTTAAGCTGACTGACAACTCTGGGTTAACGAGCGTCGCGGCCTTCTCGACAATTTGGCCCGGTTAACGCTATTCTTGCACCATACAATACGAGTTTTGGGAGTGTTGCATGCTTTGTAAGAACTGTGGAGCACAGCTGCCCGATGGCGCCCGTTTTTGCCTGATGTGCGGAGCTGCGGTAGAGACTGTGGCCGAGCCTGCCCAGGCCGATCCCGTAATGCCCTCGGCCGAGGAAGCCGACACCTTTGATTTCACTGCGGCGGAAGGCCCCGTCGAAGACGACGCGACCGACGTCACGGGCACCTTTAGGGTCATTCCCGCGGCTAAGAAGCTCGAGGAGCCGCTGAACATCGGCGCCGTGCCCTTCTTGCCCATGGCTCCGGCTCCGCGCCAGACCTACGTGCCCCGCCGCGTGGCGCACCCCGTTAACCAGTCCCGCCCCGGCTCGGTTTACTCGAAGCCCAACGTCACCGCCCCCAAGATGCAGGAGTTTTCCTGGCCCGAGAACTCGTCTTGGGCCGTTCCCGCGCAGGTAGATGAGGCTGAGCAAACGCAGAAGCCCAAGAAGGCCAGCCTGTGGTCAAAGCTTACGGCGAGAATGGCCGAGGACCCGCAGCCCGCAAAAGAGGCCGCGATGTCCGGTGTGCCGCAGGAGGCCCCGGTCCCAGCCCCGGCCCCGGCGCCCGAGCCTGCTCCGGTAGCCGAGAAGCACTTCTCGCATCTGCCTAAGGTCGAGGAAACCCCGACCCCCGCTCCGGCACCCGCGCCCGCGGTCGATCCCGTGCCCATCGAGGAGTGGCCGCCCGTCGATCCCGTCCAGGACGAGGAGTTCTTCGCTGATCAGGAGACCCCTATCTACCAGGACGAATATGCCGACGACCCCAACGTCGCCTACGAAGACGACTGCGCAGCCGACGCAACTGCGCAGTTCTCGATGCCCGGTACCTATGCTGCCAAGTCCCCCGACCAGACGGACAACCTGTACGCTCCCGCCACGGCCGCCCGCACGTATCGCCACACCGGCCACGTGACCAACGCACGCGTCCTGGTGGTCGTGGGCATCCTGGTGGTCGTCCTGGCTGGCCTGGGCATTGGCTTTGCGACCGGCGCCATCAAGTTCTTCGACGACGGCGGCAAAGACTACACTCAGTACATCCGCGCCGAGGAGACCCCGGTTGAAGAGGACACCTCCGCAACTACCCAGGAAGAGCCTGCAGAAGAGGAGAAGGACCTGGCTGTTGCCGGTGTCACCACCAAGGCATCCGTCGAGGACTACACCTGGGAAGAGCTCTCTACGATCGCAAAGGCCATCGCCTCGGCAGACAGCGACAACGACGCTCTAAAGATCGCCGCCAGCTACAACCTGTGCGACTCAAAGGGCAAGCTCGACGGCACCCAGTTCAAGGAGGTCAAGCTCACCAGCGGCACCACCTTGTACATGCGTATTGCCGGCTTTAGGCAGGACGACCTGGCAGACGGCGGCAAGGCGGGCATCACCTTCATCGCCGCCAACAGCGCCGGCACCAAGCGCATCATGGAGTACGAGGGCTCCAACTCCGATTGGGAGAACAGCGCGCTTCGCGAGTGGATGAACAAAGATCTTCTCGCCAAGTTCCCCGACGAGGTGACCGACGTTATCCAGGATGCAAAGAAGGCCGCCAACGCCGCGTATTCCACCGGCAAGTCGCAGGGCACCACGACCGACACCTTGTGGATCCCGTCCTTGACCGAGCTCTACGGCTCCATCCCCACGGGCTATTCTCGCAAGACGTCGTACACGCCGGAAGGCGAGCAGTACGCCGTCTTCGCGGACCAAGACGTCACCTGGGGCACGGCCAACGAGGCCCTGGAGATCGCCGGCACCACCGACAAGTACTGGTGGACCCGCACGCCCGACTCCGAGAGCTCCGAGCACAACATCTGCGTGAGCACCGCTGGCAGCGACTACTCGACCCACGTCCTTACGACGGACCACTCCGTGGTGGTTGGTTTTTGTCTGTAGTGCGCAGCCCCGCCCTTCTTCTTGGTCATATCACCGCAGCTTGCGTATACTGAGGGATGTTCTAAACAGCGTGTGCGCACATCCGCGGCACCTTAGTGGAAGGAACGTGGCAACATGGCAGACCAGCCGCTCGTTGGCATCATCATGGGTTCAAAATCGGACCTGCCCGTTATGGAGGCGTGCACCAAGCAGCTTGAAGAGCTGGGCGTTGCGTACGAGCTCGTGATCGCGAGCGCCCACCGCAACCCGGCCAAGGTCCACGAGTGGGCAAGCACCGCGGCCGACCGCGGCATCAAGGTCATCATCGCAGCCGCCGGCAAGGCCGCTCACCTGGGCGGCGTTGTTGCCGCCTACACCCCGCTGCCCATCGTGGGTGTTCCCATGAAGACGTCTGACCTTGGCGGTATGGACTCGCTCCTCTCTATGGTGCAGATGCCCTCTGGCGTGCCTGTGGCCTGCGTTGCCATCAACGGTGCCAAGAACGCGGCCATCTACGCCACGCAGATCCTTGCGGCCACCATGCCCGAGTATCGCGAGAAGATCGTCGAGTTCAAGAAAGCTATGGCAGAGGCGTAAGGCATGGCAAGTCACTTCAAGGAATCCGGCAACGAGCAGGGCGGGCGCTTTTCTCGCCAGGCAAATACTCCGGTCTATACCGGCGGCCACATGAACGGTGGCGACGAGTCCTACCATGCCCCGCGCGGCAACCAGCACTCTCACGCCGCGGCTCCCGGCCAGACCTCGACGGGCTACGTCTCGGTCGTGGGCCAGGGTGGCGGCAAGGGTAAGAACCGTCGTAACAACCACTTTGCCGAGACGGACCCCTACGACCTCAAGGGCCGTCGCAACAAGGACCCCAAAAAGCGCCGCAATCGCATTATCTCGGCCTGCCTGTTTGTGGTGGGCATCGTGCTTTTGCTGGTGGCGGGCGGCATCTACCTGTACAACCAAAACCAGTACGCCGAGCAGGACCAGATCAACGAGAAGCTGGCGCAGTACGCCACGATCGACGACACGGGCTCTACGCCTCCGGTTGTTGACTGGGCCGCGCTCAAGGCCGTGAACAGCGAGGTCGTGGGCTGGGTCCAGATTCCCAACACCACGGTGAGCTTCCCGGTTTACCAGGGCGCCGATAACGACGCCTACCTGCACACCAACGCCGAGGGCAACTACTCGCTGGGCGGCCAGGTGTTCATGGACTATGAGAACAGCTCGTCTGGTTTGGCGGACAACCAGACCATCATCTATGGTCACCACCTGCGAAACGGCGCCATGTTCAAGCCGGTGGCAGACATGGACACCCAGGGCATGCTCGACAGCGTGTCGACGGTTTGGTACGTGACCGAGCAGGCAAACTACGAGCTAGAGCCCCTGTTTGTCTATAAGACCACGGGTGACGACGAGAATGTGCGCCAGTTCACCTTTGCGACCGACGACGAGTGGCGCAGCTACCTGAGCGGTCTTCTCGCCAAGGCAGTCACCAAGACGTCCGACGCGGCCACGGCCATCACCAAGGCAAACCACATGCTGACGCTTTGCACCTGCAACTACTCTGGCAACGAGACGGGCCGCACCATCTTGGTCTGCGCGCTAAAGAGCGAGGTCAAGGACACCGCGGCAAGCACCGACGCTGCGACGCAGACCGATGCCGGCGCTACCCAAGACAACGCTGCGGCCGCCGGCGACGACGCCGAGGCATAAGCCATACCCTAAGACCGCCTGCGGGCGGTCTTTGCGTTTGAGACCATTGGCCCTGATTTTTGGAGAGGAACCGAGAAAACAGTGGCAAACAACTCTTGCGAGGACGTTAAGCTCAACGACGATCAGCTTTGCGCCGCCAGCGACTCCGGCGACGACGACAAGCTCCACGAGGAATGCGGCGTCTTTGGCGTGTGGGCGCCCGGCCGCGACGTTGCCCGCATCACCTACTTTGGCCTGCGCGCGCTGCAGCACCGCGGCCAGGACTCGGCGGGAATCGCCGTGGGTGACGGCAAGACCGTTCTTGTCCGCAAGGACCTTGGCCTGGTCACGCAGGTCTTCACCGACGCCGATCTCTCTGCCATGCCCGGCAAGCTGGCCTGCGGCCACTGCCGCTACGGTACCGCCGGCGCCAAGGGCTGGGAGTCTGCGCAGCCGCACCTCTCGATGATCAACGACGTCATCATCGCCCTGGCGCACAACGGTACCCTGGTCAACTTCGACAGCCTGCGCCACGAGCTTATCGAGATGGGCATTCCCTTTAGGTCCAACACCGACTCCGAGGTCGCGGCCAAGCTCATTGGTTACTTCACCCAGCGCGGCCACCGCCTGCGCACGGGCATCGCGCACACCATGCGCATGCTCGAGGGCGGCTACGCGATGGTCCTGGTGCGCGAGAACGCCCTGTATGCCTTCCGCGATCCGCACGGCATTCGCCCGCTGGTCCTGGGCAAGCTGGGCGACGACGGCTGGGTTGTTGCTTCCGAGACCTGCGCGTTGGACATCGCGGGCGCCGAGTACGTGCGCGAGGTCAAGCCCGGCGAGATCATCCGCATCTCTGACGACGGTTTCCGCAGCGAGCAGGGCTGTGTTCCTCGCCAGCTGTGCAACTGCATCTTCGAGAACGTGTACTTCTCGCGTCCCGACACCATCAAGGACGGAACGTCTATCTACCTCATGCGCCATAACATGGGCCGTCGCTTGGCCAAAGAGACGCCTGTGGACGCAGACCTGGTTATCTCGGTGCCCGACTCTGGCACGCCCGCTGCCGAGGGTTTTGCCGAGGAATCCGGCATCCCGTACGGCACCGGCCTGATCAAGAACCGCTACGTGGCCCGCACCTTTATCGCGCCCACGCAAGAGCTTCGCGAGCTGGGCGTGCGTCTTAAGCTGAATGCCCTGGCAGACGTCGTGCGCGGCAAGCGCCTGGTCATGGTTGACGACTCGATCGTGCGCGGCACCACCTCGGCCCAGATCGTGCGCTTGCTTAAAGAGGCCGGCGCCACCGAGGTCCACGTGCGTTCCGCGTCGCCCATGGTCAAGTGGCCGTGCTTCTACGGCATCGATACCGCCGACCAGGACCAGTTGATCGCGGCCAACATGACGCTTGAGCAGATTCGCGAATACATTGGCGCCGACTCGGTTGGGTTCCTCTCCACAGAAGGCCTGCTGGAGTGCGTGCCCAAGACCGGTTACTGCAAGGCGTGCTTCACCGGCGAGTACCCCGTGGCCATCCCGCGCAGTTTCTACGAGGAGAAGTTCCTGCCCGGCTACGAGCCGCAAAACCTTAACCCCGAGAGTCCCGATTCGCAGATGAACATCGAAGATGTCCTGGTAGAGGTCATCGAAGAGAACGAGGAGATGTAAAGCATGGCAGAGACCAAGCACATTACCTACGCCGAGGCCGGCGTCGACACCGCCGAGGGCGCCCGCGCCGTCGACTGCATCAAGGACGCCGTCAAGGCGACCAACCGCCCCGAGGTCATTGGTGGCCTGGGCGGTTTTGGCTCGTGCTTCTCGATGAAGGGCTTCAAGGACATGGAGGACCCGGTGCTGGTTTCTGGCACCGACGGCGTGGGCACCAAGCTGGCCATCGCGCAGCTGCTTGACCGCCACGACACCGTGGGCGAGGACCTGGTTGCCATGTGCGTCGACGACGTGGTGCCCATCGGCGCCGAGCCGCTGTTCTTCCTGGATTACGTGGCTATTGGCAAGCTGCGCGCCGAGCA
>CAVGOA010000080.1:0-6661 GCA_963630635.1 Paludibacteraceae bacterium
TCTTCATAGTTGTGAATCCTACCAACTTGGTGGGAAAATGCCAACCCCTAATTTGGTAACGCCTTTGTTTCGCGGGCTGCGACGCAGCTAGACGGCCCAAAAATCGCCTGCGGGCGACGGGGTTTTGTGGCAGAAGCCTTCATTTTCTAGCTCGGCGAGAAGGGCGACGGCGGCGTCTTGGGTGACCGCGGGCCGCCCCGCGGCGGCCTCTTGTGCGGTGAGGTCCTGGGCGGCTTGCGCGGCTGTGACGCCCTGGCGGTTGGCCAGCAGCAGGCGCACCAGAGCGGCTCGCTTTTGGCGGTGCGAGCCCTCGAACTTGGACTGGCGCGTGTGACCGGCCGAGCGGCGCGACGGATTGGGCTGCGTACGCTTGAGATAGGCGCCGTAGTCGAGAAGTGCGTAGTACCAGGTACGAGGGTCGTCGGCGGGATCGCGGTCGTCCTGCGGGCACGTGGCGTCGACCAACGGGATCAGTTGCTTGTCCGTGATGCCCGCCTGGCCCGGGAAAAGCTGGTGGAGAAGGACGGCGCGGACGTTTGTCTCTAAGTAGACCGAATGCAAGTTGAAGGCAAAGGCGCGGATGCCCGCGGCGGTGGCGGGGCCAATGCCGGGCAGGGCGCACAGGGCGCGGGCGTCTCTTGGAAAGGCAGCGCCCTCCCCCACCAGGGCCTGCGCGGCTTTTTGGACGGCCAAGGCGCGGCGGTTGTAGCCTAGGCCCTGCCACTCCTCTAGCACGTCGGCCTGCGGGGCGCCGGCCAAGGCGGCCACGTTGGGAAAGCGGTCGAGCCAGCGCTGCCAGCGGCCGTCGACGCGCAGGACCTGCGTCTGTTGCAGCATGACCTCGGATATCCAAATGGCGTAGGGGTCGCGGGTTTCTCGCCAAGGTAAGTCTCGGTACAGAAGACGGCCCTGCTCAAGGACGGTGGCGCGAAACGCGTCGAGCTGCCCCTGCGAGAAGGGCAGCTCGGGCGATTGGTTGCTTGTTTGATGCTGTGCGGGCACGGCGGCGCTACTTATCCCAGTCCAGGATGTGCCAGCCGTTACGCTTGGCCACGGGCTTCAACGTGTTGCCGGGGCAGACGGCAAAGGCCTCTTTGGCGTGGGCGAGAAGGTCCTCGTCGGTGTGGTGGTCGCCGTAGGCGTAGGCAAGCTCCCAGGTGCCCTGGCCCAGGTGCTCGTTGCACCAGGCCTCGACGGCGCGGTACTTCTCGTCACCTGCCAAGACATTGCCCTCGACCTCGCCGGTGTAGTTGCCCTGCGGGTCCTTCTCCATCTTGGTGGCAATGCAGCCGTCGATGCCCATCTTCTTGGCCGCGGCCTGGGCAATGGGCTCGAAGGTAGCCGAGACCAAAAGGGTCACGCAGCCTTCCTCGCGGCGACGGGCGACCTCGGCCAGGGCGGCCTTGCGGTAGCGCGGCAGAAGGACATCGTCGTGGAACTGGCGCATGATCTTATCGACATCGGCGGCCTCCATCTGCGTGAGGGCGCCAAAGACCAGCTCGCGGGCCTCGCTTTGGCGGTAGGGCAGGTGGAGCTTGTAGCGAAGGCCCCAAACACCCAACGTGAGGGCGCGGCCCAGGGTCATGATGCGGTGGCGCAGCAGGTAGGTGGTAAAGAGGGCGCCGGACTGGCCGTCGACGGAGGTCCCGTCGAAGTCGAAGGCGGCTACTTTGGTGATTTGTGCGTCAGAGCTAGACATAAGGTTTCGGCTTTCGCGATTGCTTGCATCGGGTCACATGATACCTAAACCGAGCGGCGCGGGCGGGCTGCGGTCGCGATAGGTAGCGTGGCGGACACGATTTGCGAAATAGTTTTTCGGCGGCGGGCGCACGGCGGGTAAGGTGGGTGTCCGGCGCAGCTTTGGTGCGCGCCACGCTTGTGGCCTTTGTGCGCGCGGCTTTGAGGCGTAGTGAATTTCGGCATGAAAAAGGCCCTCCAATGGAGGGCCTTATCAAGTGCAATGGCGGGATGTAAGGGACTCGAACCCTCGACCTCCGACGTGACAGGCCGGCGCTCTAACCAGCTGAGCTAACACCCCGTGCGCCTTGCGCGAGGGTTATTATTACACAGACTTTGGCCGAGCGTCTAGTGAGAATTTGAAAAAATTTTTGATTTGGGCAGATTTTTTCTAAGAACAGCCGTTGACCTGGGGATTTGCGGTTTGCTGCGGATCGGCAAGCGGCCGCGGGACCGCCAGGGGCCCGGGCCCTGATTTCATTTTTTACGAAATTGGGGACCAGTAGCGCGGATCGGCGAGTAGCCCGCCGTTCTGCCCGACAAAACCGCAGGTCGCCAGAAGCCAAATAGGCCGGCTACTCAACAAAAGCTAATACTGGTCCCCAATTTCGTCGTTTTTGAGCTTGAAGGCACGAAAAAACGCCCGCGCCGGGGTTGGCGCGGGCGTTGCGGGCACGACGAGATGCCGGGCGACCCTACTCCAGGGCCACCGAGGTGGTGTTGCCGTTGGAATCCTTGACGATAACGTTGGAGCCGTCCAAAGTGGCCGACTCGATGGAGCCAGAGCCGCCGGCCTCGTTGCCGTCCATCGTCATGACGTAGGCGGGCAGCGAGCCGTCGGCGATAACGTAGCTCACCACGTCCCAGTTGCCGTTGCGGTTCTCGGGGATGACCAACACGCTGTTATAGAGAATGAGCGCGCGGGGCTCGCCCTCGATCTCAAAGACGGTCGTGGCAGCACCCGAGCCGTTGGCATCTTGGCGCACAACCCCGTAATTGCCCGAGGCCTGCTTCTCGATGGTGTAGGTCATGCCCTGATAAACAACCGAGTCGTCAGCCGTGGTCGTAACCTGCTGCTGCTCTTGCTGCCAGGCGCTCTGCGGCTGGTCGCCCTGCTCGGCCTGGTCCTGCGAGGGCCCAAAGAGGCCAGCAACGCACCCCACAACTAAGACGAGAAGAACCAGCACCAAAAAGGCGCCGCCGACCAAGATAAAGATGTTCTTGCGGGTGCGCTCGGGGCCCTGGGCGGTCTGGGCCGTGGCGGTCGCGGGCCTCTTGCGGCCACGCGCCTTGTTGGCCGAGGCCGTTAGCTGGTCCGACGAATGACGCTTGGCAAAGCGCTTCTCGGCGTTGACTCGGGCCTGCTCGGCAGCTTGGGCAGCGTTCTTACGCGTGGTCACGCGAGCGCCCTGGCCCGCGTGGAGGGTCGTGATGTTTTGGCCCGGGGCCGGGGCGGCTCCGGGAGCGTTTGTCGACGGCGAACCCTGCTGCGTGTAGTGCCCTTGGGGCCTGTTTGGTTCATATGGATTGGTTGCCATGCGATTTAGTTTCCCTCTCTGGGCGGCCCGGCGGCGCGGGCCGCTGCTCTATAGTTCCCGGCGCGCCTCGATCGCGCGGCCCAAGGTGACCTCGTCGGCGTACTCCAAATCGCCGCCCACGGGAAGGCCGCTGGCCAACCGAGTGACCGTGACGCCCAAGGGCCGGATGACGCGCGAGAGGTAGGTCGCGGTCGTCTCGCCCTCGACGTCGGGGTTGGTGGCGAGAATAACCTCCTGGACCTCGCCATCTGCCAGGCGCTGAAGCAGCTCGCGGACGTGCAGCTGGTCGGGGCCGATCTTGTCCATGGGGCTAATGACGCCGCCCAGGACGTGGTAAAGGCCGTGGTAAGAACCGGTGCGCTCGATCGCCTGGACGTCGCGCGGCTCGGAGACCACGCAGATCGCGGAGCGGTCGCGCGTGTGGTCCATGCAAACGTCGCAGGTCTCGCGCGTGGCGTAGCTAAAGCAGACGGGGCAGAAGTGGACCTGCTGCTTGACCTCCAGGATGGCGTGCGCCAGGCGACGGGCCTCCTCGGCGTCGGCCTCCAGCAGGTAGTACGCGATGCGCTGGGCAGACTTGGGGCCGATGCCCGGAAGCCTGCCCAGCTCATCCAAAAGGCGCTGGAGCGCGTGACCGTCGTTTGGCGTGTAGGCCATGTGACCTGGTCCTTCTTAGAAGAGGCCGGGGATGTTGAGGCCGCCGGTAAGGGCGCTCATCTGCTGGCTGGCCGCGGCCTCGGCAGAGGCCAGGACGTCGTTGACGGCGGCCATGATCATGTCCTGGAGCATCTCGACGTCCTCGGGGTCGACGGCCTCGGGGTCGATGGTGAGCGAGGTCAGGCGCATGTCGCCGGTGGCGGTGACCTTGACGGTGCCGCCGCCCGCGCTGGCGCTGACCTCGGTCTCGGAGGCCTTCTGCTGGGCAGCAAGGAGCTGCTCTTGCATCTTGCGGGCCTGCTGCATCATCTGGTTGCGGTTCATGCCGCCCATGTTGAATCCACCACGAGCCATGTTGGTTCCTTTCTTTTGCTGGCGAGAAGTGCGGGCCGGGGCTTAGTGCCCGGGGCTACTCGTCGTCTTGGTCTTCTCCGTTGAAGGAGTCGGGGTCAAAATCGTCGGCTGCGTCTGCGCCTTGGTCATCATACGCGAGGTCTGCGGCCGCGTCTTGGTCGCCCGCGCCGGCTGCAGGTTCTACAGAAACGTTAAGGGGCTGGTTGAAGACCTCGCCCAGCATGGCCGCGATGTCGGCGAACTGGGGACTGAGGTCGGCCGGAGGGGTGACGGGGGCCGGGGCCTCGGCGGGTTCCGGGGCCGGGGCGGCAGCTGGCGCGGCGGCCGGTTGCGGGGCCGGGGCCTGCGGCTGGGGAGCCGGCGAGAAGGGCGCGGCGGCAGGGGCCTCGTCCACGGCGCCGTAGGCGTCGATGGGCGGCTCGTCGTCAACGAAGGGCTGGTCGGCGGGGGCGGCGGGGCTGTCCCAGGGCATCGCGAAGTCCTGCGACGGAGCCGCGGCCGGGGCGGGCTGGGGCGCGGGAGCCGCGGGGCGGGGCGCCGGGGCCTGGGCCGTGGCCGGGGCGGCCTGCGGGCGCGGGGCCTGCGGGCTTCTCGCCGCCGCACGGTCGCTGGCCGCGATGGCGGTGTTGGCCATGCTCGACTCGGTGTAGAGGATCTGGCGGCGGCCAAACGAGAGGCGCACGACGCCCTCGACGACCTCGCGCACGTCGTTGCGCTCGAGCATCTTGGCGGCAAAGCGCGAGCCCTTGGGCAGAGAAACGACGAGCTTCTCGCCGTCGTCCGAGACGGCCTGGGCCGACATGAGCAGCGAGCCGCGCGACGGGGCCTCTTTGAGGAGGGTGTCGACGACGTGCTTCCAAGTGCGCTGCAGCTCGGAGGGGTTGGTGATGGCCGGCTTGGCCGGGGCGTGGACGGGCTCGGCGGCCGACGGGACCGGGGCCGGGGCGGCCGCGGGCTGCGCGGCCGGGCGCGGGGCCGGCTGTTGGGGCACCGGTTGGGACGCGGGGGCCGAGACGGGCTGCTGCGCGGGCGCGGGGGCCGGCGAGGGCTGGGCGGCCGGAGCCGGGGCAGCCACGGGCGCCGCTGCCGGAGCCGCAGGCGCCGCAGCCGCCGCGACCTGCACCCCGTTTGTCTCGACATCGGCAAGACGGGCCTCAAGCTCGGCCACGCGGGCGGCTAGGGACTCCAGGGTCACGTCGCTTTGCGGGCGGGCCATCTTGGTGAAGGCCACCTCAAGCACCAGGCGCTGGTTGACGGCCGTGCGCATCTGGTTAGAGGCGTCGCCTAAGACGGTGAGGATGTAGGACAGGCGGTCGGGCGAGCCAAAGGCCGCGGCCTCTTCTTTAAGGTGCTGCAGCTCGTCTGCCGTGGCGGCCACGGCATTGGCGTCCGGTGCCGCGGCCAGCACGTACAGGTCGCGCACGTGCGAGGCTAGCTCGCGCGTGAACTGCAGAAGGTCGCAACCGGTCCCCACCAGGCGTTCTACCTCGGCAAACAGAGCCGCGATGTCGCGCTGGGCCAGGGCCGTTCCCACGTTTCCCAGCACAGAGCCCGAGACCTCGCCCAAGAAGTCCTGCGCGCAGGCCAGGGAAATCTCGCCGGCGCCAAAGACGCTCAGCTGCTCAAGCGAGGTCAGGGCGTCGCGCATGCCGCCGCGCGCGTGACGAACCACCAGCTCCAAGGCCTGACGGTCGTAGGTGAAGCCCTCTTGCTCGCAAACGTGGCACAGGTGCTCGAGCATCTCGTCGTTGGCGATGCTATGGAAGTCAAAGCGCTGGACGCGCGACAAGATGGTGGCCAGAATCTTTTGCGGGTCGGTGGTGCACATGATGAAGACCACGTGCTCGGGCGGCTCTTCGAGGGTCTTGAGCAGGGCATTGAACGCCGCCGGGGTCAGCATGTGGACCTCGTCGATGATATAAACCTTGCAACGACCCATCGTGGGAGCGTAGTTGACGCGCGACAGAATCTCTTCGCGGACGTTATCGACGCCCGTGCGCGAGGCGGCGTCGAGCTCGGCCACGTCGGGGTGCTCGCCGGCCGCGATCAGGCGGCACTGCTCGCAGGAGCCGTCGGGCAGCTGGCCCGCGCCCTTCTCGCACATAAGCGCCTTGGCCAACAGGCGAGCCATGGTCGTCTTGCCTGTGCCGCGGGGGCCGCAGAACAGGTAGGCGTGGCTGGTGCGGTTTTCTGTGACCGCTCGCTTGAGGGTCTCGACCACGTGTTTTTGGCCAACTACCTGCTCAAACGTCTGCGGGCGATACTTTGTGTAAAGGGATTCCATCGAGCCTCCGCGCGCTTTTGGTTAATGGGTTACCAGTATACCCGCTTGCGCGCGGGCGGCTCGGGCGGGTTTGGAAGCGGGGCGCGGCGCC
>CAVGOA010000081.1:0-6081 GCA_963630635.1 Paludibacteraceae bacterium
CGCCTGGCGCAACCACGTCAAGCGCAAGGCCGAGCGCGCCGAGTAGCGCGTCTTTGGGCCTCTAGCGACATCCTCCCCGCTGCGGGCGGGCGCCGAACCCTCGGCGCCCGCCCGTTTTTCTTGCTGCGGCGGGCTGCCCGGGCCCCGTCGCGGCCCACCGCGCGACCATGCGCGACTTTTCGTGGTTTAAATCCGCTTCCGCCAAGTAGCCAGATGCTTTTGGTCTTCGCCCAACTGGGCAAACGCGGTCGGAAACCGCCCGGCTACTCGCCCGGGCCCGTTTTAAACCCCGAAAACTCGCGCATGCCCCAAGCGCGGCAACGCTTAGGCCACGGGAACCATTGCATCGAGGGCAAAAACGTCGTCGCGGGTGCCAAAAGCAAGGGTCCCGCCGTGCGCCTCGATGGTTTGGCGCATGCTCAGGGTGCCAAAACCGTGCGTGCCGTCGTCGGGTTGTGCGGTCTGCGGCAATCCGTCAACAAAGGCAAGCTCGTTGACCCCCGTGAAGTAGTTCTCGATATGGATGCTGGCAAGCGACCCCACGCGCCGCACCACCAAAGATATGCTGCGTCGCTCTGAGTCGCTCACCTGCGCAACTGCAGCAATAGCGTTATCCAGCGCGTTTCCAAATAGCGAGTAAATCTCGGCCGCCCCAAACCCCGCGAGGGCCTTCCCGTCGGCGATGCAGCTTAAGGAAATATCTTCCCTGCTGCAGATTAGGCTCTTCTCGGTAAGGATGGTGTCCAGCGCGTCGTTTCCTGTCTCGACCGTCGAGTCGTAGATCTTGACCTCGGCGGCCAGGTCCCTCAACACACCTTCGTCTACCTGGGCGCCCCCGTTTGCCAGCGCCCTTATCTGATGTTTGATGTCGTGACACTTGACGTTGATCGCTTCGATGTTTTGGCGGCTTAGGCGGTACTGTTGCTCGCGCTGTGCCGCCAGCTGCCGCTCGGTGAGCATGCGCCGCTCAAGCGTGCGGCTGTAAAGCATCTCGAACTGCGCAAACAGCAAGAACAGACACACGGCAAAGTGAACAAACCGCAGGATAAGCAAGGTGATAAGCCCGACGCCCTGCTTGTCCAGGTTCTTGTTGACCACGTCAAACGCAATGACGGCGAGAATGACCAGCAAGAGCATGGCCATCATCTTGCGGTCCTCAGCCTCGTTAAGGCGCCCGCGCCGTACGCGCTTAATAAACCCCAGGTAGGTGGCGAGAAACACGGCATAATAACAACATGCCGATATCGCCCAGACAACCGGTGCGGTTTCATTGAGCGAGTCTATTTCGTTGGCGGTGAGGTTGAGCCCCGTGAGCCTGCGTACCAGCAAACAGATCGTCTCGGCCAGTCCGCTGCCAATATTTTGAATGGTGTAGCCGGCACTCACGCAAAACAACGCCTTCCAAACCGAGGCCTCGTACAGGTACATGATGGTGGGGATGGCGCACAGCAGCATGGCGAGAGATGCAAAAAACGAGTGAGCGCTTTGAATGTGCGAGTCGGCTCCCATAAGTACGCAGGCATAGACAACGGGCGTCACGATAAGGGTCGCAAGCACCCAAATCGCCGCCGCCCTGCGCACCCGGCGCTTGAAATCGCGCTGCTTGGGCATCATGTTTCCAATGCATAAGGTTGGCAGCATGAGTTCGAAGGGCTGAGACAGGCACATCAAGATTCCAACTATCGTCATGGGCCCACCCAGCTGCGCCAGGATGTCCATCTAGGCCATCCCGCCCAGGTAGCGAGAAATCGCCTCGAGGCACCGGCGCTTGTTTGCTCGGCTGATCCAGACCGTGCTGCCGTCAGAAAGTGCGACCTGCGCATCGGCGACCCCGCGCACGTGAGCCATGTTGATGATGCAGCTCGAAGAGATCTTCAGAAGGCAGGGGTCTGCCAGCTCCTCGGTCACCGCCTTGAGGCTCGAGCGTGCGCTGATCATCTCGCTGCCCGTCAGGTGATAGTCCAAGTTGTGACCGCTAACCTCAATAAACACCAGCTCCGAGATATCAAAAATGCGTGTCTCGCCGCGAGAAACGACGCTAACGGCGCGCCGCCGCTTTTGCCCCATGGCCACCATCGCCCGATCCATTCGCAGGGCAAAGTCCCCGTACGAGAAGGGCTTGACGATGAAGTCGAGGGCCTCTGCCGCGTAGCCCTTAACCGCGTACTGTGCCAGGTTGGTTACAAAGATGAGGACCGTCGTGTGGTTGCGTTTGCGCAGCTCAATGGCCGCGTCAAAGCCGTTTACGCCGGGCAGGTCGATGTCCATGAAGACAAGGTCAACCCCCGAAAGGTCGTCCAGGTCAAGCGCGCTGGCGCTGTGGCTCACCGCAAACGTCTGGCCCTTCTCGCGTGAATAGCGTTCCAGCGACCGGCGCAGGGCCTCGGCCGCGACGTCTTCGTCTTCGACAATCAGTATCTTGTGCATCTTTCCTCCCTGGCTTAGATGGTACGCAATGGCCACCGTTGGCCGGAGCGTCCTTCGGCGAGCGGGGACCGGTTTTGCCGCCACGCCACCCGATTTCGCCGTTTGCGGCACGAGGGGCTCTTCTCAGCTATTTTTCAGCGCAAAGGCCCTGCGCGGGATTCGCGCCAACACACAAGAGGGGAGCAGGCATAAATGAAGCAAAGCCAAGCCGATAAGAGCAAACCAAAGCTCAAGATGTCCAATCGAAAGTTTAGGGTGCTGCTGATAATACCCATGGTCCTCTTAGTCGTCATAGGCCTTGTCCTGGGCCTCGTGGGCAATATGGCCAGTGGCGCTTTAGAGACCTACGTCGACCGGGGGACCAATACGGTCAACGTGCCCGCCGAGAAGGCCGATTGGGACGGCAGCTACTACGACGAGCCCGAATCGGCCGAGGCCGCGACCGAGGCGGCCTACGCCGTGGCCTCCCAGGTTCAAGACGAGGGCGCCGTCCTTCTCAAGAACGACGATCAAACCCTGCCGTTGGCCAAGGGGTCGCAGGTCATGCCGTTTGGCTACGCCTACCTTAGCCCCATTTACGGCCAGAACAGCTGGGGCGGTTCGGCCAAATGGGTCAGCGACCCCGTGACGCCGGAGCAGGGCCTCGAGGGCCTGACCATCGACAACGCCGCCGTCGAAGCAATGCGCGCGGCGGGCGACCCCGTGCCCCTGGTCGAGGCCGAGGGCACCGCGGCGGCGGGCGAGGCCGGCTCGCTTTTGGGCGGCGACTGCAAGATTTACGAGTACGACCCGTCCATCTACCAGGGCATTCAGGCCAACAAGGACGCCTGCGGCCTGGTATTCATTAGTCGTGGCGGTCAAGAGGGCCAGGACATGAAGTCCGACGCCTACGAAGACGGCACTCGTCACTATCTGGCGCTTTCTGCCAACGAGCGCGGCACCATCCAGGCGGCTAAGGAGAAGTGCGGCCGCGTTGTGGTGGTGCTGGTAAGCTCGGCGCCGCTCGAGGTGGCAGACCTTGTTGACGGCGACCTGGCCGTCGACGCCGTCATCCAGTACGGCCACCCCGGCGAGCGCGGCTTCTCTGAGCTGGCCGCCATTCTTGACGGCGATGTCAACCCCTCGGGCCGCACTGTCGACATTTGGGCTGCCGACTTCTTGCGCGACGAGAACATCGCCCGCGCCGGCACGTCCACCTATTCGAACCTCACGGTTTCCTCGTCCAGTTACACCGACGGCGGCGAGTTCAACCGCCCCTACAACGAGTACCAAGAGGGCATCTACATGGGTTATCGCTACCACGAGACCGCCGATGCCGTTGACGAGACCTATTCCTACGACGACGCCGTGGTCTTCCCGTTTGGCTACGGCCTGTCCTACACGACCTTCTCGAAGACCCTTGACTCGGTAGAGGGGAAGGACGGCCAGGTGGCCGTCACGGCAACGGTGACCAACACGGGAGACCGCGCTGGCAAAGACGTCGCCCAGGCGTACTTCTCGGCGCCGTATACCCAGCTTGACCAGGATGCCCAAATCGAGAAACCCGTTTGTGTCCTGGCCGCCTTCGCCAAGACTAAGCTGCTCGAGCCCGGCGAGTCCCAGGTAGTGACCATGACCTTCTCTAAGCAGGACATGGCTTCGTACTGCTACACGCACGACAACCCCGACGGCACCACTGGCTGCTACGTCCTTGAGGCGGGCGACTACGTGGTGAGCCTGCGCAACAACAGCCACGATGTCCTTGACCAGAAGACCGTGGTCCAGGACCAGACCATCTGGTTTGATGGCTCCGATGCCGACCACGTGCGCGACGCCGAGAAGGCCGCCCAGTCAGACCTTGACCCCACGACCGGCGAGGCCCTGGTCGACGAGACGGCTACCTACACCGCGGCGACCAACCGCTTCCAGCAAAGCTCCGACTACATGAACAGCGACTCCACGTTGCTGTCGCGCACGGATTGGAGCAGCACGCAGCCTGTCTACCAGGAAAGCAAAGAGATCAGCGAGCAGTACAAGGAGGACTCGGACCTCTTTATCACCTTCGATCCCGCGACCGACGAGACCTACGGTAACGTCGAGGGCAGCAAGGTTTACGCCGCCGAAGAGCCTGCTTCTGGCGCGGATAACGGCCTTACCCTCGCTGACCTGCGCGGAGCCGATTACGACGATCCGCGCTGGAGCGACCTTCTCGACCAAATCAACTGGGACACCGACAAGGACGGGCTTCTCCGCAACTTCGCGGGCGCGGCCTATACGACCGGGGCCATCGAGTCCATCGGCCTTCCCCAGACGACCGACGAGGACGGCGCGAACGGTCTCAAGGTCCAGGGCAATGACCACTTTTATGGCATGGAGAAGAGCTCGTCGTTTGGTTTCGCGCCACTGATGGCCAGCACGTGGAACGTCGAGTTGCTCTATGAGGTTGGCTCGGCGCTGGGACAGGAGTCGCTGGCCAATGGCATCAGCGGCTGGTACGCGCCCGCGATCAACCTGCACCGCTCGATGTTTTCGGGTCGCGTGTTCGAGTACTTCTCCGAGGATCCGCTGCTTTCTGGCAAGCTGGCCGCGGCCGCCATCTCGGGCGCCGGTGACCAGGGAATGTACTGCTACGTCAAGCACTTTGCGCTGAACGAGACCGAGACGGGCCGCTCGAGCCTGGTCGCTACCTGGGCCGACGAGCAGACCATGCGCGAGCTTTACCTGCGCCCCTTCGAGATTGCGCTGGAAGAGGCCCGCATGACGCTTAAGTACTCTGACTCTCAGACCGGCGAGGTCAAAGAGAAGGTCATGCGCGCCGGCACCGCGGTCATGAGCACCCAGACCTGTATCGGCATGCGGATTGGGCACAACTGCGACGCCACTCTTAAGGATGTCCTTCGCGGCGAGTGGGGCTTCGAAGGCATGGTTATCTCGGATTACTGGGTGTGGCAAGGCAACAACATGCGTGACCTGTGCCTGCGCACCGGCTGCGATACTTATCTGTGCATGGCGATGCCCTTCATGTGGAGCGTGAGTGACTACGACAGCGCGACAGCTCACTCGGTCATGCGCGAGGCGGTTCACAACATCGCTTATACCGTGGCTAACTCCAATGCGATGCAGGGCGCGGTGCCTGGGTCGACCTTCTCGATCTCGGTTCCCAGCTGGCGCGTTGCCATTACCGTGGCGCAGGTTGTTATTGCGTTGCTGCTGGTGGGAGGCGCGGTTTTGATCGTGCGCCGAACCAAGGCCGAGCGACGCCACCCCGAGGCTTACCGTCGTAGCAAGCGCAAGCAGGCCAAGCTCGACGCGAAGCTCGCGGCGCAGGGCAAGTAGGGTAGGGAAGAACCCCGGATTCCCGCTGCGGGCGGGCGCCGAACCCTCGGCGCCCGCCCGTTTTTCTTGCCGTGGCGGGTTGCGCGGGCCCCGTCGCGGCCCGCCACGCGACCATGCGCGACTTTTCGTGGTTTAAATCCGCTTCCGCCAAGTAGCCAGAGGCTTTTGGTCTTCGCCCAACTGGGCAAACGCGGTCGGAAACCGCCCGGCTACTCGCCCGGGCCCGGTTTAAACCGCGAAAACTCGCGCATGCCCCAAATCGGGGGCCGCAATGGCCCCGCGGCGGCGCCGCGCCCCGCTTCCAAACCCGCCCGAGCCGCCCGCGCGCAAGCGGGTATA
>CAVGOA010000082.1:0-6020 GCA_963630635.1 Paludibacteraceae bacterium
GGAGGGGCGAAACTTGGAAAAGGTGGGGTTCTCTGTACAGAGAACGGGGCAGATTGCGGAATTGGCACAGAGAACGGCGCGTTTTGCGGGACGGGCGCCCTCCCCGGGTGACAAACGGAAAACGCGACAAGTGTGCCGACGAAACGGTGCGAGCCGCGTAGACGCCCAAATCGGGAAAGAAAAACCGCAGGTCGTTGGGCCTGCGGTTTTCTCGCTACTCGATATGTCCGAATTCGTTGGCACACATGTCGCATTTTTGGCTCGCGGCGACCCCGCGACGCCCGGCGCTACACCCTCTCGGCCAGGTCGCGGACCAAAGCTGCGGTCTTCTCCCAGCCAATGCACGCGTCGGTGATCGACTTGCCGTAGACGCCGCCGTCCACCGGCTGGTTTCCGTCCTCGATGTAGGACTCGACCATGAAGCCCTTGACCATGCGCTTGATGTCGGCGTTGCGGCGGCACGAATCCAGGACCTCCTTGCAAATGCGCGGCTGCTCAAGCGGCCTTTTGCCGGAGTTGTCGTGGTTACAGTCCACCACCACGCTGGGGTTCTCGAAATCGGCGTCAAGGTAGCGGCCGGCCAGGCGCTCCAGGTGCTCGTAGTGGTAGTTGGGGTAGTTGCGACCGTCCAGGCCAATGTAGCCGCGCAGCACGGCGTGGGCCAGCGGGTTGCCGTCGCACTCGACCTCCCAGCCGCGGTAGATGAAGCTCTGCTTGGCCTGCGCGGCGTAGATGGAATTCAACATAACCGTGGTCGAGCCCGCGGTGGGGTTCTTCATGCCCACGGGCACGTCGATGCCGGCAGACACCAGGCGGTGCTCCTGGTTCTCGACCGAGCGCGCGCCCACCGCAACGTAAGACAGCAGGTCAACCAGGTACTGGTAGTTGGTAGGGTACAGCATCTCGTCTGCGGTGAAGAAACCGGTCTCTTCGATCACGCGCAGGTGCATGTGGCGCACGGCCTTGACGCCCTCGAGCAGGTCGGCGGGAGCCTCGGGGTCGGGGTTGTGGAGAAGACCCTTGTAGCCGGTGCCCTTGGTGCGGGGCTTATTGGTGTAGACGCGCGGGATGATGATCAGCTTGTCCTTGACCTCTTCTGCCACGCCGGCCAGGCGGGTCATGTAATCCAAGACCGAGTCCTCGCGGTCGGCCGAGCAGGGGCCAATGATCAGCAGGCGGCGCGGGTCCTCGCCGCGCATGACGGCCTCGACCTGGGCGTCGAAGGCGGCCTTCTTCTCCACGAGGTCTGCCGAGAGGGGCATCTCTTCGCGGATCTCTTTTGCCATGGGCAGGCGGCGCTTGAAGTTGATGGACATAGAGACTCCTATGGTTCATAGCTCGAAAAACACAAGACGTTTATTATCCGACGCGCGCCGCGCAGAAGCAACGCGAAAGACTAACATTAGCCGGGATATGTAACAAACTTCGATTGGAGCCAAGAAATGCCCTGCACAACCATCCTGGTGGGAAAGAAGGCCAGCTACGACGGGTCGACCATCATCGCTCGCAACGAGGACTGCCCCAGCGGCGAGTTTTGCGAGAAGCGCTTTGCGGTTGAAAACGCCGCCGGTAAGACCACGTATAAGTCGGTCATCGGCCACCGCGAGATCGCCCTGCCCCAGGGCGGCGGCCGCTACACCTGCATGCCCAACGCAGACCTTAAAGAGGGCCTGTGGGAGGCCGCCGGCGTAAATGAGCACAACGTCGCCATGACCGCGACCGAGACCCTGACCAACAACGAGCGCGTGCTGGCCGCAGACCCCTTGGTCCCCTACCGCGCCGCTAAGGGCACCCCGGGCGAGGAAGGCTTTGAGCCCGAGGTCGCGGGCGGTATTGGCGAGGAGGACATGGTCACCCTCGTGCTGCCCTACGCCACGAGCGCCCGCGACGGCGTGCTTCGCCTGGGCGCCCTTCTCGCCGAGCACGGAACCTACGAGATCAACGGCATCGCCTTTGCCGACGTCGACGAGATCTGGTGGCTTGAGACCGTGGGCGGCCACCACTGGATCGCTCGCCGCGTGCCCGACGACTGCTACGTCACCATGCCCAACCAGCTGGGTCTGGACTCGTTTGACCTGGACGATGCCCTGGGCGAGGGGCGCGAGCACCTGTGCAGCGCAGACCTGCGCGAGTTTATCGAGAAGAACCACCTGGACCTCAGCCTCGACGGTCGGCTTAACCCGCGCGACGCCTTTGGCACGCACTCGGACTCGGACCACGTGTACAACACGCCGCGCGCCTGGGATATCCAGCGGTTCTTGAACCCCAGCGCCGGCCCCTGGGAGACCGCCGCGGCCCACGAGCCCTTTGGCCCCGAGTCGGACACCCTGCCCTGGGCGCGCGTGCCCGAGCGCAAGGTGACCATCGAGGACGTCAAGTACGCGCTTTCGCTGCACTACCAGGGCACGGTTTACGACCCCTACGGCCACATTGGGACGCCCGCGACGCGCGGCTTGTATCGCCCCATCGGCATCAACCGCAACTGCCAGCTGGCCGTGCTGCAGATCCGCCCCTACGCAGACGACGCCCACCGCGCGCTGCAGTGGATCGCGCTGGGCAGCAACGCCTTCAACGCGCTGGTGCCCTTCTACACGCAGGTCGACGACGTGCCCGCCTATGTTCGCGAGACGCCCAAGAAGCCCTCGACCGAGAGTTTCTACTGGGCAAATCGCCTGGTGGCGGCCATGGCAGACGCCAGCTACGGCAGCTGCCTGCCGCACGTCGAGCGCTACCAGGAAAAGCTCCAGTCCCGCGCGCTTGGGCTGGTCCTGGCGGCCGACGAGGCCGGTGACGACCCGGCCGCGACCAACCAGGCCATCGCCGATGTGGCACGCGAGACGACCGACGATCTTCTCGCCAACGTCTTGTTCCAGCGCAGTCTTGAGATGAAGAACGGGTTCTCGCGCTCGGACAACTAGGGGGCGAGAAGGGCGCCGCGGCCGGGCGGCCACGCGCTGCGACCCGCACAACACCCACCCAAACCGCACGCACAAAGAGGGCGCCCCGGGACCAAAACCCCGGGGCGCCCTTCTCGCTAAATTACCTGCCTGCCGCGTGCCTAAGCCGGGCGGTTCCTGGCCTCGATGCCGCCCAGGATCTTCTTCTGGCTGCGGCGCTTGGGGTCGAGCAAAAGTGCCACGCGACCCAGCGCGAACGAGCACAGGGCGATGATCAAAAAGTAAATCACCGCGGTGGCGATCAGCGGGAAGAACGCCTGGAAGGTGCGGCTGCGGATGATGTCCGAGACCTTGGTAAGGTCCTGGATCGCGATGTAGCCCACCACCGAGGTCTCCTTGATCAACGCCGTCAACTGCCCGGTGTAGAGGCTCCACACGCGCGCCGCCGCCTGCGGCAGGACGACCCGGCGGAAGACCTCGAGCTTCGAGAAGCCCATGGCCAGGCCCGCCTCGGTCTGGCCCTTGTCGACAGCGTCCAAGCCCACGCCAAAGGTCTCGGCGATGGGCGCAGCCATTTGCAGGCCAAAGCAGATGATGCCCACCGCTATCGCGGGTATGTCGATGTCTGCCAGCAAGATGTAGTAGAAGATCATGAGCCAGACCAGGACCGGGATGCCGCAGGCCAGCTTAGAGTAGACGCGCGCGAGGCCGCGCACCGGCGCCAGGCGGCTCCTTTGCATGGCGCACAGGCCCGCCGCCAGGATAGACCCCAGCACAAACGAGCAGGCAGCGATGGCCACCGTGACGCCCAGGCCCTCGATTACCAGCTGGTAGCGGTTCTCGGCCACAAAGGTGGAGTTCAGGTTCTTAGAGAGGGTCTCGAAGAAGCCCGCGCTGGTCGCACCCGCCTTCTTGGTCAGGGCGCCGTAGTTCAAGGTGCAGTAGGTCTGAGTGAAGTTGACCTGCTTCTCGCGCTCGGCGGTGGGTACCAGCTGCATGCCCACATCGGCCTTGCCCGAGCCCACGGCCGCGATCTGCGCAATCAGGCCCGAGCTCTGGAACTCGCAGCGCATGCCCAGCTCGTAGGCAATGCGCTCGATCAGCTCGACGGCAGAGCCCATGAGCTGGCCGTTGGACACAAAGGTGTAGGGCTCGTCGCAGCCGGTCGAAACCACGTGCAGGACCTGGCCGTTCTCGTTGACCGGCACGTCGTCCATGGTGTAGTTGCGGTCCTGCTCCCACTTCTTGGTGATGGCGTCGAGCGTGCCGTCCTCTTTGTAGCGGGTAATGATCTCGTCCATCTTGTCGCGCAGCTCGGCGTTGTCGTACTGCGTGATAAAACGGTCGTCAAACGAGATGTACCAGGGCGTCACGTACTCGTAGCCCTGTTCCTCCTCCATGAAGCGGTTGGCGTAGAACTCCGAGACAAAGCCGTAGTCGATCTTGCCGCCGATCAGCGCCGCCACGATGTCCGGCTCGTTTTGGAAGAGCTGGATGTCGGCGTCGGGAAACTGCGCGTGGAGGTTCTGCTCGGTAAGCGAGCCGATGATCGCGCCCAGGCGGGCGTGCTCGAAGAGCTGGTTTCGCTCGTCCTCGGTGAGGTTCTTGTAGTTGGACTGGTCATAACCCGATTGCTCGGCCAGCGACTGGGTGGGCACATAAGAAAGCGTGAAGCTCACCGTGATAAGAAGGACCGCAAGCGCCGCGGCGATTCTCTTGAACTTGTGGCGCAACATGACTACCTCGCATAAGTTGGCGTTTTGCTCTATGGGACAAAGGTAGTATACGCAGCTTGCGCGCTTGGGTCGCCCGAATTTCAGCGGGTTAACAGGGTTGAATAGCGCGGGGGGTCTTCTCGCCGCAAGCCGTGTTTTTTGAGCGGCGCTTCTTGGCCGGGCCGCCCACCCCTATACAATGGCGAGAAGAACCCGGATTTTATGAGGAGCAAAGCCATGACGACAGCCGCCGCAAAGCAACCGCGCCGCTACACCGTGGGAGAAGAGATTGCCAACTCGGTCTCGCACGGGGTGGGCGCGCTTTTGTCCATCGCCGCGTTGGTGCTGCTCATCGTGCGCGCCGTGAGCCACGGCGGGGGCACGCACCTTTTGGCCGCGCTGCTCATGGGCATTGGCCTTTTGGTCGAGTATCTCTTCTCGACGCTGTATCACGCGATCGCGCCGGCAGGCGCCAAGCGCGTCTTTCGCGTGCTGGACCACTGCGGCATCTACCTGCTGATCGCCGGCAGCTACGCCCCGTTTGCGCTGGTGGCCCTGGCCGATCACGGCGGGATTTGGCTGGCGGCCGTGGTATGGGGCATCGCGCTTGTGGGCATCGTGGTCGAGTGCTTTTTGCGCGAGCGCCAGCCCAAGTGGCTGACAGCGCTTATCTACGTGATCTTGGGTTGGCTGGTCATCTTTAAGGTGGGGACGCTTTACCAGGTGTTGCCGGGCGCGGCCTTCTGGCTTTTGGTCGCGGGCGGGATCTCGTACACCGTGGGGGCGCTCTTCTACATCCCCAAACGAGTCCCCTACCTGCACTTTGTGTTCCACCTGTTCACGCTGGCGGGCAGTGTTTGCATCACCCTCTCGGCCCTGATCTTCGTGATTTAGGGCGCGGGTCTTCTCGCCGACGCATCGCCCGTCCGGCCCCCCGCTGCAAATTTGGGACTTGTCTGATGGTTCGATATCAGACAAGTCCCTTTTTTAGTGCCGATTCATCAGACAACCCCAGGATTTGCAGCTAAGAAGCCCGGATTCCATCAGACAAGTCCCAGATTTGCGGGGGGCGTCGGCGAGACGGGCGCGGAGCGGAGCCGCAGGGAGCGCCGAGAAGGGGCCTCGGCGAGAAAAAATACGAAATTGGGAATCCGATTGGGAGCAGGGACGGGAAACGGCCCTAAGCGAACTTCGCGACCTGCGGTTTTGCTGGGCGGAAATCTCGTTAAACCCTTCGCGGAGGATTTGGCTTCCCAATATCGTCTTTTTTCTTCTGAGCGACCACGTAAAGATACGCGAATTGGGCCCGCCGACGCTTTTGGCGTCAGACGGGCCCGGGTTTTGAAGGGTAGACGCCGCGCTACGGGCGCGGGGTGCCGCAGTTGCTGCAGAAGGCGCCAAGGTTCAC
>CAVGOA010000083.1:0-2619 GCA_963630635.1 Paludibacteraceae bacterium
GGGCTGCGATTTAGTCACGAACTTTGACTCCCTTAAGGACGGTGGCGGGACGGCGGCGCTTGGGGTCGAGCAAGCGGCCCAGGCGCTTGAAGATCCAGTCGCACAAGACAATGGCCACAAAGTAGACCACTGCCGTGGCGATAAGCGGGAAGAAGGCCTGGAACGTGCGGCTGCGAATGATGTCGCTTGCCTTGGTGAGGTCTTGCAGGGCGATGTAACCCACGATCGACGTCTCTTTGATCAGGGCCGAGAACTCGCCCGAGTACAGCGACCACACGCGCGCCAGGGCCTGCGGCGCCACGATGTGCCTAAACGTGTCAAACGGCGAGAAGCCCATAGCCAGCGACGCCTCTACCTGGCCCTTGTCGACCGAGGCCAGGCCCGTCTCGATGACACCGGATATGGGCGAGGCAGATTGCAGGCCAAAGCACAGGATGGCAACCGCGATGGCCGAGATGTCTACCGAGGCAAAGACCACGTAGTACAAGATCATCAACCACACCAGCACGGGAACACCCGTGGCCAGCTTGTTGTAGAGGGCCACAAAGGCGCGCGCCACCGGGTTGCCGCGGCGAGACATCCACGACAGGCCCAGGGCAAGCAGGGTGCCCAGCGCGAAGGAACCCACCGTGATGATGCAGGTGACCTGCAGTCCGTTGAGAACCAGCTGCCAGCGGTTCTCGGTAATGAAGGTGGAGTTGAAGTTGTCCTGGAAGGCCTGGACCAGGTCGATATCGGTCGAGATGTCCGACTTGGCCAGGGCGCCAAACTCGGCCGTCGAGTAGTACGAGGTGAAGTCGACCTGCTGCAGACGCTCCTCGGTGGGCGTGAGCTGGGTGGCGATGTCGGCTTTGCCGGTGGCCACGGCCGCGATCTCGCCGGCGAAGTTCATGTCCTGGAACTCGACGCGCATGCCCAGCTCGGCGGCCACGCGGCGCACGACCTCGGCGACCAGGCCCACCAGCTCGCCGTCCTGGACAAAGAGGTAGGGCTCGTCGGCGCTCGAGCAGGCAACGCGCAGGACCTCGTCGCCCGTGTCGCAGGCGGGCACGTCGTCCATGGTGTAGTTGCGGTCGACTAGCCACTTGTCCTTGATGGCCTGCAAGGTGCCGGTCTCTTTGTAGTTGTCGAGGATGGCGTTGATCTTGTCGCGCAGCTCGCTGTTGTTCTTGTTGATGGCAAAGGCCTCTTCAAAGGTGGTGAACGGCGGCGTGATGTACATGTAGCCTGCGTTGTTCTCCATGAAGCGGATGGCATAGAACTCGGTCACAAAGCCGTAGTCGATCTTGTTGCCGGCAACGGCGGCCACGACATCCGAGTCGCTGGGGAACAGCTGCAGGTCGGCCTCGGGGTAGGCGTCGGCCAGCTGGTACTCGGTCAGGGTGCCGGCGGCCACACCCAGGCGGGCGTGGGCATAGAGCTCGTCTCGCTGCTCGACGTCGATCGTCTCGACCAGGCTCTCGGCGCTGGCCGGGACGGGGATGCAGGTCAGGACCGTTGTAACGGCAAGAATGACCGCGCAGAAGGCGGCAAAGATGCGGCTGGAAAGGCGGGGGCGGCAATTGCGCGGGCGGGCGGTTTTCATGCGCGTATCCTCTGGTTGGGGACGATTTAAAAAGGATAACGCAACGAACCCCCAGGTGGCATTCTCGCCGGGCGGGGCCTCGGGGGGGCTTGGGCGCGGAGGCTACTGCAAAATCCCATGCATTCCGTGCCATTTTTAAGACGGAAATCGGCACGGAATGCATGGGATTTCGAGCACGCACGCGCCATTGGGGCCGATCGGCCAAATTTGGGCCTTGCGCGGCCTTGACGGGCGGTGCTATAGTGCGGCCACCCGAGGGTCGCATCGACCCGCCTCCAGGCAAGCCGGCTACAGTGGCCGGAGGAGTTGCTCGGCCGCTCTTGCCACGGCCGTCCCTTTCACACCATGCACAATCACAGAGAACCGCAGCTAGAGGCGTATGCCACGCTGTCGCTTGCCGTTGCGCGGCGGGCGGTGACCGCGACAATGGCCTTCTGGCCACCGTGCCCACGTGGTTGTGCCGACCCTCGGAAAGGAGCTCGTCATGAGCGACCGCTTCCCTATCTACCAACCACAAATCATCCGTGAGACGGCCGAGGGGCCGTACCGGCTGGACATCCGCGACCAGATGCTGGCCAGCCGCGAGCTGGAGCTAACCAGCGCGGTCGACGCCGAGTCGTGCGCCACATTGATCCGCGGCCTGCTTTACCTGCAGCGCGTTGACGCGAAGGCCCCCGTGACGCTCTACATCAACAGCCTGGGCGGAGAAGTGCAATCGGGCTTGGCGCTCTACGACGTCATGCAGGCGGTGAGCTGCCCCATCCGCACCGTGTGCCTGGGAATGGCCGCGAGCATGGCGGCGCTTTTGTTCATCGCCGCAGACGAGCGGCTGATGTTGCCGCACAGCCGCGTCATGGTTCACGACCCGCTTATTGGCTCGGGGCTGGGCGGCAGCGCGCTGAGCGTCAAGGCTCGGGCCGACGACCTCATGCGGATTCGCGACGTGACGGCCGGCGTCATTGCCCGACACACGGGCATGACCCTTGACCAGGTCTTTAAGCTTACCGCCACCGATACCTACTTCGAAGCGCAGG
>CAVGOA010000083.1:2773-5781 GCA_963630635.1 Paludibacteraceae bacterium
CCCACCGCCAACCGCCGCGCCTACGCCGGCGAGCTTCTTCTTACCGCCAACCGCCGCGCGAACATGGACTCGTGGGCAACCGGGCTCAACAACAACGTGCTTGTGCTGGGCAGCTCGGGCTCGGGCAAGACGCGCAACTTCATAAAGCCCAACCTGCTGCAAGCCGCGGGCTCTTACGTGGTCCTGGACTCCAAAGGCCGGCTCTTCGACGAGATGGGCCCCTACCTGCGTCTTTGCGGCTACAAGGTCGACCGCCTGGACTTCACGACCATGGACGGCACCTTAGGTTACGACCCGCTGCACCACGTACGCTGGCGCGAGGGCCGGCCGCTTGCGCAGGACATCATCGCCATCGCCAGCGCCCTGTTTCCCCGCGACCAAATGGGGCAGGACCCGTTTTGGGCCTGCGCCGCGGCCAACTACGTGGCAAGCTACATCGCCTACGTATTCGAGGCGCTGCCAGAAGAGGGCTGGAACATGGCCTCGGTAGTGAGCTGCTTCGAGCGGGCCTGCGAGGGCGAGGCGCCCTCGATGTTCTACGAGCTGGCCCACGATGATCCCAACAGCTACGCGGCCGCGCTCTTTCGCCGCGCGCGCAGCACGTCTCGCGCCGAGAAGATGCACGCCAGCATCATGGGCATTATCGCGGCCAATCTCTTTCCGCTGACGTTTGACAGCGCGCTGGCCTCTTTTAGGCGGCCGCAGCAGGTCGATTTTCTCGCCTTGGGCCACCAAAAGCGTGCCTTGTTTGTGACCATGGACGACATGGATAAGAGTTTGGCACCGCTGACCAGCCTTTTTGTGAGCCAAGCCTTCCAAAGTCTGTGCGCCCACGCCGACTCCGAGTGCGCCGACGGCCGCTTGCCCGTGCCCGTGCGCTTTGTGCTGGACGACTTTGCCAACCTCACGCTGCCCGGCATCGACGACGTGCTGGCCGTCATCCGCAGCCGCGAGGTGAGCTGCACTCTGGTGTGCCAGACGGTGAGCCAGCTTGAGGCGCGCTACGGCGAGGCCGGGGCCAACTCGATCATTGGCAACTGTGACCGCCAACTTGTGACGGGATTTCAAGACGAGAAGACCGCGCGCTACTTCGCGCTGCGGGCCAACCGCACGCCCAGCTCGCTGCTTGAGACGCCGGCCGGCAACTGGTGGTACTTCGAGCGCGGGCAGCGCGGAGTGTGCGAGCCGGCCTATGACCTGGGAAATCACCCGATGCTTGACGCGAGGGAGTTTGACGAGAGGGACGAGCTTCCCCTTGGCCCGCAGGCAGCGTAGGCACGCGGCCACCGGCAGCACACGGGCGCGGCGGCGCGCTAGAATCGAGCAGTCTGGCTTCGCCGCGACCGGCGCCCGCCCGCCAAACCCACCGTCAACCCTAAGGAGCCCAACATGGCCCAGGATTTCTTCAAGATGCTCTACAGCGGCTATACCGGCGAGTACCAACTCATGAGCTCGCTGTACCGCCACGGTCTGGACGCGCTGCGGCCGCCGGCCGACATGGGCATCGACGTGGTCTCGATCAACCTCAAGCGACAGCTCGAGCACCCGGGCACCGACCCCGAGACCTTCTTCTTCCAGGTAAAGACGGCCTACACAAAGGTGAGCGAGAGCGACGACCATCCCGGAGCGATCACGACGGTTGAGTTCAAGCTCAAGGAGAGCGAGATCGACCTTCTTGCCGGCATGCCCGAGCGCGCGGTTTTTTGCTACGTATACAACGACGAGGCAGAGGCGCTCACCAACTACGCAGAGTCGCCGTTTATCTGCTTCTGGCTCGACGGCGTGCTGATAAAGAAAATGCGCGAAGGCGGGGCGTTTTTCCGCAAAGAGGGCGAGAGCAAGCTAACTCTGGCCTGCCAGCTGCGCAAGCCGGCCCGCGAGAACAGCCGCTGGTACGTGGTGGTGGCCAACGGGGCCAGCCAGACGGTCGAGGGCGGCTACCTGGGCGTCGTTGGTGCCGGCGGCTCGCCCGCCCCCGACGGGGCCGACCACTACAGCGTCCTGGGCTACCTCGATTACGCGCGCATAACCCTCGCGCTCCGCGAATAATCGGCGGTCAAAAACAAGCAAAAGGCGGGGCTACTCGGAGATTTTGCACAAGACACCATTCTTCGCGGCTTCCTTACCATGCGAGAGGTCGGAAGTCTTGAAAAATGGTGTCTTGTACAGATTTGGCGAGTAGCCCGGTCTACAGCAGGGCATTCACGCTGGCGATCCAGGCGTCCACCTCGGCCTGCGGGGTCTTTTGCTTGGAGCCGCCAGTAGAGTCAAACGTTACCTCGAAGGCGGGACCGGCCACGGCGCCCGCAGCCGCGGCCACGATATCGTCGTTGGTGCTGCCAGGCCAACCGGCGCTCGTCGAGAAGGGCACGACGGTCTTGCCGGCCCAATCGACAGAGTGCACAAACGAGGCAACGGCCGGCGCCATGGTATACCACCACGTAGGGGTGCCCACGGCAATGACGTCGTAGGCCGCCGGGTCGAACTCCAGGGACTCAATCTGCGGCTCAAAGCCGGCGTGAATCTCGTCTTGCGCCCGCTTGACGGTGGCGTCATAGTCCTCGGGATAGGGCTCGACGGTCTCAATGCAGGCCAGGTCAGCGCCGCAAGCGTCGGCCAGCTGCTGCGCGATCTTCTCGGTGTTGCCGTTGCTCCAGGTGTAGTACACAACCAGCATGTTCTTCTGGGTCACGGTTAATCCTCCAGCCCGTTGTAAGCTTCGTCGTCCACGGGCTCGCACCACTCGTTTGCGCAGTTCTCGCCGGGGTAGCCAAAGGCCACGTGGCTAAACCAGGAGTCACGGTGGGCGCCGTGCCAGTGCTTGACGTTTGCCGGAATCTCCACGATGTCACCGGGCTTCAAGGCCTGGGCGGGCTTGCCTTCCTCCTGGTACCAGCCAAAGCCATCGACGCAGATAAGGACCTGGCCGCCGCCCGAGGTGGCCGTGTGGATGTGCCAGTTGTTGCGACAGCCCGGCTCGAAGGTCACGTTGTGGATGGGCAGGTAGT
>CAVGOA010000084.1:0-5294 GCA_963630635.1 Paludibacteraceae bacterium
CGACGACCTTCTTGTTGACGGAAAGGGTGGCGGAGGCGGTGTCGGCGTAGGTGTTATTAACCACAAGGTCATACTCGCCCGTGGCGCCGGCGGTGATGGTCTCCTTCTTGTCGCCGTAGGTCACGCCGGTGACAGAGAGGTTGCCGTTCTTGTCGGCCTCGACCGTGACGTAGACCTTCTGGTCGGACGCGTTGGTCCAACCCTCGGCGAGCTGCGAGGTCTCGTGGACGGTGTACTCGTACGTGCTGGCCTTGTCGTAGGTCTGAGCGTCGAAGGACGCGGTGTGGTGCTGGGAGTCGACGGTGGTCTCGGCGAGCTTGTTGCCCTTGGAATCCTGCAGCTCGAAGGTGAACTTCTCGTTGTCGCGGATATCGTCCTTGCCGTTGACCGTCTTGGTCACACCGAGCTTCGCGGAGACAGAGGTGGTGTAGGTGTTGTCAAAGGTGGCCGAGCCCTTGTCGCCCACGTAGGTAACGGTGGCCTTCATGGTGCCGTCGTTGTTGTCCTCGACCTTCACGGTGACAGTCTGGTCGGCGGCCTTGGTCCAGCCGGCGCCCAGCTCGCCCATCTCGCTGATTACATAGGTGAAGGTCTTGCCCGCGTCATCCTGGTCGAAGAAAACGCCCTTCATGGTCGCGGTCTGGCCGGCCTTGACCGTCGCGGTCGCGATGGCGTCGCCGGTCTTCTTGCCAAAGGCATCGGTGTCAAACAAACCAAAGGTAAAGGTCTTGTCGGGAGTCAGGGCACCGCCATTGACGGTCTTGGAGACCTTGACCTCAAGCTCACCCGCAGCGGTATAGATGTCGTTGAAGACGGCGGAGTTCTTGCCCTCGCCGTAGTTGACGGTAGCCTCGTACTTGTTGGTCTGGGTGTTCTTGGTCACAGTGACCTGGACGGGCACGTCGTCGTGGGCCGTCCAGCCCTTGTCGTTGTGGCCCTCCTCGTGCACGACGTAGCTGTAGGTGCTCTCGGCGTTATAGGTGATGGCGTCGAAAGTCGCCTCGCCGCCAGCCTTGGTGGTGATGGTCTTACCGATCTGCTCGCCCGTGGCCTTGCCGTCCTTGTCGGCCGCGTAGAGCTTAAACGAGAAGGTCTCGTTGGGCTTGGCGGTGGAAGAGCCGTTGACGGTCTTGGTCACCTTGATGGACGCGGTGGCAGAATCGGGGGCCGCATAGGTGTTGGTGAAGGTGGGTACCTCGGTCTTGTCGCCGTCGTACGTCACGGCAGAGACGAGCTTGCCCTGACCGTTGTCGGTTACTTTGACCGTGGCGAAGTGCTCGGTGGTGTCGTAGGTGACGCCGGCCTCGTTGCCCTCGACCTCAATGATCATGTAGCTATAGGTGCCTTCGGCGCTGTACTCGATAGCGTCGAAGGTCACGTTGCCCTGGGCGTCGTTGGACTTGGTCTGCAAAACGTTGCCCTGGGCGTCCTTGAGCTGGAACGAGAACTTGTTGGCCTCAAGCGTGCCGCCGTTGAAGACCTTCTTGGCGCCGAGAGAAGCGCTGGTCTTCTCGGCGGTGTAGGTGTTGGAGAACTGCGCGGCGCTGGCGGACTCGCCGTCCTTGCTGTAGGTGACCTCGGCGGAAATCTTTGCGTCCTTCTCGACGACCTTGACGGTGGCGGTCACGGTCTTGCCGTCGTAGGTCCAGCCGGCGGGCCTGTCGGCCTCGGCGGGCACGGTCTCTTTGACGTCGTAGGTAAAGGTCTGACCAATCATATCCTTGGTCAGCGTGCCCTCGAAGTCAGCCTGGCCAGCGCCGGTGATGGTGACGTCGGAAAGCGCGGGCGCCGTTGCGGCGTTGTCGCCGACGGCCGTTGCGGTGAAGGTGAAGGTCGGCGCAGCATCATCCTTATAGCTGCCCGAAACGCCCTTGTTGACGTGAATCTTGAAGCTGCCGTCGGCAAGCGAGTCATAGACGTTGACCGAAGTGGCGATCGTAGGTGTGATATCCAGATTCTTGGCCTTGGCAAGGGCGGCGGCGAAGTCATTCTTATCTTGCTCGCTCGTGCCGCAGAACATGACATAGCTGGGCTCGGTGTTGGAGATCTTGTATCCACTGGGAGCCTTGGTCTCCACGTAGCAGTAGAGCTTGTTGGCGTCGAGAGGCGCGTCCGAGGTGCCAAAGGTCACCGTGCCGTTGGCATTCGTCTTCTTGGGGTTCTCGCCCACGCCGGTGACCAGGGACTTAACGATGTTGTTCGCGGTGGAGTTGTCCAGGTCCACGACGTAGAGCGCGAATTCGGCGCCCTCCAGGGCCTTGTTGCCCGAGTCGTCGGTCTTGGTGATGGTCAGGCCGTAGGCCGTGCCCTCGGTACCGGCGTTGGACTTAGCTACCTGCCAGTACTTGCCGTAGTTCTTAGACGCGCTGGCAAAGCCATTCATCGAGACGTCGTTGCTAATGTAGACGTTATCGCCCAGGACGCCCTGCGGGCTCACGTCATAAGTAACGGTGAGCGCGCGCGAATCCGGCACGGTAAGGGTAAGGACCGTGGTCGAGCTACCGTCGGCGGCAGTGCCGTTACTGAGTTTATACGAGACGCCCTCGGTCACCTCGTCGCCGGTCTTGGCGTCCTTGACGTGCAGCGAGCCAGAGGTGAAGCTCGCGCCGGAGTTCATGGTGTCCTCAAGCTCAAGCGAGCCGGTGGATCCGATGGTCAGGGCATTGGGGTTGACCTTAATGGTGAAGGTGACGTGAGAGCCGTCGGCAGCGCGGGCGGCCGTCTTGTCCAGGACCTGATTGGTAATGCTGGTCTTGGCGGTACCGGCCGGGAAGGTTTTCTCGCCGGCGTCTGCCTGGGCGCTGTTTTGGAACTCCTTGCTCTCGCCCGCCTTGAAGAAGGACCCCTTAACGGCAGTCTTGTACTTGAAGGTGACGTAGCCCTTCCAGGAGTAGACGGGGCTCTCGGTGGTCCCGCTGTTGGTGGCAACGGTGGAGGTCTTCACGGTGAAGACGGCCGTGTTGCCGGTCACCGTGGGCTCAATGGAGTTGTTCCAACTCGAGCCAAAACCGCTGGCACCAACAAGGGTGTACTGGCCCGATTTGGCCACATATGCCATACCGTCGGGCAAGGTGTCGGTGAGCTTGACGTCGGCGCCCTTGAGGTCGCTGGCCGCCTGGTGCGTCCAGGTGTTGGGCTCGTCGCAGTTGACGTGGGCTTCCCACTCGGTGATCCAGGCGCCCTTCTCGCCGTCGCCCCAGTCGTAGGTGGCGTCCCAAGTCGAGCTGCCGGTGGTCTTCTTAGAGACAGCCGGCATCGTGGAGCTTTCAAGCTCGAAGGAGGCGTTGGCCGAGACCTTGGATTTCTTGTCGGTCGTAAGCGTGGACTCGTTGGTATAAGTGCCCACCGGGTAGGCATCGCTCACCTTGGAGGTCTGGGTCTTGTAGGTAACGTTGACCTTGGCACCCGCCTTGCCGATAAGGGCCTTAACCTTCTCGGTTGCCTTGAAGGTGATCTGGAAGATATTGTTCCACTGGCCCTTCTCTCCGTTGTTAGTAAGCACGTAGTCGGTGCCGGCCTCAAGGGTCTCACCGCCGTCGATTGCCACGGTCACGTCACCGGTGAGCTTTACGGTGGCGTTGTTGGGAAGGCTGGTGAACTGGTCGGTGAAGACGATGCTATCGGCCGAGGTATTGGCCGCCATGTCGCTAAATAGGATCTGGGATTTCCACTCGGCCACGCCGTTGTAGCTGGCAGAGTCGATAGCCTTCGTCAACGACTTGGTGATATAGGTGCCCTTATCGGTGGGCTGGTACGTGCCGGTAGCCTCGCCGCTGGGGTAGTTGCTGTCGGCCGGCGGGGTCACAACAACCTTGTTGGTCACGGGGTCGAGTGAGGACGTGTCGGTCATCTGGGTGTGGTAGGTGACCGTGTACTGCTGCTTTCCGGCATCCGCGGGAAGTTTGAAGGTAAGCGTCTTGCTGGACGGATCGACCGTATCGGAGAGTACCGTGTTGCCGGAGGCATCCTTTACCTCGTAGCTCGTACCGGATTTGAAGGTCTGGCCATCGTCCAGCGTGTCGACAAACGCGTAGTTGGACATATCGGCCTTGAGGCCGCCGCTGTTGAGGGTAACGGTCCAGGTGATGTCATCATTGGTCCCCGAGGCGCTCTTGCTTGCCATGGAATACTTGACGCTTTGCGGGTCGACTGACTTGGGGCCGCCATTCTGCGGGTTGGTAGTGCCCCAGCTCCACTTGATGGTGTTATTGATGTTGGAGAGGCTCTCGTTGTCTTTAAGGGCGTCGATGGCAGACTGCTTCACCTGGGTCTTGTACTGGATGTAGTAGTCGCCGGCAGAAAGATTGCCCAGCGAGATGGTCGCCTTACCCGTCGTATTGCTGTACGAAACGCCAAGGTTACCGGACACGGTGGCGCCGGTATTGTCGACGAGCTTAAAGGAGTTATCCACAAAGGAGAGGTTTGAGCCAATCTCGTCGGTGATCATTAGCTCGGTGGCGTACGTCTTGGGAGAAACCTTGATCGTCCAGGTGTAGGAGTTGTCCGTTGCGTCGAAGCTGGGCATCTCCCAGGTCTTGCTGGGGTCGGCACCAAACTTGGAGGCATCGACCGAGCCGTCCTTGGTTTTGATCGTCACCGGGGTCGCGACGCCAGGGAAGTTGACGATAACGCTCTTGCCGTCGCCTTGGCTGTTGCCGGCCATCGTGAAGTCGAAGCTCACGTGAGCCGTGATGCTGTTGGCGTTATTGCGCAGCCAGGTCTCGTTGTAGTGCAGGTAAGCAACGCCATTCGCAATCTTCCAAGTACCGGCAATGTTGTTGTTGCCGTCATACAGAGTTTGCGCGGTCTTATTGGTAAAGTCCACGTTCTTGGGGAACGTGTACTTGATGTTGGGTTGGGAAAGCGTGGGCTTCTCGTCGTCGTAGAAGTCGATGTTGAGCTTGCCGTAAAGCGTGGTGTCGTTGGTAAACGAGTCGGTGCTTTCGACCGGTTGCGAGTAATTGGAATCCTTATAGATGCCAACGGACAGACCTTTGGTCACCTCGCGGTAGTCGGCCTTTTCGTTGTAAGTCTCGTCGGCGCTGCCCAGGTCAACGGCCATGATGTTGTTCTCGCCGAGCTGGGAGTTTGCGTCAGCGTCGTCGTCGGCATCTTCGTCGGCGTCGCCCGAATTGGACTGAGTCGCATCGCTGCTACCGGATTCGTCTTCGGCGGGCTGCTCGTCGCTGACGGTCGTCTCGCCGGCCTGCTCGCTGTCGCCGGTCGTCTCGCCGGATTGTTCGACGGACTCGTTGTCGCCGGCCGTCTGGCCCTCATTGTTGTCGGCGGTGGGC
>CAVGOA010000085.1:0-5233 GCA_963630635.1 Paludibacteraceae bacterium
CAGGGGTGAACGGCAGGCGTTTGCCCAGTTGGCGAGTAGCAAAATCGCTTGGCTACTCGGCAAATCCAGATAAGACACCATTCTTCCGGGTTTCGTGACACGGCGGCGGCCGCGAGGGCGCTTGGAGACCAGTCGCGGGGCGCCCTGCCCCGTCCGGGCCTGCCGACCCTACGCCTCGCCGCGCCTCTTGCCCTCGATGGCGTGGGCGACGTTGAGAAGAACCAGACCCAGGACGCTGGCGGTGACACTGGCGGCAAGGATCGCGCACTTGGCGGCCAGTTGCTCGGCGCCGTACTCAAACGAGAGACCCGAAATCAGGATGCACATCGTGAAGCCAACGCCGCCAAGGACACCCACACAGATCAGCTGGCCCCACGTCGAACCTTCGGGCAGCGGCGAAAAACCCACCTTGACCAGCGCGGTTGTCACGGCGACGATGCCCAGCGGCTTGCCAAGCACCAAGCCAAAGAAGACGCCTTGCGCCACCGGGTCGCCCAGGATCGAGGCCGGGTCCACGCCAACCACACGCAGCTGAGCGTTGGCAAAAGCAAACAGCGGCAAGATGATGAAGTTGACCGGCGTGGCGATCGCGGTCTCGACGCGCTGCAGCGGCGGAGTCACGCGGTGCATGATGTTCTCCACGCGCTTGGCCGTGGCGGTAAAGCCGTGCTGGCCCAGGACGTGCAGCTCGGGGTCGTAGGCGTCGTCCAGCTCGGTGCCGCGCTCGCCCAGCCAGTCCTGAATGTTTTCAAGTTTGATGTCTGACTTTACTGGCAGGAAGAAGGCGAGAATAACGCCCGCCAACGTGGCGTGAACGCCAGACTGCAGCATGCAGGCCCATAGCACCAGTCCCAGCAACATGTACCAGCGCGCGTGATATACCTGCAGTTTATTGAGCGCCCACAGGCCTACGCACACCACAGCCGAGGCCGCCAGCCACGCCACTGAGGGCGACTGCCCGTAGAACAACGCGATCACGATGATGCCCAAAAGGTCGTCGGCAATGGCCAGCGTCGAGAAGAACACCTTGGCAGCTGGCGCCACTTTGTCACCCGCAAGTGACATGATGCCCAGGGCAAAGGCGATGTCGGTCGCAATGGGAACGGCCCAGCCGTTGGTTGCGCCACCCCAGTTGAGCAGCGTGTATATAAGAGCGGGCGCCGCCACGCCTCCGCAGGCGGCCAAAATGGGCATCATGGCCTGACGCGGGTTGGTCAAGACGCCGGCCGTGAGCTCGTACTTAAGCTCGATGCCCACCGAAAGAAAGAAGATGGCCATCAAGAAGTCGTTGATAAAACCCTCGACAGAGATGCTGGCCACAAAGGGTCCCAGCGTGATGGCCAGCGGCTGCTCGAGAAACTCCATCACGGGGTAATAGGCATCGGTGTTGGCAACGATAACGGCAGCAACGGCGGCGGCGACCATGACGGCCGCGGCAATGGTCCCGTTGTGCGTGATGCGGGCCAGACCCTTCTTGCGCTGGCAGCGCTTGGCCACCGCCGGAACTGCGACGATGGGGGAGAAGGGCGTGCCGGCTGTCGCTGCGCCCGCCACGGCGGTCGCGGCCCCCACGCCGCCCGTACCTGCGGCTCCGCTGCCCGCCACGGCCTCTCCGTTCTTCTCGCTAACTTCCATTCAACAACCTCCAAACCTGGGATTTCCTTCTTCCTTATAGCGCTAGTTGAGGCCCGCTCCGCCCAAACGGCCGTTAAAAGAACGGCACGTTTCGCGTTTCTCACAAGTTGTTGACGCGCGGTAACGAACTGTTTCGCCGACCCGCTGTGAATCACTTATCTGTCAACTTAATTTTGGCGAGCGACCCAACTTGCCCGGCAAACGGCCAAGCGTGCACGGCCCATCGCCGGCAACCGGTGCCCCGGCGGCACTGCCGCACCCCGCCCGCCACCAAGGAAAAAAGGACAAAGGAGGTAGAAATGTTCAGCTCGGCTGACGTTACCTGGACGCTCGTCGCGGCGTTTTTGGTGTACTTCATGCAGGCAGGCTTCGCTCTGTGCGAGGCCGGCCTCACCCGTGCCAAGAACACGGGCAACATCTTGATGAAAAACTTGATGGACTTCTGTATTGGCACCCCGTGCTACTGGTTCATTGGCTTTGGCATCATGTTTGGCGGCACGGGCGCCCTTGTTGGCGGCTTTGACCCGTTTATCCAGGGCAGCTATGACTTTGGCACCCTGCCCACCTGGGTCTACGCCGTCTTCCAGACCGTCTTTTGCGCCACCGCGGCCACCATCGTCTCGGGCTCCATGGCCGAGCGCACCAACTTCAAGGCCTACGTCCTGTACTCGGCCATGATTTCCCTGGTGGTCTACCCCATCTCGGGCCACTGGATCTGGGGCGGCGGCTGGCTTTCCCAGCTGGGCTTCCACGACTTCGCCGGCTCGACCGCGGTCCACTTTGTGGGCGGCGTCACCGCCTGCCTGGGCGCGGCTCTTCTCGGCCCCCGCATTGGTAAGTACGACAAGGACGGCAACCCCCGCGCCATCCTGGGCCACAACATGACCGCCATGGCTCTGGGCGTCTTTATCCTGTGGTTCTGCTGGTTTGGCTTCAACGGCGGCTCGACTGTGAGCATGACCGGCGACGACGTCATGACCAGCGCCGGCCTCATCGTCTTCAACACTAACCTGGCCGCGGCCCTTGCTACCCTGACGGCCATGATCTTCACCTGGTGCCGCTACGGCAAGCCCGACGTCTCGCTGACCTTCAACGCCTCGCTGGCCGGCCTGGTTGCCATCACCGCGGGCTGCGACGTCATGGATCCCTTTGGCGCTGCCGTCACCGGCATCATTGCCGGCATCGTGGTCATCCTCTCGGTCGAGTTCTTTGACAAGGTCGCCAAGATCGACGACCCCGTTGGCGCGGTCTCGGTCCACGGCGCCTGCGGTTGCCTGGGCACCCTGTGCGTGGGCCTCTTTGCCACCAACGGCGGCCTGTTCTACGGCGGCGGCGTGGCCAAGCTGGGCATTCAGGCCCTGGGTCTTCTCGCCGTGGCCGCATGGGTCCTGGTCACCATGTTCATCATCTTCAAGGTGATCGACAAGCTGGTTGGCCTGCGCGTCCCCGAGCAGATCGAGATCGACGGCCTGGACTTTGCCGAGCACGGCCTGCCTACCGCCTACGCCGGCTTTGCCATTAGCGACCCCACCTACGCCAACCTGGAGCTTGTTGATCCCAACGAGGGCACCGACCTGGGCGAGGACAATATCGACCTGGCCAGCGACGCCAAGGTCAACGCGGCCGTCCCCGTGGTTTGCGCCCCCGTCGCCACCGGCATGCACAACATCAGCGTGTGTTGCAAGGCCTCCAAGCTCGACGAGCTCAAGGTGGCCCTCAACAAGGCCGGCATCACTGGCATGACCGTCTCCCAGGTCACCGGCTACGGCTTGCAAAAGGGCGCTGGCGAGAAGTATCGCGGCGTCGAGGTCGACGCTCGCCTGCTTCCCAAGGTCAAGGTCGAGATCGTGGTGGGCAACATCCCCTACCAGAAGATCGTCGACGTGATCAAGCGCGTGCTGTACACCGGCCACATCGGCGACGGCAAGATCTTTGTCTACGGCGTCGAGAAGGTCGTCAAGGTCCGCACCGGCGAGGAGGACCTTCTCGCTCTCACCGACACTGCGGAGTAGGACGCGCCGGCTGGCTTAGCGCCCCCCTCGCGCGGCCACCGTGCTGCAATTTTGGGACTTGTCTGATGCTCGGACATCAGACAAGTCCCATTTTTGTGGCCCAAACATCAGACAAGTCAATAAATTGCAGCTGAGAAGACCTAAAACCATCAGACAAGCCCATTTTTTGCAGGTTGGATTCTGTGCGCTTAACGCCCCTTGAAAAACGGTAGACTCAGTGAATCTATATGCCCGAACGCCGTCCCAAGAGGAGGATTCCCCCATGAGACATTGTCCGTCCAAACTGAGAAGACCTGGGCTTCTCGCCGCCGCCTTTGCGGTGGTCTTAACTGCCCTGGCCTGCGTCTTTGCGCTGCCCATCGCCGCGCAGGCAGACGTGGATACAAGCACGACCTACAACTGCGCCAAGGTTGGGTTTAAATCCTTTGACAACCAGCATCTCCAGGACGCCATGGATGAGGCTGCCAACAGCGGCGCAACCCTCTTTATGACGGACGACTGGGATCTTGGCGACAAGCTCTATGTGCCCGAGGGCAAGAAGGTCACCGTCGACATGGATGGCCACCGCATTGAGGCCAGCAAGTGCCAGGTCTTCTCTGTGCACGAAAAGGGCGAGCTGGTCCTGACTTCAAGCAAGAAGGCTACCTTTACGTACCGCGGATACAGCAACGAGGACGGCAAAGAGTGCGACTACACCGTGACGACCGGCGGCCTGATTACCGGTAAGAGCGGTTCTATCAATACGATTAGGGCAAGGAGCGACGCCTCCATCACTTTGGACGGCGTTACCATCGGCGGAAGCGATTGCTGGAGCAACGACATCCCCGAAGACGGCTCTGATGGCGGTCAGGGCGCGGTGTCGCTCGCGAGCCACGCGACGCTCAATATGAAGAACGGCGCATCGATTGAACATTGCCAGGCGTCAAACGGAGTCGGCGTTCACGCCACCGGCCAGTGGGCAACCATCAATATGGATGCATCGTCCATTTCCAACAACTGGGGCTCTTCTTGGGGTCACGGCGGCGGAGTTTACGCGTTTTATAACACCACCATTAAAATGACTAACGGTTCCCACGTTGACAATAACCACTCTGGTGCAGGCGGCGGCATTTACTTTGGAGGGACCAATAACACGTTGACCGGCGACGGCACCGGAACCGTCTCGGGCAATCAGGCCGTCCACTCGTCCAATACCTCAGGTAAGACGGACCAATGCGGCGGCGGCATACACGTGGCCGAGACCACGAGCAAGAAGACGGACAGCAGCTTGATCGAGAACGTCACGATCGCCAACAACTACTCCGCCTACGACGGCGGCGGCATCGAGCTCGACCATGCGAACACCAAGATTAAGAACTGCACCATCAAGGACAACTGGTGCAAGTACGAGGGCGGCGGCGCCTACGTCTGCGACGACGGCAACACCTTCGACGGCTGCACCATCACGGGCAACGCCTGCAGCGTGGACAGCGGCGGAAACTACGAGGGCGGCGGCGTCTTTGTCTGGCACAGCTACGACGTCGTGCTCAATGGCGTGTGCGTGATCAAGGGCAACACCCGCGGCAAGGGTACGAGCAATCCCGACG
>CAVGOA010000086.1:0-5078 GCA_963630635.1 Paludibacteraceae bacterium
CGCTTGCGCGGGCTACCTGGGATTTCCGGATTTAAAGTGGAAGAAGTCGCGCCTGATGCCACATGAGGCCGCCGCAAGGTTCCAAGACCCACGAAAAAGGGGTGCCGACCGTGGTCGGCGCCCCTTGCGCGCATGGCTTTGGCCTAAAATCTGGCCGCTAATCCTCGTCAGCGACCTCGTAGTCGCCAAGCGCGGTGCTCGTTGCCACGGCCGCGACGCCCGCGACGGCGGCTGCTGCGACTCCGGCGCCCAGCCCAGAGTCGCCGGTAGCCGGCACCACGCCCTTGCCCTTCTTGTCGGTGCCAGAACCAGAACCGCCGTCGGCCTCGTCGTCCCCGCCCTGGTCAGGCATGGTGCTGCCGCCGTCGGCCCCCTTCGCCGTCACGATCAGCTTGGTCGCCGCCGCGCCGGTCGAAGAGATGATCGCAACCTTGTGCTCGCCCTTGGCAAGCGACGCCACATATGCGGCCTTCAATGTGACGACGGTCTTCTCGCCGTTGCCGCTCACCGTGTAGCAATCGGCTGCAAGCTCGACCTCGTTAACCTCGACCTGCAGGAAGTCTGCCGCTGCCGCGCCGCAGCTAAATGCCAGCTCTTTGGCCGTGCCGGCCGCGATACTCTGGCCCGCGCCGCCGTCTGCGCCAATCTCGGTATACGACCTGAAGTGGGCCTTTATCGTGTGGTTGCCGTCCACGTAGTGCTGGAAATGAGAAGACCTCGCGCACTTGTCGTCGTCGATGTGCGCGTACCCCGGCGTCTTGCCCAGAGACTTGCCGTCCACGGTCCAGTGGTCAAACTCGTAGCCCTCGACGGGCACCGCGGCCAGCAGCTCGTAGGTCCCGGCCTGCGTCGTCCCGCCGCCGACCACGACGCCGTAGTACTTGTCCGCGCTGTTGTCGGTTGCGATCGTGGTCACGTAGCGGCCGGTGTCCGTCAGGGGGGTGACGGACACAACGTCGCCCGTCTTGCCGGACGCGCTGATGTCGCGCACCTCAAGCGAGCCGGCGTTGACCTTCAAGACGTAGGCTCCCACGCCGTCGCTGTTCACGTCGCGGAACGAGGCGGTCCCGACCTTCTTACCAGAAACGGCGTCGAAAACCATGAGGCAGACCGAGAATTCCTCATCGGTCGCAACATAAAACTTGAAAACGTCCTCGCCGCCCATGACGATGGTCTTCTCGCCGTCGCCGTTCATGACGTACGAGAAGGAGCCGTCGATCGCCTGGGTGGTCTCGTTGTCCTCAACGCGCTTGGCACCGTCGAAGAGGGTATAGAAGTTCTCCGTCGTCTTGAGGTAACGCACCAGGTCACCGCCCACGATGGACACGACGCGGTAGGTCTCGGTGAGCTGCTCGGTGGGCTTGCTGTCGTACTCGCCGACGCTCGCGATGTTGCCGTCGCCGTCGCTTAGTGCCATGATGCCGTCGTCCTCGACCGAGGCAAGCGCGCCGGCCGCGGCGGCCTCTTCCAGCGAAAGTGCCTGCGGCGCCGAGCCCTTCTCGCATTCTGCCTCGAGCCAAGCGGCCGCCAGCAGGACCTCGTGCGCATGAAACAGGTGCCCAAAGTCGATGGTGAGAAGGTCGCCCGTGATGATGTCGGTCGAGCCAAAGATCTGCTTGGTGATCCAGGTCGTTAGCCAGTCGATTTTGACGATGGAGATCATCAGGTAGGTGGGGTGCTTGAGGATGAAGTTCAACGCGCGCAGGAAGGGATTCCTGCCGTCGAAGTGCATGTTGGCGTGGAGAAGCTCGCGAATCTGCGCGACGGCCTGGATGCCCTCGGTGTTCTGGTTATCGCAGCTCACGGATTCGAGAAGCGCGTCGCAGAACATGTCGACAAACATGTTGGCCAGCTCGCCAGAGTAGAGGTCCGTCACCTGGTTGACCAGCTCGGCACTGATCCTGCCCAGGACGTACGCAACGTAGGCGGGCGGGAACAGTAAAAGCCACTTGGACGTCCTCCACGTGATGTTCTTAAGGATGTCGAGGTAGTGGTCCTTGACCTTGTCGCCCCACTTGCTCATGACATTGCCAAAGCTAAAGGTGTTCTTGGTGAGCTCCTGCATAAAGTCGACGCCCAGCTGCTGGAACAGATCGTAGTAATCGTCGCGCGAGCCCACAAGGTCGTTAGCCACGTCGTCGATCAGCACGGGCAGGTAGGAGTCCAGCGGCGTTTGGCGAATCCTCATGTCGTCGCCGGGGTTGGCGAAGCCGCACTTGTAAAGGCCCTTCAGGCGCTCGGCCACCAGGTCCTTGTAATCGCCGTAGCTGGGCGAGGTGGGGCCGGGCAGGCGGTGATTCACGCCAAAGGTCCAGAACTTCCAGGCCGTGGGCATGACGTAGGTCACCGGGTCGCAGGGGTTGACAAGACTGTGGATGCCCTGGAAACCGTGCGGGCGTGCGTTGATCTTGTCGTCAAGGGGGCTCGAGCCGGGGAGAAGACCGCGGGGCACCTCGAAGCCGTAGACAAACAGGTCGCTCTGGTAGACCTCGACGTCGTCGCCAAAGAGCTTGCTGAGGTTGAAGCCACGGTCGCACTTCTCGCCGCGCTGGTCGCTGGCGTTGTCGTAATCAAGCCCCTGCTCCTCGGCCTCGCGCAGCAAAAGGCCGCCGGTCATGTTGGCCGTGGCGCTCGCGCGCGAGAAGCCCGAGATCAAGATTTTGGTGCGGCCCTTGAGGCCTATCTCTTTGATGTAGCCCTTAAGGAACGCGATGGTTTTCTTGGCCGCGGTGGTGAAACCCTCGTGGTCGCCGGACTTGCCGGCCTCCAGGTTGCCGCACCACTCCAGGAAGTAGTTGCCGCCGCGGATGGCGAGAAGAACGACGTTGGTGCGCTTGTAGGTGACCTGGCTGCCGGTGTAGGTCGTTTCGTCCCAGGCGGGGATCGTGATGGTGCAGGCGCCCAGGCCGATGGTGTCGTGGGCGGTTGGGTTTACCAGGTCGTTGTTGTGGCGGTAGGTGTCGTTGGCGTAGCCGTCGCGGTGCAGCTGGCCAAAGAAGTGTTCGAGGTTGGCGGCCTGCTGTGCATAGGGTGCCTGGGACTGGTCGGGGTACTTCTTGAACTCGACGAGGTCATCGGCCACGCCAAAGGCCGATGTCGCCATGGCCAGCGCAAAGCGGGCCAGGTAGGGGTTGTAGGTAAAGGACTTCTGCGGCGAGAACCAGGACTGGTGGAACTCGAAGTCAAACTCGTTGCCGTCCTTCTTGAAGGTCTTGCCGCTGCCCATGTTGAAGTCAAAGATGCAGTCCTTCCAGCCCTCGGCGTCGGGGGTGACGGCGGCTTGGGCATCATCGGGCGCGGTGAGGGGGAGGACGCCGGCGGCGGCGACGGCGCCGGCTCCTAAGGCGCCGGCGCGCAGGAAGCCGCGGCGCGTGACCTGCGGGGATTTGGCCTGGGAGCTGGAGTCGGTAGCGGGCATCTCGCTCATGGGATCCTCCTTGGAAGACGTATGCAGTGGTTAAGTGTAGGCCAAGGACGCGTTTTGATTTGGCGGGGTGCGGGTTTCCACGCATTTGCGAGCGGCCCGGCGGGCGCTTGAGGGCTTTCGGCCGCTTCGGGCTCGGCTTCAATGCAACGAGCGTGACTTCTTCCACTTTAAATCTAGACTTGCCGAGTAGCCGGAGCATCGCGCGCGACGTTTGCCCAGCTCACAGCGTTGACGCTTGCGCGGGCTACCTGGGATTTCCGGATTTAAAGTGGAAGAAGTCGCGCCTGGTTGCAGCTACCAGTCAAAAGTCTGCATTTGGTCGCGCAACTTGGCCTCTGCGCGGCGCTCGCCCTCGGTTTTTGGGCGCACTTCGCGACCGAGCTTGACCGAGACCAGGCGAACAATCGCGTCGAGCTGCTGTGGGGACTCTAGTTGCTCGTGGGTCAGAGGGACGACGTCGATGCCCATGAGCTCAAGGGCAGCCTCACGGGCGAAGTCCGAAAGCTGGCTATCGCGCCGGGAGTGCCAGGCCTTGCTGTGACACTCGAGGTCAACGCCCTCGTTCCAGTACAGGTCGCAGTAACAAGCCGAGCGCCCGGCAATAAGGGCCGCGTCGCGCGCAAGGCCAATGCGTTTGTTGTGAGAAAAGCCGCTCAGGCCGGCTCCGCCGCAGCGGCGGGGGAGGCCCAGTAAGGCCCCGGCCTCTGCCTCAAACGGCGAGGCCGCGCCGGGAACAACGTAGCTGGCCACGCGTTCAAGCTTCTTACGGCCGCGGGCAGAGTCGCTTCTCTGGGCAAAAACCCGCAGGTCCGTGGGCGTAACCAGCGGTTGGCGGGTCCACAGGTTGGTGAGCTTGCCGCTGGCGTCAAGGCTGGGCATCCAGCCGTTGATCGCGGGCAGTTGGTCTGCGGCGCAAAGCCGCTCGATAATGCCGGAGATGGGTGCGGGCGTACGGTAGACAGAGAAGGTACCGCACAGCTCGGTGGCCGCAAGCAGCGCGCATCCAAAGCTCTGGTGCGCGGCGATTTGCTGCAGCGTGAACTCGGGCGAGGTGACATCCAGGGTCTGTGTGGCGGGCCGCAGGCAACCGGGTACCAAAGGCCCGCACCAAATCCGAGGCCGCATAAGGCAAGACTCGCGTGCCTGTCCTCGGTAAGAAACCATGATGTCAAACGGGCCGCCGCCGCACAACGCCAGCAGCGGGACGTTATCTATCAGGTCCCTGTATGCCTTACCTGCGTTTCCGCAGTGCTTTTGTTTGAAGTTTGCTTGGGTTTGGACAAAGTTTGCGGTTAGAACTTCCATGTCGTGGTTGGTAAGGACCCGGGCCAGGCGCTCATCGGCTTCTGGCGAACACGCCAGAAGTTGCACGACCGGCGGGACCCGCCAGTAGTTAAACGCCGTTTTGTCGCAAATCACAGTGTCCATGGGCAGACGCTAACACTATGCACGACCTCTTCCACTTTAAATTCGGTCAGGCCGAGTAGCCAGCCGGATGAGCGTCGCGTTTGCCCAGTTGAACGGCGTGCGCCGCCCCAGGCATACTTGCCAAGTCCAGATTTAAAGTGGAAGAGGTCGCGCTCGCTGCCACGCGGTCCCGTCGCAAGGCCGCGCGAGGCGCGAAAAAGGGCGCCGACCCGTGAGGACCGGC
>CAVGOA010000087.1:0-4940 GCA_963630635.1 Paludibacteraceae bacterium
GCCCTCTTGCGAGAAGAGGGCTTCCGGGGACGCGGGTATGCGCAGGAGCTAGACCAGGTACTCGGCAATCTGGACGGCGTTGGTGGCGGCGCCCTTGCGAATCTGGTCACCGCAGCACCAGAAGGTGAGCGAGTTCACGCCATCGGGCGCAGACAGGTCGCGGCGGATGCGGCCGACGTAAACCAGGTCCTGGTCAGAGGTGTCGAGCGGCATCGGGTACTGGAGATTTGCCGGGTCGTCGACAACCTTGACGCCAGGGGCTGCAGCCAAGATCTCGCGGGCCTCGTCGGGCGAGATGGGGCGCTCAAACTCGGCGGTGATGGACTCGGAGTGCGAACGCATGACGGGCACGCGCACGCAGGTGCAGTTCACGCGGACCTCGGGCAGGTGCATGATCTTGCGGCCCTCATTTTGCATCTTGAGCTCCTCGGACGTGTACATCTCGTCCTTGAAGCCACCAATCTGCGGGATGAGGTTGTAGGCCAGCTGATAGGCAAAGGGAGCGGTGTCACCGATCTCTTCGCCCTCGGCAAGCGCCTTGCACTCGCGCTCAAGCTCTTTGAGGCCCGGCATGCCGGCGCCCGAGGCGGCCTGGTAGGTGCTCACGATCAGGCGCTTAAGGCCGGCCTTCTGGTGAAGAGGCCACACGGGAACCAGGCCAATGATGGTGGCGCAGTTGGGGTTGGCGATGATGTTGCGCGGGTGATCGGCGATGTCGCCGGCGTTGATCTCGGGCACGACCAGGGGCACGTCGGCGTCCAGGCGGAAGGCGTGCGAGTTGTCGACGCACACGGCGCCGCGCTTGGCGGCCTCGGGGAGAAGCTCCTTGGCAGTCGCGTCGCCGGCGGCGCCCAGGACAATGTCGACGCCCTCGAAGGCATCGGGCTCGGCCAGGACGACGGGCACCTCCTGGCCGCGGAAGGTCACGGTCTTGCCAACAGAACGGGCCGAGGCCAGGGGAACGAGCTTCTCGACGGGAAAATCGCGCTCTTCCAGGCACTGGAGCATCTGGGTGCCCACAACGCCCGTGGCGCCAAGGATTGCGACGGTCTTACCTGCCATGGGTTTCTCCTTAAAGATAAAAGCTTGATGCCAAGCTAATTGACTATTTGATACAAAAGCCGCAGCCGATAAGAGCCTTACTGCTGCTCGGCGGCCTGCGAGGCCTGGATGAACTCGTCGCGCACAAAGCGGTCGTAGATGACCTGGATCGCGCGGTCGAAGTCCTCGTTGTTGACGCCCATGATGATCGAGATCTCTTGCGAGGACTGCGTGATCATGCGAATGTTGACGCCGGCGTCGCCCAGGGCACCAAAGATCTTGCCCGAGGTGCCGCTGCGCTTGGACATGTTGCGGCCAACGACCGAGATAAGCGCCAGCTTGTCGACCATCGAGACGTCGTCAGGCTGGATCTCTTTACGGATGTCCGAGATGATCGAGTAGATCGAGTCGCGCACGTCGGCGCCGTTGACCACGACGCCAAACGAGTCGACGCCCGTGGGGATGTGCTCGACCGAGACACCGTAGCGCTCAAAGATCGCCAGGGTCTTGCGAACCAGGCCGACCTCGCCGGACATGTGGGCCTTCTTGACGTGGACCGAGACAAAGTCGCGCTTGCCGGCGATGCCGGTGATCAGGTGCTCGTCCTCGCCGGCCTCGGCGGACTCACGGATGATCGTGCCCTCGTCCTGCGGACGGTTGGTGTTCTTGATCTGGATGGGGATGTTGACCTCGCGCACCGGGAAGATGGCCTCTTCCTGCAGGACCGAGGCGCCCATGTAGGACAGCTCGCGCATCTCGTCAAAAGTGATACGGCGAATCGAGCGGGGGTTCTCGACAATACGGGGGTCGGCCGACAGGAAGCCAGAGACGTCGGTCCAGTTCTCGTAGAGGTTGGCGTCGATGCAGCGGGCCAGGATGGCGCCGGTGATGTCGCCGCCGCCGCGGTCGAAGAGCTTGATGCGGCCGTCGACGGTCGCGCCGTAGAAGCCGGGAAGCACGAAGCAGCCCTTGCGGACCATGACGTCCTTTAAGCGGCTGGCGGTGCGCTCCATGTCAACGGAGCCGTCGTGGTGGAAGACCACGACGTCGGCGGCGTCGACAAAGGGCATGCCCAGGTACTCGGCCATGAGGTTGGCGGTAAACCACTCGCCGCGGCTCACGACGTACTCGGGCGAGTGCTTCTTGATGTTCTTGATAAAGGACTCGAACTTATCGGCCAGGGGGAACTTAAGGCCAAGCTCGTCGCAGATGTCCTGGTAGCGCTGCTGGATGTCGCCCAGAAGCGCGGTGCAGTCGACGCCGTACTGGATGTGGGCGTTGACCAAAAGGAGCAGGTCGGTGATCTTGTTGTCTCCGCTAAAGCGCTTGCCCGAGGCCGAGACAACAACAAAACGGCGGTCGGGGTCGGCCTCGACGATGGCCTTGACCTTCTTGAACTGCTCGGCGCTGGCGACAGAGGAGCCGCCGAACTTCGCGATCTTGATCATGAGTGGGATTCCAAATCTTTAGGTGGTTAGACGAGTGCTGCCATGAAGCTGGTGGGGTCGGACTCAAGGGCCTTATCGAGAAGCTCCCTTGCGGCGACCGCCGTGATGCCGCGCACAAGCCAGGCACCAGGTGCATAGGCCTCGGCGCCGGCCGGCGCGCTGGTAGTTCGCAGCACGTAGTCTGCGCTGAGAAGTGCCGGGTCGTACTCGATGCCGCGCGAGAAGTCGTAAACGGGGCGGCGGGCGCAGGTCGCGCAGTCAAGGACGTCCTGGACGATGGCGTTGCCCGTGGGAAGGCTGCCCGCGCCCTGGCCGTAGAACTTAAGCTCGCCCACCGTGGCGCCGTCGAGCGTCACCAGGTTGAAGTTGGAGGGCACGTTGGCCTCAAGGGAGTGGACGGGCACGGCCACCGGCTCGACGGCGACGGCGTAGCGGCCGTCCTTCTCGACACCTCGGCCAAGGAGCTTGACCGTGAGGCCTTTCTCGCCAAAGAGGTCGAGGTCGGCCTTGGTGAGGTTGCGGATGCCAGAGACGGGCAGGTCGTGGGTGCAGGCCACGTCAAAGGCCACAGAGGCCGTGATGATGGTCTTGTTCTTGACGTCGATGCCGTCGATGTCGGCCGAGGGGTCGCGCTCGGCGTAGCCAAGATCTTGGGCCTGTGCCAGGACGTCGGCGAACTCGGCGCCCTCTTTGAGCATCGAGTAGACAATGTAGTTGGTGGTGCCGTTCATGATGCCGCTAAAAGAAGAGACGGCGTCGATGCGGCGGGCCTTCTCAAGGCCGGCGATCCAGGGGATGCCGCCGCCCACGGAGGCCTCGATGAAGAGGCTCACGTTGTTCTCAAGCGCGGCCGCGGCGAACTCGGCAAAGTACTCGGCCACGACGGCCTTGTTGGAGGTGACGACGTGCTTGCCGGCCGTAAGCGCCGACATAATATAAGTGTGCGCAGGCTCAAGGCCGCCCATGCATTCAACGACCAGCTCGATCTTCTCGTCGTTCAAAATGTCGTCGTAACTCGACGTCATGCGTGGCTCGCAGATGCGGTCGGGCAGCTCGAGGATACGAGCCACCTCCACAGAGTCGACGCGCTCGTCAATGATCTTGACGACGCCGCGACCCACCGTACCGTAACCGAGGAGCGCAATCTTCATGGGCTTCCAATCTTTCGAGTGTGTGTCCTTATGACCCAAACAACAACACCACAGGTATCATACTTGCACAAGACGGCTATTTGACCACCTAACGCAAGGAGTCCGCAGTGACCATGTTCTACCACAGCACGCGCAGCTCTCTCGAATCCGTAACAAGTAAGCAAGCAATTCTCACCGGAATCGCTCCCGACGGGGGCCTTTTTGTGGCCGATTGGATCGCGGAGAAGAGCATCGACCTCGCGAAGGTCTGCTCGCAGGGCTTCCTTGACAACGCCAAGCTGGTCTTGGGCACCCTGCTTCCCGACTACACCGCAGACGAGATCTCTGCCTGCGTCGAGGCCGCCTACGGCAAGCAGTGGGACTCGCCCGAGGTCTGCCCTGTCACGCCCCTGGGCAACGACTGGCTGCTTGAGCTCTACCACGGCCCCACCTGCGCCTTTAAGGACGTGGCCCTGCAGATGCTGCCCCAGCTCATGAGCGTGGCGCGCGCGGGCGACGGCCGTGACATCATGATCGTGACCGCCACCTCGGGCGACACCGGCAAGGCGGCGCTTGACGGCTTTGCGGGCGTGCCCCACACCGGCGTCACCGTCTTCTATCCCGACGGCAAGGTCTCTGACGTGCAGCGCCTTCAGATGGTGACCCAGGTTGGCTCGAACGTGGCCGTCTGCGCCGTGCGCGGCAACTTCGACGATTGCCAGTCAGAGGTCAAGTCCATCTTTGCCGACGCCGAGCTTAAGGCCCGTCTCGCCGAGAAGAACGTCGTGTTGTCCAGTGCCAACTCCATCAACGTCGGCCGCCTGGCCCCGCAGGTCACTTACTACTTTGACAGCTACGCGCAGCTTGTGCGCGCGGGCGCCATTACCCTGGGCGACGAGGTCACCTTCTGCGTGCCCACCGGCAACTTTGGCGACGTTTTGGCCGGCTACTACGCCAAGATGCTCGGCCTGCCCGTGCGCCGCCTGGTCGTGGCGTCCAACTCCAACGACGTGCTGTGCGACTTCATCACCACCGGCACCTACAACCGCCTGCGCCCCTTTAACAAGACGATCAGCCCCTCGATGGACATCCTGGTCTCGTCCAACCTCGAGCGCCTGCTTTACTACGTGTCCGGCGGCGACTGCGAGCTGGTTGCGTCTTTGATGTCTGACCTTGCCGAGAAGGGCTCTTACACCGTGCCCGCAGAGGTTCTGACCAAGATCCAGGAGACCTTTGCCTGCGGCCGTGCCGACGATGAGGCCACCGAGGCCAAGATCCGCGAGACCTGGGAGAACCTGGGCGTCTTGATCGACACCCACAC
>CAVGOA010000088.1:0-4822 GCA_963630635.1 Paludibacteraceae bacterium
GAGTACACCGACGCCGACGGCACCAAGAAGCGCCCCATCATGCTTCACCGCGTGTGCTTTGGCTCCATCGAGCGCTTCATCGGCATCTTGATCGAGCACTTTGCCGGCAAGTTCCCCACCTGGCTTGCTCCTGTCCAGGTCGACGTCCTTCCCGTTTCTGAGAAGAGCCGCGACTATGCCCGCACGGTTGCCCAGAAGCTCGACGCCGCCGGCATTCGCGTGAAGCTCGACGAGCGTGACGAGAAGATCGGCTACAAGATCCGCGAGGCCCGCTCCGTCGACCGCGTTCCCTACATGCTTATTATTGGCGAGAAGGAAGTCGAGGCCGGCAACATCTCGGTGCGCGACCGCTCCAACGAGACCGTCCAGAGCAGCTTGGACGACTTCATCGCCAGCGTTACCGATGAGATTGCTGCGCGCGCCTAACGTGGCCCTGCGGTTCAAACAGACCAACGAGGAGAGCCCCGACCTTGGGGCTCTCCTTTTGCGCCAGGCCACCATGTCGGCGGGGGAGTGGAGAAGCTCTTCCGACGCAGCGCAGGTTCTTGCCTGCTACCTGCGATGCCACCCTTGTGTGCAAGAGGTGCGCTACCCGGGCCTCACGGGCGATCCCGCCTATCGCGAGGCGTCCTCGACCCTACGTGGTGGCTTTGGCCCGCAGGTCGTGGTTCTTCTCGGCAACGGCAACTGGTACAGCTTGGACGCAGACGATAAAACCCCAGCGTATGACCTTGTTTTAGAGGCAGAAGATCTTCTCGCCACCTTGTTTTAGAACCAGTTAGGGCCTAACTGGTTCTATTTGATTGGCGGCATTTTGGCCGTAACTGGTACTTTTGAACCCAATTCATAATACCAGCTGGCATAAGTGGTATTAATTTCTGAGTGTTTCGCGCTGGTTGCATGCTATACTCATGCCATTGTCATATGCGAGTCCGTGTTGCATGACCGTAGCCACCTGTAGGGGGATGGCGCGGCCTAGATGAATTGGAGGTACGCATGGCAAAGAAAGCCCAGAACACCACCATCGACACCGTAGAGGCTCTTGAGGAGCGTCTGAAGGAGATGCGCGCGGCCCAGGCCGAGTTCGCCACCTTCTCGCAGGAGCAGGTCGACAAGATCTTCTACGAGGCCGCGATGGCTGCCAACAAGCAGCGCATCCCTCTGGCCAAGATGGCCGTCGAAGAGACGGGCATGGGCGTGGTCGAGGACAAGGTCATCAAGAACCACTACGCCGCCGAGTACATCTACAACAAGTACAAGGACATGAAGACCTGCGGCGTTGTCGAGGACGACCCTGCCTTTGGCTACAAGAAGGTCGCCGAGCCTATGGGCATCGTGGCTGCGGTCATCCCCACCACCAACCCCACCTCCACCGCCATCTTCAAGTGCCTCATCGCGCTTAAGACCCGCAACGCCATCCTGATTTCCCCGCACCCCCGCGCCAAGCAGTGCACCGCCGAGGCCGCCCGCATCGTGCGCGAGGCCGCCGAGGCCGCTGGCGCTCCTAAGGGCATCATCGACTGGATCGACGTTCCCTCCCTCGAGCTCACCAACACGCTCATGCGCGATGCCGACATCATCCTGGCTACCGGCGGCCCGGGCATGGTCAACGCCGCTTACAGCTCCGGCACCCCCGCCCTGGGCGTCGGCCCCGGCAACACCCCGGTCATCATCGACTCCACCGCCGACATCAAGCTCGCGGTCAACTCGATCATCCACTCCAAGACCTTCGACAACGGCATGATCTGCGCCTCCGAGCAGTCCGTGACCGTGCTCGAGGACATCTACGACGCCGTCAAGGCCGAGTTCAAGGCCCGTGGCTGCTACTTCCTCAAGGGCGCCGAGCTTGACAAGGTGCGCGAGACTGTCATCATCAACGGTTCCGTCAACGCCAAGATCGTCGGCCAGTCCGCCTACACGATCGCCCAGATCGCCGGCGTCGAGGTCCCCAAGTCCACCAAGGTCCTCATCGGCGAGGCCACCTCTGTCGAGCCCTCCGAGGCCATGGCGCACGAGAAGCTCTCCCCGGTCCTTGGCATGTACAAGGCCAAGACCTTCGACGAGGCCATCGCCAAGGCCGAGCGCCTGGTCGCCGACGGCGGCTACGGCCACACCTCCTCCCTCTACGTCAACGTTAACGAGAAGGAGAAGATCCAGAAGCACTACGAGCACATGAAGACCTGCCGTGTGCTGATCAACACCCCCTCCTCTCAGGGCGGCATCGGCGACCTTTACAACTTCAAGATGGCTCCCTCCCTCACCCTGGGCTGCGGCTCCTGGGGCGGCAACTCCGTCTCGGGCAACGTCGGTCCCCAGCACCTGCTCAACTACAAGTCCGTTGCAGAGAGGCGTGAGAACATGCTTTGGTTCCGTACCCCCGAGAAGATCTTCTTCAAGAAGGGCTGCATGCCTGTGGCCCTCAAGGAGCTTGGCGAGGTCTACGGCAAGAAGCGCGCCTTCATCGTGACCGACTCCTTCCTCTACACCTCTGGCTTCACCAAGAAGATCGAGGCCTCCCTCGATGAGCAGGGCATCGTCCACACCTCCTTCTGGTCCATCTCGCCCGATCCCAAGCTGCAGGACTGCCTGAAGGGCCTCGAGCAGCTTCGCGCCTTCGAGCCCGACTGCATCATCGCCATCGGCGGCGGCTCGGCCATGGACGCCGGCAAGATCATGTGGACCATGTACGAGCACCCCGAGGAGAAGTTTGAGGATATGGCCATGGACTTCATGGATATCCGCAAGCGCGTCTACACCTATCCCCAGAGCGGCGTGAAGGCCTTCTTCGTGGCTATCCCCACCTCCTCTGGTACCGGCTCCGAGGTCACCCCGTTCTCCATCATCACCGATGCCGAGACCGGCACCAAGTGGCCGCTGGCTGATTACCAGCTCATGCCCAACATGGCCATCGTCGACACCGACAACATGATGACCCAGCCCAAGGGCCTGACCTCTGCCTCTGGCGTCGACGTCCTTACCCACGCCCTCGAGGCCTACGTCTCGGTCATGGCTTCCGACTACACCGACGGCCTTGCCCTTCGCGCCATGAAGCTCGTCTTCGAGTACCTGCCGCGCGCCTACGACAACCCCAACGACGTCGAGGCCCGCGACCACATGGCCAACGCCTCCTGCATGGCTGGCATCGCCTTCGCCAACGCCTTCCTGGGTGTCAACCACTCCATGGCCCACAAGCTGGGTGCCTACCACCACATTCCCCACGGCTGGGCCAACGCCGTCATCCTCACCCGCGTCATGCGCTACAACGCGGCCGAGCGTCCCGCCAAGATGGGCACCTTCTCGCAGTACGACCACCCCAAGACCCTGGGCCGCTACGTCGAGTGCGCCAAGTACTGCGGCGTGACCGGCAAGAACGACCAGGAGATCTTCGACAACTTTGTCGCCAAGATCGAGGAGCTCAAGGAGCACGTGGGCGTCAAGAAGACCATCGCCGACTTTGGTGTCGACGAGAAGTACTTCCTGGAGACCCTGGACGAGATGTCCGAGAACGCCTTCAACGACCAGTGCACCGGCGCCAACCCGCGCTACCCGCTGATCTCTGAGATCAAGGGTCTGTACATGGACGCCTACTATGGCCGCGAGGCTACCTCTTACGAGGACTAAAACCTTGATGGTCAGGACAAAATAGTCCGTTCGAAGCCGGGACGCGCACGTTCGCCGTCCCGGCTTCTTTGTTCTTCTCGGTAATAAGTAGAATTGTTCATATGGAACGCCGATTAAGGAGGCAAGCACCATGGAACTTTCAGCTGAGAAAACCGTGATCGTCGAGCGCAAGGGCAAGGTCGTCTATCAGGACGGCACCAAGCTCGTTAAGGCCTTTGCGCCCGAGAAACCCGCTTCCGACGTCTTTAACGAGGCCGTTAACCTGGCTCGCGTGGCCGAGGCCGGCGTCGCTGTGCCCAAGGTCTTGGAGGTCTCGCAGACCGCCGACGGCGGCTGGGCTTTAGCCACCGAGTACGTCCCCGGCACCACTTGCCGCCAGCTCATGGAGGAGGCCGACGAGGCTGGCAAGGCCGAGCTTCTGGACAAGTTCGTCTCGCTGCAGGTCCTGGTTCAAAACACCAAGGCGCCCGACCTTCTTAACTCCCAACGCGCCAAGTTCAAGAACATGATCGCCAAGGTTGGTGACATCGACCCCACGCAACGCTACGACCTTGAGATGCGCGCCGACCGCATGCACGGCCACAAGTACATCTGCCACGGTGACTTCAACCCCTCTAACGTCATCTTTGGCGACGACGGCGCCGTGTATGTGTGCGACTGGGCCCACGTTACCCGCGGCTTGCCCGAGGCCGACGCCGCCATGACCTACATCCTCTTCAAGATGTATCACGCCGATCAGGCCGAGGCCTACCTTGACCTTTACTCCAAGAAGGCCGACATGCCCAAGCAAAAGATCATGTACTGGCTGCCTGTGGTTGCCGCCGCCGAGCTTGCCCGCGGCCGCAAGGACAGCGAGGAGATGCTCAAGAGCTTTGTCGACGCTGCCAACGATTACGAATAAGCTGTAATTAGCCTGATACCCGCCGGCTTAGGCCCTCTGGACATGGTAGTGTTCAGAGGGCCGATTCTTTTGTCTTAGGAGATTGTGGATGCCTCGTCGTTCTTCTCGCGCGTTTCTCGCCGTGTTCTTTGCCGTTGTGATGTGCTTGGGTCTTGCTTCCTGCAAAGACCAGTCGGTGGCTGCCAACGAGGCCGTTGAGGCTGTGATGGCCGGCTACACCGTGTCTAGCGGCGATGAGAACAGCGACGACGCGGACTCCAAGAAAGACCAGGTCGAGCCGGTGGCCCCCAACTACGGCGA
>CAVGOA010000089.1:0-4600 GCA_963630635.1 Paludibacteraceae bacterium
CGAAGGCCATGGTCAAGGTCGCGGCCCAGACCTACACGGGTTCCGCTTTGACCCCGGCCCCGACCGTGACCCTTAACAACAAGACCCTGGTCAAGGGCACGGACTACACCGTCGCGTACTCCAACAACACCAACGCGGGCACGGCGACCGCGACCGTCACCTTCAAGGGCAACTACAGCGGCACCGCCAAGGGCACCTTCCAGGTCAAGGCCGCCGACGCGTCGAAGGCTGCCGTGAAGCTTGCCGACCAGTCCTTCTCCGCTAAGGCCCTCACTCCGGCCCCGACCGTGACCCTCAACGGCAAGACCCTCAAGCAGGGCACCGACTACGCCGTCGCGTACGCCAACAACAAGAACCCCGGCACCGCCACGGCGACCGTGACCTTCAAGGGCAACTACTCCGGCACCGCCAAGGGCAGCTTCAAGATCGCATCCGCCTCTGTTGTCTATCAGGCGCACGTCCAGAACGACGGCTGGCAGGCGGCCGTGAGGGACGGCGCCGTGGCCGGCACGAGTGGCCGCAGCCTGCGAGTCGAGGCCCTCAAGGTCTCCGTCGCCGGCGCCGGGTGCGACGGCGGCATCCAGATTCGCGCCCACGTGCAGGACATCGGCTGGCAGGGATGGTCGACGCTGGGCGGCACGAGCGGCCAGTCCAAGCGCGTCGAGGCCATGCAGCTGCGCCTGACCGGCGAGCTGGCCAACCGCTACGACGTTTACTACCGCGTGCACGCGCAGAACTACGGCTGGATGGGCTGGGCGAAGAACGGCGCCTCGGCTGGCACCGAGGGAATGTCGCTGCGGCTCGAGGCTATTCAGGTCAAACTGGTGCCCAAGGGCGGGGCAGCGCCGGGCAGCACCGCGGGAGCCTTCCGCAAGCCTGCCGCGACCATAGAGTATCAGGCCCATGTGCAGAACATCGGCTGGCAGGCGGCCGTCAGCGGCGGCGCCACGGCGGGCACCAGCGGCCGGTCGCTGAGAGTCGAGGCTCTGCGCGTCTCGCTGGCCCACGCCGACTACGCGGGCTCCGTCCAGATCCGTGCCCACGTGCAGGACATCGGCTGGCAGGGCTGGTCGACGACCGGAGGCACCACCGGCCAGTCCAAGCGGGTCGAGGCCATGCAGATCCGACTGACCGGCGAGATGGCCAACCACTACGACGTCTACTACCGGGTGCATGCCCAGAACATCGGCTGGATGGGCTGGGCGAAGAACGGCGAGCAGGCCGGCACGGCGGGCTACGCTTGCCGCCTGGAGGCCATCCAGGTCAAACTGGTGCCCAAGGGCAGCGCGGCCCCCGGCAGCACGGCCAACTGCTTCAAGAGCCGATAGGCCGCGACTACAACGTTGTACCCACAGGCCCCCGGGCTCGCCCGGGGGCCTTTTTCGGCCGCCGTCGTCACGAAACCGGGAAAAATGGTGTCTTGTACAATTTCGCCGAGTAGACCGCCCTTTTCCGCCGACGTTTGCCCAGTTGGCGCGCCGCAAAATCGCCCGGCTACTCGCCGAATCCAGCCAAGACACCATTCTTCCGGGTTTCGTGACATCGGGCCCCGCCGGACCCCGCCGAACCCCGCCGGACCCCGCCGGCGCCGCGCGCCTGCCGGCTAAACCTTCAAGATGTACTTCTCGGCGTTACCAAAGAAGATCTTGTCCTTGTCCTCGTCGCTTAAGGGCAGGTTGCGCACAAAGTCGACGGCGCCTAAGAAGTTCTCGAAGGGGTAATCGGTGCCAAACATGACGTGGTCGATGCCGATCTCCGCGACAGCAAACTCGACGACCTTGGGGTCGTAAATGCCGCTGGTGGTCACAAAGATGTTGTCGTGCTCGAAGTAGTACTTAAGGGGGTGGGCGTTCTTCAAGAAGGGATCGACGCCGGACGCCCTAAAGACGCCAAAACGGTTGTCCATGCGGTCAAGGCAGTACGGGAAGATCTCGCCCATGTGCCCCATGATCATCTTGAGGTTGGGGTAGCGGTCAAAGACGCCGCCAATGATCAGGCGCAGGGCCGTCTTCATGGTGTCGACGGTGAAGCCAAACGCCGCCATCGACATCGCGACGCCCGAGTCCAGCAGGTAGGGGCTGGACGGAATGTTGGGGTGCAGGTAGAAGGGGATGTCCATCTGGGCGCATTTTGCCAGCAAGGGCTCGAACTTCTCGTCGTAGAGGCCCTCGTCGCCAAAGTTGCTGTGCGTGTGCCAGTACTTGAGGCCCAGCTCGTTGACGGCGCGCTCAAGCTCGGCGATGGACTCCTCGATGTACGGGGCCGGCAGGGTGATGGCGCCCATGATCCTGCCGGGGTGGCGCCTGCAGGCCTCGGCGACGGCGTCGTTGGTGGCGCGCGCCAGCCTCACGGCGTCCTCGCGGCCCAGCTCCTCGATCAGCCCGCCGCTGGAAACAACCGCCGTCGAGACGCCCGCCTGGTCCATATACCCCAACCGGATGTCGTCCAGGTCCTCCAGCTCATCGATGGTCTGGATCGCGGGGTTGTTCAAGCTGGGCCTGCTTGCCGGCAACATCGCGGTCTGGCGGTACAAGATGTTCTTCTCGGGCGTCATGCGAGGGTAGCCGCTGCGCCCCTTCAGGTACTCCAAGACGGGCTTCGAGTAGAAGTGGCTTTCCAGATCGTAGGCTTTCACGTGCGTCTCCTTTCGCGGAGGGTTGCCAAGCATGGTGCTAACTGTACCCAAGTGCTGCAAACTGTATCGCTGGACAATGCCTTTCTGCGGTGGACGATAAGTCGTATTTCTCTCTAGACGAGTCTGCGTGAGGCAACTCCATCAAATCAAAGCAAGTATAAACACGAAATCTGTTTATACTTGTATGTACGGAGGAAAGGAATGACCATGAAGCTCCTAAAATTGCGCGTCGAAGGTGCCGGAATTTTTAAGAACGACGTATTCGAGCTCGACTTCATAGCAAGCGACCGCGTTCCTCGCGACGAGGAGGGCAACATTGCCGATGTGACCGCGATTGCCGACGCATCGACTGTCTACACCCAAAACGTTATGTCTCTGGTGGGCGTTAACGCGTCCGGCAAGACGACGGTCCTCAATTTCGTGCGTTTCGTCCTGGGCTACATGTCCGGAAGCTACTCGATGCGTAGCTTTGCGCTTGGCCAAGCGAAGCTCGGTAAGGTCTCGTCGCACATCGCCGTTTCTTGTGTTTTCCACGAGGCCGGTTCGTTTTATCTTATCGATTCGACTCTGCGCCGGGCATCTGGCGCGTCTGACGGTCTACCGCTTGGCGAGAAGCCCGGTGATGTCCTCGTCTTTGAGGACGAGACCTTGTGGAAATGCTCCGCCCCCCGCGTTTCTCGCAAGCTAATTCTTGACATCGATGCGTTTAGGTCTCGCAGCGAGGTCCTCATGAAACGTCGCGGCCCCGATGACGATAAGACGGTGCTCGGCCCTGCCCAAAGGACTTTTTTGAGCGATGACATGTCTATCGTCTCGATGGTGACGGGCAGGCGCTCCTCGACGGTGCAGACGCGCGACCGCGCGTTGCCCCTCATAACCATGCCGACTCCCGTTATCCAAGCGTTCGACCCGAGCGTCGAGTACCTAAAGTGGGACGCAGAAAACCAGGTATTCCATCTCAAGTTCAAAAACGGCGGATCCGAGCGCGTCGTTAGCGACGTCGTTGCCGCCTCGGTCCTCTCTAACGGCACCGTGCTTGGTGCGGAACTTGTCGACCGCGCGACCTGCGCTCTTGCGGATGGCGGCTATCTTATTGTCGACGAGATCGAGACCGGCCTTAACCGTTCGCTTGTCGCAACCGTCATAGAGCTCTTCGCCTCGCCAGTGACCAACCCTAATGGCGCCGTTTTGCTCTTTTCGACCCATTACCCCGAGCTTCTTGATGCCTTGCGGAGAAAAGATAACGTTTACGTGCTGGTTCGCGATTCGGACTTCAAGACCACGGCGGTTAAGTACTCCGATCAAATCGAGAGAATCGAGAACAAGAAGAGCGAGGCGCTGATAAGCAACATGATCAAGGGGTCGATGCCCAGGTATCCGGATGTCCAGGCGATGCGCGACTACGTCTGCGAGCACGTCAATGGATGAGCGGGCGCGCGGGCTTTTGACCCAGAGGTTCGTACTGTTTACCTGCGAGGGAACGGCAGAAGGCGTCGTTATCCAGACTCTTTACGATAATGACCTTCTTCTTGTCGCGCGAGAGCATGTGGTTAAGGACGCGGTGATAACCAATCGACCGTATACGCGCACGCGCAAGGCACTCGACATCGCTGACAGGTACTTCTCCATGAGCTATGAGGACGAGACGGCGAGCGGGCTGACCGTTGCCAGGATCGTGGATAGCCGTGCGCCCAAGTTCGAGTTCCCCAAACGCAGACAGAACGGCACCGAAGTCCTGAGCTTTTTCACGAGACCCGAGATAGAAATGCTTGTCATACACGGAGAAGGAGCGTATGACCAGTGGACTCGGGCATCTCGTAAGGACCGGCAGCTGAGGCCAAACGAGTTTTGCGTGCGCGAGCTTGGTTTTTCTCATGTCAAGGAAGCTGATTTTCTGAGGGGCTATTGGAGCGATGCGGACAAGCTTGTCAAAGCGATTCGCGACCATGCGCAAAAGGCCGATAG
>CAVGOA010000090.1:0-4517 GCA_963630635.1 Paludibacteraceae bacterium
CGCAACAGGCCGCTTGAGTTCTTGTACGTGCGTTTACCTGCGCCGTAGCCGGTGCCAAGAATGCGATAGCCATGCGGTAGTGCGTCACCCGTGCGCAACGCAGCCACGATGGCGGCCCCCGTGGGGGTGACCAGCTCGCCGTGGACGGGTGCTGGGTCCAACGTTATACCTGCGTCGGCGCACAGGTGCGCGACGGCGGGCACGGGGATGGGCATGACCCCGTGGGCGCAGCGGATGGCGCCGTAGCCTTCGGACAGCGAAGGGACGATAAGCTGGTCGATACCCAGGTCATCGAGACAAACGGCGACGGAGCAAATATCAACGATTGAATCAACGGCGCCCACTTCGTGGAAGTGGACCGTATCGGGCGTGGCGCCGTGGGCCTTGGCCTCGGCCTGGGCCAGCTTGCCAAAGATGGCGAGGGCCTTTTGCTTGGCGCGGTCCGTGAGCTGCGAGGATTCGATGATTGCGGTGACGTCTGCCAAGGTGCGGTGGACGTGGGGGTGGTGCTCGTGAGAGTGGCCGTGGTCCTCCTGGTGGTCGTGCTCGCGGCAATGGCCGTGCCCGTTGCTGTCGTGCGAGTGCTCGTGCTCATGGCAGTGCCCAACCGCCTCTTCGTGCCCGTACAGCCACACCATGTCGTGGTCATGGTTCTCGTGCGCCTTGTCAAGTACAACGTTAAAGTCGCAGGCAGCAAGCCCGCTCTTCTCGACGCGGCTTACTACAACCTCAAACCCGTCGACGGGCAAGGTGGCCAGGGCCTCGCGCAGCCGTTCCTCGTTTGCGCCCAGGTCGAGAAGGGCGGCCACCGTCATGTCTCCGCTGATTCCGCTTGCCCCGTCCAGCACGATCGCCTTAGCCATTCTCGCGTGCCCCCTTAAGGTGGTTGATGAGACTTGCCTGGTAGGCGGCCCCAAATCCGTTGTCGATGTTCACGACCGAGACCCCGCTTGCGCACGAGTTGAGCATGGCGAGAAGGGCTGCGACGCCGCCCAGGCTGGCCCCGTAACCCACGCTGGTGGGCACGGCAATGACTGGGGCCTTAACTAAGCCCCCAATTACACTGGCAAGAGCGCCTTCCATACCCGCAACAGCTACGATGACCTGCGCTTTATTGAATGTCTCTTGGTGCGCCAGCAGTCGGTGCAGGCCCGCGACCCCGGCGTCGTAGACGCGCGCGACTCGGTTACCCAGAAACTCTGCAGTAAGCGCGGCCTCCTCGGCCACGGGCAGGTCGCTCGTGCCGGCGCTGGCCACCACAACAAGGCCGTCGCCGTCGGGCTGGGGTATTCCTCCGGCTACCAAAAGGCGTGCCTCGGCGTGGTATTCAAGCGCAATGCCGCAGGTCACAAGGCCTGCAACCGCGGCGCTCTTCTCCGCATCTACGCGTGTGGCCAAAACCCGGGCTTGCCCGCCCGCCATCAGCGCGTCGATGATTGCAGCGATCTGCTCGGCGGTCTTTCCTTCTCCGTAGATAACCTCGCCCACACCTTGGCGCTTGGCTCGCGTTAGGTCTACCTGGGCAAAACCCAGGTCGGCGGCCTTGCCGTCCAACGCGGGCCAGCCGCCTGCGCTTTCACTCATCGCCGCGCCCCGCAACGCCAGCGGTGGCCGCAGCCTCTGCAGCCTCGCGCTCCCTCGCCGTCCGGGCCGCCGCGTTCTCGCGCTCAAGCGCCGCCGCCTCGGCCGCCGAGGGCTCGATGTTGCCGTCGGTGCGCACGCGGTCCAGCGCGTCGGGGTGCTCGCTCATAAAGCGGTCGACCGTGGCCGCCAGCGACTGGGGCGTGATGGCCTCGTTCTTGCCAAAGTAGGCGCCATAGCACGCGTAGCTGGGCTTATTCGCCGTGGGCAGCCCCAGCTCGGCAGAAAGCTCGCGCACACGGTCCTTCGTAAGCCCCGCCTCGCGCAGCGGCGAGCGCACGCCCAGCTCGTGAATCGCGCGGAAACCGGGGCGGCGGTCCTCGCGGTCGCTCGCGTTGGTGCCGTCCAAAAGCACGGTGCGGCCGTCGGCCTTCATGTGCTCAAGAATGGTCCCAAAGACCATCGATTTGCAGTAGTAGCAGCGGTTCCACGGGTTGGCGCGCAGCTCGTCGTGGCCCTCCCACAGGTTCACGGGAATGATCTCTTGCTCGGCGCCCAGCATCTTCGCGACGGTCACCGAGTCATCGGTGTCGCGCGTGATCTGCAGGTCGTCCAGGATGGTATAGGCCTTGACGTCATAGCCCTCGCGCAGCATCTCGGCCAGCAGGTAGCACGAGTCCACGCCGCCGGAGTACGCCAGGCCGTAGCGAACGGATTTATCGAGGTCAAACTGCATTTTGTCCCCCTTAGGGCTAGGGTCCCTCGCTTGAGCGCCACCATTCTAGCATCGCCGTGTTACGTTTCCGAACAATTCCCGTTAATTCGTTCGGTTTCTTTTGGCGCTGAGAAGTGCCCCGCATATAATGGAGCCTGTTTGAGAGATGAACGTGCGGCCGCGCGGGGGCGCGACGGCCTGCGACCACGAGAGGAACCAGATGGCTCACAAGGCTTTGACCAGGCGTTCGTTTGTGTCCGGCGGCCTGCTTGCCGGTGTTGCGGCGGGCCTTTCTGCCTGTTCGTCCGGCGGCGAGACGGGCACGTCGGCCACCGCGACGGGCACTGACACCCGCCAGGTCACCATCGCGATGAGTCCCTCGAGCGAGCCCGACGCCGGCTTTGACCCCTGCGTTGCCTGGGGTTGCGGCGAGCACGTCCACGAGCCCCTTATTCAATCGACCCTCATCCGCACCGACGCCAACATGGACTTTGTCTGCGACCTGGCGACGTCTTACGAGTGCAGCGATGACCGCCTGAGCTGGACGTTTACCTTGCGAGAAGACGCGAACTTCTCGGATGGAAAACCCGTAACTGCCGCCGATGTCGCCTTTACGGTGGCTACCATCAAGGCGTCCAAGAACGCGCAGGCAGACCTCTCGGCCGTCGACACCGTGGAGTGCCCGGATGACCACACGGCCGTCTTTCGCCTGGTCAAGCCGTTCAATGCGCTGCTCTACACGCTGGCCGTCTTGGGCATCGTGCCCCAACACGCCTATGGCGACGGCTACGGCAAGAACCCGGTGGGCTCGGGCCGCTACAAGCTGGTCCAGTGGGACCGCGGCCAGCAGGTGATCCTTGAGGCCAACTCCGGCTACTACGGCAATGCGCCGCAGGTAGAACGCATTGTCGTGGGCTTCATGGAAGAGGACGCAGCTCTGGCTGCCGTGCGCGCGGGGCAGGTGGACATCGCCTACACCTCGGCCACGCTGGCGGGTCAGGAGGTGGCCGGCTATACGCTGGAGTCATACCAGACCGTGGACTCGCGCGGCATCCAGCTGCCCGTCATTCCGGCCGGCTCCACGCGCGTCGACGGCGCCAACACTTACCCCGCGGGCAACGACGTGACCTGCAACCTGGAGGTTCGTCAGGCCATCAACCTGGCCATTGACCGCCAGGCCCTGATCGACGACGTGCTTGACGGTCACGGCAGCGTGGCCTACAGCATTGGCGACGGCCTGCCCTGGGCCAGTCCTGACATGAAAATCGAAACTAATCGCGACCGAGCCGAGGGTCTTCTCACCGATGCCGGTTGGGCGCGCGGCGGTGACGGCTTCTATGCCCGCGATAGCTTGACCTGCGCGTTTGACCTGTACTATCCGGCAAGCGACTCGGTGCGCCAGGCCATGGCTAACGCGATCGCCAGCCAGCTGGCGGCAGTGGGCATCAAGGTCACGCCGCGCGGCGCCTCGTGGGACGACATCTATCCGCACGAGTTTAGCGACCCGGTGATGTGGGGCTGGGGCTCCAACTCGCCCACCGACGTTTACGAGCTGTACCGGTCTAACGGCAACCTCAACTTTGCCTGCCGCGAGGACTCGGCGACCGACGCCTACCTAGATGAGGCCCTGGCCGCGCCCACAGTGGACGAGTCATTCGACCTGTGGCAAAAGGCCGCCTGGGACGGTGAGCGCGGCCCCGCGCCCCAGGGCGACGCCAGCTGGGCGTGGTTTGCCAACGTGAGCCACCTGTACTGGAAGCGCGAAGGTCTGCAGGTCGCGGCGCAAAAGCTGCAGCCCCACGGCCACGGCTGGTCGATCCTTAACGACGTCGACGCCTGGAGCTGGGCGTAGCCGGTGGGGGAGAAGCGCCTGCATAGAGGTGGGGAGAAGGACGCGGCAGCCGCGGAGCCGGCGGGCGCGAGCCCGGCTGACGTGACCCCGGCGGCCGCGGCCCGTCCCACCCGCCCGCGCCTGCCGCGCTGGGCGGCCGAGCTGTTGCGCCTGGCCCTTCTCCTTGTCGCTACCTCGATGGTGACGTTTGCCCTGGTAGGCCTCTCGCCCGTGGATCCCGTGCGCCAGAACCTGGGCCAAGCCACCTACGCGCAGATGAACGACGCGCAGCGCGACCAGCTGGCCGCCTACTGGGGTACCGATACCCCTATCGTCGAGCGTTACCTGCGCTGGGCCGCCGCCGCGCTGACCGGCGACTTTGGCCAGAGC
>CAVGOA010000091.1:0-4261 GCA_963630635.1 Paludibacteraceae bacterium
CGCCGTCCCGCCACCGTCCTTAAGGGAGTCAAAGTTCGTGACTAAATCGCAGCCCAGCGCAAAGCGCATTGCAAAGCGCGCCTTTGCGGCCGTTCTTGCCCTGCTCATCGCCGTTGCGACGGCCCTCGTCGCGACCCCCGCGACTGCCCGCGCCGACACCACCATCCGCGAGCTCACCGTAGAGGAGCGAGACGAGCTTTACGCGCACGCGCGCCTGGGCGCCATCGCCGGCTCGCTCACCGAGCTCAAGCTGGGCCAAGACTACCCCGACGCCGACCTGCAGCTCTTCTCCAGTGAATCCGACATCATCGCGGCCCTTGCCGGTAACAAGATCGACTACGCCTTTGTCTCGGAGTTCTACGGCAATCGCTACATGGAGACCAACGCGGGCTACGAGTACATCACGCCCATGTACATCACCTTCAATGTCACCTTTGCCGTCCAAAAGGGAAACGACGAGCTACGCGAGAAGATCGACGCGATCATCGAGCGCATGCGCGCCGACGGTACCCTGGACGCCATCAACCAGAAGTGGGTCATCGACCGCGACTACTCGATGGACGACGTTCCCACCTGCGACACCGGCGATGACGTGCTGGTTGTTGCCACCACGGGCACAGAAGAGCCCTACACCTTCATTAAGGACGGCGCCCACGCGGGCGCGGCCGTCGAGGTCGCCCAGCGCATCGCCAGCGAGCTGGGCATGCGCGTCGAGTACCAGGACATGCCCACCGCCAGCGAGATCACGGCCGTGGCCAGCGGCAAGGCCGACATTGCCACGCAGCTCAGCGTCACCGAGGAGCGCAAACAGCAGGTTGACTTCACATCGGTCTACATCTCGCTCAACTACGGCTCGCTGGCCAAGTCCGAGGGTGCCGAGGGCGCGGGCCTTTTGGACAACTTTGCCGCGAACTTCAAGAGCAACTTCAAGGCCACGTTCTTAACCGAGAACCGCTGGCAGCTTGTCCTCAACGGACTGCAGGTCACGTGCCTTATTACGGTGGGCGCCTTTGCGCTGGGAACCGTGCTTGCGGCCGGCCTGTCGTGGCTGTCGCACCGCCGCGGCCGTGTGGCGCGCGCCTTTGTGGTCGTCTACAACAAGCTGGCCACGGGCATCCCCGTGCTGGTGTGGCTGATGATCTTGTACTACGTGATCTTCTCGGCGTGGGACGTGCCCGCGGTTGCCGTGGCCGTCTTGTGCTTTGGGCTGCAATCGGCCTCGGGCATTTATGGTGTCTTCGAGACGGGCCTGGCCGCGGTCGACAACGGCCAGATAGAGGCCTCGCTGGCCATGGGCTTCTCGCACCTGGAAACGTTTCGCAACGTCGTGTTGCCCCAGGCGGCGGCGCGCGTGTGGTCGCTCTACTCCGGCCAGTTCACGGCGTTGATCAAGGCAACCTCGATCGTGGGCTACATCGCGATCCAGGACCTCACCAAGGCCAGCGACATCATCCGCAGCCGTACGTTCCAAGCATTCTTCCCGCTTATCGCCACCGCAGTGGTTTACTTCGCTATCATCGCTTTGTGCGGCTGGGTCTTTGCCCGCCTGGGCCTTCTTCTTGATCCCAAGCGCCGCCGCCCGCAATCCATTCTCAAGGGAGTTCAAACGCGTGAGTAAACACCTGTCGTCTTCGCGGCCGCGCCTGCGCCGCCGCCCGCGCCTGTGCCGGGGCCTGCCGGGCCGCCTGTCCTGTGCCCTTCTCGCTGTCCTTTTGGCCGCGACCACGGTCTTGGCCTGGGTGCCGTCTGCGGCCAACGCCGCCGTGAGCTACAAAGAGCTTGCGTCTGCCGATGACCTGGACCAGCTCTACGCCAATGCCAGCCTGGGCGTCCTTGGCGGCACCGTGGTCGAGCTGGGCCTTAAGGACTCCTACCCCAACGCCGACCTGCAGATCTATTCCTCCGAGACCGATGTGGCCGCTGCCGTGGCGGGCAACAAGATCGACTACGGCTTTGTGACCGAGTTCTTTGCCAATCGCTTTATGGAAACCAACTCGGGCTACGAGTTTGTGACGCCCTTCTACATGACGGTCGACGACGGCTACGCCATTGCCAAGGGCAACGACGAGTTACGCGAGAAGATCGACGCTGTTATCGTGCGCATGCGCGAAGAGGGGACCCTTGCCTCCATCAAGCAAAAGTGGCTGCAGGACCGCAACTACAGCATGGACGACGTCCCCATCTGCGACACCGGCGACCAGGTGCTGCGCGTGGCTATCGCGGCCACCGACGAACCCTACGCCTTTTACATGGACGGCCAGCTGGCCGGCGTTGCGCCCGAGATTACGCGCCGCATAGCCGCCGAGCTGGGCATGCGCGTCGAGTTCATGGAGATGAGCTTTGCCAGCGAGATCGCGGCGGTGGCCAGCGGCAAGGCCGACATCGCGACCCAGGTCACGCCCACAGACGAGCGTCGCCAGCAGGTCGACTTCACCGAGTGCTACACCACGGGCGACTTTGGCGCCCTGACAAAGGCCAGCGGTGCCGAGCAGACCGACCTTATCCAGTCCCTCAAGGACAACTTCAACACCACCTTCCTTGTGGAGAACCGCTGGCAGCTGGTGGTAAGCGGCCTTCAGATCACCTGCCTTATCACGGTGGGCTCCTTTGCCCTGGGCACCGTGTTGGCGGCCGCCCTGTGCTGGATGTCTCGCCGCGGCAACCCGGTGGCGCGCGCCTTTGTGGCCCTCTACAACAAGCTGGCCACGGGCGTTCCCGTGCTGGTGTGGCTGATGATCTTGTACTACGTGGTCTTTGCCACGGTCGACATCCCGGCTGTTGTGGTGGCCATTCTGTGCTTTGGTCTGCAATCGGCATCGTCTATCTCGGGCGTCTTCGAGACGGGCTTGGCCGCGGTCGACAACGGCCAGATAGAGGCGTCGCTGGCCATGGGCTTTTCTCGCCTGGACACGTTTCGCAACGTCGTGTTGCCCCAGGCGGCGGCGCGCGTGTGGTCGCTCTACTCCGGCCAGTTCACGGCGCTGATCAAGGCCATCTCGATCGTGGGCTATATCGCGATCCAGGACCTCACCAAGGCCGGCGACATCATTCGCAGCCGTACGTTCCAGGCGTTCTTCCCGCTTATCGCCACTGCCGTCGTCTATTTTGCTGCCATTGTTTTGTGCGGCTGGGTCTTTAGCCGCTTGGGTCGCCTGTTGGACCCCAAGCGCCGCCGTCCTGCCGCTGTGCTGAAGGGGGTTAACGTTCGTGCCTAAACGTTGCAATCCAATCAAGCGTTTGGCCTGCGCGTTTTTTGCGGTTCTTCTCGCCGTGACCACGGCTTTGGTCGCGGTACCCGCTACCGCCAGCGCCCAAGCCAACGTGCGCGAGGTCACCACCGAGGAGCGCGACAACCTGTTTGCCCACGCCCGCCTGGGCGTCATTAGCGGCTCGCTTACCGAGCTGCGCCTTAAGGATCAGTTCCCCGAGGCCGACCTGCAGATCTTTACCAGTGAGTCCGACATCATCGCTGCGCTGGTGGGCAACAAGATCGACTATGCCTTTGTCTCGGAGTTCTACGCCAACCGTTACATGGAGACGGCTCAGGGCTACGAGTACATCACGCCTATGTACATCACCTTCGACGACACCTTTGGTATCCAGAAGGGCAACGACGAGCTGCGCCAGAAGATGGACGCCATCATCGAGCGCATGCGCAACGACGGCACGCTGGATGCCATCAACAAGAAGTGGGTCATCGACCGCAACTACTCGATGGACGACGTACCCGCTTGTGATACCGGCGACCAAGTCCTGCACGTGGCTACCACGGGCGCCGACGAGCCCTACAGCTTTATCCAAAACGGCACCCACGCGGGCGTGGCCATCGAGGTCATGCAGCGTATTGCCAGTGAGCTGGGCATGCGCGTGGAGTACCAGGACATGCCCATCGCAAGCAAGATCGCGGCCCTGGCAACCGGCAAGGTCGACGTTGCCGACCAGCTGGCCGTTACCGAAGAGCGTAAGCAGCAGATCGACTTCACCGACGTCTACGTCTCGCTTAGCTACGGCGCCCTCACTAAATCGGCCGATGCCCAGTCCAGCGGCTTCTTTGACGACCTGGTGGACAACTTCAACACCGCCTTTATCACCGAGAACCGCTGGCAACTGGTGGTAAGCGGCCTGGGCCTTACCTGCCTTATCGCGGCCGGCGGCTTTGTGCTGGGAAGCGTCTTGGCGGCCGTCCTGTGCTGGATGTCCCGCCGTCGCAACCCGGTGGCCCGCGGCTTTGTGAAGGCCTACAGCAAGCTGGCCACGGGCG
>CAVGOA010000092.1:0-4247 GCA_963630635.1 Paludibacteraceae bacterium
TCTTAGTGCTCGCGGCGAGAGACGCGGGCGGCCACCAGGCAGACGGCGGCCACGGTGAGAAGACCGGCGAAGCCGCCCCAGGTCGCGTCGCCGGTGGAGGGGGTGCCCTTCTTGGACGCGGCCTTGGTCTCGGTGACCGTGGTCGTCTCGGTCTTGGCGGCGTCGTCCTTCTCGGCGTCGTCCTGTTTCTCGGGGGCGGTGACCTTGACGGTGACCTCCACGGCTGTGGCCAGGCCGGCCTCGTCGAGGTCACCGTCGTAGGCAACATGGGTGATCGTGCCCTTAGCAGTGAGGACCTGCGCTGCGGTCGCGCTGGCGTCGAAGCCCTCGACGGCCTCCCAGGTGACGTCACCCTCGGCAACCTCGCCGTTCTCAAGAGTCACGTCCACGGTCTTGGGCAGCCCCCAGTTGCCGGCCGCGGCGTCCTCGAAGGACACCTCTACAGCCTCGGGCTGCGTGACACCCGTGGCCTTGACGGCGCGTGTCTCGCCGAAGGACAGGGCCAGGCAGAGCTTGCCGTCCTGCACCACGAACCCGGCGGCGGTCGCCTCCGTGCCGTTGCAGGTGACGGTCGCGCCGGCCGAGACGACCTTCTCGACGTCCACCAGGTCCTCGGCCCCCTCGGCGAGCTCGACCAGCGCCGTGTACCCAGTGGAGTAGCCCGCCGTCGTGGCCTCGGGCGACCAGGTCACCTTGAAGCCGTCGACGCCCAGGAGCTCCTTGAAGCTCACCTCGGTGCCGCGCTCGTCGGAGCAGGTCACCTTGACGTCGGAGGCCTGCGTGGCCAGCGCCTTGCCGGCCTCGGGCGCGTCCATGCCCACGGCGGCCGAGGTCACGACCGGGGTGTAGACGGCCACAAGCCCGTCGATGTAGCCCACCTCGTCGTAAGGCACGGTGACGGTGCCCAGCGCGTCGTCGCGCTCCCAGCCCTCAAGTGCGCCTTCCCAGTTGCAGAAGTTGTAGCCGGCCTTGGCGGGCGCGACGATGACGACGTTGGCGTCGCCCTCGGTCCAGGAGACGTCGAACTCGCCGAGAACAGCAGTGCCGGACCGGGGCTCGACTTGATCCCGGGCCACGTCGTCGGACAGCGCGGCGGCCGCAGCAGCCTGGGAGGCGCCACCGCCCAGGCCGGCCTCAAGCCCGCCGTCGACCATCTTGACGGTCCCGGTCCCGGTCTTGATGTCGGTCTTCTCGCCGTCGGTCCGCGCGAAGGCCGCGGTCACCACGGTAAGCGCGCCGGTGGCTTCGTCCACCGAGGCGGACTCGGCGGCCGGGCCGTCGCCGCCGGAGGGCGTCTTGACGGCTGCGCCGCCGGCCGCGAAGGACTTGCTAAAGCACAGCCCGCCCCGCGCCGACTGCGCGCAGGTGATGGACGCGGCGTACTTGGTGCCCGCCTTGGCGACGCCGGCCGCGGCGGTGTCGGACTTCTCGCCGTCCTCGCCCACCTCATACCAGGTCACGGACGCAGAGAAGGGCTGCGTGCCGCCGATGCCGTCGGCGCGGTAGACCACGGCCGAGGCGGGCAGGGCCTTGCCGGCGACGGGCGCCTCGACGCCGATAACCACCTTGGTCGCTCGGGTCGCGTAGACGGCCGCGGCGTCGACCTCGTTTTGCGGCATGGTGAAGGCCAGGGCGTTGCTAAACATGTTCTTCTCGGTGATGTAGTCGCCCACCGGGTAAAGGCCCGTGGTGTACTGCATGTTCCAGTACCAGAAGACCTTGTCGTCGCCCTTGGTCGCGGGCGCCACAAGGGTCGCAGCCGTGCCGTTGCGGTACTTGCCCGCGGACTCGCCGTTGATCTTGGCTGTGAACTCCTTGGTGGCGTGGCGCTGCCAGGCGTCGCCGCCCTCGTCCGTGCCGTAGCTCACGTAGTAGCCGTCCATGTCGTAGAACAGGCAGTCGTTGCTCGCGGGCTTGAAGTTCTTGGCGATGCGGCGGTCGCTGGTGTAGCCGGTGCGCACGCCCACAGCCGAGCCCTCGGCCAGGCTGCCGGTGATGTAGGCCTTGGTGGTGCCGCCGCTTAAGGTGCTGAGAAACACGTCGTCGGCGTTGCCCGAGTCCTTTTGGTTGCGGGTGTTGCCCTTCACGATGCACGTGCCGCTCATCTTGACGTCGTAGTGGTAGCTCACAAAAACGCCGCCACCTTCGCAGCTGCCTTTCTTGGCTGCGCACCAGTTGCCGGTGATGGTGCAGTTCTCGATGAGGTTGTTGCCCCCAAAGACGCACACGCCGCCGCCGTCGTAGTTGGAGTGGTTGCCGGTGATGGTGCAGTCGCGCACCGTGGTCCACCTCTGGTCCAGCTCTATGCCGCCGCCGTCCCAGGCCGAGTAGTTGTCCTTGACGGTTATGCCCTCTATCAGGCCCTCGTTTTCGCCGGACGCCGCGTCGACGTGGATGCCGCCGCCGCTCTGGTCGGCGTAGTGCTCATCGTTGCCATTGTCGTTAAGGCATGAGTTTTCGGCAACCGTCCCCGTCCGGTCCTCCGATTTGAGGGTGAAGTAGGTGCCGTTGAGGTAGATGCCGCCGCCGGCGAAGCCAGCACAGTTGCCGCTTACCGTGGACCCCTTTTCCATGGTGATGGTCGTGCTCTTCTCGGCAAAGATGCCGCCGCCGCGGCACCCTTGGCAGTAGTTGCCGTCCACGTGGGAGGCGCTCATGGCCAGCGTGGAGCTTGCGCCCAGCTGTATTCCGGCGCCCCCACCCTTCGAGGTGTAGGCGCGGCTGCAATGGGACACCGATGCATTGTTAAGGGTTATCGAGCATCCCTCCTTCGTGCGAATGCCGCCACTGCCGCAGCCGGCTACGGCCACGTTCTCGAGGGTTGCGCTGGACCCCTTCTCCATGTGAACGCCCTTTGCGTTGCCCTGGCCGTCCTTCGTGTTGGTAACCAGGCCGGACGTCTTTATGCTTAGATCGGCCCAGCCGTCAACCGAGTTGTCGTAGCCCCGGTAGGCGTAATCCTTGGCGTCGGTGCTTGAGGTCAGCTTGAGGCTCGCGTGCTCGTTTAAGTAGAACGTCGCGTCCTTGTTGGAGCTGGTTATCTTATGCCCGTTCATGTCGATGGTTACCGACTTGCTGTCGGCAATGTCGATGCTGGCAGACCCCAGGTCCCAGTCCTTGTCCATCACGATCACCCGGCCGTTATAGCCGTCCTCGATGGCGTCTTTGACGGTAGCGTAGTGATAGGTGCGCCCCCAATCGCCCTTCGAGTGAGCGATGTACCCGTCATCGTCGTTCGCCATCGCCGTGGCCGGGAAGGCAAGCGCGCACAGCACCAGCACCGCAAGAACGGCAAACAGGCCGGGCGCCTTTAGTTGATGGGATCGGTTCTCCATGGGATCATCCTTAGAACTGCGTTGTTCGGCTCTGTGATTTTACCGCACCGGGCTTGCTACAAAAACGCGGGTCGGGCGCTGGAATATTGCGCCCGACCAGGCATTTTGTAGCAAACGGGCGTCAAACTTGCGCCCGACCCAGGTTTTTGTAGCGAGAAGCCCTTCTCGGTGCGCCCGACCCGCCATTTTGTAGCGAGAAGGGCACGGCGAGACGGTCTTAGTGCTCGCGGCGAGAGACGCGGGCGGCCACCAGGCAGACGGCGGCCACGGCGAGAAGGCCCGCGAAGCCGCCCCAGGTCACGTCGCCGGTGGAGGGGGTGCCCTTCTTCGACTTGGCGGCCTTGGTAGCGGTCGTCGTGGTCGTCTCGGTCTTGGCCGCGTCGCCAGTCGCGCCGGCGTCGTCCTTCTCGGCGTCGTCCTTCTTCTCGCCAGCGTCGTCTTTCTTCTCGCCGTCGTCCTTCTTATCGGGCGCGGCGACCTTGATGGTGACGGCTACGCTCGTGTCCAGGCCGTCCTCGTCGAGGTCACCGTCGTAGGCGACGTGGGTGATCGTGCCCTTGACGGTAAGCTCCTGCGCTGCGGTCGCGCTGGCGTTAAAGCCCTCGACGGCCTCCCACTCAACGTCGCCCTCGGCAAGCTCGCCGCTCTCAAGAGCCACGTCCACGGTCTTGGGCAGCCCCCACTCGCCGGCGGCCGCGTCCTCGAAGGACACCTCGACGGCCTCGGGCTGCGTGACGCCCGTGGCCTTCACTGCGCGGGTCTCGCCAAAGGACAGGGCCAGGCAAAGGTGGCCGTCAGCATCAAGGGTAAAGCCAGCGGCGTCCACAGCCTTGCCGTTGCAGGTCACGGGCGCGGCCGAGGCCAGGGCCTTCTCCACGTCCTCAAAGCCTTCCTCGTCCGAGAGCTTGATCA
>CAVGOA010000093.1:0-3729 GCA_963630635.1 Paludibacteraceae bacterium
CAAATTAGGGGTTGGCATTTTCCCACCAAGTTGGTAGGATTCACAACTATGAAGAAGAAGCACATCTATAACGCGCTCATTTGCATGGGATTGTTCATGCGCAAGCCCGAGGTCGCTTAAGACCCGGGCGCCTCCACTCATGCGCCGTATAGACCTCGGGCGTTAAGCCTGCTTCTGCACACATTTCACTCTCACAACTCAAAACTTAGCAATGCGACCCTGGCGTGCGCGCCCGTCGTCTTACCTTTAAGGAGAAAATCATGCCTTTCCAGCTTGATCCCAGCTTTGCCCAGGACCCCTCCAAGCACTTTGACACTCTGCAGATCCACGCCGGCCTGGCCCCCGATCCCGTGACCGGCGCCGCCGCGCTTCCCATCTACGCCTCTGCCGCCTTCCAGTTTGACTCCGCCGAGGACGGCGCCGCCAAGTTTGCCCTGGCCAAGCCCGGCAACGTCTACGGCCGCCTGACCAACACCACCACCGACGCCGTGGCCGCCCGCGTGGCCGCCATCGAGGGCGCTACCGGCGCCGTGGCCGTTGCCTCGGGCCACGCGGCCGAGATTCTGGCCCTCACCAACATCGTTGGCGCCGGCGACCACATCGTTGCCTCTGACTCGCTGTACGGCGGCACCTGGAACATCTTCCTGCACACCCTGGGCGACCTTGGCGTCGAGACCACCTTTGTCGAGAACAACAACATCGACGCCTTTGTTGCCGCCACCAAAGAGAACACCAAGCTCTGGTACGTCGAGACGATCGGCAACCCGCTGGTAGACGTGGCCGACGTCCCCGCCATCGTCGAGGCCGCCAACTCTCTGCCCGAGCCCGTGCCCGTGTTTGTCGACAACACCTTTGCCACCCCCTACCTCTATCGTCCCGCCGAGGACGGCGCGGCTGTCGTGATCGAGTCCCTCACCAAGTGGATCGGCGGCCACGGCGCGACCCTGGGCGGCGCCGTTATCGACACCGGCAAGTTCGACTGGAAGAAGACCCCCGGCAAGTTCCCCACCATCACCGAGCCCGACCCCTCCTACCACGGCGCGATCTTTGCCGACGCTGCTCCCGCCGCGCCCTTCTCGACGCGTGTCCTGGCCAACAAGCTGCGTGACTTTGGCCCCACCCTGTCTCCGTACGCGGCGCAGCTCATCGGTATTGGCATCGAGACCCTGTCGCTGCGCGTCCAGCGCCACTGCGACAACGCCCTGGCCGTCGCCAAGTTCCTCGAGAGCCACCCCAAGGTCAGCTGGGTGCGCTACTCCGGCCTTGAGAACGACCCCAGCCACGAGGTCGCCTCTCGCGTCCTTAAGAACGGCTTTGGCGGCGTAGTGGTCTTTGGCGTCAAGGGCGGCCGCGACGCCGGCCTTAAGGTCGTCGACAACGTCAAGCTTTTCACCCACCTGGCCAACGTGGGCGACGCCAAGTCTTTGATCATCCACCCCGCCTCTACCACCCACTCCCAGCTCACCGCCGAGCAGCTCGAGGCCGCTCACCTGTCTGAGGACCTCATCCGCCTGTCCGTGGGCATCGAGAACGCCGACGACATCATCGCCGACCTCGACCAGGCCCTGGCCCAGGCATAAAAAGCCGACCCGGCCCGGCAGCCGGCGAGAAGACCCACGCGACTCGGGGTCTTCGCGGCCTGCTACCTGCGCTTCATTTGAAGCCGCCAATTTCATAACCGAGAAGAACCCGCACGCTTTCTGGACAGCGCGCGGGTTCTTTTTTGCCCTGCAGCGGCACTATACGAACTTTCGAAACAAATCAAGTCACAACCGCTTACAAACCGCTTATCGATTTCTGTAAAAATTTGTTGAGAATAAACCGCAGGTAGATGGCTTATTCGAAAAACGTTCCCCGATGTGTGGTCATTCGGTGAAGGGAAGGTGCTAAAACAGAGAGTGTTCAATTTAAACCGGCTGCGCGCAAAGGCGCGCATTTTGACCTAAGGGGCGTTGATGGAAGCACAAGATAGCACCCTTTATTTAAGCAACGACGACGTTTACCTGCTCGGCGCTGGCGAGTGGTACCGCAGCTACGAGAAGCTGGGTGCCCACCCCGCCAAGGATGGCCGCAAGAAGGGCTACCACTTTGCCGTCTGGGCCCCCGATGTACAGGCCGTCTATATCATTGGCGAGTTCAACGGCTGGGACGAGTCCGCGAACCCCCTCACCTGCTCGGAGCACGGCGACATCTGGCAGGGCTTCATCCCCGGCGTCGTGGCCGGCCAGCTCTACAAGTTCCTCTTGGTCGCCAAGGACGGCACCAAGCTCTACAAGGCAGACCCCTACGCCTTCGAGGCCGAGCTGCCCCCGGGAACCGCCTCGCGCACGGCCGACCTTACCGGCTACACCTGGAAAGACAAGAAGTGGCTCAACGCCCGTTCTTCTCGCCCCATGCTCAAGAGCCCGCTCAACATCTTTGAGGTCCACCTGGGTAGCTGGAAGCGCCACGGCAACGAGCCGCAGGGTGAGCCGCGCGAGGACGGCACCTGGCCCGGCCCCGGCGATCCCTTCCCCGCTCAGCGCGGAACCTACTACAGCTACGACGACCTTTCGGTCGAGCTGGTGGACTACGTCAAGCAGATGGGCTACTCGCACATCGAGGTCCTGCCCTTGACCGAGCACCCCTTTGACGGCTCGTGGGGCTACCAGTCCACGGGCTACTACGCGCCCACCTCGCGCTACGGCAACGCGCACCAGCTCATGCACTTTATCGACGCCTGCCACCAGGCCGGCATTGGCGTGATCATGGACTGGGTGCCCGGCGGTTTTTGCGCCGACGCCCACGGCCTTGCGACCTTCAACGGCGAGATGCTCTACGAGCACGAGATCCACCCCAACTGGGGCACCCACAAGTTCGACTTCACCCGCGGCCAGGTGCGCAGCTTCCTGGTCTCCAACGCCCTGTACTGGGTCGAGACCTACCACATCGACGGCATTCGTATGGACGGCGTCTCTTCGATGCTGTACATGAACTTTGGCATCGACAACCCCGCGCAAAAGCGCTTCAACAAGAAGGGCACCGAGGAGGACCTGGACGCCTCGGCCTTTATCCGCCAGACCAACTCTACGATGGGCAAGCTCCACCCCGACGTCATGATGATCGCCGAGGAGTCCACCGCATGGCCCTTGGTCACCTACCCGCCGCAGGACGGCGGCCTGGGCTTCCACTTTAAGTGGGACATGGGCTGGATGAACGACACCCTGCACTACATGCAGACCGACTTCCCCTGGCGCCCGGGCAACCACCGCCTGTTGACCTTCTCGACCATGTACCAGTTCAACGAGAACTTCGTGCTGCCGCTGTCCCACGACGAGGTCGTCAACGGCAAGTGCTCGCTGATCACCCGCATGCCGGGCGACCAGTGGCGCCAGTTTGCCGGCCTTCGCGCCCTGGCCCTCTACCAGATGACCCACGCGGGTGCCAAGCTCAACTTCATGGGCAACGAGATTGGCCAGTACATCGAGTGGCGTTACTACGAGGGCATCGAGTACTTCCTCACCGATTACGACGCCCACCACAACCAGCAGGTCTTTGTGGCGGCCCTCAACGCCTTCTACAACGCCAACCCCGCCTTGTGGGAGCGCGCCTTCGAGTCGGCCGGCTTCGAGTGGATCGACGCCGATAACTCCGATCAGTCCATCGTGAGCTTCATCCGTCGTGGCGAGAAGCCTGCCGACGACCTGGTGGTTCTTCTCAACTTTGACGTCAACGCCCGCGAGGACTTCC
>CAVGOA010000094.1:0-3631 GCA_963630635.1 Paludibacteraceae bacterium
CGCGTCCAGCGTTGTACTTGGGCGGCGGAGACGTGCTGGAAGAGGCCTTCTCGCCTCTTGCCCTGCCCGTGGCGCTGGTCATGCCGGAAGGGGAGGGTGTCTCGGCCAAGGCGGCGTACCAGGCGTTTGACGCGGCTCCCGTTGAGGTTCGCGGATACGGCGAGATGTGCGCGGCGCTTCGCGGGGCGGCCGGGCCGGCCCGTGCGGCCCGCGTGACCGAGCTTCTCTTTAACAACCTGGCGCCCGCTGCCAAGGCCTTGCAGGCCGGCTGCGCCGAGGTCGAGGCCTGGGCCGCCGCGCAAGACGAGGTGGCCGCTGCGATCGTTACAGGGTCTGGTAGCTGCGTTTTTGCGGTGTGCGAGAGCCTGGACGCGGCCCGTGCCGTAGCTGCTCGCGCGGCTAAGATGCACAATTGGTGGTCTTACGCCACATTGACGGTTGGAACGCCCGCCGAAATCTGCTAGAATGTCACGTTGCTACGGGTTGTGGCTCAGTTTGGTAGAGCACTGCGTTCGGGACGCAGGGGTCGCTGGTTCGAATCCAGTCAACCCGACCACGAAATTTAAGCCGTCGGCGCTTTTGCGTCGGCGGCTTTTTGTTTGCGGCGCGGGGCCGCGCGGGCGGGCTTCTCGGCGTCTAAAAAGGCGGCGAGAAGCCCGCGGATTTATGTCGGGCGGTTAGCGGCTGGCGCGGCTACCCGCCTACTCGCGGCGGCGAGAAACGGCGGCGCCGACGGCCACGGCTGCGGTGGCCAGGCCCGCGCACGTAGCGACGACAACGGGGCTGACGGAGGCGTCCCCGGTGGCCGGCGTGTTGCCGCGCCCGCGCTTGGCGTCGGCCGTCTGGGCCTGCTGCGGGGCCTGCTGCGGGGCCACGTACTCCCCGGCCTTGGCCTCAAAGGTCAGGCGAGCCAGGTAGTCCTCGACGGTCTCGCTGTTGGGCGTGGTGACGAGAAGCGCCTGTTTGTACTCACCGGCGCCCGCAAGGACGTTCTCGGCCTCGCTCACAGCCTGCTTCAAGGCGTCGTACTCCTCCTGGGTCATCCAGTTCTTCTCGGCAGGAATATCGGCGCCGCTGGCGGCAACAACCACACTGGCCAGGTGCTCCTTGGCTGCGGCGATGGCGGCCGAGAGCTGGTCAAGCTGCTCGACCGTGGCCCAGTCGGCAATCTCCGAGAAGGCCTTGATCGAGGCGTTGTCGGCCACGTAGGGGTACTTGTCGGTGACGGTCTTGGCCACATTGGTCCAGTCGGTCCAAGTGGTCTTCTGGGACGCGCCGCCCAGCTCGCCCTCTTCGTCCGTCTCGCCGGCAAAGCTCTCGCCTGCGTTGATGCGCGAGGTGCAGTAAGAGTTGGCGTAGTTGTAGACGGTCTCTTCGATCTCGGCCAGCATCTGCTTGGTGGCTTCCTTGGTCTCGTCGGCAAGCACGGCCTTGGCGGCTTCCTCGGACTTCTTCTTGAGCTCGGCCGGATCGGTGATGCCCTGGGCCTGGTAGCTGGAGTAGTAGCCGGCGATAAGGGACTCAAGGTAAGAGTTGTAGGTGTTCAAGGTGACCTGCTGGCGCTTGGCGGCCACCTCCTCTTGGGTGGGTTGGACGCGGCCGCTCACGGCGCAACCGTAGTAGTAGATGCCGTCATCGTCCTTTTGGGTGACCACCACGGCATAGCGCTGGCCGGCGCGCATGGCGATCCAGTCCTCGCCGTCCAGGGTAACGCGGTGGTAGCCAGCGTAGTCGAAGGTCTGCTCTTGGGTGTAGACCAGCTCGCTGTGGCCCGCCTGGGTGGGGGTGGTCGCCTCGTCGTCCAGCAGGTAGACCTGGAAGGTCACCGTGGTGTTGGTGGCGTAGGTTGCGCACGAGAGGGTACGCAGGGCCTGGCCGGTCTGGGCGGTAAAGATGTTGGCGGCGCTCACCGGGGTCTTGCTGTCAACGGTGACGGAGCCGTCCGAGGCCAGGTAGTCGTACTGGTCGACGGAGTACTGGGTGGTGTCACCGTAGGAGTTGAGGTCAAAGTCGAAGGTCTCGAAGCCCGTGATGGACTTGTCGTAGTACGAGATCCAGAAGTAGCCGGTGTGCTTACCGTTCTCGACGATGCCCCACGAGCCGCTGTTGGGGAAGCCCTCGGTGTCGGCGCCCCAGCTGTTCTTAACCAGCCACGCGCCGTCGCCGGCGGGCGTGTGGGCGGCTGCGCCTTCCTTGGAGTTCTCGAAGCCCTTGGCAAAGTTGGCGGCCTCGTAGTTGTCGTCCCAGCCCACGATGGTCACGCCGTGGTTGACGGTGGCCTCGGTGTAGGTGTAGTGGGCCCACTCGGTGCTGATGTACTTGGACTCGGTCATGTTCTGATCTGGGCTGGAGGTGTCGGCGCAGAAAGCGACCGAGACGGCGCGGCCGGCGTAGATCTCGCTCTTGACGTCGGCGACTGCGGCCCAGTCAAGGCCCGTGACCTCGCCGGTCTTCTCGTCCAAAATGCGGGTCTCGGGCAAGATGTTGCTCTGCTCCAGGCTGTAGGCCGAGGTGTTCCACCAGTTGCCGTTGGTGTCCTGGTCAAGCTTGGTGCCGCTCATGGTCCAGTCGGTGTAGCCCAGCTTGCCGTTGTCGTCGTAGTAATCGCCAGAGAAGCCCAGCTTGTCGACCGTGGCGCCCGCGGCCTCCCTGGCCTTGATCTGGGCCTCGGTGAGATCCTCGGCGCTTTGGGTCGTCCAGCCGCCGTCGGGGGACTTGACGGTGATGTTGCACAGGTACAGCGGGTCGAGGCTGGCGCCTTTGTAGATGCCGGTGTTTTGGTAGGGTGCCTGAGACTCAAGGACGGGGCCGATGCCCGCGGCAAAGACGCTGGAGGCGTAGCTTAGCCAACCGCCGTTGCGAAAGCCCAGGTTGGGGTCGCTGGAAAGGGAGTGGTAGCCCTCGCCGGCCTGCGCTTCGCCCACGACCGAGGCGGGCGCGCCATCGGCCTTGTAGACGGCGTTAACCAATTGCAGCTCCGAGAGGTCGAGGCTGTAATCGGCGTAGGAGGTGCCCATCTCAGAGAGAATCGAGGTCTCGCAGGCGGCCACGGTGGCAAAGCCCCAGCAGGAGTTCCAGGGGTTCTGGGACTTGACCGGGGTCACCACAGAGTCGCTGCGGTCGCCGTCGCTGTTGGGGTCGCGCAGGTCGTAGGAGCGGGGGAGGCTGGAAGCGTCGTCTGCGAGGGCCGCGGCCTCGCTGGCGGAGTCGCCGGTCGTGTAGGCCTGGTAGCCGGGCTGGGTGGATTCTTCCGCGGCTTGCGACCAGGCGTCCAGGATGTCGGCCTCGGTGGTGGCCTGGGCCGTGACGGGCGCGGCGACGACCATCGAGGCCGCCAGTGCAACGGCAATGCTGGTCTTAAAGCCGCAGGTTAGAAGGTTGTGCGGGGGACGTAGTCTCATAGTTGGTCCTTTTGTGGGGGGCGGGTGTCGCGGGCCGCGGCCGCTGGCCAGGCCCGTGCGATTTAAGTAATTCTACAGGTCTCTTATTTCTCGCTGTTTAAGGCTTGGACAAACGGCACGGCGGGGCCGTGGACGCGCCGGAATCGGCCGCGCGCGGCGCTCGCTGCCACGCGGCCCCGTCGCAAGGCCGCGCGAGGCGCGAAAAAGGGCGCCGACCCGTGAGGACCGGC
>CAVGOA010000095.1:0-3279 GCA_963630635.1 Paludibacteraceae bacterium
ATTCGCAACGCGAAGGGAGACGAGGTGGGTCGCTATAACACCATTAAGGATAAGACCATCCTGTACGACCCGTGCCCTCGTTGCAAGAAGCCAATGCACCGCGGCACGTTCAACTGGCTCTACTGCGACCCGTGCGACTATAAGGACACGTCCGGTCCCTCCTCGGTTTGGCCTGGAACCGCGGAAGAGCTTGCGGCAGCGTCTCTCTAGCGGTCTCGTTGGCTTGTTAACGCAAAGTGCCTCTCGGCTTCTTCGGACCGGGAGGTGCTTTGCGTTTATGGCAGGAGCGGTGGCTTTGAAGTATGCGCCCACCTGGCGTCTACAGGTCATGCTTCTCGGCGAGGTCGAGGATGGCCTTGCGGTAGCCCTGGATGCCCATGCCGGTGATGATCTCGAAGCATACCTGGCGGATGTGGCTCACCTGCCGGAAGTCCTCGCGCTCTTCCACCTTTGAGATGCGGACCGCGACGATCGGCGGCCGGACGGCCTTGGCGGTGTCGACGAGGTCGCCTTCGTGGTTCGACTGGAAGCACGTGCACTTGGGTTTTGGCGCAGTGTCGATTTGACTGGTAATCAAACCGGCTCGTCCGACTGTCCGCCTAAAGTTCGTCTGGTAAACGCCAGACGCGCTGAAAAGTCCAAAGCCCCACTAGAGCAGGGTCGATAGCCTATGGTAAATGGTTGCTCCGCGCGCGAAAGGATGCGCCATGACAAGCGAGGCTCAAAAGAAGGCAAACGCTAAATACCGCAAAGAGAAAATGAAGCAGGTTGTGGTCGCGTTCTCGCCCAAGGACGCGGGACTCTATGACTGGCTTTGCTCGGCTGGGCGCAAAGCCAGTCATAGAGGTCAGAGTCTTTAGGCGAGAAAGTCACGACTACCTGCTTAACCTTCTCGCGCCTGTATTTCATCTCGGCCTTCATTTGCGGTCCTCTCTTTTGGGCGCGTGGAGTTGCTCCTCTGGAGGCTCGGTGATTAAAGCAAATTAGTGTACATGGATTCGAGAACGGCCACTGATAAGGCTACGAATCCTAGCATTTTGATGATTTGTGTACACTAATTCGCCCCGCCGCAGTGCCACCCCCCCGCGGCGACCAATCTACCAGCAGTTCGTTGCGATGGGCTAGCGATATACTACGAGCAAGAGAAAGAAGTAACCGTGATTGAAACCGATCGGCTTGTGTTAAAGAACTGGCAGGTAGATGACGCGCCGACGTTATATCGTCTTGCCAGCGACCTGCTTGTGGGGCCCGCATGCGGCTGGCAGCCCCACCGCGACGTCGACGAGAGCCGCGACCTCATAGCCAACGGCCCCCTGAGCGGCGCCGAAAGCTACGCCATTCGCCTCAAGTCCACGGGCGAGCTGGTGGGCAGCATCAGCTTGAAGCCCGCGACCGAGCACTTTGACGTCGCAGGCGAGAAGGACCTTGAGGTTGGCTACTGGCTGGGCAGCTCCTATTGGGGGTGCGGCTACGCCTCCGAGGCGCTGCGCGCGCTGATCGCCCGGGCCTTTTGCGACCTGGGCTGCCCCGCCCTGTGGTGCGGTTTCTTCGAGGGCAACGACCGCTCGAAGCACTGCATGGAAAAATGCGGCTTTACCTTTGTGAAGACCTTCTCCGCGTTCGAACGCCCCGCGCTGGGCGACACCGCCGTGGCATATTACTACCGCCAAACCGCGGAGGATTACCTGGCAAGAAAGGCGCAATGATGAAGTACGAATTTGATGCCGTTCTAACCGCCGAGGCCAAAGGCGGATACGGCTGCGAGGTTCCTGTATTGCCGGGCTGCCTGACCTGCGGCGATGACTACGACGCCGCCGTCGCCATGGTGACCGATGCCGCGCGTACCTGGGTCGCAAGCGCCCTGAAGCACGGCGAGGCGGTGCCCGCCTATCGCCCCGAGGAGGCTGTTGCCGGAGAAATCGTCCACATAGCGTTCGATTCCGACCCCTCCTGGATTGTCGACAGCCCCGATTTCCGGTTGGGGGAAGATTTTCCCGAAGGGGCCAAGTAGCTCATTATGTCGCAGGGTCATTTACCTGCGATTTCTTTGGCGAGAAGACCGCGGCTACTCGACCTTCTCGCCAAAATCTTCCCCCAACTGGAAAGGACGACTCTATGCACGCCCGCAGGCTACTCTAACCCCTCGCGCTCTGCCAAGAACTCTTTGAAATACGGCAGGTCAAAGCCAACGACGCCACGCGTGCGCTCGCCGATGACGCCGGCGTCGATAAGGCGGCGGCGGTACTGACTCACCTGGGCGGGGGAGCGGTCAAGCCGTTCGACTAGATCGCTGACCTTGGAGTCTTTCTCGTCTTCAAGCATTGCCATGAGAAATCGGACGTCTCCTTGCGAAAGCTCACGATATGTCGCGTCGAATATTCGGTCCTCAAGCTCGGCTTTTGCTAGTTCGGTTCCTAAGGTGACGTCGTTCGCAGATATTGCCTTTGACTCGTCCGAGATATCCCAAGAGCGATACCCAATCAGCTGCATCAAAAACGGGAAGCCTTCGATGCCTCTAACGGCCAAGTCCAAAGCCTCGTCGTCGATTTCCCGGCCGTTCTCCACGACGGTGCGCCACAGCGCTTCCTTGACGTCGTGGTCTGCGATGCGCCCAAGCTTGTAGTGCTGTGCGCGGCGCAGGAACGAGACGGTTTTGTTGTTGAGCAGCGTTGAGACATTGTGCGGCAGCCCGGCCATAAGAAGACTTACCTTGTACCCTTCAAGTACAAAGTGCTGAAAAACGGCGGCCAGTTCGACCAGCTCGTCAAGGGATGGATCAATCTCGTCGATGGTCACCACGAGGCCCGTCTCGGTATTTTTGAGCTTGTCGAGCATGTCTGTCATGCGGTAGCGCCAGTTGGTTTTCGCGGGCTCGCTGTTTTCGAAGGAAAGCGATCCGACGGCGGCTACCTCAACCCCTGTCAGACGCTTCTTGGGTGCATCGCTTAAGAGATGTGCCGCGCTTCTCCGTAAACCGATTTCTATGTCGTCAAGCATACCGGGCAAGGCAGTGGTGCTCACGGCAATCCAACCGTTTGCCTGGGCTTTATTTGAAAGCAACGAGAGAAGTGCCGTCTTGCCAACACCTCTTGCCCCCGAGAAAATGCTCATTAGCTCTGGACGGCGAGAGGCGCTTTTGTACGCGCGCTCGACGTCGACGACAATCTGGCGGCGTCCGGCCATATGTGCCGGAATCTCGCCGAAGCTTGGGGTAAATGGGTTCTCATAGTGCATGGCAAAGACCTCCTTTGCCATCTAGTGTACCCGCTTGACGCGCCG
>CAVGOA010000096.1:0-3033 GCA_963630635.1 Paludibacteraceae bacterium
GCGCCTATGCGGATGGTGCCGGTAAGGGCGCCCTCGGCGTCGGCCAGCTCGGCCTCGGCCTGGTCTACCAGGGACAAGATCTCCTCGGCGCGCTGGCGCAGGCGCATTCCCTCGCCGGTAAGCACGCACGAGCGGTTGGTGCGCTCAAACAGCGTAACGCCCAGCTCGCGCTCAAGCTCGGCGATCTGGCGCGAGAGGGTAGGCTGTGTAACGTGCAAGACGTTGGCCGCCTCGGTCATGTTCTCTTCGCGGGCGACGGCCAAAAAGTAGCGCAGGGTTCGAAGCTCCATGGCGGGTTCCTCTCGGCGGATTGAGCGCTAAAGGCGCAGGTAGAGGTAGGCGAGACCTGCGATCCAAGCCACCAGCAGCGCCGGCACGCCAAACTTGAAGGCAGGCTTGCGTGTCTTGTGATGCGCGATGTGCATGGCGAGAAGCCCGCCTGCCGCCCCACCTGCGAGACAAAAGCCCAGCAGCACCTTCTCGGGGATGCGCCACGCGCCGCGCCTTGCTCGCCGTTTATCGACGCAAAAGAGGAAAAACGTAAAGAGATTGATACATGCGAGATATGTGATGAGAGCTGTCATGTTCTTCTCCGTGTAGACATACGAGCTACGAATACCAAAGTAGTCGCTATAGGCATTTAACATTACACGCCGGCCGCCGTATCGTGAAAACCAGGAAATCCCACTTCCAACATACGAGAAAGGCGGCAAACATGCAGTACACGACCCTTGGCCACTCCGGCATCAAGATTTCCAAGCTTTGCCTGGGCGGCATGAGTTTTGGCGAGGCCAGCCCCGATTTCCACCAGTGGACCATCGACCGGGCGGGCACGCAGGCTGTGATCAAACGCGCCCTTGACCTGGGCATCAACTTTATCGACACGGCCAACTGCTACAGCTTTGGCACAAGCGAGGAGTACATTGGCGCCTCGCTGCGCAACCTGGGCGTCGCGCGCCAGGACGTGGTGCTGGCCAGCAAGGTTTACTTCAACGAAGGCAAGCTCAGCGCGGCTGCGATCGAGCGCGAGGTCGAGGGCAGCTTGAAACGCCTGGGCACCGACTACCTGGACCTCTACATTATCCACCGTTTTGACTACGACACGCCTATCGAAGAGACCGTGGAGGCGCTGAACGGCTTGGTGCGCTCGGGCAAGGTGCGCGCCCTGGGCGCGAGCGCGATGTACGCCTACCAGCTGCACAACATGCAGGTTGCGGCCCAGGCCAACGGCTGGGCCATGTTCACCAGTATGCAGTGCCACTACAACCTGCTCTACCGCGAGGACGAGCGCGAGATGATTCCCGTCTGCCGTCAGTACGGCATGGCGGTGACGCCGTACAGCCCCATGGCAAGCGGCCACCTCACGCGTCCAACCTGGGAAAGTCCCAGCGTGCGTGGTACGACTGACACGACCATGCAGAACAAGTACGACCACGACCGCGCCATCGACATGCCCGTGATCGAGCGCGTGGCCAAGGTCGCGGCAGACCACGGCGTTCCCATGGCGCAGGTGGCGCTGGCCTGGCACTGGGCCCGCGGCGTCGAGGCGCCCATCGTGGGCTGCAGCAAGCCCGAGCGCGTGGACGATGCAGTTGCCGCTCTTGACCTTGAGCTTTCGCCCGCCGAGCTTGACTTTATCGAGGAGCTTTACCAGCCGCACGCCCTGGTGGGTCCGGCCGCTCGCCCTGGCGAGAAGGCCCTGGCCGGCACCACCAAGGTCAAGCTCACGCGCTAGGGGCCGCCCCGTATGGACGAGAAGACCCTTGCTAACCTGCGCGACGCTGGCTGCGACGAGGCCCTGGTCGCCGAATTGGACGCCATGCCCAGCTCATGCGCACGTCTTTGCCGCCTAAAGGCCTACCGCCGGAAGCTTTTGGACGACATCCACGCCGAGCAACGCAAGCTCGAGTGCCTGGATTACCTCATCTACCAGCTGCGATGCGAAGTCGAACGCGACTGCGGCTGCGGCAGCCGCGGCCGCACGAACTAGGGAGAAGAAATGCCTGTTGTATCTGAGAAGTACACCCTGGCCAACGCTACCCTGATCCCCAAGCTGGGGCTGGGCACCTGGCTTATGGACGACGCGCAGGCCGCTGCGGCCGTCAAAGCGGCCGTCGTCGCCGGCTACCGCATGATCGACACGGCCCAGGCCTACGGCAACGAGGCCGGGGTGGGCGAGGGCGTGCGAACCTGCGGTGTCCCTCGTGACCAGCTGTTTGTTGCCACCAAGGTGGCGGCCGAGCTTAAGGACTACGAGTCGGCGTACGCCTCGATCGACGAGTCGCTGGCAAAGCTAGGCCTTGACTACGTGGACCAGATGATCATCCACAGCCCGCAGCCGTGGGCCGAGGTCAACCAGTCGGACAACCGCCACGAAGAGGGCAACCTGGCCGCTTGGCGCGCGCTTGAAGAGGCCCAGGCCGCCGGCAAGGTCCGCGTGATCGGCGTCTCGAACTTCAACGAGCATGACCTGGCCAACATCATCGACAATGCCAGCGTGCGCCCGCAGGTCAACCAGGTGCTGGCCCACATTGGCAACACGCCGTTTGACCTTCTCGCCTACTGCCGAGAGCAGGGGATTCTTGTTGAGGCCTACTCGCCCATCGCCCACGGAGCCGTGCTGGAAAACCCGCTGGTGACCCAGGTTGCGGCCCGCTACGGCGTTACTCCCGCGCAGCTGTGCGTGCGCTACTGCCTTGAGCTGGGCATGCTGCCGCTGCCCAAGACAGCCAACCATGCGCACATTGTTAACAATGCCGATGTCGATTTCCAGATCTCTGCGGCCGACATGGACGAGCTTTGTCACGCCCAGAAGTTCTGCGACTACGGCGAGGCGAGCTACTTCCCGGTCTTTGGCGGGCGCCTCTAGCCCCTTCTCGGTAACATCAAAATCGAAAGGAAAGCATCCGTGACTATCAAACAAACCGCAGGTTGCGATCGGCTTGGCGACTTCGCGTCCGACTTTGCGCACTACAACGACGACGTGCTTTTTGGCGAGAACTGGAACAGCGGCGGCATCGACCTCAAGACCCG
>CAVGOA010000097.1:0-2922 GCA_963630635.1 Paludibacteraceae bacterium
GCCTGGACACGGCCGTGACCGTCACCGTCAGGGTCGCCGCCCCCGCCAAGCAGGCCGAGGACGAGGCCACGACTGACGAGACGACTAAGGTCGAGACGACCACCAAGTCCAAGAAGGGCACCCCCGCCACCGGCGACGTGACCTGGGGCGGCTTCGCCGGCCTTCTCGCCACCGCCGGCGTCTGCCTGGCAGCCGCGCGCCTGTCTCGCCGCAAGAACTAAACGGTTGGCGTCGCAAGTTTCTTGACGTCAGCGTAGATCAGGGGCCCGTTGGATACCTCGGTATCCGGCGGGTCCTATTTCGTCGCGGGATTTCTTGGTGAGCGAGAATATCGCAGAGGGGTTGAGGACCTTGACCCGCGCTGAAAGGGGTAAACTTATCGGTTACCGATTTTGTCGCCCGTAAGGAGGACGCCATGAGAAACTGTCCGTCCCAACCAAGGAAGCGCGGCCTTCTCGCCGTCGCATTGGCAGTCGCCTTTGCGGTCTTTGCCTGCTGTGCGTTTGTGGTACCTTGCCGGGCGGTGGCCGACGAAGCTGCCGTTATCGCCCACTCGGGAGTAGGTTCCCAGCGCGTCAACTACACCAGCGTCGAGGACGCCAAGAATGCCGCTTATGCCGGGGCCGTCATCGTCATGGATGCGGACTGGGACTTTGGCGAGAACCGCCTGGAGCTGAGCGGCAAGAAGTCAGTGTCCATCGATATGAACGGGCACACGATTTCCAGCAGCCACTGGGACTCGTCGATTAACCTGAGCGACGGAGTCTCGCTTAGGCTCTTTAGCAGCGCACAGGCTAAACAATTTGCCTATCAGGGGTATGGTCCGTCCGGCTCGTCCTGGAATTGGTGTGACCTTACCGTCACGGCAGCTGGCCTCGTCACCAATACCGTTAGGAGTTCTGACGGCGCGAAGGGCATCAATTTGAGATCCGGCGCCAGCCTTACTACCGAGAATATCGCCGTGGCGGGCTGCAGTGCCGCCGGCATCGCTCTGGGCGAGGGCACAACCGCGACTTTGAACAGCACCACGGTGTGCCACAACTGGCGCAAGTCAACTGATGGCGACGGCGGTGCGGGCATCTACGTAGGCCCCAAATCCAAGGTCACGTTGAACGCCTCCCATGTTGATGAGAACTACTCCGCCGGAAAGGGCGGTGGCATTTTTGCCGATTCCGGCGCGAATATCTTCTTGGAGAACGGTTCCACGGTGAGCGGCAACTTGGCCCAGGCGGGCGGAGGCTTCTACTTCAACCAATCCTTTTTTACCCTTAAGTCCAATGACGGAACGGGCGTGATCTCTAACAACAAGGCTACCAGGTGCGACACCATTGCGGCCAACAAGGACCACTCCGGCGGCGGTATTCACGTCGACGCTTCCTCGGGCAAGAACGAGAGCGTGATCGAGGGTCTTGCCATTAAGGACAACTACTCAGCTTACGATGGCGGCGGCATCGAGCTGGATCAAAGATGGACCACTGTGCGCAATTGCACCATCACGGGTAACTGCTCGAAGTACGATGGCGGCGGCATCTTTGTTTTTGGCGGTAGTAACACACTTGAGAACTGCACCGTTACTGGCAACGCCTGCAACGTCGATAGCGGCGGCAACTACGAGGGCGGCGGCGTTTTTGTGAGTTACCACTACGACGTGAACCTGTCTGGCGTGTGCGTCATCAACGGCAACACCCGCGGCAAGGACTCCGCCAATGCGGACGACGTGTTTTTGGGAACCGTTAGCGGCGGCACTGGCAAGGCCTACATTACCGGCAACCTGGCGAAGGGCTCCACCGTGGGCGTGCGCACCGGCGTCGACGGCGACCGCCGAATTGCCAAAAACTTCAAGCACGAGACCAACGACTGCCTGTTCTACGACATGGACGGCTACTACGTGAGTTACGGCTCCGACGAGGGCGGCGACGCCTGGCAGAGGCACGCCACCATAGAGTTCACGGTCAAGCTTGACGGCAAGGCCTACGGCAGGTACCGCAACGGTACCGCGGTGGCCGTGGTGGCCCCCGCGACCAAGGGCGGCAAGGTTTTCTGGCGCTGGGATGCAAAGTACACGACGGGCCTCTACCCGGTGAGCGACTACCTTACCGAGAAGACCGCCTTTAAGAACGCCCTGTCGTTCTCGATGCCGCAAAACGACGTGAGCCTGACACCCGTCTACGTCGACACCGTGAAGTCCGCGATGTTCGCCGTGGCCGCGCCCGAGGCGGGGAAGGCCCTCTCGACCAGCGGCCAGCTTGTACGCACCGACGGTGGTGTGAGCGGCTCGGCTACGGTGCCCTGCGCGGTCTACTGGTACGAGGTGGACAAGGACGGCAAGGTCTCCGACACGGCCGCGGCAGGCGTCGCCAAGGCGGGGACGACCTACGAGGCGTACGTCTCGGCGCCCGCGGCAGACGCCTACGGCCTCTACTACGACGATGCGATTAAGGCTGAGAACGTGACCGTGCGCCTGGTCTCAGAGTCGGGCGAGACCAAGGCTGAGGAGAAGGCCACGAAGGCCTACGTCGCGCTGTCCAACAGCTTGGCTGCCTTCACCGCTGCGTACACGACCGACGCGGACGCGAGCAAGGAGACTAAGACCGGGACGGTCGAGGTGCAGTTGAAGAACAAGGGCTTGCTCGGCGAGGGCGAGGCTGCGGTGGCGTCGCTGGCGCTCGACGCTGACGCCGAGGGCCAGGCGGACGTCATCGACACTGTGAAGGTCTCCTTCGCCTACGACAACGAGTCCGACACCGTCTCCATCGCCGCTCCCGAGCGGGAGGGCTTCAACTTCTGCAACTGGGAGGTCGAGGGCGACGCCATGGTCACGGACGAGAGCGTTATGAACCTTTCCGTCTCCGAGCTGCTTGGGATTAAGTCCCTGACCGCGGTCTACACCCCGGTCGCGACCGCGCTCGAGGTCAAGCTCGC
>CAVGOA010000098.1:0-2589 GCA_963630635.1 Paludibacteraceae bacterium
AACCTTGCAGAGAAGCCCCTGGTAGAGGACGTTGCCTGGACCGGCCGCATCTTTAACGTCAATCGCCTGCAGGTCGAGCTGCCCGACGGTCGCACCGCTGTGCGCGACGTGGTTCGTCACCCGGGCGCCGTGGCCGTTGTGGCCCTTACCAGCGACGGCAAGATCTGCCTGGTTCGCCAGTACCGCACGGCCCTGGGACGCGTGACCGTCGAAATTCCGGCCGGCAAGCTCACCCCTGGCGAGGACCCGCTTGAGGCCGCAAGCCGCGAGCTTACCGAGGAAACGGGCATGACCGCCGAGAAGATCGCCTTCTTGACGACCATCGCCACCTCGGACGGCTTCTGCGACGAGCTGATCCACATTTACATGGCGACGGGCCTCACCCTTGGCGAGTCCAGCCCCGATGACGACGAGTTCATCAACGTCGACCTGGTTGACCTGGGCGAGCTGGTGGACGCGGTTCTCGACGGCCGCATCGAGGACGCCAAGACCGTGGTGGGCGCGCTGATCTGCGACTCCATCGCGCACCGGCTTAACGTCTAGCCGCACCACATAACTGCACGTATATGACCTGCGCCGCCCGCCGCGGCGCAGGTTTTGTGAGTATAAAGCACGACCATATTTCTCGCTGATCTTCTCGCCGCACGACCGCAAGGACTTCTCGCATGACCCAGCAAAAGCGCAAACGCTCCCTGTTCTCTACCTTCTTGTCTTACTACGCGGGGCAGACGCACCTGTTTGTCCTGGACACCATTTGCTCGCTGACGGTTGCTGGCATTGACCTGGCCTTCCCTCAGATTCTGCGCAGCGTGTCAAAGGGGCTGTTCACGCAAGGGGCGGACGAGATTCTCGCCGCGTTGGGCTTTGTTGGCGCGGGTCTGGTCATCATGTATCTGGTGCGCTTTGCCTGCCGCTACTTCGTGATCTTTTGGGGCCACGTTATGGGCGCTCGCATGGAGAGCCGCATGCGCGAGGACCTGTTTGACGCCTACGAGCGCATGAGCTTCTCGTTTTATGACCGCAACAAGTCGGGCGATTTGATGAGCCGCCTGGTCTCGGACCTTTTTGACATCAGCGAGACGGCACACCACGGGCCGGAGTTCTTGATCATCGGTGTGGTAGAGATCGTGGGCTCGATGATCATCCTGGCTTCGATCAACGTCCCGCTGACGCTGGTGTTGGCCTTGATAGCTGCGCTTTTGGTTGCTTACAACGCCTGGGCCAACTACCGCATGCGCGCCGTATTTAGCGAGAACCGCGTGGGTATCGCGGCCATCAACACGCGGCTTGAGGACGCGCTGGCCGGCGCGCGCGTGGTCAAGTCGTTTGCTGCCGAGGACCTGGAGCGCGCGAAGTTCGCCGCCAGTAACGACGCTTATCTCGATTCTAAGACCAAGATGTACCGAGCCATGGGCCGTTACCAGGCCGCCATTGCCGCGATGATGGGCGCGCTTAACACCGTCGTGGTCATCCTGGGTGGCTGGATGATCGCTAAGGGTCAGATGCAGGCCATGGACCTGGCCACTTACGCGCTGTACATCTCGATGTTTACCGCGCCTATCCTGGACATCTTGAACTTCACCGAGACCTTCCAAAAGGCGGTCGCCGGTTTCAAGCGCTTTGTCGAGGTCGTCGAGACGCCCTCTGATATCCAGGACAAGCCGGGAGCGCCGGACATCTGCGTCGAGCGTGGCCAGATCGAGTACCGCGACGTGCACTTCTCCTATGACGGCGAGAAGGAAATCTTGCGCGGACTTGATTTGGCAATTGATGCTGGAAAGACCGTCGCGCTGGTTGGCCCCTCGGGCGGCGGCAAGTCGACAACCTGCTCTTTGTTGCCGCGTTTTTATGATGTGACCAGCGGTTCTATTGAGATCGACGGCGTTGACGTGCGCGACGTCACGCAGAAGAGCCTGCGAGAGTCCATTGGCTTGGTGCAGCAGGATGTGTACCTGTTTGACGGCACCATCGCCGAGAACATCGCGTACGGCAAGCCCTCGGCCACGCTCGACGAGATTCGCGAGGCTGCCCGTCGCGCGAACATTGCCGACTTCATCGAGACCCTGCCCGAGGGCTACGAAACCCAGGTAGGGGAGCGCGGTAGCCATCTTTCTGGCGGTCAAAAGCAGCGCGTTGCAATTGCCCGCGTCTTCTTGAAGAACCCGCCGATCCTGATTTTTGACGAGGCGACCTCGGCCTTGGACAACGAATCCGAGCAGGCCGTACAGCAGGCTATGGCCGAGCTTTCTGCCGGTCGCACAACCATTGTGATTGCCCACCGCCTCTCGACGATCAAGGGTGCCGACGAAATCGTGACCATCGAGCACGGTCGCGCCGTCGAAAAAGGCACCCACGAGGAGCTTCTGGCCCGCAACGGCACCTACGCCCGCTACTACCGCATGCAGTTTGCGGGCTAGAGGGGCCTTACAGCGCACTATGCGCGACTTTTCGTGGTTTAAATCCGATCCCGGTGAGTAGCCAAGCCGTTTTCATCAGCGTTTTCCCAGTTGAGCAATGTGCTGCTACTCGATGAATCCCGTTTTAAACCACGAAAAGTCGCGCATGGTTTCTGGCACCACCCCAACCGGC
>CAVGOA010000099.1:0-2471 GCA_963630635.1 Paludibacteraceae bacterium
CGCATCTTTGACTACGGCTGCATCCTGCAGGCGCAAGACGACGGCCTGGTGTAGGCGCATGATCGTAGTGAGACTGGACCGCGTGATGGCCGACCGCAAGGTGCGTTCGAAGGATCTGGCCGACCAGATTGGTATCTCTGAGGTCAACCTTAGCCGCCTGAAGTGCGGCAAGGTGAGCGCCATGCGCTTCTCGACGATGGAGGCGATTTGTCGTGCCCTGGATTGCCAGCCGGGCGACCTTTTGGAGTGGCAGCCGGACGAATGAGGGCGCGACGTGCCCGCGCCCGGCAGCCAATTCTCGCCGCCAGACAAATAAACCGCAGCTGAGAGGTGAAATTCTCGCCGCAGATGGGTACCATGGGTTAAACCTCGTGGAAGGAGCGGCCATGTTAATCCGACCCATCACCTGCGAAGACTACGACACCCTGGTTGACCTGTGGCTCGTTTGCCGCGGCTCGGCCCTTTCGGACACCGAGGACTCGCGCGAGGCAACGGCTCGCCTGTTGGAGAGAAACCCCGACACCTGCTTTGCCGCCGTCGATGATGAGGGCCAGCTTGTAGGCGCGATCATGGCAGCCGAGGACGGTCGGCGCGGCTACGTTTACCATCTGGGCGTTTTGCCGCAGCATCGTCGTAGGGGCATTGGCGAGGCCCTGCTAAACGCCATGCTCGCCGCGATGGAGCGCAAGTCCATCTTTACCGTGGCCCTTGTGGCTTCGACAGCCAACGAGTCCTGCAACGCCTTTTGGGAGCGCATGGGTTTTGTGCGGCGAGATGACCTTACCTATCGCAACCGCTCGTTGGTAAAGATCGGCAAGTAGAACGTTCTACTGCTGAGACTGGCGCTGCGGGCGGCTAGCCGTCGAAGGCCCGGCGACCAGCGTAAACCACGCGTCCTGCGCCTTGAAGACCAGGTTGGACGGCAAAACCTTGGTGGCTGCGTAGGCAACGCGCATGTCGCGCGCCGGGATGCACATTGAGCGGCCAGCTTGTGTGGCCCTAATCGCGCTTCTCACCACATGCTCGACGTCCTCAAAGCCGATGCTGGTCATGCGGTGAACCGCCTGGGCGTCGCCCGCTTTGTCCAAGAAGCGCGTGTCCATGAACTTGGGGCACACGGCGCAGGCGGTGATTCCCGTGCCCTTGAGCTCGTAGTTAAGCGTGCGCGTGACGTCCAGCACAAAGCGCTTGGTGGCGCAGTAGACAGAAAGCTCGGGCTGAGGCATGAGGCCCGCGACCGACGCCAGGTTCACGATGCACGACCCGCGGTCCATGTACGGCAGCGCCGCCGAGCACATGGCCGTCAACGCCACGCAGTTCAGGCGCACCATGCCTACGTTGTCGGCGGCCGAGATGTCCCACATGCGTCCAAAGCGCCCATAGCCGGCAGAGTTCACAAGCCACATGACCTGCACGTCCTTCTGGGCAGCAAGCTCGGCCTCGATCGCGGCCCAGCTGCTCTTGCGCGTGAGGTCCAGCGGAAACAGACGGCAGACGTGAGAGGTCTCCTCGTCCACGGCAACCAGGCCCTCCTCGCTTCTGGCCACCAGCCACATCTCGTCGATCGCGCCGCAGAACTCGGCGTCCAGCTGCCGCACGAACTCGCGGCCCACGCCCGACGTGGCCCCGGTGACGATCGCGATTCTCTTGGTTGCCATGGTCTTCTCGCCTTCTGTGTGTGCCTGTACCTGGGTTTTATTGGGACTATCTTACAACTCGATGTAGGAAAAGGGGCTGCCGTGCTCGCGCAGCAGGGCCTCGAGGTCGGCCGTTGGCACGTGGACCGAGGCGGTGTTGCTGCAGGGGTGGCAGCCGATCCAGCCCCAGCGCTCGAAGTCGGCGTCCAGGGCAACATTTACCGTGCAGGTCTTGTCGTTCAACGCCGCGAAGGGCGTGACCGAGCCGGGGTAGATGCCGATCTTCTCGGCCAAGTCATCCGCCGAGGCAAACGACAGGCGCTTGGAGCCCAGGCGCTCCTGCAGCACCTTGAGGTCCACCTGCTTGTGGTCGGGCACCGTGACCAGGTAATAGTTGCGGTGCTTGGGGTCGCGCAGAAAGAGGTTCTTGGCCTCATGCGCCGAGAAGGGCAGTTTTGCCAGCCGCTCGGCCTCCTCGACGGTGAAGACCGGCGGGTGCTCGACGGCCTGGTATTCGATGCCGCGCTCGTCCAGCAGGCGGTAGATGTCGGCCTTAGTTAGCGCGCCGGGAATGGCGTGGGTGTCCAGCCAGGTCTGGGTGTCCATGGTCTCTCCTTGTGCGGTGTTTTTCGCATGAATCGTAGCGCACATCGCCCGCGTGACGGGTTTGGAAATCTCTTAGCAACCCTTATGTGGATAATAGATTTGTTGCTTCCATACAAGCATTTTTGTGCCCCAAAAGGGGCCGTTACGGAGAGGGGTTTGCATGGTCAAGCTCTATGAAGAGGGCGTCTACCTGTGCGGCGGCAAAAGAATCGTCGCGCAAAGCGAGGC
>CAVGOA010000100.1:0-2436 GCA_963630635.1 Paludibacteraceae bacterium
TGAACTCGCCCAACAACCCCGTGGGCTCGGTCTACTCGCGCGAGAACCTGGAGGCCCTGGCCGCCGCGCTGCACCAGGCCCAAGATCAGCTGGGCACGCAGATCTTCCTTATCTCGGACGAGCCGTACCGCGAGGTCACTTACGGCGCCGAGGTGCCTTGGGTCCCGGCCATCTATGACCGCACTATCGTGTGCTACTCCTACTCCAAGAGCCTCTCGCTTCCCGGCGAGCGCGTGGGTTGGATCTTGGTGCCGCCGACCAACCCCGATCACGACGATCTGCTTTCTGCGGTGGCCGGCGCAGGCCGTAAGCTGGGCTTTGTTTGCGCCCCGGCTCTCTTCCAGCGCGTCGTGATCGACTGCGTTGACGAGCCCTGCAACGTGGACGCCTACGCCAAGAACCGCGAGGCCTTGACGCAGGGTCTCTCGGCGCTGGGTTACGAGTACATCGAGCCCCAGGGCGCCTTCTACCTGTGGGTTAAGGCCTTGGAGCCCGATGCCAACGCGTTCTTCGAGCGCGCGAAGGCCCTCGAGCTTCTCCCCGTGCCCTCCGACAGCTTTGGCTGCACCGGTTGGGTGCGCGTGGGCTACTGCGTGAGCTACGAGACCATTGTCAACTCGATGCCCGCCTGGAAGAAGCTGGCCGAGAGCTACAAGTAAAGGGAGGGCGTTATGGAAAAGCGTGCGTTTCTACTGAGACGAACAGGGCTTCTCGCCATTGCTTGTGCGGTGGCTATGACAGCGCTGGCCTGCGCGTTTGCGCTGCCGGTTGGTGCCGTGGCCGACGAGGCCGCCGTCGTCGCCCACTCGGGCGAAGGCGACCAACGCGCCAACTACACCAGCATTGCCGACGCAATGAACGCCAGCTATACCGGCGCAACCATTGTCATGGACACCGACTGGGATATGGGCAAAGAGAGCCTCGACATCCCTTCGGGCAAGACGTGCACCATCGACCTGAACGGCCACAGAATCACCGGTTCGGGCGTTATCGCAATCTGCATGATGGAAAACTCGAATCTCAAGCTGACGTCGAGCGCGTCGTACGCCGATTTCTCGTACCGCGGCTACGCCAAGACCGACGGCGACCTTACCGACCAGACGTGGGGGTGGCAGGACCTTACGGTGAACGCGGGCGGCCTGGTCACCAACACTGCGGCCAAATCTGGCCAAGGTATTTCGGTGGCGGATGAATGCAAGCTGGAGATCGAGAACATCGCTGTTGCTGGTTGTCCCTGGAACGGCATCCGCATAAACGGGTCTTCCACTGTCGACCTCACGAACGCGACCGTCTGTCACAACATGGCTGGCCACAGCACGGACAGCAGTTTTGGCGGGGGAGTTTTCTTCGCGTCTTACAGAGTCACGCTGAACATGACCAACTCCCACATCGACGACAACTACGCCAATAACGGCGCCGGCGGCGTGTTCGTTTCGTCCGAGTCGACCCTCAACATGGAGAGGGGATCCACCATCAGCCGCAACGCAGCCGGGGACGGCGGCGGCGGTATCCTCTGTGGGTCGGGGGCCTTCACAATCAAGTCCGAGGACGGCACCGGCACGATAGAGGGCAACGCCTCCCTGCGCGAGAGCGCTGCGGCGTACAACACGAACAAGTCCGGTGGCGGCATCCACGTAAATTCGACGAAAGGCACCAACAGCGGCCTGATAGAGGGTGTGACCATCAAGGGCAACTACGCCGGCTACGACGGCGGCGGCGTGGAGCTCGACCAGCGGGGCACGCGCCTGGTCAACTGCAAGATCATCGGCAACTCCGCGCGCTTGGACGGCGGCGGCGTGTTCGTGTACAACGACAACAACAGCATCGAGGGCTGCGAGATCAGAGACAACTGGTGCGGCGGCGGCTACGAGGGCGGCGGCGTCTTCGTGAGCTACCACTACGACGTCAAGATGACGGGTACGTGCGTGGTGAAGGGCAACACCCGCGGCGAGGGGTCGGGCAACGCTGACGACGTGTTCCTGAGCACCTTGAGCGGGGGCGGCGGCAAGGCCTACATCACCGGCAGCCTGGCCAAGGGGTCCACCGTGGGCGTGCGCACCGGCATCACCGACGACCGCCGTATCGCCAAGAACTTCAAACCCGCGTCCAAGGACTGCCTGTTCTACGACATGTCCGGCTACTACGTGAGCTACGGCAGCGACGAGGGCGGCGACGCGTGGCAGCGCCACACCGCCGTGGAGTTCGCGGTGAGCATCGACGGCAAGGCCTACGGCAGGTACCGCAGCGGCTCGGCGGTGGCGCTGACGGTTCCCGCGACCAAGGGCGGCGGCAAGGTCTTCTGGCGCTGGGACACCCAGGCCGCCACGGGCCTCTACCCGCTGAGCGACTACTTCGGCGTGAAGGGCGCCTACAGCAACGCCCTGGCCTTCACCATGCCGCAGAACGACGTCAACCTCGTGCCCCTCTACACCGACA
>CAVGOA010000101.1:0-2163 GCA_963630635.1 Paludibacteraceae bacterium
GGCGCGTGAGCTAAGCGCTGAGAAGGACCTGGCGGGTGGAAACGCGGGCGAGGAGGGATGGGGAGTGACTCACGACCACAAGGCCCCAGCCGTCGCGTTCTTGCAGGTCAATGAGGGTATGCCACAAATCGGCCTGGGTCACGGCGTCGAGCATGGCGGTGGATTCGTCGGCAATGAGGTAGCGCGGGCGACACGCCAGGGCACGCACCATCGCAAGGCGCATGAGCTCGCCGCCGGAAAGCTCGTGGGGGCGGCGGGACAGCCACTCGGCGTGGACGCCAAATGCGGCGAGAAGGTCGTCGGCGGCACCGGCCAAGCTGCGACCAACACGAAGGCGCGGGTCGAAGGCCTGCTCGGGGTGCTGCCAGAGAAGCTGGACGGGGCTCGGCTTGCCGCCGCGAAGGCGATCAACGGGCACCAACGGCTGACCGTCTACCAGCACTTCTCCGCCGCACGGCTCGAGGAAGCCGGCCAGCAGGCGGCACAGGGTCGTCTTGCCGGCGCCGGAAGGGGCCGTTAGGGCCACGCGCTCGCCGGGAGCAACGGCAAGGTCAAGACCACCGTAAAGTTCCGGGCCGCCGGAATAGGAAAACCGCAGGTCGCGGGCTTGCAGGGTCATCTCGCAGCCTCCGTTGTCGTCGGGACCGCCGCAGCCGGAACCGCCGCGTCCGCGCCCGTTGCCGCAAAGTCGTGACCGGGCAAGGCATGCCACAGCGCCTTGGTAAAGGGGTGGCGCAGCAGGTCAGGGGATTCGAAGCTGGCCACGCCCGTCTCTTCGACCACGGTGCCGTCGTGGAAAATGGCCACGCGGTCGGCCACGCGCAAGGCCAGCTCGATGTCGTGGGTGATCAATAGCACGCCGCCGCCCGCGTTTGCAAAAGCGCGCAGGTCGTCCAGGGCATGAACGGCCAGGTCAAGGTCCAAACCCGGCGTTGGCTCGTCGGCGATGATCAGCCGCGGGTCGTCCATCAAGGCGCACATGAGAAGGACGCGCCGAGCCATGCCGCCGCTCAGCTGGTGCGGGTACATGCGCTCGACGTCCGGACCCAGGCCGTAATCATTAAATAGTTGATGCATCCTAGCCTGACGTTCGGGCCTACGCGGCGTCCCCAGAACCTGATCGCCCACGCGCATAAGCGGGTCGAGGTTACCCACCCCTTGCGGCACCATGCTCACGCCGTGCCCACGCAGCGCCGCCAGGCCCGCAGCGTCCTTCTCAACGCCGTCAAACCAAATTCGCCCTTTTACCTGCGCGTTATTGGGCCATAAACCCATCAGGCAATCGGCCAGGACCGTCTTGCCAGAACCCGAGGCCCCCACCACGGCCAGCACCTCGCCCACGTGGACGCTCAGTGACAGGTCGTGCACCACCTCGCTGCGCACGCGCCCGGCGCGAAAGAACGGCGCCGCCGGGTCGTACATGGTAAACGAGACGGTCAAGCCCTCAACCTGCAACAGGTGATGGCCGCCCTCGTGGTGCGAGCCGACCGCGTGGGTGTGGTGGTGATGCAGCTCGTGGTCGGCATGGTCTGCCGCGACCTGGCCCGCGACCCTGCCCGCACTTCTCTCCATCGACATGCCCAACACCCCCTAGTCCTGCACCGATTTGGCACTCAGAAGCCCGCGCAGCAGCGCGCCCATGCGGTCAAACGCCGCAACAACGAGCACCAGTGCGGCCCCCGGCAAAACCGCCAGCCACCACTCCCCCGTCGAGAGGTACTGCATGGCCTCGGACAAGATCACGCCGATCGCGGGTTCGTCGGCCGAAAGGCCAAAGCCCAGGAAGGTGATCGAGGCCTCGTGCAGGATCGCGTGGGGGAAGGCGAGAACCGCGCCCACGATGAGCTGCGGCAACACGGCGGGCAGGATGTGGCGCAGTGCCACAGTAGCCCGGCTTACCCCAGCCGCGCGGGTAAGCTTGATGTACGGCGCGTCCTTGACCTGCAGAATCTCGGCTCTCAGAACGCGCGCGAGACTGCCCCAGTGGGTCGTGGCCACGGCGATGGTCACGCCCCAAAAGCCGCGGCCCAGGGCGTAGCTCACCAAGATGAGCAGCACGATGTGCGGGATGCCCATCATCAGGTCCGTTAGCCACGAGACTACGGCGTCGGCCGCGCGCCCTCCCAGAGCGGCCACAAGCGCCAACACCAGCGCGATCACGCT
>CAVGOA010000102.1:0-2063 GCA_963630635.1 Paludibacteraceae bacterium
CCGGCGGCAAGGTCGAGGACGGCGAGACACCCGAGGACGCCCTGCGCCGCGAGATCGACGAAGAGCTAGGCTGCGGGCTGCAGATGATTCTGCCCTTCGACACCATCGAGTGCGACACCTGCGAGTTCCACCTGTCGATGGACCTCTTTGTGTGCACCCTGGCCCCGGGTGCTGCGCCCGTCGCCCGCGAGCACGCAGAGCTTCGCTGGCTCTCGAAAAACGACTTGCTGAGCGTTGAGTGGCTGCCCGCCGACCACGACGCCGCCTTGCGCCTGGGCCTGTTTTGGGACCAGTTCTTCGAGGAAGAGCATCTTTAGGAACCCGCGCGAACTTCTCGCCACCGCAACATCTCGCTAAAAGGAGAAGCCATGAGCAAAGCAGACGACATCTTCTGCTCCATGTGCCAAGACATCATCGACAACGGCACCACCACCGAGGGCCAGAAGGTCCGTCCGCGCTGGGAAGACGGCACGCCCGCCTACACCATAAAGCGCTTTGGCATCTGCAACCGCTACAACTTGAAGGACGAGTTCCCGGCCCTCACGCTGCGCCGCACGGCCTTAAAGTCTGCCATGGACGAAGTCTTGTGGATCTACCAAAAGAAGTCCAACAACATCGCCGACCTCAAGAGCCACATCTGGGATGAGTGGGCCGACAAAACGGGATCCATCGGCAAGGCCTACGGCTACCAGATCGGCGTCAAGAGTCACTACCCCCAGGGTGACTTCGACCAGATGGACAAGGTACTTTACGACCTTAAAGAGACGCCGTACTCGCGCCGCATCATGACCAACACCTACGTCTTTGCAGACCTCAGCGAGATGAACCTCTACCCCTGCGCCTACTCGGTGACGTACAACGTGACCCAAGAACCCGGCGAGGACCGTCCCACCCTCAACATGCTTCTCAACCAGCGCAGCCAGGACGTTTTGGCCGCCAACAACTGGAACGTCTGCCAGTACGCGATTCTGCTCATGATGGTCGCGCAGTCCGTGGACATGAACGCCGGCGAGCTGGTCCACATGATCGCCGACGCCCATATCTACGACCGCCACGTCGACGTCATCCGCGAGCTCATCTCGCGCCCGCGCTTTGCCGCACCCAAGGTGAGCCTGAACCCCGACGTCCATGACTTCTACGACTTCACCACAGCCGATCTTCTCGTCGAGAACTACGAGCACGGCCCGCAGGTGACCAACATACCCATCGCCGTTTAGCAAGCCGCCGCACCCAAGGAGAATCCATGGCCGAGAAGAACCAGACCGCCGCTGTTTTGCCCAACCTCTTTGCCATCGTCGCCGTCTGCGACGACTGGGGGATCGGTCGCGCGGGCGACATGCTGGTACGCAACCGCGAGGACATGCGCTCCTTCGTGGCCCACACCAAGGGCCACACGGTACTTATGGGCAGAAAAACCCTCGAGAGCTTCCCCGACGCAAAGCCGCTGGTAGACCGCAGGAACATCGTCGTTTCTCGCAAGGCAGGCTATGCGCCCGACGGTGTCGAGATGTGCACAAGCCTCGATGAGGCACTGGCCCTTGCGGCCGACGACGATGAAGTCTGGGTTATCGGCGGCGGCCAGGTCTACCAGGCCCTTCTCCCCCGCTGCTCCAAGGCCGTCGTCACCAAGAACCACTGCGTGCGGGAGGCCGACACGTTCTTCCCCAACCTGGATGCAGACCCCACGTGGAAAGTCGCGGAGAAAACCTGTGGAGGCACCACCAAGGCCGGTATCGACTTTGACTTTGTGACCTACGTCCGCGCTTAAGAGGGTAACGTGCTCCGGCGCTGAGCGCTTTCCGCTTTTGTTTCTGTGCTCAAACAGTCCTGATTCGCGCGGAGGTGACATTAAGTCACCTCCGGCTCATGCGGAACTGCGCCATAAACAAAAGCGAAAATCACTCAGCGCGGGGTATCGAGGACAGAGAAGGTATTGCTTATTGAAGAGCGTTAGCCAACCCACCTACAACGTTGGACCCGCCGTACAGGGCGTTGTAGAAGGCCGCGTCGTTTGAGGGGTCGTACGACCAGTTGCCCGAGTCGTCCTTGGTCACGGTAACCGT